>VXSG01000006.1 GCA_009838075.1 Boseongicola sp. SB0665_bin_10 | reverse complement strand
GCATAAGGGCCGGTGAAGGCTCTTCAGCCTTGCCAAAGGCCAATGTGCGTTCACAAAGATGCACGGCGCGGCTGATCGAGTTCATCAGCTTGGGCAGCATCCGGGCAACGACCGGATCGTCGGAAGCCTCTATCCGGTCCGCGAAGAGCTGCGCCGAAGTCAGGATGTTTCTCAGATCATGGCTCACCTTGGCGACCGCGCTTCCAAGCGAGGCCAGGCGCTCCCTGTGCCGCAGCATGGAGGTCAGTTCGGTCTGCATTGACTTCAGCGCCGCCTCGGCTTCGCCAATTTCGCCCGTGCGGGAGGACGGTTCAATGATGCGCCGTGCGTCTTCCGGCGCTTCGGCATAGGACTGCATTGCAGAAACCACGCCCCTCATGGGCTTCACCATCAACTGACGCACCGCGAAGAACAGGAGTGTCGCCGTCATGGCCGAGATGACCGCCGAGAGAACCAGGATCCGCAAGCCGTAGTCCAGCATCGCTTCCCGGAGCGGCCTGGTCGGCATGGTGACCTCGATCAGGAGCCCCGCGTCCTGCACCGGATGCCCGATGACGCGCACGACCTCTGGTCCGGGTTTCAGCAACCTCGCCAATGCATCGCGGATCAGCGCGCCCGCCGCAGGCTGGCGGATGTCAAATTTCGCAGCCACCGGGCTGGGCATGTCCGATGTCAATACCAGTTCACGCACTTCGTCGCGGCGCAGCACGACATTGAAGACACCTGCATTTTCCAGGAGCTCGCGTTCGAGTTCGATCTCAATGGCGTCTGCCGCAAGTCGGGCAAGCGAGGCGATTTGTGCCCGCTCCAAACGATCCGTCATGTAGTCCAGACGGAAGCGCGCAACAGACGGCACGAAGATCAGCACTTCGGCCAGCATCACGAACAGGACCGTCAGGACAAGGAATCTGCCGGACAGTGTGTGCAGGAACATGGCCATCGTCCAGCGCTACGGGACAACACGCTGAACAATCCCGACGACTCGCTTGACGGTCTCGCTCTCAAAGAGCCTTGGAGAAAAATAGGCTCCGGCGGCCCGCTTGCTGACCTCGCCCAACGTCGGATAGGGCGCAACCATCGCCGCCACGCCACTCATCTTGAGCCCATTGGCGATTGCGAGCGCCCATACGCCGACAAGTTCACCGGCAGCCTCGCCCACAATGGTTGCACCGACCGGCCTGCCCTTGACCACCATGACCTTGACGAATCCGGAGGTCTTTCGCGAAGCGATTGCGCGATCGTTTTCGTGATAGTCGAATCGAGCCACCGCAAGAGCAGAACCATGGATCTTTCGGGCCTCTGCCTCGGTCGGTCCTACCTGCGCGAGTTCCGGGTCGGTGTAGGTTACCCAGGGGATATGGGACGTCTTCGCCTTGGACGGCAGGCCAAAGAGCATGGAGCGAATGATGACGCCCGCATGATATCCTGCAACATGCGTGAATTGGAGACCGCCCGCCGCATCGCCAATGGCGTAAACCCTGCGGTTCGAAATCGACCGAAGGCTCGCGTTGACCTTGACCGCCCGGTCATGCGCGACGTTGCCCTTGTCAAGATCGAGTTTCTCGATGTTCACCGTGCGGCCAACGGCCATGAGCAGGTGAGAGCCTGTGAAAGGCCCTTGCGAAGTCTTGACCGTGATCTGGCCTCCGTTCTCGCCGACTTCTTCTGCCAAGGCATCTTCGACAATCTCGATGCCTTCGGCGCGCATCTTGTCCAGAACGACTTTTGCCGCCTCGGGATCGTCACGGCCCAGCGCCTTCAAGCCCTCGATCACGGTCACTTTCGAGCCCAGACGCACATGCGCCTGCGCCATCTCCACCCCGATCGGTCCGCCTCCGATGACCAGCAGGTGTTCAGGGCGATCGCGAAGGTCAAAGATGTTCTCGTTCGTGTAATGCGTGACCTCGTCCACGCCGGGGATCGGCGGAACGAACGGCGACGAGCCTGTCGCGATCACGATGCGACGGGCCGTGATCACGTGATCGCCGGCCTGAACTTCGTTCGGGGAAACGAACCGCCCGTATTCCCGGATCACGTGGACGCCAAATCCCTCGAACCGTTCCTGGCTGTCGACCGGGGCAATCGTTTCGATGACCCTGTGCACGTGATCCTTTGCCGCGGCATAGTTCACGTCCGGCGTGACGGGCGTCACGCCAAACGGTGCTCCCGCTGCCATGGAACTTGCCTGCTTGGCTGCGGCGATGAGGGCTTTGGACGGCACGCATCCGAAATTCAGGCAGTCGCCTCCCATCTTGTGACCTTCGAGAAGAACGACCCTTGCGCCCATCTGGCTTGCTCCGGCAGCCACCGAAAGCCCGCCGGAACCGGCACCAATGACAAGTATGTCCGTCTTGATCCGCTCCATCTCAGAACGCCTTTCCACGTATCGCCTTGATCACGATCGGGAGCGCCGCAAGCGCACAGAGGCCCAGAATCGGCAGAAGGATCTGCGGCTCGAAAATGATGCCGAGATTCGGGGTTTCGCCGCGGGCAAAGACCTCGCCCAGCCCGGCGCCAACCGACGTATAGACCACGGCCCCCGGGATGATTCCGACAAAGGTCGAGATCACGAACCGGCTGAGCGGGACTCCAAGAAACGAGGGCAGCAGGTTCGCGACGAAGAACGGCACTGCCGGAACGAGACGGATCAGGAAGAGCATTGACCACTGGTTGCTGTCGATCCCGTCCTTGATCGCCTTGATCGCGCCCTCGGAGGCGTCCAGCTTGCGTTCCAGCCTTTCGCCAAACCCCATGCGGGCTGCCAGGAAAATCGCCGTCGCGCCGATCGTGGCCGCCGTGACGTTGAAGAGCGCGCCCGGAAACGTGGAGAACAGGAACCCGCCTGTCAGGGTCGCGATGGTGGCACCAGGAAGCGAGAACGCGACGATCACCACGTAGGCGGCAATGAACACGAGCACCGTGAGCAGGTAGTTCGCGTCCCGGAACGCGATCAGCATCTCGCGATTGTCCGCCAGTGCCTGAAAACCGAGGTGATCCCGCAATGTGAATGCGCCAATTGCAGCAACCACCAGAATGATCAGAAGCGGCAGGCGCCTCGCGAGCCTGCCGAACGGAGATGTCGCGTCGCTCATGTCAGTCCCTTTAATCATCACTCTGGGCGAATTTCCATGCCGCATTCGCAATGAAACAGTTGTTGTCAAGGCCGTCATTCCTTTCCGGCGAAGCTCAAGATTGAACGACATCGGAGTTGAGCCTGCATTGTCGGGACAAACTGGAGGAAATCGCCATGTTGAACTTCAGCGATGCCGAAGCGCCCTCGGACGAGAAGGCCATCGACAACCTGGAAATGCGGGTGAGGCCGGGCGACAAGGAACACATGTCACGCGCGGCCGAGCTGACGGACGTGAGGCTAACGACATTCCTCGGCGCGTCCGCGGAACGGGAGGCCGAACGGGTTCTGCACGAACATCAGAACACGGTGCCGTCGAAGCGGGACCGGAAGGCACTGCTGGAGGCGCGCGTCAGGTGCATCGAGACGGAGCGGAAAGGGCGCTCCTGCAACCAGCCTGCGGCCTGAGTTTCCATTGCCAAGTTCCACGATGGAATCATCATCAGGACGTTGACATGGCGAAGTGATCTGCCTATTGCCCGGGCTTTGGAACAGTCAGGCCCGATTCCGCGGCCGAATTGGAGAGGTCAGATGCCCAAGCGCACTTTCCAGCCGTCTAACACGGTCCGCAAGCGGCGCCACGGATTCCGTGCGCGCATGGCAACCAAGGCTGGCCGGAGAATCCTGAATGCCCGTCGTCTGCGCGGCCGAAAGAAGCTGAGTGCCTGATTGAGACCTCGCATACGAGGTATCTTGCGAAACCGTCCTGGCACGGTTTCAGTCCTTGAGCAGACGATCGGTCGTGAAGCGGTCTTCCGATATTGACCATTCGGATATACCTTCCCGACCACCATGCAGACCAACGGACTCATCGCGCTCAAGAAGCGCGCAGACTACCTCAAGGCCGCGGCCGGCATGCGTCGCAGCACACCCGGATTCACTCTCCAGATCCGGAACCGCGGCGGGGAGGAACCGGAGGGCATGCGCGTTGGCATCACCTGCTCCAAGAAAGTGGGAAATGCCGCAACCCGAAACCGTGCCAAGAGACGGCTTCGTGAAGTGGCGCGCCTGGCACTGCCCGAGCACGGCCGGAACGGCTTTGACTACGTTCTGATCGGGCGCCGCCATGAGACGATCACCCGCGACTTCGCGACAATGCTCGAAGACCTCAAGCATGCCCTGGCGGAGATTCACAAGTGAGTCCGCTTGCCTGGATCCTGGCCCTGCTCGTCCGGGCATACAGGCTGACTCTCAGCCCGTGGATCGGGCATCATTGCCGGTTTCAGCCCACATGTTCGGCATATGCACTGGAGGCGCTGGAGAGACACGGTGGCGTCATGGGCGGCTGGATGGCGCTCAGGCGCATTCTTCGCTGTCATCCATGGGGCGGATCCGGGGTCGACGACGTGCCCGACCGATAATTCCGCAAAGCCAGAATTCGTGCATCGAAACGGCCGAAACCGGACGACGTGCAAAGTGTCAGCTCTACCGCATGTACCAGCACGGCAGCGGGCAGGCGCGGACCTTGACGCCTCGAAGAGACACGGCATAAGCCGCAGTGCCGGTTCAGCATGAAGGTCGCGCCAATGCAGCAAGAAGAAGCCGATGGCTCGTTCTGGGCGCCAAGGGCTTGCTTGCGCAATCCCATGTCCGAAACATTCGAGGCAGCGATGCTGCTTGACCGCGCCGTTGCACATCACCTCGTCGGCAACCGCGATGAGGCCGCTCGCCTGATCCTGCAGACTGACCGGGAGGACATCAGGGCGTTCACGGAAACCCTTTGGGGGCCGAAGACGGCAAATCCTGACCAGCCGACGTACATTCGGTGGCGTTCCGTCCCCGACCTGCCCGAACCGGCCGAGGAGGACCTTGACAGGAAACGGATGCCGAACCGCTCTGACAAGAACGCAATCGTGGTCCGATGGGGTCGCCACTGCGTTTATTGCGGCGTGCCGTTGATCCGAAGCGCCGTGCCGAAGGCGTTGCAGGCCGCTTATCCCAGCCTCAGGATTTGGGGCCCCAGCAACAGGAACGCCGAACAGCATGCCGCGTTCCAGTTGATGTGGATGCAATTCGATCACGTTGTCCCACACAGCAGGGGTGGGCGAACGGACATCGAGAATGTCGTGGTGACATGCGCACCTTGCAACTACGGGCAAGGAGACTGCATGCTTGAGGAACTGGGCCTCATCGATCCACGTTCGCGCCCGGGAGTCCGAACATCTTGGGACGGGCTCGAACGGATGCTCATTGACGGCTGAAGCGCCCTCCGAGTGCACAGGCCAATCGAGGACGAACCAGATGTCGAAGCGCGCGAGCATGCGAGACACCGGCGACATTCACGCTCCCGAACTGTTCGGGTCGGACGCCGTGTGGGCGCCGACAACGGTGCTCGATGCCCAGGCGCTGGCAGTACGCCACTTCGATCTCGACGAGTTCGCTCGGTACCGGTGCATTCGGATCCTCACCTACTCGGCAAGCGTTCCAATGCTCGCCTCGCTGCTCGAGCAGTTCGAAGAGGCAAGCGTCGAAGTGGTGATGGGCCATTCGCGAACCGTGAATGACATGGCCGCGCTCATCGCGCTGCAGACGGTCGCGATGGAGGACGTTCGCAAGGCGCTCCAGGGCATTTCCGTGTCGCGCAGGGAAGGGCTGCACGAGCGCATTCGGAGCGGCAGATTGCGGGTATGGGTGGTCGAGGGACATGTTTCGCATGCAAAGATTTTCCTGCTCTCAGACGGGCCGGACGGAGGCCGCTCCGTGCTGACCGGCTCAGCCAACTTCTCGACGTCGGCGTTGCTCGGCGACCAGCACGAGGTGCTCATGCGGTTCAATGACGATCTGGCTTGGGACCACTTCGAAGACCAGTATCGACGCGTCCGGGATCATGCATCCGCCGAGCTCCCGCTCGCGAAACTCGCCGAAGACCGGCGCGACCCGGCGGAGGGCATGTCACCGGTCGAGGCGCCGGTGCTGGCACCTGACCGCGGGTTGCAGGTGATTCAGATCGCGAAACCGGTCGAGGCGGAGGAGTCGGTTGAGCGCGGGCGTCGGCTGGAAAGGATTTACGACCTGGTTCTGCCGGCACTGCGCAAGGAAAAGCCGAAGACCGACAGGATGAGGGTCAGGCTGGACGACTCGATACGCAAGCGGTTCTCCGGGATGATCCGGCGCCAGACCAGGGGTCAGGCTGCCATCCACCCGACCTTCTCCCTTGACCTGGACAGGCGGCAAGCCACGGTCTGCGGCGCCGACTGGCCTCTCGACAGCGAGGACGGGCAGGTGAGCCGGGACGCCGAAGCGCTGGCGACCTTCTGGGAAACCTATGGCGAGGCCTTTCGCGGCGACGTCGGGAAATTGCAGAAGGACTATTTCGTCTTTCTGTGCTGGATGTTCTTTTCGCCGCTCATATGCACGCTGCGTCGCCAGGCTGCACTCGAGGACCGGGACGTCATCCGCTATCCCAGAGTCGGGATCATCTATGGCAAGTCCAACTCCGGCAAGACGCAACTCGTGGACATCGCCGGAAAGTTCATGTTTGCGGACGACTTTCCGAATGCTGTCAGGACGCCGATGACGGGCTTGCTGCTGCGCGAGATCGACGCGTCATACCGGCGCATGCCCGCCTTCTTCGATGACATGGGCTGGCGCCGTTTCAGGGATCATGCACCGGAATTCATCAAGGACGAGACCTTGCCTCCGCACGGCGAGACCCCATGCATGGTAGTCTCGATGAATGCCCGGGTCGGCGCATTTCCGGACGAAGTCGCGAAGCGGTGCCTCCTGATCTACAGTTCTGCCTCGCTTCCCAGCGAAGACGAGGACGGCCGCATCGCCATGGCCGACCGGCTGGCCACGATCGAGCCGACCACGCATCTCTATCGTCGCTACCTGCGCATGGTGCTGGACCGCATCGACGTGGACGGTGGCGACTGGCTGCGGCTGTCGTCGGAAGTCCTGTCAGGCATCCTGATCGAGTGTGGCCATGATCCTGCATGGGCAGGCGCGGTCACCTGGCAGGAGTATGCGTCCACGCGGTACGATGCCCTGCGCGAGCAATTGCGCAGCCTCCTCGATCCGGCGCGACGCCAGGCTTCCCGACCGGCGACTGACAGCGAGGGCTGGTTTGCCGAGGGAGGCAAGGTCTGGATCCGGGTCGGGACCAACAGTTTCGGACATCCCGACTTCGAGTGGCGGGATCTCCCGACCTACATGCTGCACGAGCACGAGAGCCGCGCGGCCGAGTTCGTGCTCGACGTCAAGGCGGTCGAGAATTTCCTGGGTGCAAGACTTGTGCAGCCACGCTGGCGTATCCCGTTTCGGCTGCGGTCCGTGAGGTAATTGGCCTGCGCCGTCTCTTGTCCTGCAATCCTGAATTCACTATTGCCGCACCATGCTTGACGAGGCTGACGACATCCATCCGCTCTTTCACGGCGCGCCTTCGACGACCGAGTTCCGGAAGCTCCGAAAGCGCATCGTCCGCAATGTGCGCATGGCAATCGAGCAATATGGCATGATCGAACGCGGCGCTCGCTGGCTGGTCTGCCTCTCGGGCGGCAAGGACAGCTACACCCTTCTCGCTGCGCTGCATGAACTCAAGTGGCGCGGCCTCCTTCCAGCGGACATGCTTGCCTGCAACCTGGATCAAGGACAACCAGGCTTCCCGTCAACCGTTCTGCCGAAATTCCTCGACCGCATGCAGGTCCCCCACAGGATCGAGTTCCAGGACACCTATTCCATCGTCACCGAGAAAGTCCCGGCCGACAAGACCTACTGTGCCCTCTGCTCCCGGCTGAGGCGCGGACATCTCTATCGCATTGCCCGCGAAGAGGGGTGCTCGGCAATCGTGCTCGGCCACCACAGGGATGACATTCTCGAGACCTTCTTCATGAACCTCTTCCATGGTGGCCGGCTGGCGACGATGCCGCCGAAACTCCTGAACGAGGAAGGCGACCTGCTTGTCTGTCGCCCGCTTGCCCATGTGGCGGAATCCGACTGCGCACGCTTTGCCGCAGCGATGAACTATCCCATCATTCCCTGCGACCTGTGCGGCAGCCAGGACGGGCTGCAGCGCCAGCAGGTCAAGGCGATTCTGGATGAGTGGGAAAGAAACGCGCCCGGCCGGCGGCAGGTCATGTTCCGCGCGTTGATGAACGCGCGTCCTTCGCACCTTCTCGATCCCAAGCTCTTCAATTTCACTGGTCTTGTCAGCAAACCCAAGGACAGGAGTGGCGTCGATCGCCGTGGAATCTCGGCACGCCCGTCTCCGTGAAGCAATCCGTTGAAATGCGCCTGCTCCGGCTCGGCGTCGCCAGCGGGCGTTTCTGCTGCCGCCCGCGCGATTCGGGGGGCGCACGACCTGAGCGTTTCAAGCTGATCCCGTGACATGGGGACAACAGGAAATTCCCGCATTCGACCGGGCTGCCAAGGCCAATCAGTGTGGCGTCGATCACTCGGGCGGGCCAAGGGTCAAGACGTTCCGTCGGCGACCAGGCCGTTCGTCGCCCGGAGACAAGGCGTGAACACGCGCCTGGCTCAGGGCCGCTCCAGCCCTGGGATCCAAGACGACGGCCAGCGGCAGCTTGAAGGGAAACCTTCTCGCGCCCGGGCGGTCGGCCAAATTGATGCCGTGTTCCGGCGGAGACCCAAACGGATTGCCGGCTTCCCTGCAGGCGGCGTCAGCCGGGCCCGACACCAAAATGCCTTGACCTTTTGGTCGCCGGACTATTGAACCACGGGCGCGGTTTGGGAAACTCCGGCAGGGCCATGGACGATCACAACAAGAACTTGATACTCGCGATGGTGCTGAGTTCCCTTGTGCTGGTCGTGTGGATGATCTATTTCGCGCCGGAACCGGTCGAGGCCCCAGGATCGCAGCCGACGGACGCCTCCGCCACAGCCACCGAGGACGGCCAGGCAACGATCCCCTCCGCCGAATCCGGCACTGAGGCCACTGCCGCGGCACCGCAGGATTCCGCGAACGAGTCACCCGAAGCCGGCCGCGTTCCAATCGAGACTCCAAATGTCCAGGGCTCCATCTCGCTGGCGGGCGGCCGCATCGACCAGCTTTCGCTCCACCATTATCACGTCACCCAGGATCCCTCGGCCGAGGAGGTCATCCTGTTTGCTCCCGTCGGCACGGAGCATCCCTACTACGCTGTGTTCGGCTGGGTCCCGGGCGGTGAGCTTGGACCCGACGACGTGCCTGCAACCGACACGATATGGAAACTGGACAACGGGACGACGCTTGCGCCAGGAGCGCCCCTGACGCTCCGCTGGGACAGCCCGTCAGGCCTGGTCTTTCGGCGCCAGATCGAGATTGATGACCGCTTTCTGTTCACCGTAACCCAGACAGTTGAGAACCCCACCAGTCAACCGGTCCGCCTTGCCCCATACGGCCTCGTGGAACGCCACGGTGAACCTCAGGACCTTTCCGGCTTCTTCATCCTCCACGAGGGAGCGATCCGGCGAAACGACGGCCAGCTTGACGAAATCGACTACTCCGACATGCCGGACCTGTCCTACGATGACCGTTGGGGGCCGAGCGCAGACGTTGTCCAGGTCGAATCCAGCGGCTGGGTGGGCTTCACGGATCATTACTGGATGACAGCGCTGATCCCTGAGCAGGGGATGCCCTTTACCAGCGTCGTTCAATACCGGCCCGACGCGGACGTCTATCGTACCGCAGCCCGAATGCCGACGGTGACGGTCGCGCCGGACGGCTCCGCGAGCGCAACGACCCGCCTTTTTGCCGGCGCGAAGGAATGGGACACGATTCGCGATTACGAAGCCGGTCGCAGAGTCGAGGGCTTCAATGACTCGATTGCATATTTCATGGGCTTCGGCGGCGACGCGCAGGTCGAGGGCTTCATCGATTCCATCGACTGGGGCTGGTTCTATTTCCTGACCAAGCCCATCTTCTTCGCCCTGCACGAGCTCAATGCCGTGATCGGCAACACGGGATGGGCAATCATCTGCCTGACCCTGCTGATCAAGGCGCTGCTCTTCCCGTTGGCGCGAAAGTCATACGTCTCGATGGCCCGAATGAAGGAACTCCAGCCCGAGATGCAAATCCTGAAGGAACGCGCCGGCGACGACCGCCAGAAACTCCAGCAGGAAATGATGGCGCTCTACAAGAAGGAAAAGGTCAATCCCGCCGCCGGATGCCTGCCCATCCTTCTGCAGATTCCGATCTTCTTCTCGCTCTACAAGGTGATCTTTGTCACGATAGAGCTTCGCCATGCCCCGTGGTTCGGGCCGTTCCAGGATCTGTCCGCCCCAGATCCGACATCCATAATGAACCTGTTCGGCATCCTCCCGTTCCCGGCACCTGGACCCGAAACCATTCTCAGCCTGATTTTCATCGGCATCCTGCCGATCATTCTCGGTGTCTCCATGTGGATGCAGCAGAAGCTGAATCCGGCCCCGACGGATCCGACCCAGCAGATGATCTTCGCGTGGATGCCGTGGATCTTCATGTTCATGCTGGGCAGCTTCGCGAGCGGGCTTGTGATCTACTGGATCGCCAACAACGTGATCACCTTTGCCCAGCAGTATATCATCATGCGCGGGCACGGATACAGGCCCGACATCTGGGGCAACATCCGCGGAACGACAAAGCCCGACGAGCCTGCCAAGGCCAAGAATGACGATGCATCGAAAGCGGAATTGAAAGCGGACGATCCGGAGGATCAACCGCCGGCCAAGCCTTCGCAAAAGCCGGCCCGAAAACGCTCCGGAAGGAAGAAGTCCCGCAAGAAGCGATGAACGCAACGCTTGACCGCATTATCCGCCATCCACTTAAGGCGATCGGACGAGAAGAACTGAGCCGCACCGTCCTGACGCATGGCCAGTGGCTCCCGATGGACCGGGTATGGGCAGTGGCTCACGCACGTTCGAGGCTGGAGCAAGGCTGGGCTCCAAAGGCGAACTTCCTGCGTGGCGTAACCGAGCCGAAACTGATGGCCGCCACCTGCAGCTGGGATGAATCGCTGAACCGCCTGACGCTCTCCCATCCCGAGGCGGGCGAGATCTCGATCTGTCCCGACTCGACAACTGACATTTCTTTCCTGCTCGAGTGGCTATCGCGAATCTGGCCTGAAGACCTGCCCAAACCGACAGGACTCCATCGCCCCGTGAACGCGAATCTCACGGATGCTCCGGACCCTTGGATTTCGGTCAACTCGTTGGCGTCGAACCATGACTTGTCGCAAAGGGTGGGGCGGAACCTGTCAATCAACCGCTGGCGCGGAAACCTCTGGATCGCGGGCCTGGCACCCTGGGAAGAGAAGGGCTGGGTCGGCAAGAAGATTAGGGTCGGCGAAGTCGTGTTGCATGTGCATTGCGAGATCACGCGATGCAAGGCGACCATGGCCAACCCTGACACTGGACGCCGCGACGTGGACACGCTCGGGGCGCTTCGGGCGCTTGGCCATCAGGAATTCGGAGTCTACGCCGAAGTGATCCATGGAGGCGAAATCGCTACGAGCGACGCGGTCGAGGTCGTGACATGATGTCTCTTCCGTTTCCGCTTGCTGCGGCAAGCGCTTCGGACGTGAAGGCTGGCCGTGCGCTCTTTGCCAAGGGCACGGATTTCCTGAAGGGAGTCGTCGCCATGAGCGGGCTGCCGCCCGCCGACAGGATCGAGATCTGTTTCGCGGGTCGTTCGAATGTCGGCAAGTCCACGCTGATCAACGCGGTGACGGGCAGGAAGGCGCTTGCCCGCACCTCGAACACGCCCGGCAGGACGCAGGAAATCAATTTCTTCACGCTGGCGGACAGCCACTACCTTGTCGACTTGCCCGGCTATGGATTTGCCAAGGCGCCACTGGAAGTGGTCGAGAACTGGCAAAGGCTGCTCAAATCCTACCTTGCCGGACGCGCCACGCTTCGCCGCGCATTCGTCTTGATCGACGCGCGCCACGGCATAAAGCCGGTCGACGAGGAAATCCTGACCCTGCTGGACGTCTCGGCAGTTTCCTTCCAGATCGTGCTGACGAAGGCCGACAAGGCAAAGGCGAAGGATCGGGACAACTTGCTTCGGCAAGTGCGAAACGCACTCCAGGCGCACCCGGCCGCATTCCCGGAAATCGTGCTGACATCCTCGGAGACGGGCGAGGGCGTCGAGGTGCTGCGCGCGGTCATTTCGGGTTCAGCTTGAGACTGGCAGGGCGAGAGCTTACTGAGGCCCCGAAGAGGGCATTCTGATGAGATCGAGAGACATGAATCGCGATTGGATCGCCACGGCACGCACCCTGAACGAAGCGTTGCCGTACCTGCAACGCTACGACGGCGCGACCGTCGTCATCAAGTTCGGCGGCAACGCGATGGGCGACGCCGACGCGATGGCCAGATTCGCGCGCGACATCGTGCTGATGCGGCAGGTCGGCGTCAATCCGGTCATCGTTCACGGGGGCGGGCCGATGATCGCGGAAATGCTCGACAGGCTCGGCATAAGGACCGAGTTCGTGCGTGGAAAGCGGGTGACGGACCAGGCAACTGCCGAGGTCGTTGAAATGGTGCTTTCGGGGCTCGTGAACAAGCGCATCGTCCAGGCGATCAACGCCGAAGGTGGGCGGGCGCTCGGTCTCTCCGGAAAGGACGCCAACCTGATGATCTGTGACCAGGCCGAACCGGATCTCGGTCTCGTGGGTGAACCCGCCGAAATGGACCCAGGCATCCTGCGCACCTTGATGGAAGCCGAGTTGATTCCGGTCATCGCGCCACTTGGAGCGGGGCGGAACGGCGAGACGCTCAATGTCAACGGCGACACAGCGGCGGGCGCCATTGCGGCAAGCCTGGACGCCGACCGGCTGCTTCTCCTCACCGATGTGCCCGGGGTGATGAATGCCGAAGGAGAAGTCGTGACGGAGATCACGCCCGAGCAAGTCCGCGAGTTGTCGAGGGATGGCGTCATCGCCGACGGAATGGTGCCCAAGACCGAAACCGCGCTTGCTGCCATTGCCGGCGGAGTGCGCGCCGTCGTCATTCTTGACGGGCGCGCGCCGAACGCCTGCCTCCTGGAACTGTTCACCGAGCACGGCGCCGGCAGCTTGATTCGCAAGGCGCGATAGCAGCGATTCCAGCGGTCCCGTCCGTCTGCGCCGACGCGGAGCCCGCCGCAACTGCAGTGACATGGCTTCCGCCCTGCCCGCCTTTCCTTGTCGCGCCGTCTTTCGGACCTGCCGATTGCAAGGACAAAGTCGCTCAACCGTAAGGTGAACACGAGACGCGTTTCAGCGAGGCCCGCCGGAGCCGTCCCCGTCATCCCTTTTCCTCGTCGCAAGTCCCGTCATGTCGTAGCTTTCCGCGAAGTCGTCCCCGGCGTCAGCCCCGCACCGGTCGAAGACGATGCGGCTGGCCATGCGTCCCGCTCTTTCGATCTCGTCGAACAGGCCTTCCGCCGAAGGTATGACGCCCAACGCCTCGAGCGCGAGGACGAAGGACCATGTCGAGAGGCGGCGCACGCGCGGCCCGAAATCCATGTTCCTCACGCGCCTGTCTTCGAAAAGCACAAGTCCGGTCGTGTCACCGACCAGTCCACCGCGCATTTCCTCCGCCAGGTCTCGGATGGAGTTCTCCCCGGCGTTCCTCAACTCGCGTCGTACTTTCCGGCGCTCGTGATCAAGCCTGTCCTCCGGGACGTACTTCAGGAGGTCGAAAGCCCTTTGCAGGAGACTTCCCGACGGGGTCTCCACGATGCGCAGCCGGTTGCCTCCCGCCGCGATCCACCCTGCAAGGGCCTCCCGTTCCGGCACAGACGGACGGCCCTCGAGAAGCTCTGTCTTGACGGCATCCGTGATTAGGATCTGGCTGTTGAACCTGTCGATGAGATCGAGCCGTCCGACCAGGCCGAGCGAGATGAGCGGACCCGTGTCCGGCACGACGACGGAGATCATTTCCCGGCGGCCTCCGGACCGGAAACCAGGTTCGCGCGCAGAATCGGCAGCGCCTCGCGGAGTTCGCGCTCCGTCTCCGCTTCCTCCCCGGCCCCTCGGGGGAGGGGGACCTCGCAGTCCGCCATCACCAGCATCAGGTCGCCGAATCCTGTCACGCCAAGACGCCGGATGGCTTCCTCAGGCGGGATGGCGCCCCTGGAATACGCCTCCAGAACCTGGGCTGTCGTGACGAGTTCCATCTTGCGCTCCATGCTGCCCGGGAGACGCCGTCCTCCCTCCCGTTCGCGTCTTCAGGGATAGGATTGCGCGCAATGGCGGTCAAGTCGCGGTCTGGAATTCTCAACGTCCTGCGTCCACGGCACCTCGGATGTCCCGCCTGGCGTAAGGCGCGCCGTCGACATCCGTCATGAAAGGGCTGAACGCGAAGCCGTTCCCGGACTCGCAATCCATGAGGAAACGAATTGACGGTTCTTTCCACGGCCTGATGCAGACACCAAGAGGCCGCAACCAAGGCTTCACGAAAGTGAAGATTTTCGTGCGTCAAGATCAGCACCTCCGAAATTGGTCAACGGCGAATCCGCAAAAGCACACCGTAGCGTGCAGCCGGAGTCGCGAAAGGGCGGGATTCCGGTCTCGAGCCAAAGCCTCGGACGCCCTGTTTTCAAGGCTTCGGCGAGATCGTGCCGCCATCAACCGAGAACCGCGCCCCGCCCAGATCCCCCACACACGTTCCACGCGGCCGGGCCCGACCCTTCCAGCCGGCGGCATGTGTTCCATCGGAACTACCGAAGGAGGTGTCGCACCCAGACAGCCTGTTCATCTTGCCAAGCGCAGAAGCAATGTCGCTGAACCGTGGGTTGAACGCGAGACCGGCTGCCAATACCGTTGAAGTGAACGAAGACTCGCTCGTCACGCGAGGAGAACGCGATGTCGATCCCGATCGAGAGCCTTTCGAACCAGGCCTTGGGAACATGCCCGCCTCGCGACTCCGCAGCCGCCGCTTCGGGAGCGCCACTCAACGGGCGATCCTACGTCCGGGGCGAGACGACCGCAGATCTGGAACGCGTCACGATCCCGCAGCTGTTTCGGAGGGCAGTGTCACGCCACGGGTCAAGGGATGCCCTGGTTTTCCGCGGCAGCGGCGAGCGGCTGAGCTACCACGAATTCGGCAGGGAGATCGACGCCGTTGCATCCGGACTTCTTGCCCTGGGACTGCGGAGGGGAGACCGTGTCGGGATCTGGTCACCCAACAGGTACGAATGGGTCCTGACCCAGTTCGCCACCGCCCGGATCGGGGCGATCCTGGTGAACGTCAATCCGGCATACCGGATCGGGGAGCTGGAATACGCGCTCAACAAGGTCGGCTGCAAGGCGCTCGTCCTGACGCCGTCGTTCAAGTCGTCAGACTATCTCTCGATGATCCTCGAACTGGCGCCGGAACTGGAAGCCTGCGAGCCTGGCCGGCTCGACGCCGCAAGGCTTCCGACACTCGGATGCGTGATCGTGACGGGTGCGGATGCCGGGCCGGGCGCGTTCACCTTCGACGAGGTGCGCAGTCTTGGCGGCCCGGCCCAGCGGCAGCGCCTTCAGGCCATCGACGCTTCTCTCAGCCCGGACGATGCCATCAACATCCAGTTCACGTCCGGCACCACGGGTGCGCCGAAGGGAGCCACGCTCTCTCACCTCAACGTCGTCAACAACGCGCGTTTCGTGACCGACCGCATCAGGCTGTCGGATGCGGACCGGCTGTGCATTCCGGTGCCGCTCTATCACTGCTTCGGCATGGCGATGGGGGTCATGGGCGCGGTGAGTAAGGGGGCGGCGATGGTCTTCCCGGGCGAGGCATTCGAGCCGCGCGCAACCCTTCAGGCCCTGTCCGAGGAGCGCTGCACGGCGGTCTATGGCGTGCCGACGATGTTCGTCGCCATGCTGGAGGAGATCGAGAGCGAGAGCCTTGACCTCGGCTCCCTGCGCACCGGCATCATGGCCGGTGCACCCTGTCCGACGGAAGTCATGGAACGGATCACGACGCGCATGAACCTGCGCGAGATGACGATCTGCTACGGCATGACCGAGACGTCGCCCGTCTCCTTCCAGAGCCTTGTCGATGACCCGTTGGACAAGCGCTGCGCCACGGTCGGCCGCGTGCACCCCCATGTTGAAGTGAAGATCGTGGACCCGGATGGCAACGTTGTCCCCGTCGGCGAGCGGGGCGAGCTCTGCACGCGCGGCTACGCGGTCATGAAGGGCTACTGGGGCGACGAGGAGCAGACTCGCGAAAGCATCGTCGACGGCTGGATGCACACTGGCGATCTTGCGACCCTGGACGACGAGGGCTTCTGCTCGATCGTCGGCCGCGTGAAGGACATGATCATCCGCGGCGGCGAAAACGTCTATCCTCGCGAGATCGAGGAGTTCCTGTTTCGCCATCCGGATGTCTCGGTGGCGCAGGTGTTTGGCATCCCGGACGAGAGATACGGCGAGGAAGTGTGCGCCTGGATCATTCCGAAGCCAGGCGCGTCACTCACGGAAGACGCGGTCAGGGAATTCTGCCGGGAGCAGATCGCGCACTACAAGATCCCCAGGCATGTCCGCATCGTCGAGGAGATCCCGATGACCATCTCGGGCAAGCCGCAAAAGTTCGTGATGCGGGACCGCATGGTGGAGATGCTGTCCCGCCAAGCGCAATGACGGCATCTATCCACACAATCCGCGTCACGTGCAGCGAGGTCGAGTTGGGGCCAGCGACACCGCTCGGCAACCCGCGATGATCAAGGAAGTGACGAAGGCGGCCCGCTCGGAACGACTGGACGTGTTCGGGCTGCTTCACGCGGAACCCGCTGACGGCATCGGGGAGGGAACCATCGTGCTCCTCGGCCCCGCGGAGCCCGGATTCTGGCCCCACGTGACGGCATCCCCCGAATTCGGCGACGGCAAGCCCGATCCCGTGGATCGCTGGTCCGCGCGCGTGGTCAAGCGAATCGCGACGGACGCAGGTGGCCGGGTGCTGCTTCCCTTCGGCAGGCCGACACGACCATTCACCCGCTGGGCGCTCCGGAGCGGACACGCGTTCGTCTCGCCGGTCCTGCTCCTGGTCCATGCCCGTGCCGGCCTCCTCGTGTCTTACAGAGGCGCCGTCCTGCTGCCCGAGTTGCTGGACCTCCCGGCGCCGCCACCCCGTCCCTGCGATTCATGCGAGGGAAAACCCTGCCTTGCGGCCTGTCCGGTCTCGGCGCTCGTCAGCGACCGCTATGACCTTCCTGCCTGCCATGCCTATCTTGACTCGGACGCAGGCCAGACCTGCATGGCCCGGGGATGCGCCGTGCGCCGCTCTTGCCCATTGGGACGCAACTATCCCAGAATGGAGATGCAGTCGGCCCACCACATGAAGGCGTTTCATCCGTGACACTCACTCTGATCCTGACGCGGCACGCGAAATCTTCATGGGATGATCCCGCGCTGGATGACTTCGACCGCAGCCTGGCTCGCCGAGGCCGGAAATCGGCGCCGCTGATCGCGCGGTGGCTGGTCGAACGAGGATACGTGCCGGAAGTCGTCGTTGTCTCGGGTGCAAGGCGCACCGTGGAGACATGGGAGGGCATGGCGTCAGCCATGCCCGAAGCAGCGGTGCTGGAACGCAACACGGCACTCTTTCACGCGAGTGCAAGCACCATTCTGGGAGTCCTGCGCGCGCAGGCTGCCCCCAGGGTCATGCTGATCGGCCACAATCCGGGATTCGCTGACTTCGCGAACCGAATCGTCGCGCAGCCGCCCAGGCACGACAGGTTCCATGACTACCCGACGGCCGCGACTGCGGTAATCGAGTTCGATGCCGAAAGCTGGGCGCTGGTGCGTTGGGGCAGCGGCAGGGTCCTGGACTTCGTCGTGCCCCGCGAACTGAAGTGACAGCCGCACGAAACGCTGATGCCGCTTGCGGACGACCCCTGATCGGCGGAGGCACCGCGACGAGGGCTTCTCGCCTCAGTGGCCGAGAATCTGGCTCAGGAACAGCTTCGTGCGATCCGATTTCGGGTTGTTGAAGAACTCTTCCGGCTCGTTCTGCTCCACGATCTGGCCGTCGTCCATGAAGATGACACGGTTCGCGACCTGCCGGGCAAAGCCCATCTCGTGAGTCACGCAGAGCATGGTCATGCCCTCTTCGGCAAGCTCGATCATCGTGTCCAGAACTTCCTTGATCATTTCCGGATCAAGGGCGGATGTCGGCTCGTCGAAAAGCATGATCCGCGGCCGCATGCAGAGGCTGCGCGCGATCGCGACCCGCTGCTGCTGGCCGCCGGAAAGCTGGCCCGGGTACTTTTCGGCCTGTTCGGGGATCTTGACCTTCTCGAGAAAGTGCATCGCCGTTTCCTCGGCCTCCCGCTTCGGAATCTTGCGCACCCAGATCGGAGCCAAGGTGCAGTTCTCCAAGATCGTGAGATGCGGGAACAGGTTGAAGTGCTGGAAGCACATCCCGACCTCGGACCGGATCTTGTCGATGTTCTTGAGGTCGCTCGTCAGCTCCGTTCCCTCGACGATGATCTGCCCGGTCTGATGCTCTTCCAGGCGATTGATGCAACGAATGAGCGTGGACTTGCCCGACCCGGACGGGCCGCAAATCACGATGCGTTCGCCCTTGTGCACTGTCAGGTCTATGTCACGCAGCACGTGAAACATGCCGAACCACTTGTTCATGCCCGTGATCTGGACCGCGACCTCGTCGGAGACGCGCATCTTTCTGCGATCGATCTCGCGTTCGACCACGGTGTCGTGGATGCTCTCGGCCATAGTCAGCCTCCTTCAGTCGTTTTCGGTCTTGAGCTTGCGCTCAAGATACATGGAGTATCGGGACATGCCGAAACAGGCGATGAAGAACAACAGCGCAATGAACGCGAACAGTTCCCAATAGATGCCGTTCCAGTCGGTGTCCGCACGGATCGAGTTCGAAAGGCCCAACGGGTCAAGAAGCGCGATGATCGAGACCAGCGTTGTGTCCTTGAAGATCCCGATGAACGTCGAAACGATGCCGGGGATCGATATCTTGAGCGCCTGCGGCATGATGATCAGCCGCTGCGCCTGCCAGTAGTTCAGTCCGAGCGAATCCGCGCCTTCGTACTGGCCCGTCGGGAGGCCTGCAAGCCCGCCCCTGATCACTTCGGCCATGTAGGCGGCCGCAAACAGGGTGACCATGATCATCACCCTCAGGATGATGTCGAAATTCGTGCCTGGCGGCAGGAAGATGTTGAGGAGCGTCGACGCCACGAAGAGCAGCGTGATCAGCGGCACGCCACGGATGAATTCAATGAAGCCCACGCAGATCGCCTTGACGATGAGCATGTTCGACTGGCGCCCGAGGGCGAGGAGGATTCCCAAAGGCAGCGAGCAGCCTATGGCGACGACGCCGATCATGACGGAGAGCATGAAGCCGCCAAACTTCCGGGATTCAACGGTCTCCAGCCAGAACGGGGCGGTGTCCGGCGAAATCGCGGCAAGGCCTTCGCCCAGCCCTGCAGCGAGGACCTCCGCCTGAACGGGAAATCCAAACCAGGCCATCCACCAGACGATGGCGGAAAGGATGCCAAGGACGAGCCCTGGCACCGCCCCGCGAGGGGCCCGGCCAACGAGATAGGCCACGGCAAAGCCCGCGGCGACTCCGACCGGCGTCCAGATGGATCCACCCCACATCAGCCAGGGCATCAGGAACGGATACGCTGCCGTAACGTACAGGAATCTTGGCGACACCTTGTCGGCAAAGAGAACCGGTGCGAGCGCCGCGATCAGCAGCAGCAACGCCAGGATCGGCCGGTAGTACAGTTCAGGCGGATAGAACCCGAAGAGGAGCTGCAGCCAGCGATCGTTGATCACGCCCCAGCAGGCATGACCATGCGTGCTGCCCCATGTCGCGATCATGACCTCGCGGCATTCGCTCAGGGAGCCGGCGGTCCAGACGGACCGGAGGGTCCAGCCGAGGAGGCCCGACAGGACATACCAGATCGCGGCAAGACAGAGCACGGTCAGGACTGCGTTCCACCAGTTCGGGAACAGGTTGGCGCGCAGCCATCCGATCACTCCCACCGACGTCGGCGGGGGATCCTGCTCGGCAAGCATTTCCGTGCGGACAAAGGATGTATCGCTCACGTCATCGCTCCACCAGCGCAACTCTCTTGTTGTAAATGTTCATGAACACGGAAATCGTCAGCGAAATGCATAGGTAGATGAGCATCAGAAGCAGGAGGCATTCCAGCTCCCGCCCGGTCTGGTTCAGCGTGATCCCGCCGAGCGTGCCCGTGATGTCCAGGTAACCGACCGCAATGGCCAGCGACGAGTTCTTGGTCAGGTTCAGGTAGTTCGAGATCAACGGCGGTATGATCACTCGAAGCGCCTGCGGGAGAATGACGAGGCTCATGATTCGGTTTGGCCTGAGACCAAGCGAGCCGGCCGCCTCGGTCTGGCCTTTCGAGATCGCGAGGATCCCGCCCCGCACGATCTCGGCAATGAACGCCGCCGTGTAGAGCGAAAGCGCGATCCAGAGCGCAATCAGAGAATTCCGGAGATGGGTTCCGCCCGCGAAGTTGAAGCCTTTCAATTCAGGCTTGCCAAGATGGAACCCGAGCGCGGCAAGCAGGACAAAGATCGGAACGACGAGCACGGCGACCTGGAAATACCAGGTCGTGGGCCTGTTTCCGGTCTCGTTCTGGACACGCTCGGCCCAGTTCCGGATGCGGCGAAAGGCGAAGATCGAGGCGGCAAGAACGGCGATGATCGCAATCAGGTCAAGCGACACGTCGAAGCGCAGCGAGCTTTCGCCGAACAGGCGCACGTCGCCAAGGCTTCGGGAAAACAGCGCCTCCGGCACATAGACGCCGCGATTCGTGATCGCGACGCTGTCATTCAGGATCAGGGACTGCGTGGCGTTCTCTCCCCTGAAGGCGCGCGGGGAAGGCAGGCTCTCGATCAGGATCGCCATCGCGAACACGATCCAGAGCAGCACGGGCACGTTGCGGAACATCTCGACATAGACGGTCATGATGCGGGCGATCAGCCAGTTCCTGGAAAGGCGCGCGACGCCGACGAGGACACCGACGATCGTTGCGGTTATGCAGCCCAGGACCGCAACGACCAGGGTGTTCAGGAGCCCCACGAATGACGCGCGGAGATGCGTGTCGCGGCTCGTGTAGTCCAGGAGCCTCTGGTTGATGTCATAGCTCGCCGGCTCGCTGAAGAAGCCGAATTCGACCTCCTTGCCGAGACTGGCGAGATTCTGGACGGTATTCGAAATGATCCATGCAACGAGGAGCATGAACGCGAACAACGCGACGACCTGGATTGTAAGCGACCGGTATCGCGTGTCGTAGATGAGCATTGAAAGCCGGAAGCTTTCACGCGGCGGGTCCGTCATCGTCGCCAAGGCGAACCTGTCCCCCCTGTCTATCCGGCACCGCCGGGCGACGCGCTCTTTCGGCGCTTTGCCCGATGGCCAGTCTTGGGTGCCAATCTACGCTGAGGCAAGGGGCGCGGTGTTCGACCGCGCCCCCTGGTGACTTCTTACCGGAACGGCGGCGAATAGATCAGGCCGCCTTCGGTGTATTGCGCGTTCAAGCCGCGCGCGAGGCCAACCGGAGTGTTTTCGCCGATGTTCGTCTCGAAGATCTCTCCGTAGTTGCCTTCCGCCATGATGGCGCGCTGGGCCCACTCCGAATCGAGGCCAATCATGTCGCCGAGGGTGCCCTCGGTGCCAAGAAGCCGGTTGATTTCCGGGTTGTTGGTGGGGCCGCTCGAAAGCTCGCCGACATTCGCCGAGGTAATGCCAAGCTCTTCAGCGGAGATCAGGGCGTTCAGGGTCCAGCGGACGATGTCGCCCCATTCGTTGTCGCCATGACGGACAACCGGGCCGAGAGGCTCTTTCGAGATGATCTCGGGCAGGATCACGTGATCGCCCGGGGACTCGAAGGAGGCGCGGGTTGCGGCAAGGCCGGACGCGTCGGTCGTGTAGACGTCACACGCTTCGGCCAGGTATTGCTGCTGCGCTTCGGCGTTCGTCTCGATCGGCACAGGCTCATAGCTGATGTTGTTCACGCGGAAGAAGTCCGCGAGATTCAGCTCGGTCGTGGTGCCGGTCTGGATGCACACCGTCGCGCCATCAAGATCCTTGGCTGAAGTCACGCCGAGCGCCTTGGGCACCATGAATCCCTGGCCGTCGTAATAGTTGACGCCGATGAAGTCGAGCTTGAGATCGGTGTCGCGCGAGAAGGTCCAGGTCGTGTTTCGGGCCAGCATGTCCACTTCGCCGGACGCCAGCGCCGTGAAACGCGTCTTGCCGGTCGTCGGAATGAACTCAACCGCCTGGGGGTCGCCCAGAACGGCTGCAGCGACTGCACGGCATACCGCCACGTCGAACCCTTCCCAGTTGCCGCTGGCATCCGGAGAAGCAAAGCCGACAAGGCCGGTAGACACGCCGCAGTTGAGATTCCCGCGTGCCTTGACGTCATCGAGGGTCGCGGCACCAGCCGCGCCACCGAAGACAACCGCAGCAGCAAGCGCGCCATAGAATACGGATTTTTGCATGATTTCCTCTTTCATGATTTCACTTCCTGAGTTTCCACCATCGTTGGCGATCATCCTGAAACTGGCTCATGAGGCCCGTCCCGACGATCTCTTTGGCGGTCTTTCCGCCTGACAGTCGGAATGTGGGGGGATTCCGTGCCCAAGGTCAAGACCGCGCCGCCCAAAAATGCACCGGGACAATCTTGTTCGGAATTTGTCGCAGGCCTCGAATCCGCCTCATCCGGCAAGCCGAAAAAGCTCGGCGGCGTGAAGGAACGCACGCATCTTGCGTACCGACTCCTCGACCGCCTCAACATCTTCGCCCCATTGCTCGGCCTGCCAGCTTTCGTCAAGGCGGGATGCCGACCAAAGGTCCTGTACAGGGAACGCTCCATCTGCAACGGCAAGCGCGATCACGAACGATCCGGAGAGGGTCACGAGTTCCTGAAATCCCGTCAGCTGGAAGCTGCTCATCGACTCCATGCCCTGCGCGAGCCTTGAGACGCACGCCGGATCCTGCTCGACCGGCATCACGCCCCGCGTCACCTCGAAGCGCACGCCATGACGAGATGCCAGCCAGTCGAGCAATGGATCCCACGTCTCCCGCTGCCACAGGACAAGCTCGACCGGCCCTGCAGCCCTGTAGCTCAACAGGTCGGTGCCCGCGTAACCGGCGAGATGGTCCATGACTTCGCGCCGCTGCGTTGCAACCTTGTCAATGGCCGCATTTGCCGAACGGGTCCAGGGCATGGTCGCGGGATCGACCTGTTCCTCCTGCGCGTCCCATTCGGCTGCAACACGCCCGGCAATGGCCTGCGTCGGCAAAACGAGCGCGCGCTTCGCCGGTGTCCGGACAGGACGGTCATCCAGTCGGACCGAGAAGCCCTCCGGGCAGGCCTCGACGGACACGGTGCTCCAGAATCGCTTCGGGCCCCATTCGCTCATGGACACCTTGCACCCTCGAACGGGTCTGCGGGGACGCCGGACGCGTCCCAGTCCAGCATCTTCCACGTCTGCTTCATGTGTGGCGGCAGGTGGGCAACGAGCTCAAGACGGTTGCCCGTCACGGGATGGTCGAGCAAGAGGGATCGCGCATGCAAATGCAGCTTGCGGCTGATCTCGCCGCCCAATTGAGCGCCCCAGCCGTCACCCGGGTTCTCCTGTCCCGAACCACCGTATTTTCCGTCGCCGACGACGGGATGTCCGATTCCTGCCATATGGGCGCGCAACTGATGGGTGCGACCGGTGACCGGGATGAGTGCTACCCAGCTTGCGCGGCTCCCGAGCGCGGCAAGAACCGCGTAGTCCGTGGTCGCGTGCCTTGCATCCGGCGTCCGTTCGACATCTTCCGGCAGGACGACGCGTGCCTTCTCGCCTTCACCGGCCCTTCCAGACCCGCGTGCCTTTGCGAGACCGTAGCGAATCACTCCTGTTCGAGGATTCGGGACACCCGCGACGGCAGCCCAGTAGACCTTCCTGACGGCGCGGGCGCGAAAGGTTCTGCCGAGCGCATTGGCCACGGCACGCGTTCGCGCAAGAAGCAGGATGCCCGACGTGTCCTTGTCCAGCCTGTGAACGAGGCGCGGCTTGTCTTCGCGCCCGAACCTGAGCGCTTCGGCCAACCCGTCCACGTGCCGACGCTGCTTCGAGCCGCCCTGAACCGCAAGGCCGGAAGGCTTGTTGAGCGCAATCACGTGCTCGTCACGATAGATGACGGTCTTCCGGATCATCTCCGCGTCGGCCGGACTCGCCGGATCGTCGGGCAACCTTGCCTGGCTCTCCGCCGCGGGCAGCGGCGGAACGCGTACCGTCTGGCCGTCCTCCACCCGTGCGCCCGGTCTTGCCCGCCGCCCGTCAAGCCGGATCTCCCCCTTGCGGCACATCTTCTCGATCCGTCCTTGCGGCACATGCGGAAAACGTCGCCTGAACCATCGGTCAAGTCGCTGGTCGCCTTCGCCCGGGGCGACGTCAATCCACTGAACGCCCGTCATGGTGACGGCACGACGGCAGCCGTCCGGGAAATTTTCGCAGGGCCCGCGTCAGGAGGGGTCCGTCGCCCCGATCGGAATGTCCGCTTCATGAAAGCAACGCGCGTGCAAGGGCAAGCCCGGCCAGGAGACCGAGAATGGAAAGAACGACGGAAGCCGTGACGTAGATGATCGATGCCACGACATCTCCGCGCTGATAGAGGAGGACGGCCTCAAGGGAAAATGCCGAGAACGTTGTGAACGCCCCCAGGAAGCCCACGGCGAAAAAGGGCGAGAGATGCGGCAGTCCGCGCTGTGCCGCCAGAACGACGAAGAACCCGATCAGGAAGGAGCCGAGGACGTTGACCGTGATGATGCCGAGAGGAAACGTGGTCGGACCGAGAAGCCGCAGGAAACCAAGGCCGGTCAGGTGACGGGCCACGGCTCCCAACGCACCGCCACAGGCAATGGAAAGTAGGGTGCCCAGCATGCGCCCCGGTCTGTCTTGGCGCGTTGCGCTTGTCAACTGAGCCGCTTGGCGCGCAGGTTCGTGAAATAGTCGAGACGGCGCCTGAGGTCCCGCTCGAATCCGCGTTCCACCGGCTGGAAATAGGATGCGCGCTCCATGCCGTCCGGGAAATAGTTCTGACCGGAGAACCCGTCTTCGGCGTCGTGGTCGTAGGCGTAGCCCTTGCCGTAGCCCCGATCCTTCATGAGCCGCGTCGGTGCGTTCAGGATGTGCTTGGGCGGAGGCTCGGAGCCCGTGGACCTGGCCGCCGCCTGCGCGGCCTTGAACGCCGCGTAGCCGCTGTTCGACTTGGGGGCCAGCGCAAGGTAGATCACCGCCTGAGCCAGCGCGAGTTCCCCTTCCGGGCTGCCGAGGCGTTCATATGTGCTCCATGCATCGATGCAGACGGACTGCGCCTGCGGGTCCGCGAGCCCGATGTCCTCAACGCTCATCCGGGTGATCCGGCGCGCAAGGTACCGCGGGTCTTCGCCGCCCTCGAGCATCCTGGCAAGCCAATAGAGCGCCGCGTCGGGATCCGACCCGCGCACGGACTTGTGCAACGCGGAAATCAGGTTGTAGTGAGCGTCGCCGGACTTGTCATACTGCGCGGCACGTCGTGCAAGCCGCCGCGCCAGTTCCTTCCGGTCAAGCCTGTCCGCCACGGACCAGCCCGATACCTGCTCGATCAGGTTCAGGAGGGCGCGACCGTCTCCGTCGGCCAGTTCCAGGAGTGCCTCGCGTGCCGCTGCGTCAAGCGGCAGGGTCTGTCCCAGCGCTTCCTCGGCGCGTCGTGCGAGACGTTCAAGGTCCGCCGGGCCAAGACGGTTCAGCACCATGACCTGTGCACGGGACAGGAGCGCCGCATTCAGCTCGAACGAAGGGTTCTCCGTGGTCGCTCCGACCAGGAGGATCGTCCCGTCCTCCATGTGCGGCAAGAACCCGTCCTGCTGCGCCTTGTTGAAACGGTGAATCTCGTCGACGAACAGCAGCGTGCCGCCACCGTTGCCGCGACGAATCTTGGCGGCTTCGAAAACCTTCTTGAGATCCGCAACGCCCGTGAAGATCGCGCTGACCTGCACGAAGGCGAGGTCAGTGACATCGGCCAGCAGCCTTGCAATGGTGGTCTTGCCAACTCCGGGCGGTCCCCAGAGAACCAGGGAACCCAAGGTGTCGGCACCGAGCATCGTCCCGAGCGGACCGTCTGGGCCGAGCAGGTCGTCCTGGCCAATCACCTCCTCGAGCGTGCGCGGGCGCAGGCGGTCCGCAAGCGGATGCCAGGCGGGCGCAGGATCAGGTCCGGGACTCTCGAACAGATCAGCCATTTGCTGTGCAGGCTACGCCCCGGCCGCGCGGACGGAAAGAGCGGAGTGGACTTGATCCGGACGCGACGGGTGCCGGATCCGGGCGCGGCACCGTGCGCTTGCGGGCCTTCCAGGCATCATGGGCAGCCACGCGGCCGGGACTTTCCGCGACCGCCTGACGGCTGCCGCGTTCGCGGGCAGGCTACTCTTCGGCCGCCTCTTCCGCGTCTGCAAGTCGCTTGCGGTCGGCGGCACCCTTTGCGCCGGCATCGCGGTCCACGAGTTCGATGATCGCCATCGGCGCCATGTCGCCGTAGCGGAATCCGGCCTTGAGAACGCGCGTGTAGCCGCCGGCACGTTCCTTGTAGCGCGGACCGAGAACCTCGAAGAGCTTGGAGACGTGCATGTCCTGCTTCAGCCGGGCCGCTGCCTGGCGACGGGCATGCAGGTCTCCGCGCTTTCCGAGCGTGATCAACCTGTCCATCACGCGCCGGAGCTCCTTTGCCTTGGGCAGCGTGGTCTTGATCTGTTCGTGCTCGATCAGCGATCCGGCCATGTTGGCGAAGAGCGCCTTGCGGTGTTCACGAGTGCGGTTCAGGCGACGATTGCCTTTGGCGTGACGCATTTTCCGATTCCCTTTTTGTGCTTTGTCCGGCGGGGGATGCGCGTCTCCCGCTCACCTTGGGGCTTCCGCCCATGCCGTTCCGGCCTCCCGGACGTTGTGCTCCTCAGAACTGGTCCTCGAACTTCTTGGCGAGATCCTCGATGTTCTCGGGTGGCCATTCCTCGATGTCCATGCCGAGATGCAGGCCCATGCCGGACAGCACCTCCTTGATCTCGTTGAGCGACTTCCGTCCGAAGTTCGGCGTCCTGAGCATCTCGGCCTCGGTCTTCTGGATCAGGTCGCCAATGTAGACGATGTTGTCGTTCTTCAGGCAGTTCGCGGACCGAACGCTGAGCTCCAGTTCGTCGACCTTCTTCAGCAGGAGCGGATTGAACTCGAGACCGTCGTCCTCGTCGGCACGCTGGGCCGATTCCGGCTCGTCGAAGTTGATGAACGTCGAGAGCTGGTCCTGCAGAATCCTTGCCGCCAATGCCACGGCATCCTCGGGAGTCACCGAACCGTCGGTCTCGAGCTTGAGAGTCAGCTTGTCATAGTCGAGCACCTGGCCTTCCCGTGTCGGCTGGACGTCATAGCTGACCCGTCGAACAGGCGAATAGATCGCGTCGACCGGCATCATGCCGATCGGCGCGTCCTCGGGGCGGTTCTTGTCGGCCGCCACGTAGCCCTTTCCCGTCTCCACGGTCAGTTCCATGTAGAGGCTTGCGCCTTCGTCGAGGTGGCAAAGCACGTGATCCTTGTTGAGGATGTCGATGCCGGCGATCTCGGAGATATCCCCGGCGGTCACGATCTGGGGTCCCTTGGCGCTGATTGACAGGCGCCTCGGCCCCTCCACCTCCATGCTGATGGCAACGCCCTTCAGGTTGAGGACGATGTCGGTCACGTCTTCGCGCACCCCTGCCACGGAGGAAAACTCGTGGAGTACGTTGTCGATCTGAACGCTGGTGATGGCGGCGCCCTGAAGCGAGGACATCAGGACGCGGCGAAGCGCGTTCCCCAATGTCAGGCCAAAGCCACGCTCCAGGGGCTCCGCGATCACGGTCGCCTGCCGGAGCGGGTCGTTTCCTGGCTTCACTTCGAGTTGGGTCGGCTTGATGAGTTCCTGCCAGTTCTTGTGGATCATGTGAATCTCCTCAATTCCTGCGCCTGGCCCATGTCCGAGACCACGCGCTCCCGAGGTCTTGCGGGCCGATATGCGGCCCGCCACAGAATTCAGACACGGCGGCGCTTCGGCGGACGGCAGCCGTTGTGTGCAATGGGCGTCACGTCACGGATCGACGTGATGGTGAAGCCAACCGTTGCCAGGGCGCGCAGGGCGCTTTCACGGCCCGAGCCCGGACCCTGCACCTCGACTTCAAGCGTGCGAACGCCGTGCTCCTTTGCTTTCTGGCCGGCGTCCTCCGCGGCCATCTGCGCGGCATAGGGCGTCGACTTCCGGGAGCCCTTGAAACCCATCGTTCCCGCAGAGGACCAGGCAATGGCATTGCCCTGGACGTCCGAGATCAGGATCTTGGTGTTGTTGAAGGAGGAATGCACATGCGCCACGCCGGCGGCGATGTTCTTCGATACCTTCTTCTTGATGCGGCGATCACGTGCCATGCGCTCCGTCCTCCCCTACTTCTTCTTGCCGGCGATCGGCCTCGCCGGGCCCTTGCGGGTGCGGGCGTTGGTGTGGGTGCGCTGGCCGCGCACGGGGAGGTTCCGGCGATGACGCAGGCCGCGGTAGCAGCCCAGGTCCATGAGGCGCTTGATGTTCATCTGCACCTCGCGCCGCAGGTCGCCTTCGACGTTGTAGTTTGCGTCGATGTGTTCGCGAATTGCGAGCACTTCGGCATCGCTGAGTTCGTTGATCCGGCGCGAGACGTCTATGTTGGTCGCCTCGCAAATGGCTCTCGCCGAGGACCGGCCTATGCCGGTGATGTAGGTAAGCGCGATCGGAACCCGCTTCGCAGTCGGGATGTTCACGCCAGCAATACGTGCCACGGAATTCTTCCTTTCGTTGCGAGCCCGTGATTCCAGGCCCTTTTTTCACAACGGAAGCCCGGGACTGTGCCGGCCCGGGCTTGGTTCGCGATTCTCTTTCAAGATGGCGGTAAGTATGCCTTTGCCAGTTGCAGGTCAAGGGGCGAAACATCGCCATCCGCAATTTCCGTTCCGTCGGTCAATCCGCCCATCACGCACCCAGCGATGCCGCGATTTCGGCCTTCACATCGTCGATCTCGCCAAGCCCGTTGACCGGTTTCAGGAGACCCGCATGGAAGTAGTACCCGATCAGCGGTGCGGTCTTCTTGTAGTACTCCATCAGGCGGGTCCTGAGACTCTCCTCGTTGTCATCCGCCCGACGCCTGAAGTCCGAGGCACCGCAGGCGGAGCACGTTCCGTCTTCCGGAATCGGTCGCGTGATGTCGTTGTAGACTTCTCCGCAATTGGCGCAGGTCGAGCGGGCCGTGATCCGCGCGACGAGCGCATCGTCGTCCACCTGCATCTCGACGACTGCGCCCAGCTCCTTCTTGTTCGCCTTGAGCAGATCGTCCAGCGCGGCGGCCTGTGCCAGCGTCCGAGGAAAGCCGTCAAAGATGAATCCGCGTCCACCGGCCGACTGGAGTTTCTCCTCGATCAGGCCAACAACAATCTCGTCGGTCACGAGACCGCCCGCGTCCATTATGCCCGCCACCTTCCTGCCCATTTCCGTGCCCGACGTGCGCGCCTCGCGGAGCATGTCACCCGTCGAGAGCTGGACCATGCCGCGCTCGTCCTCAAGGAATCTCGCCTGCGTTCCCTTTCCGGCCCCGGGCGGGCCAATGAGAATGATGTTCACCGCCTTGCCGTCCCTCTTTGCTTGCCACCGCGCTTCCTTCCGCGCAGCTGGGATCGTTCAATCAATCCTTCGTACTGATGGGCCAGCAGGTGGGACTGAACCTGTTGAATGAAGTCCATGCCGACGGACACGATGATCAATATCGACGTGCCGCCAAAATAGGCGGTGATGGCAAGGCTGCCCCGGACCATTTCCGGGATCAGGCAGACCAGCGCCAGGTAGGCCGAGCCCAGGACGAGGACGCGGACAACCACGTATTCCAGGTATTCCTCGGTCTTTTTTCCCGGCCGGATGCCGGGCACGAACCCGTTCTGGTTCTTGAGGTTCTCCGCCACGTCATCCGGCTTGAACGAGACGTTCAGCGTATAGAAGTAGGTGAAGAAGATGATCATGCCCGCGAAGAACAGCAGGTAGAGCGGCTGCCCGGGCCCGAAATAGGCAAGAATCCAGCCCATCACCGGACCGGCCGAGCTCCCGGAGAATGTCGACAGCGTCGTGGGCAGGAGCAGGAGGGACGAGGCGAAGATCGCGGGAATCACGCCTGCCGGGTTGACCTTGACCGGCAGATGCGAGGAGCCGCCGTCATAGACCTTCATGCCGACCTGGCGACGCGGGTACTGGATGTGTATCTTGCGCAAACTTCGCTCCATGAAGACCACGAAGACCAGCGTCGCGAATATCATCGTGAGGATTCCGAGGATCACGCCTGTCGACAGCGCCCCGACGCGACCCTGTTCGAAGAACTGGGCGAAAACGCCCGGAAGCTCGGCCACGATGCCGACGTAGATGATGAGCGAGATCCCGTTGCCGACGCCGCGTGCAGTGATCTGCTCGCCCAGCCACATCAGGAACATGGTGCCGCCCACGAGCGTGATCACCGTCGAAATGCGGAAGAACCATCCCGGATCCGTCACGAGGTTGCCGACCTCCATCGACACGGCAAGGCCATAGGCCTGGAATGTCGCCAGCGCGACGGTCCCGTATCTCGTGTACTGCGTGATCTTGCGGCGCCCCTGCTCGCCTTCCTTCTTGAGCTGCTGCAGGGGAGCCCACGTCGCCGCAAGCAACTGAATGATGATCGAGGCCGAAATGTACGGCATGATCCCCAGCGCAAATATGCCCATGCGGCTGAGCGCGCCGCCAGTGAACATGCCAAGCACCCCGGCAATGCCGCCGGCGGCCTGCTCCATGAACTCGCGCAAGGCGACGCCATCGATTCCCGGAACCGGGATGTATGTTCCGATACGATAGACGATCAGGAGACCGATCGTGAACAGCAGCCGATTGCGAAGTTCGGTTGCCTTACCCAGCATGCCCCAACTGACGTTGGAGGCCATTTGCTCTGCTGCGGATGCCATGCGAGGCCTTTCCTGTATGCCGGCACCGCCAGCGCGCACGCGGCCAGCAGTTCCGGACGTCCATGGACATGTAGGCGGCGGCGGGGCCGCCCGCAAGTCGTCAGCCGGCCACCGACGCGGACGTGATCGTCAGCGAGCCACCTGCCAGCTCGACCGCCGCGATCGCGGACCGGGATGCGCCGGTCACCTCGATCTTTGCCTTGGTCGAGAATTCGCCCTTGGCCAGAACGCGGATTCCGTCCCTCTTGCGGCGCACGAGCCCGCTCTCGACCAATGCATCTTCGTTGATGTCCTTGCTGGCGTCGATTTTCCCGGCGTCGATGAACTTCTGGATCAGGCCCAGGTTCACGACGGCATAGGACTTGCGGTTCGGCTTGTTGAAACCGCGCTTGGGAAGTCGCTGGTAAAGCGGCATCTGGCCGCCTTCAAAGCCGTTGAGAGCCACGCCTGAGCGCGACTTCTGGCCCTTTGTCCCGCGCCCGGCGGTCTTTCCCTTGCCGGATCCGGGTCCTCGACCAACGCGTTTCGCCCGCTTTGTGGCACCGGGATTGTCCCGAAGTTCGTTCAGTTTCATGTCGCTTCTCCTGACCGGACTCGCCCCCGAAGCGAACTGGGACGACCACGGCTTGTTCCTGTTTCAGGACCGGCATGGGCCACCGGAGGCGTATAGACGAGCGCATGCCCCGCTTCAAGGCAGGGCCCGTCCAGGACCACCGGGTCGCTAGCCGCGCTCCTCGACGATCTCGACCAGATGCGGTATCTTGGCGATCATGCCGCGCACGGAAGGCGTGTCTTCCAGTTCGCGGGTCTTGTGCATCTTGCCAAGGCCGAGCCCGATCAACGTCCGGCGCTGGATGGCCGGCCGTCGAATCGGTGATCCTGTCTGCCTTACGACGATTGTCTTCGCCATGGTCGTCACGCCTCCTCGACTTCGGCCGTTTCGGCCTTTGCAGGCTCGTCGCGTTTCGGCAGGATGTCCGCGGCCTTCTTGCCCCGGCGCTGGGCCACCGAGCGCGGCGACGCCTCCTTGGCGAGGCCGTCCATGGTGGCGCGGATCATGTTGTAGGGATTCTGCGTGCCGATCGACTTGGCGACAACGTCCTGCACGCCCAGCATCTCGAAGACGGCACGCATCGGTCCGCCGGCAATGATGCCTGTCCCGGTCGGCGCGGTCCGCATCACGACGCGGCCAGCGCCATGACGTCCTTCAATGTCGTGGTGAAGCGTCCGACCCTCGCGCAGCGGGACCCGGACCATCTGGCGCTTGGCCTGTTCCGTGGCCTTGCGAATGGCTTCGGGCACTTCCTTTGCCTTGCCCTTGCCAAACCCCACGCGACCCTTCTGGTCGCCGACGACGACGAGCGCGGCAAAGCCGAAGCGCTTGCCGCCCTTCACGGTTTTCGACACACGGTTGATCGCGACCAGGCGGTCGCCGAATTCAGGCGCTTCGTCACGGTCGCGGCGCCCCCCGTTTCTTGGTTCCCTGGCCATGAGGCCTTCTCCCTTCATTCGTGCGCCGAAGCGCTGCTGTCCAACCTCGGTGCCACTTGCGGCCCTGGTCATCGGGGTGGCGCACCACCCGCAGTTCAGATCTTCAGCCCGGCTTCCCGAGCCGCGTCGGCCAGGGCCTTGACCCTGCCATGGAACAGGAAGCCGCCCCGGTCAAAATACGCTTCCTCCACGCCCGCTTTCCTTGCGCGATCGGCAATGGCGCGGCCGATGGCCGCGGCGGCATCGATGCCGTTTCCGCCCTTTGTGTCGATACCCTTCTCAAGCGACGACGCCGAAGCCAGGGTCCTGCCCAGCCTGTCGTCGATCACCTGGGCGCTGATGTTCCTGTTCGAGCGGTGCACCGACAGCCGCACGCGCCCTGCACTGGCCTTGCGAAGCTTGTTCCGGACACGCATCCGGCGCATTTCGAACAGTTCTCTCTTGGAAAGTGCCATCTGCTGGGTTCCTACTTCTTCTTGCCTTCCTTGCTGTAGACATACTCGCCCTTGTACCTGATGCCCTTGCCCTTGTACGGCTCGGGCTTGCGCCAGTCGCGGATGTTGGCCGCAACCTGGCCGACGAGCTGCTGGTCAATGCCTTCAACAATGATTTGGGTGTTCCTTGGCGTGGTCACGGTGACACCTTCCGGCACATCGAAGATCACGTCGTGCGAAAGGCCGAGATTCAGCGTGAGCTTGTTGCCCTGCGCCTGCGCCCGATAGCCGACGCCGCTGATCTCGAGTTCCTTCCTGAACCCGTCCGTGACGCCGGTGACGAGGTTCTGCACCTGGGTGCGGCTCATGCCCCATTGCTGGCGCGCCCGCTTCGACGACCCGCGCGGATCGACGCTCACCGTGTTGTCCTTGACCGTGATCGTCACGTCGTCGGTCGCCGTGAACTCGCGCTGACCCTTCGGGCCCTTCACGGTCACGGTCTGGCCGGACAGCCTGGCTTCCACGCCTGTCGGCAGCTCCACCGGTTTCTTCCCTATTCGAGACATGAATCCTGCTCCCTAGAAGACCGTGCAAAGCACTTCGCCGCCGACATTCGCGGAACGCGCGGCCGCATCGGACATCACGCCCCTCGATGTCGAGACAATGGACACGCCAAGGCCGCGACGAACCCGCGGAATGTCATCCGCACCGAGGTACACGCGCCGTCCCGGCTTCGAGACCCGCTTGAGTTCGCGAATCACCGGCGCTCCATCGTAGTATTTCAGGCTGATCTCGATCGCGGGATGGCCGCGATCATCGGTGACATCCTGATAGCCGCGGATGTAGCCTTCGTCGGCAAGGACATCCAGAACCCACTTTCGCAGCCTGGACGCCGGGGTCGTCGCGGTCGGCTTGCCGCGCATCTGTGCATTGCGGATGCGGGTCAGCATGTCACCCAGGGGATCATTCATCCTCTCTACTCCTCACCAGCTCGACTTCACCAGGCCCGGAATCTGGCCCTGGCTGCCGAGTTCCCGAAGCGCGATCCGTGACATCTTCAACTTTCGATAATATCCGTGCGGGCGCCCGGTCAGCTGGCAGCGGTTGTGAAGCCGCGTGGCCGAACTGTTCCGCGGCAGCTTCGCGAGCTTCAGGCGAGCCTTGAAGCGCTCCTCCATCGGCCTGTCCCGGTCATTTGCGATCTCCTTCAGCGCGGCACGCCTGGCAGCATGTTTCTGAACCAGCATCTGGCGCTTTCTCTCGCGCTCGATCATCGCTTTCTTGGCCATGTACCCTCTCCCGTCTTAGCTGTTGAACGGCATGTTGAAATGCTTCAACAGCGTCATGGCTTCTGCATCCGTATCGGCCGTCGTGCAGATGATGATGTCCATGCCCCAGACCTCGTCGACCTTGTCGAAGTCGATTTCCGGGAACACGATGTGCTCCTTCAGGCCCATGGCGAAATTGCCGCGACCGTCAAACGAGCTTGCCTTCACGCCCCGGAAGTCGCGGACCCGGGGCAACGCGACGGTGACGAGGCGGTCAAGGAAGTCGTACATCCTGTCGCCACGCAGCGTCACCTTGGCGCCGAGCAGCATGTTCTCACGGACCCTGAATGCGGCAATGGACTTCTTGGCACGCGTGATCACCGCCTTCTGGCCCGCAATCAGCGTCAGGTCTTCCTGCGCCGACCGGGCCTTCTTCGAATCCTTGACCGATTCGGATCCGGTACCAATGTTCAGGACGATCTTGTCCAGACGCGGAATCTGCATGTCGTTCTTGTAGGAGAACTCTTCCTTCAGGGCCGCCCGCACCGTCTCCCTGTAGTGCGCCTTGAGACGCGGCGTGTAGCTGGCTGCGTCCAGCATCAGACTGCCTCCCCCGTTGTCTTGGCAAAGCGGACCTTCTTTCCGTCCTCGAACCGGAACCCGATCCGGGTGGGATTGCCGTTGCCGTCAAGCAGCGCCAGGTTCGAGAGGTCGATCGGCATCGCCTTGGGCTGGCGTCCGCCCTGATCGGTCTGGGTCTGCCGCTGGTGCCGGATGGCAATGTTCAGCCCGCTGATCACGGCCTTGCCCTGCTTGGGCAAGACCTGGGAAATTTCGCCCTCCCTGCCCTTGTCCTTGCCGGCAAGCACCACGACCCGGTCGCCTGTCTTCAGTTTCGCAGCCATGTCAGAGCACCTCCGGAGCCAGCGAAATGATCTTCATGAAGTTCTTTGCCCGAAGCTCCCGCACGACCGGCCCGAAGATCCGGGTGCCGATCGGCTCGTTGTTGTTGTTGATGATCACGGCGGCGTTCCGGTCAAAACGGATGGCCGTTCCGTCGTCACGCCGCACTTCCTTGGCGGTGCGCACGACGACCGCCCTGCGGACATCGCCCTTCTTGACGCGACCGCGCGGAATGGCTTCCTTGACCGAAACGACGATGACGTCGCCCACGGACGCGTATTTTCGCTTGGAACCGCCGAGAACCTTGATGCACTGAACGCGACGTGCGCCGCTGTTGTCAGCAACATCCAGATTGGTCTGCATCTGGATCATGTGGTTCCTCCCGACCTTTGGGGACGCGGCCCCAGGGTTTCGATCAAAACGGGCTTGCGAACGCTATTCCGCGATCACTTCCCATCGCTTGGTCTTTGAACGCGGCGCACATTCCTGAATGCGCACGACGTCCCCAACCTTGAACGTGTCCGCGGCATCATGCGCACGGTACTTCTTGGACCGACGCACGGTCTTCTGCAGGAGCGGATGCTTGAAGCGGCGCTCGACATTGACCGTGACGGTCTGTGCATTCGCGTCGGAGATCACGACGCCCTGAAGAACTCTCTTTGGCATCTATCCGGCCTCCGTCACCGCCGCCGCAGCGGCCTTCTCCTTCAAGACCGTCTTGACGCGCGCCGCGTCCCGGCGAACCTTGCGCATGCGGGCCGTGTTTTCCAGCTGGCTGGTCGCCTGCTGGAACCGAAGGTTGAACGCCTCCTTCTTGAGGCTTGCCAACTCGTCGCGAAGCTGGTCGGGAGTTTTCTCCCGCAGTTCATTGGCGTCCATCGCCGAACATCCTTTCAACATCACCGGGAGGCCGCTTTCGCGTCACCCCTTGCGTCCGGTGGAGATCAACAGGTGAAGCCCGCCGTTTAGGGTGGTTCCCGGCACATTGCAAGCCCTTTCGTGCCAGAGATTCCCGTCATGGAGCTTCAAGAGACGTACTCACACCATTTGCCCGCCGCTACGCGTCCCAACGGTAGTTGAAACTGACGCTGATCCTGTCGCCTTCTGCGAGATTCATCGGCACTTCATGCCTGAGCCAGCTCTCCCAGAGAAGCACGTCGCCGACGGCCGGCTGAACATAGACGAACTGCTGGAGCTCTTCCGCCGCATGTCTCTTGCGTGGAGGCGCCGCCATCATCATCGCGAGCCTCGGGTCCTCGAGCCTGAGAGCCGCGCTGCCTGCCGGCATTGCAACATAGGCCGTTCCGCTGATCACGCTCTGAGGATGAATGTGGGACGTGTGGATCCCGCCTTCCGGAAGGATGTTGATCCAGAGATCCTCGAGACCAAGCGGCCTGCCATCGAGATCAAGCGCCAGTTCTTCCGCAAATGCCGCAACATGCCGGTCCAGCGCCTTCCGAACCTGCTCGAAGATCGGGAAGCGCCAAGGAAGATCCGCGAGGCTGGAGTAGCTCGTGTAGCCAGGAAACCCGTTTTCCTCGCACCATCGCTGCCCGGCCTCGTCGTCCTCGGCGATGGAACGGCAGGAAGCCTCCAGTTCGTGAACGTCAATCTCGTCCGGAAGCCGGGCATGATAGACGCGGGTGGCAAACAGGGAAAGGACGGTCATGGACAGGTAATAGCGCGACGGACGGGGCATTGCGAGAACGGCCTCGCTTCCGGGCGCCGCGACCCGATCGCCCATTGTTCAGCCTGGACGTCGCTGGACCGGCCGCCGCCCCGAGCGCCGGTCCTGGCCAGGCAGGCACGGCCCCTGGTCAACCCTGAATCCGCAAGCGACCGGACGGTCCGTGCGCTACCAGTCCTCGCGAACGACAGTACGGGTCTTGACCGGCAGCTTCATCGCCGCAAGCCGCAGGGCCTCCCGGGCGACGGTGTCATTCACGCCGTCGATCTCGAATATGATGCGGCCGGGCTTCACCTTTGCCGCCCATCGGTCGACCGAACCCTTGCCCTTTCCCATCCGGACCTCGATCGGCTTGGCCGAAATCGGCGTATCGGGGAAAATGCGAATCCAGACGCGGCCCTGACGCTTCATATGGCGCGTCATGGCTCTTCGGGCTGCCTCGATCTGCCGTGCAGTGACCCGCTCCGGCTCGATCGCCTTGAGGCCGTAGGAGCCGAAATTCAAGTCCGAGCCACCCTTGGCCTCGCCATGAATGCGGCCCTTGTGCATCTTGCGGAACTTCGTGCGCTTTGGCTGCAGCATCTTTCTGGCTCCCTAGTTGCGGCCACGGGCTGCACCGCGAGGCGCGGGGCCGTCCTGCAGTTCCTGATGACGCCGGTCGCGTGCCTGCGGGTCATGTTCCATGATCTCGCCCTTGAAGATCCAGACCTTGACTCCGATGATCCCGTAGGGGGTCGGCGCGTCCGCCAGCGCGTAATCGACATCCGCGCGAAGCGTGTGCAGCGGCACCCGGCCCTCCCGGTACCATTCCGTCCGCGCAATTTCCGCACCTCCCAGACGGCCGGCAACGTTCACGCGAATGCCCAGCGCACCCATGCGCATCGCGTTCTGCACGCCCCGCTTCATCGCCCTGCGGAACGACACCCGGCGCTCAAGCTGCTGGGCGATCGATTCGGCCACGAGCTGTGCATCCAGTTCGGGCTTGCGCACCTCGACAACGTTCAGGTGCAATTCGCTGTCCGTCATGCCTACAAGCTTTCGGCGCAGCGATTCGATGTCCGCACCCTTCTTGCCGATGATGACGCCCGGCCGCGCCGTGTGGACGGTCACGCGGCACTTCTTGTGCGGTCGCTCGATGATGACGCGCGACACGCCCGCCTGCTTGCACTCTTCCTTGATGAACGCGCGAATCTCTACGTCCTCGTGCAGCAGGTCTCCGTATTCCTTGGTGTTCGCGTACCAGCGACTGTCCCATGTCCGGTTGATCTGGAGGCGCATCCCGATCGGATTGACTTTCTGGCCCATTACGCTTGCTCCTCAACCTGGCGGACCTTGATGGTTAGCTCGGAGAACGGCTTCTTGATCCGTCCAAAGCGCCCGCGTGCACGCGGGCGGCCACGCTTCAACACGAGGTTCTTTCCTACATACGCTTCGGCCACGACCAGTTCATCCACGTCAAGGCTGTGGTTGTTCTCGGCATTGGCGACTGCGGCCTGAAGACATTTCCTGACATCGATTGCGATCCGGCGCTTCGAGAAGGCGAGATCGGACATGGCCTTCTCGACTTTCTTGCCACGGATCATGGCCGCGACCAGGTTCAGCTTCTGAGGTGACGTGCGAAGCATGCGTGTCTTTGCCATCGCCTCGTTGTCCGCCACGCGGCGCGGATTCCTGCCCTTGCCCATGGCCTAGCTCCTCTTCGCCTTCTTGTCGGCCGCGTGACCGTAGTATGTTCGCGTGGGGGAGTACTCGCCGAATTTCTGGCCGATCATCTCTTCGGTCACCAGAACCGGAATGTGCTTCCGGCCGTTGTACACCCCGAAGGTCAGTCCGACGAATTGCGGCAGGATGGTCGAACGACGGGACCAGATCTTGATGACCTCGTTCCGTCCCGACTCGCGTGACCTTTCGGCTTTCTTGAGGACATGGCTGTCTACGAAAGGCCCTTTCCAAACTGAACGGCTCATGTGCTAGCGCCTCTTCTTGCGGGCGTGACGCGAGCGCAGGATCAGCTTCGACGACGCCTTGTTCTTGTTGCGGGTGCGGGCACCCTTGGTCGGCTTGCCCCACGGGCTGACCGGGTGGCGTCCGCCCGAAGTCCGGCCTTCTCCGCCGCCATGCGGGTGATCGACCGGGTTCATGACAACGCCGCGAACGCTTGGCCGCTTGCCCAGGTTCCGCTTGCGCCCGGCCTTTCCCAGGCTCGTGTTCGAATTGTCCGGGTTGGAGACTGCACCGACCGTTGCCACGCATTCCTGGCGCACCATGCGAAGCTCGCCCGAAGAAAGCCTGATCTGGGCATAGCCTCCGTCGCGACCCACGAACTGTGCGTACGAACCGGCCGCCCGCGCAATCTGCCCTCCCTTGCCCGGCTTGAGCTCGATGTTGTGGACGATGGTGCCGATGGGCATGCCCGTGAACGGCATCGCGTTGCCGGGCTTCACGTCGACCTTGCCGCCGGAGATGACCCTGTCTCCGACGCCGAGTCTCTGCGGCGCGATGATGTAGGCCTGCTCGCCATCCGTGTACTCGATCAACGCGACAAAGGCCGTCCGGTTCGGATCGTACTCGATCCGGACCACGGTCGCCTCCATGTCGCGCTTGGCCCGCTTGAAATCAATGATGCGGTAGAGGCGCTTCGCGCCCCCGCCACGACGCCGCATCGTGATCCGTCCGGCATTGTTCCGACCGGCCTTCTTTGCCAAGCCCTCGGTCAGGGCCTTGACCGGCCGGCCGCTCCAAAGCTCCGAACGGTCGATCAGCACCAGCCCTCGCTGGCCAGGCGTCGTCGGCTTGTACGACTTGAGTGCCATGCTTCCTGTCTTCCGTCTGCCTTGGGTCAGCGACCCGGTTTCAAACAAGCTCGGCCCCCTTCAGGGGGCCGTGCATTCGCGGCTTTCTATCAAAGCCCGGTGGTTACGTCTATCGTGTTGCCTTCTTCAAGCGTCACGTAAGCCTTCTTCACGTCCTTGCGGCGGCCGCTGGTGCCGCGGAACCGCTTGGACTTTCCCTTCGTGATGGTCGTGTTCACCGCCTTCACCTTCACGCCAAACAGGCCTTCGACGGCCTCCTTGATCTGGGGCTTGGTGCTCTTCATCGCCACTTCGAACACGATGGCGCCGCTCTCGGACGCCATGGTCGACTTCTCGGTGATGACCGGCTTGCGGATCACGTCGTACTGTTCTGTGGTCGCGCTCATTTCAGTCGGGCCTCCAGGGCTTCGACACCCGCCTTCGTGATCACCAGCGTGTCACTTCTCAGGATGTCATAGACATTGGCGCCCATGGACGGCAGCACGTCGACATCGGGCAGGTTGGAGGCGGCAAGCGCAAAATTCTGGTCCACTTCGGCACCGTCTATGATCAGCGCGCGCCGCCATCCGAGCTCCCGGAACTTCTTGGCAAGGGTCCCTGTCTTGGGCTCCTTTGCGGTCGCCGCGTCCAAGATGACGAGATCCCCGGTCGCGGCCTTTGCCGACAGCGCGTGGCGAAGGCCGAGCTTCCGGAACTTCTTGGGCAGCTTGTGGGCGTGGCTGCGCGGCGTGGGGCCCTTGTAGACGCCGCCCTTGCGGAAGATGGGCGCGTTCCGGTCGCCGTGGCGCGCACCGCCCGTGCCTTTCTGGCGATAGATCTTCTTCCTGGCGTAGCTGGTTTCGGATCGGGTCTTCACCTTGTGGGTGCCGGCCTGCGCCTTGTTCCTCTGCCAACGGACGACTCGGTGCAGGATGTCGACACGGGGTTCGAGACCAAATATCTCGTCTCCGAGGTCGACCGACCCGGCCTTCTTGCCGTCGAGCTTGATCACGTCGAGTTTCATTCCTCACGGTCCTTCCGTTCCGCCTCGTCGGAGCCGGCGGTGCCGGCTTCAGCGGCCTCGGCGAGCGCCACCTTGTCCACCTTCGCCTCCTTGGCTTCCGCCGCGTCGAGCGCCGCCTGTTCAGCCTCCGCCGCACCTGCCGCAACGGCTTCCGCCTCGGCTGCGGCAGCTTCGGCAGCCTCCTCTGCGACCTTTGCGGCAACCGCTGCATCCGACTTGAGCGCCGCCGGGAGCATCACGTTGTCCGGCGCCGGCTTCTTGACGGCATCGTTTATGGTGACCCATCCGCCCTTGGATCCCGGAACCGCGCCCTTGACCATGATCAGGCCGCGATCAGCGTCGGTGCGGACAACCTGGAGATTCTGCGTGGTCACGCGCACGGCTCCCATGTGGCCGGCCATCTTCTTGCCCTTGAACACGCGTCCCGGTTCCTGGCACTGGCCGGTCGAGCCGTGGGACCGGTGACTGATCGAGACCCCGTGCGAAGCGCGCAAACCACGGAAGTTGTGACGCTTCATGGCGCCGGCAAAGCCCTTGCCGATCGATGTGCCGCTCACGTCCACGAACTGGCCCTCGAAATAGTGGTTCGCCGTAATTTCCTCGCCCACTTCGATCAGGTTTTCCGGATCGACGCGGAATTCCGCGATCTTCCGCTTGGGTTCGACCTTTGCGGCGGCGAAGTGGCCTCGCATGGCCTGCGAGGTTCGCTTTGCCTTGGCCGTGCCAGCCCCGAGTTGAACGGCCGCGTAGCCATCCCGTTCGGGCGTGCGCTGCGCGACCACCTGGAGCTTGTCCAATTGGAGCACGGTCACGGGAACCTGTTTCCCGTCATCCATGAAAAGCCGGGTCATGCCGACCTTTTTTGCAATTACACCGGAGCGCAACATCTGATCGCCCTCCCTATACGGAAATCTGGACGTCCACGCCCGCCGCGAGGTCGAGCTTCATGAGCGCGTCCACGGTCTGGGGCGTCGGATCGACGATGTCGAGAAGGCGCTTGTGCGTCCTGATCTCGAACTGGTCCCGTGATTTCTTGTCTACATGCGGACCGCGAAGAACCGTGAACTTCTCGATCTGGTTGGGCATCGGAATCGGGCCGCGCACGGTGGCGCCGGTGCGCTTGGCCGTGTTCACGATTTCCTGCGTCGAGGCGTCTAGCACGCGGTAGTCGAACGCCTTGAGGCGGATCCGGATGTTCTGGCTGGCAACTGCCATTGTCTTGTCCTTTCGTTGAGAGGTGGAGCCTGTGGCTCCACTTCGAACTCTGTCCGGGCCGAGCCCGCCATTGCCGGCTCGGTCTTCTTTGCGGGTCCTGTCAGTCGAGGATGTTCGAGACGACCCCGGAGCCG
>VXSG01000024.1 GCA_009838075.1 Boseongicola sp. SB0665_bin_10 | reverse complement strand
CAGCCGGCCATTGGACGACCCTCCGCAACATTCCCTGAACCGCAACATTAGTCCACGCTATGCAGGCATCGACGGGCCGATTCAGCTGCTCGCCGAGCAGGATCGCGACATTCCTGGCGTGCAGCTTACGCGCGCCGGGCGAGCACCTTGCCCAGGACGGATGCAGACGGGCGGCGACCTCCATGCATTCCGCCATCGCCTCCACGGGCAGCACGCGACAGTTCGGTCCTCCATGGCCGTTGTAGCCTGTCCATGGCAGCCAAAGCGTGCGTTGATCTTCCGGCGTCCCTCCGATGAATGCGCCGTCAGCACCATCAGCGCCGCCAGTCGCGAGGCGCCAGCCTTGGCGGGCCAGCCACTTTGACATCACCCGCATGTCGGACAGGACCTTCGGCGGCGTCCTTCGCGCCCCGATGCCTGCATAGATCAGCGCTGTCATGTTCCGCCCTGCCCTTCAGGGTCGTGCAGCAGCCACGCCCAGCGGGACAGTATCGCCGCATAGCCCCACCTGTGGCGCTGGCGCGCGGACACCGCCATCCGTTTCATCTCGCCAGCGACCTGCCGCCTTTGCAGCTCGGACAGTGACACCTCAATCCCGAACGGACGATCAGTCGCGCAAGGCCTGATGCCGACATTGCGCAGGACCTCGTTGACCACGTGCCATTCCTGTCCTCGCGGCAGGATCAGCACGGCGTGTCCGCCATGGTTTGCGATCATGTGCATCCCGTTCTCCTGTACTGGTGCATTTCCTGACGAAATCGGCCCGTCATCGGAGATCTCCCTCGCCGTCGCCTGCCATTCCGGGAAGCGATGCCGTTGCAACGTCATCGGGATGATCGGCCCCTGCACTCTGTCGTGCCGACCTGTCCTTCCACGTTGCCATCGCCAGATTGCGGGACCGTTCCCGGAATCGCGCGACATTGTCCGGTGACGGATCGTCGAGAAGCCTGGCCAGGTCGACCGCCCAGGCCCATCGCCTGACTCCCCACTGCTTGCCGACGCCTTCGAGATCGTCCAGCACGCCCTCCCATTCGCCTTGGGCGGCCCTGCCCTTCCAGTGCCCGACCTGTTCCGGATCGAGCGCCGCGATCCCGGCGGCCAGGACAGGCAGCGCGAACTGCTCACCCCAGGATTCCCGGCGACGCCTTGCCGATGCCGCGGCGGCGTCGAGCCGTCGCCAGAGCGCGGCTGGCAGGTCGGCCTTCTCGAAGAACGACTTGAGTTCCGGCCATTCCACTTCCTTCATGTTGGCGCCCCTTTGCCATTCCTTGTCCGGCCCCATGCGCAGCCTGTCGGAATGGATCATCTCATCGAGGGTTGCGAACATCTCCGCCCGGTACATGGCGTGTCCCAGCGCCTCGAGCGTCTTCCAGCTGTCGTCCGGCAGTTCGAGCGCTTCCAGTTCCGCCTTCCGCTCCTTCCATCCGGCGGCCGACGCCGCCCGTCCCCTTGACCAGGCCCTTCCCGGCATCAGCCGGAATTCGCCTGAGAGAATTCCTTGTGTGACCTCTTGGATTGCCGCCACATGAGCGATGGCCCTCTCAACCTCGGACATTATCTTGACGCTCGCCGCCTCGGCCTCGCGCTTCCTGTGCACTGCCGCGCTGACCTCGTCGGCCGACGCACTGGGCGGGAGCCCGAGATCCTCGCGCATCTTGCGAGGCGACCTGTGATCGTAGGTCTTCGGATCGTCACCGTCAGCGATGCGCTGCCGTCGCGGCTTTCCGCGCTCGATCTCCGGAATGAACTTCTGCGCGGCCTTGGCGGCGATGTCCGGAATCAACCGTTGGTTGAGGAATGTGAACATCGCCACGGACTTTCCCTCCTTGTCGTAGGCGTCCATCCAGAAATGAGCATGGGGGGCCGTTTCATCCTCATGGGCGACCAAGCCGAGCACCTCTGCGCCGCACCAGCGAGCGATCGCGTCCGCGACGGCCCGGTAAAGTTCGTCGGCCTGATCGTTGTCCTCGCGGACCCTGTCCTGGATGGCGTGCCCGAACGAGATGACCCCTCTGTGTACGATGCTCGCGTTGCTCTTCATCCTGCGTTTCGGCTTGGCTACCTCTCGGCGTTCGAGGGCCCGGTTCCGCAGTTCGGCGACAGTTGGAGGTTCGATGAGAACACGGTTCAATTCACCGCGATGCAGGTCGACATACTTCGGCTGCGGGCCAATGCGAAGGTCGTGTTTGCGTTGCCAGTCGGCTTGCATGTCGGATTTGGTTCTCTGGACTCTGACGACAATTGCCTTGCTCATCTGGGGATCCTGAAATATGTTGCTTTGCAGGGCTCATGAAAATTCAAGATGATGAAAACGCCAAACTATCATGTTTTGGTAACCCACAATATTATAAGTTGGTTTTCACTTCACTGTTGACTCTGTTGTCTTCCGGATCTCCAAGGTGTGGGATCAAGAAACAGGCCACTCCCACTATTAGGAACTGCATGTGTCCACTTCAGGCAAGAGTGGAGGCAGCACCGAAAATCGACATTGATCACGAACGTGAATGCCCGCAGGTTTGCCTGGGAGAGCGATCGGTCAGACAAGGGAGCAATCCATGGAATGCACGGAGTCGCGGGACGGCAATGTGTTGGTTGCAGCGATCAACGGACGTATCGACGGCACGTCCGCTCCGGCGATGGAAACCGCCGTCCTGGACCTTGTTCAAGACACGGACGGGGCCGTGATTTGCGATATGGCGGGCACACCATACATCAGCAGCGCCGGGCTGAGATCGACACTCATCATCGCCAAGAAACTGGCTGTGAAAGGAGTGAAGTTCATGGTCTGCAACCTTGGCGACCAGCCTGAGACGGTCTTCAGGGAGTCCGGATTCCACAAGATAATCAAAAGTGCTGAAACGCTTGAGGCAGCACTCGCGAAGGTCCGGGATGCATGAAAGCCGTGGTCAGTTATCGAACGGCGATGGTGGCTTGGCTGGATCCGGAATTTCGAACGGGCTTGCAGACGCATCCGAAGTCTCGGCATTCCTGTCCCCTTCCGGGGTGACAGGCGCTGCGAGAAGCTTCGCCGTTCGTGAACCGAGAGTTTGCAACCAGTCCGGTCGGTGCGGGCCCTTGATCGGGCGCCCAGTGCGGGCGGCATCCGGCCCAAGGGCAATGATTGCGTTGACGACCTTGTTCCGCTCTTCAGATGTCAAGGCCGACCTTGCCATTTCGAGTGCGACCGGATCCCAATCACTGGCAGTGCAAATGTCGTACAGGTCGCGGGAGACGAAATCTCCGGGCTCGCACATAAGGCGCGAGAGCTTGCCGGCCAAAATCTCCGCAACCGGCTCCAGCTGGATCCCTGACTCAATGTCGCGATCCAGAGCCGTGGACGTCTCGGGCAGGAGGCGGACGATGCCTGCAATGCTGAATTCCCCCTTCCCGCACAAGGCTGTGATCCGTCGACCGCTTACGTGGACGTCTTCCATTGATGGATCTGCCGCAAGCCCGGCGACAATTCGGCGTCGGGTCCGTTTGAATGTCTCAGGAGAAACCCTGCAATGGACGTCCGCACTTCGTCGATGTCCCCAGCGGGCGACAAGCGCCGTACCGCCACCGATCGAGAATTCGGCAGTCTGCATCTCCGACCGCAGGATCGGAGTCGCTCGCTTCAGAAATTCGGCAGCGGGCCTGGGAATCTTGCAGATCCTCAATGCACCTGCCCTGCTCCGAAAGGCATCGGAAGTCCCCCCTTGATTCTCTTCGGCCGGATGTCGACGGACCTGCGCTCGGCACGATTGTATCCACTGTCGAACGCGCGGGAAAACCGTGTCGTTCGGGGAGCGATCATGCCACCCTTCAATGCCGGGACGGAGATATCAGGTGGACGCTTCCGCATCATCGAGGCGCTCGAGTTCCGCCAGGATCAGCGCAGCCGCGCGAATGAGATCCCGTCGCGGACTCTTGGGCTTGAACATGGCTCGATCCCAGGAGTCCGGCCAGCATTTGATCGCCGCGCCTGTCTCCCCACACGACGACATGCAGTAGGCCGCGGCCGCGCGAGGAAGCTCACCCAAAACATAGCTTCTGTCGTGAGATAGCCCATAGCCTTCGACATCTACCTGTCTTTGCCGCTCGCTGCGAATTTCGCCGAGAACCTCCTCGCGATTCCTGGTCACGTGACTGGCTCCTCCGCTGCCTCAGGATGCCGGCAACGCGCCAATGAACTGGTCCGGCTCAGGCACGCCAAAGAACGCCTCCGTGCCTTCGGCCGTCCGAAAGACAAAGAAGGGGACACCCGGGACTCCGTGCGCTCTTATGATCGTGGCATTGTTCTCGACACCCTCACGGACCTGCGCCGAAAGCGTGTTCCAGTCTCCTGGCTGCAAGCTGCGGGTCCCGTATTCGTGTTCAAGGAATGCACCAGGAACATCTTCCTCCGCAAGGATTGCCGCGATCAGGGAAAGGCTACGATCCGAAACCACCTGCGCGAGCGCCACTCGCAACTGCAGGTCGCCGCGGGCAATCTCCGGACCCAGCGTCTGGATGGCTTGTGCGCAGAACGGACATGCAGGGTCGATGAAGGCGTAGACCGTGGGTGCTTCCGGGTCGCCCAGTCCGAACCAGAATACGTTCTCCGCTACATCCTCAAGCAGGCCGGAGGCATTTATAGCATCTTCCGGGTCAGGCCCTGCCAGTTTCCTGTCCGGCATCGAGACGTCCTGCCCGCCTTCCGGACCATCGACTGCTCCCGGTCCGCTCAGGTCGCCGGTCACATGGTTCGGTCTCCGGACCGGTCGGGTTGTCTCATTCAGTGCAGATTGAAAGGCCGCCCGTTGCCGCGCCACATCATCCTCCACGCTCTCGCGAAGTCGTTCCATCATCTCTGACGCAATTGGGAAGGCTTCCTCGATCTCCCTGCGGGATTGGAACTCCTTCGCCGACACCGGCAATGCCTGTGCTGAATCGACAAACAGGGATCCACCGATCACCAGCCGATGTCCGCCACGGATGGTGCCGAGAGAGCCGCGCAGGGTCGCTTCCGGCAACACCAGGAACAGGCCCTCGGAATGTGGACTTGCCCAGGCTTCCAGCCCGCCGATCCGCCCTTGGTAGACCGGGTTGACCAGGAAACCCGGGGGAACTGGAGTCACTGCATGCGCAGACGTTGCAATGCCAATTGTAGCGACGATGCCGGCAAGACATCTCTTCATTTTCGCGGTCCTTTCTCGTCTCACCCTTTGCCCCGGTCAGCGCCAATCGCGCGTCGCACGGCGTGGAAGGCCGTTCTTGGCCAGACGTCCGGACGCAGCCATGCTGAAGCGCCGGGTCCGGACACCGCCGCTTCCGGCGTGACCCGTGAAGTGTGCGATGTCGATTTCCGCTTAACACGAGCGCTTGAAAGCCCCAAAGCGCTCAGCAGGCTGGCCCAGAGACCCGGGGTGTCGGCGACCTCATGCGCGGCGACACGCATTCGCTCGCGCTGCAGCCAGGTCTCCGATTCATTGCCGAAATCCACTGCCAGACGTTCCTCGTGGAGACCGCGTGCGGATCTTCGACGCCCGACGATGCGCGCCCGCAGGTAACGCAGGGATGCATCCATGGAAACGCCCTTGCGCTCGAGCCAGACGAAGACCGCCATGGCGATCACCGCCACCAGGAAGGTCCAGATCCGGACATGCATGAACGCAGGAAAGAGGACCACGGTGATCCTGACGTCGAAGAACAGGAAGCGTGCAGGCATCATCGTCTCGCGCCAGAATACGGGTTGGCCGTACATCAAGAGGCTCCCTGTTGTACAAAAGCGGGTCCACAAAGCCTGACAGCGTCCTCCCGGGAGATCACGCCTTCTCGAAGCAGCGGGTCCACGGCCTGCGTCAGCGACTGGCACATGCCGTTGGCATCAAGCGTGCGTGGCACAGTCATCTCGCGAACGAGCTCGCCCGGCCAGTCGTTGACGTCGAGGTTCAGCAGGTTCTCCTTCACGCGCGGCGTGAATTGCAGCCACTCCCTTACGGGAACCCGGCCTGTCCCGTCGTGCCTGGGGACGAGATGCTGGACCATGCAGAAGCGCAGTCCGGACACGAGATCGAAGGCCCGGGCCTCCCGCTCCGCGGCAGGAAATGTCGACAGGAGCCGGCGAATGGTGTCCGAGACGTCACTGGCATGGGTCGTCGTGTAGACCAGGTGGCCGGTCAACGCGGCTTCCAGGCTCGCGGAAATCGTGGCGAAGTCCCTGGCCTCGCCGACAATGATGATGTTCGGCTTGCGGCGAAGGGCGGAGCGGACGCCGTCGGAGAATGACGCCAGGTGACGTCCGACCTCGGACTGCCCGATCATCGAGGAAGATCCCTCGAATCCCGATGTCACGTCACGAAACGTGAACTCGATCGGCGCCTGGATGTCGATGATCTTCACTGGCCGCCCCAGGTTTTCCAGGTGCGAGCGGGTGATCGCTGCCAGCGTGGTCGACTTGCCCGAGCCTGTCGCTCCGGCAATGATGACAATCCCGTTCGGCGGGCACAGGGCGCCCAGCAGCGCGGGATTGAGCTGCACCTCTTCCAGCTCAGGTGTCGCCGACGGAAGGGCACGCAGGCTGATCTCGACGCCTTGTCCGTCGCGTCCGTGAATGCCCGTTGCATTGACGCGGAACCTTTGCCGCCTGCCGTTTGCGAGGTGCAGCTCATACGAGAAGTCCAGGACTCGCCGCCCGTTGATCTCAGTCCGTGCGTTGGCGCCCCCGTAGACTTCGATCAGCACCTGGTCGACTTCGGACGGCGACCAGGGCTTGCGCGTTGCCCGGTAGTTCACGCCGTGAATCTCGACCCTTGGCTGCATATCGGACTGGATCGTCATGTCGGAGGCTCCGGACAATACCGACGACATCAGGAGACAGCGAAAGTCGTCCTCCGCAATGCGTCCTGGCTCCTCGTCCAGCATGAATGCTTCCAGCCTGTCCCGATCCGGCGTCACGGCGCGGGCACGCTCAAGCCCGCCCGACATCCGCCGTGACGACATCCGTGCGGTTCCGTCCATCATTGCAGCAAAGCCCCGAGATCCGACATCGAGGGCAGTCCGCCCGAAGAGACAATGTCGCGATCCGCATCGGAAACCACGGCCGCAGACCATGTTCTCGGGTCAAGGCTGAATTCTGCGGGACTGACGATCCGGACCGTTCGGCTGCCGATCCGCATCTCTGACGCGGACCCGGTGATCCCGTGATCCCATTCGCGGAGGACGATGCGTTCCATCATGCCGAGGGCGACGAGTCGGCGATACTGGAGCATGCCGACATAGTCCCTGTTGATCCTGTCCAGCCGCGCGGACATTTCGGCAGTGGCCAGTTCCATGCCTGCCTGCCACCCTTCCACGAACCAGCCTTCGAACAGGTCCCTTTCAGTGCTGTCCTTCGGCCAAAGCGACAATGCGGGGCGCTTGACGACTGAAGATCCGAACAGGAGCCAGTCGCGCCAGGTTGGCTGAACCGGACGCAGTGTACCGGGCCGGATCAACGTGAGGTACTCGTCCGCCACGGCCGCTTCGGTTCCCTCCAGGTCGCCCTCGTAGGCAGCAAAATCACGCGATACGACAGGAGGAACGACGACGCCGGACCCGGCCGGCGCGGCCGCTGTCACGCGGGAGAAGTCGTATACGGTGCCCAGTCTTGCGGAGTGTGACCGCAGGATCTCCATGATCTCCCAGGCCCTGCGCGCGTATCCCATCTGCGACCCGTAGCTTTGCGCCGCCTCCTTGAGCGCTTGGCGGCGCAGCGCGACTGGACCATCCTGTTCATCTTGCGGCTTCCGGATCTCGATCTCCACGTCGTGCGGCGAGGCAACAGGTTCAGGCCCCGGGGAGGGAACGTCGCGACCACCTATCGTGCCGCCTTGCAACAACGCGCCAGGGGATGACCGATCGGATGTGCAAGCGGTCGCCGCAAGCGCCAGGAGCAGCGCCAAGCAACGCGTTCTCGCACCCGTACGAAGGTCACTTGTCATAACGAAGCGTGATCATCATGGCTTCCAGGTCCAGCAGTATGTCGGCGTCACCATGGACCACGTGACCGGCCCGCCGGAGCACGCCATAGATCGGCTCGTTACGGGCGGCGAGCGTGACAAGAATGCCGTTCGCGGGTGGTACTCCAGCGACTTCGAACTGATACCCGGCCCGTCGCCCCAGTTCCGCCAGCAGCTTCTCGACCGGCCCTTTCCAGTCGATGCTGACCGGAAGCATCATCTCGGGCGGCAAGACGACCGTGGCCGGCAGATCTCCCTGTGCCTGCAGTCCAGGGTTCCTGGATGTCACGACGGCCGCCTCGATCTCGGCCACGGCTGCATTCGCTGCTGCCGCCTTTTCCATGGACGTTGCGAGCCTTTCCTCGATGTCGATCGCGGCGTGGCTTCCTTGCTCCTCCGCATACGTCGACCGGGGCCAGGCATCGCCGTCCCAATCGCTGCATCCGGCCAAGGTTGGCGCGACAAGCGCGAGGGCGACCGCACTCAAGAGGACTTTCTGGGCTGCTTTACGCATCCGCAACCGGTGCTCCCGTCAAGTGACTCCAGGCAACCGGCGGCCCGGAAATTTCCGTGAAGTCTCGTGCATCACCTGCGAATCATACGTTCGCGACATGAATGTCACAACAGACGGCATTGATCGCCGCGACTCAGTTTCGGTCCCGCTCACGGTGCCGCCACCGGCGTGGATCGATGTTGACTGCGTGCGCCCACATCCCTCGCTTGGCTTGGCGTGCGTCCCGCTCAACACCCTTGTAGCGATCATCGTATGCCGCGATCGCGTGACCGTTTCGGACCAGCCATTCGCCGACATCCTTGCCGTTGCAGGTCACCACGCCAACCGCGCGTCCAAACTTGTCGTAGCATTCCACCGCAACGTGAACCCGCCTCCCGCCGATAGCCTTGATCAGCGCGCTCCTGACCCGCTTGCTGTGCGCAAACCAGTAGCCGTCTTGGTGCTTCGCCCTTTGGTCCCATTCAGGCGCGTCTAGACCTGCGAACCGGACTTCCTGCCCGGAAACGCGAACTCCGTCCCCATCCGTTACGTAAGCCTTCCCCGCAATCCTGTTCGATTGGAACCAGTGTCGCCGCGCTGTCCTGGACTTCCGCGAACGGCGCTTCCGGCGGGCACGCCTGCCGGAACCAGCCGGAAAGACCAGGAGAAGTCCGACCAGGATGGCGAGCACCACGCCCGTGGCAAAGCCTTCCAACTCCAATGTGCCTCCTTCCACGACGCCTGCTTCAGCACCCGTCGTATCGGGGCATCGTGAGCAGGATCTCCATGCGATCGTTTGTCATTGCGCGTCGACGGGTGATCGGCACGGCCAGGTGATCGTCCGCCCCGCGCCCGACAGCGGAGACACGGCACGGATCGATTCCACGCGCCATCAAGGCCGCCTTGACCGATACGGCACGGCGCTCGGACAGGATCATGTCCGCTTGCGCATGAGACGTTCCGCTGACATGGCCGACGACGGCGGCATGCAGGCGTGGACGCTCGGCCATCACCCTGGCGACGTGCCCCAAGGCACGAACGGCGTCATCGCTCAGGCGGTCGCGCCGTGGTGCCGTGAACAGCGACGGCCCCGGCAAGGACAGCAGGACGGCGTCGCCTGCATCCAGGAGGCGAGCGCCACTCGACGACAGGCCCTCTTCCAATATCGCTGTCAGGATCTTCGAATCAAGATGCGGTTCACGTTCCCGGTCCCGCGTCCAGGACTGCATCTGTTGCCTTGCGTGGCCGTCCAAGGCTGGTGTCGGAAGCCTGGTTGCCATGGGCGAGGAATGAAGCGTGCACGACGCCAAGAGTGACAGGATCAGGAAATTGGGGGCAAGTCTCGTGGAAGACATGTTCGCAACCGGACCGTTCTGGTAATGCGGACAAAACTGGCAGGCAGCCATCTGCGGGTCAACGGTCGATCGACGCCATGAGCACGTTGATGCCCATCCGGCGACCTTGGTGGAGGCGGGATGACCCGAGACCCGGCCCTTGTGCCACGAACCGGGTTTGCCGCGACCACCTTCCTCAGCTGCTGAAGGTGACGGAAACAGTGCTGCTGGCCCCGCTGCAGGAAGTCGAGATGGCATTCACGTCAGCCACTTCCGTCGTGCCGACATGCACGGTCACCACTTCCGACCGATGGACCATTTCGCCAGCGACAATCTCGCAGGCCCGTGCTGGCAGGCCTGCCACCTGCAGGATGAAGCGAGACGTGTGCTCCGGAGCGTCTGCCGTCGTCTTCGCAATGTCGTCGCCGGCGAAGACGATCACTGCGCCACCCCAAGGCGTCACCGCAGCGGAACTCTTTAAGCGCATCGAGGCGCCAGCCAGAGCAATGTCCTGCAGCGCCGACTTTTCGCCGTATTTCATTCCGCCGGAATGCGCTTTGCGGACGGACATCGCCATTGCACCCATCAGATCCAAGGTGACAGACGCGCGTTCGTTGACCACGATCGTCGTCCTGTAGACCGAGAAGACGCCGGCCAGTGAGACAGTCATGACAGTCACGGTCAAGACGGCGCCAAGCAGACCCAGCCCCCGCTTCCGGCGATCAGGGAACTTCCGACGCGTCATCGTTCGGACCTTGGTGCGTGTCGAGGGCCGGACCTTCGACAAACAATGCCTCCAGCATGGGACACAGCTCTGCCAATGAGGAATCGAGGCAACGTTGCAAGGGCAGCCGCGCACGCAGCGCCTCGTCCCGGCTCTCCCCGGAGATGAGCTGAATGCGCTTCTGCCAGTCCCTGAATTCCTGTACGTCCCGGATCTCGATCTCCATCCGCCTGATGCTGTCCAGGATTTCCGCTCGGATCTCCTCCCGAGCACGCTCTCGGTCAGACAGGTCCTGTCCCTGCGCTGGAAGCGCAGAGAGCGTCAATGCGATGAGTGCAATCCTGATCATCCGGTCACCCGTGCTGTCATCCTGTCACCACCGGAGGTGACTTCCTCGGCTCCGTTGGGGCCTTGAAGCCGTTGTCTGGTTGCATCATGCCTGTCCGAATCCGTGCGATGAAGGTGTCGGCGGCCGGAATCCTCACCAAGAGTGAACCGCTCAAGCATCCAGCATCGCCGGTGCGGCGACGCTATCCATGGCGGACATGACCGGGCGCCATCCAGTCCCATCCTGTCCTTTCCATCGGGCGCTGCGGGATGGGCTGTCGCCGGAATCCGTTGACGTGACCATTCGACAAATGAAACTGCAGTCCGTCTGGGGTCGGCGTCGAGTGGACGGCCTCGTCGCATTCCATCAGGAGCAGCGACGGCCTGGGACATGACGTTCCAAACATCGCAAGGCACATTTCCTCTGGCATCCTGGTGACGGGAAGAACGAGCCTTCGCTGTCCGTCAAGGAAGAGCGGCGAGCGCAACGGGAACTCGTTCATCGCGGCCAGCCTTGACACCGTGCCGAGACGGGCCAGAACGCAGACCATCGCTTCAAGATCGCCGGGAATGCCTGGATGGATCCGGGCTGATCCTTCCTCGACGCGCCTGTAGAACGAGCAAATTCCGGGCAGATTGTAGGTCAGGACATCGCGGGTGTAGACGATTTCCGGAAGGACCTTCATTGAGAAGGCCCGATCATGATCCTCCGAGATCAGGAACACGCAGCTCAAGCCATCCATGACCCTGGTTGTTCTTTCCCAAGCTTTTTCTGCGGTCTCCATCGGCGCGATCCGGATTTTGAGATTCTTCACGATGCCATGATAGACATCATGGGTCCGGATTCAATTGGAGAATGCCGTGCCGTTCATGTTTTGAAGGGATCGGTCAAGTCGTCCAACGGAGACGGTTCGGGCGGCTGCTAGTTGTCGCTTTCAGAGCCCTTCAGCCATTCCGCGCTGGCATTGTCACTTTCGTTGTCCTCGGTTGAGATGCCGTGCTGATCGGGCCGGTCCGGCGCATCAAGACCCGACAAGTCATAGCTCCCCGCAAAGTCCTCTTTAGCTTCCGCGCCTTTCCGGTCAAAGGCCAGGCGACCTGCAGAACGTCCTGCACGCCCGATCTGGTTGAACATACCTTCCGCAGATGGAATGACCTGCATCGCTTCCAAAGCGAGTGCGAAAGACCATGTCGACATGCGGCGGACATGCGGGCCGAAATCCATCTTCATCACGCGCCTGTCCTCGAAGAGCACGAGTCCCGTCGAGTCTCTTGTCAGACCGCCGCGAATTTCATCAGCCAGATCCCTGATCGAGCTTTCCCCAACGTCCCTGATCCTGATCTCTCGGTAGTGGCGCCGGCGCTCTTCTTCCGGAACATAGTCCAAGAGTTCGAGTGTCTTTCGCATGAGCCCCCCAGACACCGTTTCCACTACGCGGATCCGGTTGCCTCTGGAATCAATCCATTTGGAAATAGCCTCCTGGTCTGGTGTTTGAAACGGCGCTTCCAGAAGCTCGATCTTAACGACGTCGGTGATAAGTATCTGGCTGTTGAACCTGTCGAGTAGATCCAGGCGACCGGCCAGCGCCAGCGAAATGAGCGGCCCGGAGTCCGGCATTACCACAGAAATCATGGCTGGGCACGATCCCAAACGGGATTCAGGTGCTCTCGCAGGATCGGCAATGCCTCGGCTATCTCGCGTTCAACTTCCGATTCACGCCCTGCTCCACGCGGCAACGGAAAATCACAGTTCGCCATAGCAATCAGAAGATCGCGAAAGCCGGTTCCGCCTATGCGTCTGATCGCGTCTGCAGAACCGATGGCGCCCTGAGAGTACGCTTCAAGAACTTCTGCTGTAGTAATGAACTTCATCGTGCAATTCCGCGGCTAGTCGCCATTGTCCGGCGAAGCGATTGTAGCTCAGAAAGTAGGGGCAAGCGCAAGGTCGGTCAACGCGGCGGTTCGCTGTGCGAATCACTTTCTAAAGGGGTCATGAAGGTCGTCCAACGGGGATGGTTCGGGCGGCTGCCAGTCGCTTGAACCGGATTCACTCGCTTCTGTGGTCGACTCCATTGTCTGGGAGACATCGACCCCGGCACGGTCCGATGAGTCCAGCATTGGAAGCAACTCCTGGACGTCTGGCGGCAGGCCCGCCCGCCCCCGAATTGCAGCGTTGCGCCATGCCGGTCCGCGGGCGAGGAACTCCTTCCAGGCATCCGCAAGGTCATCTGGGCGGTCTCGGATCAATACGCGGCAGAGGATTTCGGCCTGTGCCAAGTCCTTCCTTGCCTTTTCGCGTCCGACAGCGTTCGGACGACGGCGGGACGACACTAGCAGCTTGTGAACGGCAAAACGTTCCGGTGCCGGGACCTTTACCGGGATCCCGGGACCATGGAGAACGACGGCCTCGATCTCCTGATACATGAGGAAGTCGAGAAAGCGGAGCGGTTGCCCATCCCCTCCAAGAGCGGGGAGATGGACAGGCTGGTCTCGCGGCGGGCCACGCAAAGGTGCCAGGATGTCGACGGCAAATCGTTCCTGGCTTCCGTCCCGGATAGCGTAGCGCATTGTGCTGCGTGGATCGAAAGGCGAAGGAACTGCCTCGAACCTCGGATCCACTGCCCGCAGCACTGTGAGCAGGTCTGGCTCAATTCGATCCTCGACGGCGATCGAAATAGCGGGAAACTGCCCGATGTCCACGTCGCCCGTACGCGCCATCGCGGCAGAGGCTCTGAACCCCAACATCGGGGCGTAGCACTGAAAGGCGAGGGATCCGACAACCACGGCGCGAAGGCGAAAGGCTCCGGCTTCAGCCATGGCTGCCAACACGTTTCCGCTCAAGGCATCAGGTCCAGGGATCTTTCCGGCGCGGAGAGACCGGACCATGTTCACGCGTTCCTTTCGTGCGTCCGCGACACCCTTGCTCTTTTGAATCCTGCGTCGAAGGACCGGCGTATCGGGGCCGAGGTATCGCGCAGGCGGGCGAACGCCGTTCCGGGTCGGGGATTGCCAGTACCAGTATTTCCGACCCTTTACCGTCTTGACATGCGCTGTTCCGTTCGAGTCCATGAGTTCTTGGAAGTTTCCAGTCCAAGCCCTGTCTGCGAGCTCGGCGTGAAGTGTCTGGATGGAAACTGGCAGACGCTCGAGAACGGCCATGGAGGGAATCTCTCGTGGTTATACTCAAATAATTGTTTTGTGTATAGCCTGCGATTCGGGAATTCAACCCTTGAATGGATCAGTCGGGTCGTCCAACGGGGACGGCGCGGGCGGCTGCCAGTCGTCAATCGTCGAACTGTTCCGATCGTTGCTGAGCGAGTCGACGGTCCCATCGAGCTTCGCCGCCAATGCCTCGCGAAACTCCACCAAGGGTTTCAGCCATCCATAGGGTTCCGGCGGCTCCATGCCGGCGCCGTCGCGCTCGACTGCGGCTCGGAGGGTGGCAGCGCCGTCCCGAAAGACCTCCATGGCCGCTTCCACAAGTTCCGTACCTTCCTGCAGATCAAGGAAACCCGCCGGAAGTTCAGCCAATTCCTTCCGCATGAGCTCAAGCACAACCGGCAGCCGGCTGATCGCATGTGCAAGACTTTCCTTGGTGGCGCCATTGTACCTGGCGACATGGTCTTGCTTTGTCGAACCGTTCATGCGGAGAACTTCTTCCGCAAGCGCAAAGTGACCGGCTTTCCGAGCCTGGCCCGCCAGGTTGTCAAGGGAGTGTATGGTGTAGGCGTCGACTCCATGGCGACCCATGACGGCCTTGGCCAAGTGCTCTGCTGCGTCGGCAGTGCAGGCCACAAAATCATCGGCGCGGCCTAGATGTTTCCGCCAGTTTTTCGACGAGCCCATTCTGGCTGAAGCCTCAATCGCCCCCTCGATCATGCGGAGTGATGTTGCCATTGAATTCCAGTACTTGTCCGTCTCCATGAACGGAGTTCCCCTCAATTTCGGCTTGGTCCATTCCCCAGCCAGGATCCTGCCGTCCACGGCGATCCCGCGGCCGACATGCCCGATGCAGAGTGCCTTGCGCCCGATGAGCTGCTCCGGGATCGCGACTTCGTTCACGTACTGCCGACGGCGGACACCGGGGACGGAAAACGGAACGTCAGCGGGGACGGTTCCAAGCCGGTCCCCATCGCCCCTGACGATGAAGGCGACATCCCAGTCGCTGTCCGGGCGGTGAGTGCCGCGTGCGCGCGAACCGAACAGCACCGCCGCCCTGGCCTCGGGCCAAGCCTCCAGCGCGGCCTGGGCGGCGCGACGGATCTCGGAAAGTGCGGCTGCATCGTCCATGTCCTTGATGATAGCGTCGGAGCGGCGTTTTGGTCAAACCGCACGGAAACAAAGAGAAAGTCGCTGACTCGGACCTATCACGTCTTGAAGGGATCGGTCTGGTCGTCCAGCGGGGACGGCTCGGGCGGCTGCCAGTCGTCATTCTTCGAACTGTTCCGATCATTGCGGAGCACGTCGGCGGTCGCATCGAGCGTCGCCGCCAATTCCTCGCGAAACTCGATCAAGGGCTTCAGCCATTCATAGGGCTCGGGCGGCTGCATGTCCGCCCCGTCGCGCACGACGGCGCGCGTGAGCAAGGCGGCTCCTTCCGAAAAGAGCCTTGCCGCCGATTTCGCCAGATTCTCCCTTGCTTGCGGATCAGGATATCCTTCGGGAAATTCTTTCAGCTCCTGCCGCATGCGGTCAATGACCACCGGCAGTCGGGCGATTGCATGGGCAAGGCTTTCCTTGGTGGCCCCCTCGTACCTGACGACATGGTCCTTCTTTGTCGCACCGTTCATGCTGAGAACGTCTTCCGCCAGCGCATGAAGGCCGGCCCTTTTGGCCTGGCCCGCCAGATTGTCAAGAGAATGTATGGTGTATGCGTCGATTCCATGGCGACCCATGGCCGCCTTGGCGAGGTGCTCGGCGGCGTCAGCGGTGGAAGCGACAAAATCATCGACCCAGCGCAGGGCCATGTCCCAGTCCTCCGAACACTTCGCCGACGCGTCGCACGCTTTCCAAACCATCAAGAACGCGTTCTGCGCTGACCCCTTGTATTTTTCCGCTTCCATGAATGGTCTTCCCCTCAAACTCGGCTTTATCCATGCTCCAGCGAGGATCCTGCCGTCCACGGCGACCCCGCGACCAACATGGCCGATGCAGAGCGCCTTGCGCGCGACGAGGCGCTCCGGGATCGCGATTTCGTTCACGTAGTGACGGCGCCGGACACCGGGGACAGAAAACGGAACGTCAGCGGGGACGGTTCCAAGCCGGTCCCCGTCGCCTTTGACAATAAACGCGACGTCCCAGTCGCTGTCCGGGCGGTGAGTGCCGCGCGCGCGCGACCCGAACAGCACCGCCGCCTTGGCCTCGGGCCAGGCGTCCAACGTCGCCTGCGCAGCGCGACGGATTTCGGAAAGTGCAGCTGCATCGTCCATGTCCTTGATGATAACGCCGGAGCGGCGTTTTGGTCAAACTGCCCCGGCGGTCGCGCTCCGGGAACTCCTGGAAGCTCGAACTGGGGCGCCAGGCTCTCTTGCTGGCCCGTGCAGCCACCACTGGCGCCTTCCATGGCCCATAACGCAAGTCCGCGAGACACGGCTCCTCGCGCCGTTATTCGACTTGTTTGCGACAGACGAAACCCGCTCCCGCATACAAGCCGTCCCGCCTCATGGCGGGCAGCCGGCACCGCTGCAGGTGCTTATCGTGATGTCATCGACGAACACCTCGTCGAAATCGGCCCGGTTGGCCGCGACCTGGTCAACGTCAAGACGGGTCACGCCCATGTTCAGGACGGACATCTCGTTCACGCGAGGACATTCGGTCGTGCCCGGCGCGGTCGGGTCGCAGATCTCGCCGACATTGAGGCTCTCGACGTTCAGCCTGTCGGTCCGGGCCGTGTCGAACACCGCTTCTCCGAAGGCCACCACCCGGCCTGGGAGCGTGCCCGTGCCTCCGGGGTCGGCACCGCCGATGATGGTCACCTCCGATCCAGTGACGGCACCGTTCACGGTCAGGTCTCGCGACACGTTCAGGTCGCCGGAAATTTCCATGGCTCCCGCGACAAGGGAGGAGCCGACCTCCAAGGTGTCGACCGTCATGGCGCCGCCGACCGACAGCCCGCCGCTCAGGGAGAGCCCGCCCTCGACATCAAGGTTCCCGTCGAACCTGTCAACGGCAATCCGGTTGGCCGTGACGGTGCCGGCACCCATGATGTCGTTCCCTCCCATGTCCAGAGACACGCTCATGACGTTCGCGTCGGGACAGGCCGGAATGTCATTGCGATGCAGGTAGACGCCGCAGAGGGTCTGCTTCGAGACGTAATCGAAGGCGAAGAGATCGTTGATCGTCGCGAAACCAGCCCTGGCTGCATTCACGGCCGCCATGTCGAAGTTCGCGCCCGGCCCCCTGATCTCGGTGTCCAGGACACCAGACGACGACTCGAGCAGGACACCAACCGAGGAGACGCCGTCCTCCGCGCCCGGCACCCTCGGAAAGCGCGTGGTTCCGCGCGCCCGGGCGATGATTACGACATCGCCCGAAGCCAGGGTCCAGAGATGCAGCGACAGGTCGCGTCGCGCGGGAGTCCGATCATCGGCAACGCCGGACAGCACGGTCGAAAGATCGGCCAGTGCGATGTCCTCGATCGTTCCTGGGCCGTGCGTCCACCGCGTTGAGGTCCTGCTCTCGCTCTCCATCAGGGTACGCCCCGCCCGGGCCAGCTCCGCCGTTGCGCGCGCCTCGTTGCGCACCATCCCGGTCACGGCCCATTCCCTGACCTCGGCATGCACCCAGACCAGGAGGACTGACATGACCGCCACCGACAGGATTGCCTCAATCAGGCCGAGACCGCGTCCGGACCGTGCCGTCCGCTGGCCTGCCGATGAGGTGCCGATGGCTCTCGCACGAACTCGAACTTTTCCAAGACTCTGCATGCGGGACATTCCTGTCTTGCAAGATCCGTTTCTACGGCAGGGTCGCTTCCATTCCCATCCGGTCGGCGAAGGCGACAAAATCCCCGGTCATCGCCATCATGACGATTTCGTCGAGGCCGATCGGCACGGCTGGGCGCGCGGAGAAGCTCGCCGTCCCTTTCCGGGATGCGGCCAGCCAGCGTGATACCTCCAGCGCCTGACCCTCCGGCAGGACCGCTGCGGCAAGTCCTGCCAGCGTTCCTGCCAGGTCCGCCCCGGTTTCCGACTCCCAGATCGCACCGACGCCCTGGTCGTGCAGCTCGACATCGACGGAAGACAGGCGGAATGGAATGTTTTCCATCAATTCGTCCACCGTGGCGTCCGCTGACACGGAATCAAGGTGCACCCCCAGGTCAACGGCGAGGCGAACAAGTCCCGGCGCGACGATGCCGATCCCGAGGGAGCCGTCCTTCGCGGTCTGGTCGGCCTGGAAGACCAGGTCGGCTTGCCGGCCCTCTGCAACGAGCGACGTTCCAAGGAGCGCTTCCAGGAGTCCGCCGACGGGGCTTGCACCCTTGACGTGGAGTTCCATGCGGGACGTGTCGTCCAGCGCCGCGTTCCAGAGGCCGCCAATGACGTCTTCCCCGCCCAAGGTTTCCTCCACCTGGTCAAGTGCCTCACCCCATCTGTTCGATCCGTCATCGAAGGACGTGTCGAACCCAACGCTCTCGATGTATATGGCCTCAGTGCCCAGGAACAGGATTTCGACGTCGTTGAGCGCCATGCGCGACGACATGCGCCCCGCTTCGTCGGCCTGGAACATCTCGAGGGCCAGTGCGGCCTTCGCCACTGGGATGCCCTTTGCACCGAACTGCAGGTCTGCCGCTTCCGCAAACACCTGGCAGCCCTGCGTCCCGTCCAAGATGATCGTTACGGGACCGGTCTCGATCGCCATTTCGAACCCGGTGCCTGACGTCGCCTGAGCGCCATCAGACGAGATCGACACAAGCCCAGAGTCACATGGATCCCAGGTGCCGTCAGAGTCCTGACTGATGCCAACGTCCGCATCCATGCGTCCGGATGGCAGGATGAGCCGGATGTCCGCAGCCTCGTCTTCGACGGCACCCGCGACGACCAGGTCACGAAACTCCAGTTCCACGCCCCCGCCCCTGCGCGGCAGGCTCTCGACGAACGCGAACGACACTTCGAAGCCAGGGAAAGAGATCTCGACGCCCGAATGGGTCTCCTTCCCGTCTTCCAGCGCGGACATTTCCGCCGACCATTCGGCGCCACCCAGCATTCGGTCCAGCATCCATGTTTCGGCCCACAGGCTCGAAGGCAGGACCATCAGCAAGGTGGCAATCCCGATATCCGTTCTCATTTTCGTTCTCCTTTGTGCTCGGCCGAGGCGAGCACCATCCGGCTCTCCTCGGCAACAGGGTTTCACAAGTTCGGCTCCGTCGCGTCGCGGGCGTCATCCAAGATCATCTGGATGCGCCGAATCCCCCGGAACTCGTTGATTGACAGACTTCCCGCCAGCTCCACGGCACGGCCGGTGCGCAATGACAGGAACGTGCCAAGGTCGCTGCCCGCCGCGTTCCATGCCAGGATGTCGATCCCGCCCGCCGAGAACTTAAGGTGCTTCTCCTTGAGCAAGACAGGCTCCGGCATGACGACATGTGACAACGCCAGCCGCGCAGGTGGATTCCCGGCACCCGTCGGCTCGAGAGCGGCAAAGACCTGCAAGAGAGCTTCGTTCACCTCGCCTGGCTCCAGGAACAGATCGATGTCGAGGAATTCGCCCTCGCGGAAGAAGGTCGAGTCGATGATCCGGTCCTCCAGGAACATCCTGAACCTGTCCAGCATGTCCCGCTTCAGCGTCATGCCTGCCGCCATTCGGTGCCCGCCGCCGCGCACCAGGATCCCGGCCGCCTTCGCGTCAAGGACCGCATGTCCTATGTCGAACCCTTCAACCGACCGCGCCGACCCCTTCAGGAAGCCATCCTCCGATCCGGAAAGCACGAGCGCCGGTGCATGCAATTCCTTGCGCAGCCGGCCTGCGCTGATGCCGATCACGCCTTCATGCGCGTCTTCGACCAGCGCGATGACAGGGGACCGGTTCGTCTGGCGTGGCAGGACGGACGCCATCGCAGCCTCGGAAACATGGGCCTCGATTGCCTGTCTCTGTTCGTTCAGTTGGTTCAGCTCTTCCGCCAATGCTGCGGCCTCCTCCGGATCCTCCGTCAGGAGCAGGGAAAGACCGGTCATCGGATCCCCGATTCTCCCGGCGGCGTTGATCCGGGGTCCCAGCTTCCAGCCGAGGTCCGAAGCCGTGACTGGCCCCGCGAGACCCGCTTTCAGGACCAGCGCGGCAAGGCCCGGACACCCGCCGGCATTCAGGACTTCAAGGCCGCGCGCGACGATGGCGCGGTTCAGGTCCTTAAGTGGAACGACGTCCGCGACAGTGCCAAGTGCCACGATGTCGAGGAGACCAAGAAGCCGGGATTGCGGCATGGAGGCAGGTCGGCCTTTCCGACCGTCGAACCAGCCGGCGCGGCGCATCTCTCGGGCGAGGCCCACGCAGAAGACGAATGCAAGGCCCGCCGCGCAGAGGTCGTCCAGTCCGGATTCGTCATCATGACGCTTCGGGTCGATCACTGCCCGTGCCGGGGGAAGATCAGGTCCGGGCGCGTGGTGGTCGATGACAACAATCTCCAGACCTGCCGCGTCTGCCGCTTCAAGGGCCTCATGCGCCTGGACCCCGGCGTCGAGAACGACGACCGTCCTGATGCCGTCATCCCGCAGGGCGCGCAGCCCTTCGGCATTTGGACCGTACCCCTCCCGTGCACGATCCGGGATCCGCACCGGCGGATTCCCTGCGCCGCACGCCCGCAGGAAACGGACCATCACGGCGGCGGCCGTCAATCCGTCGCAGTCATAGTCGGACCAGATGGCGAGACGGTCACCCTTGCGTATTGTGTCCCAGACCGTCTGCAGGCCCAGGTCCATGTCGGCCAGGACGAGGGGATCGGGCATGCTTTGGCGCAAGGACGGCGCGGTCCATGCCAACATCTCCTGCTCGCCGACGCCGCGCACTCGCGCAAGGTGACGCAAGAGGTCGCCGGAACCTGTCGTCTCGCCGCCGCGCAGCCTCCATCTCCGCCCTGAAGCGCCGGCCCCAGGCCGGATGGCGCTTTCGGTGATGTCCTTCATCGCACAACGCTCCACTGTGACCTCTCCAGTTTCCTGCACCGCGCGAAAAGCGTCCTGTAGGACTCCGGTGAATCAAGCTCTTCGTCCAGCATCATTGCATGTCGTCTCGAACGCCGGTTCAACGCATCGACCATGTCGGAAACATGTTCCGTCAGGCGGGCCTCAGCGCCGTCCACATCTCCGTGCTGTACCCACGTCCAGCTCCGACCACCCAGACGCTCGTCCAGTTCGCGGTCCAGCAACCCGCGAAATCGACGCAGGTGGTCTTGGTAGTGGATGACGTGCTGTAACTCGTGGGCCAGCGTGAGACCGTGTTCACATCGGTCGAGATGCGGCGACAACCAAATTTCAGGCGCAGCGTCGCCCGAAATGACATGCAAGCCGTCCAGCCGCAAGCACGACAGCGTCGCATCGTCATGAGCGGTGAACGCGAGTTCGATGCTGTACCCGTATTCGAGCACTGCAATTCCGTCCACGAGCGGATCGTCACCGAAGACACCCTCCGGCCGGCCAACGACATGCACTGGATCAAGGGTCCGGATGTCATGGCTCAATTCCGCGGGATGGCGGCACAAGTCGAGCAGCCGTTTCCGGGCACCCGGCGAAACCGCGGCCGGCACCGCTTCGCCCGTGATCCGGCCCAGGACATCCTGAAAGACGCCAACCTGCGCCTTTGCGTGCACGGCCATCCCTGCAATCGCGATCAAAAGCGGAATCGATCGAAACAGGCCCGTCATTCGACCAGCCCCACTGCCAGGAACCCCATGACCTCTTCGGGGAACGCGGCGAGCAGACGCGCCGCCTGGCGCAAGTTCACGTCGCGGGTGACGGACATCGTGAGAACCGCCGGAGGGTCCGAGAGGCTCCTGACCGCGAATTCGGCAGCCATCGCCGTCAGGTCGTCCACCACGCCCGCTAACTCGGGTCGCTCTGTACGGGCCCAGGCACGCATGCGCTCCAGGCGCACGGTCAACGGCATGCCCATAATGCTGGAAGCCGCCGCAACGAAACCCTTGTCGGTCTGCACATAGAGCAGCCGGTCGACATGCACCGGTGGCAGGTGCCGCAGCCATGACAGTTCCGGAGACGATGACCATGTCCCCAGCCGAAGTTCGGCGTCAAGGGTGGCCTCGCCCAGTCCGCTGACGGCAAGGTGCCCATCGAGCATGACCTGCCCAAAAGCAAGTTCCGTCTCCAGACCCGAATCCAGCAGGATCGTCCCAAGCCCAGCCTTGCGGAAGCCAAGCACGTGAGCCGGCGGCACGACATGGGCGGATCGCAGCGTCACGCCTGAAATCGCGGCGAAACCCTTTCCCCGAATGCCCTTCAACATGTTCCAAGCGGCCTCCAGGGATGCGGGGGCGCCAAGGAAGGCCGTCAAGGGCACGACAAGCGCGCCTGAAGGCATGCTCCAGCCCAGGCTTCCGGACTCGACGGACAGGAACCGCGTGCCCTCAGGCGAGCGCCTTGTCAGGCCGACCAGGCCCACGGTCACGGAAATCTGCCTTTCCGGCGTCCGGCTCACGCTGGCAAGGGAGCCTGGAAGTGACAGGATCAGGTCGACGGACTCTCCAGCGGTCCCAGAACCGTCGGCGTGAACCGCCTCCCAGGCGCCCTGGGACAAGCTTGTTCGGAAAGCGCAGGAGTCGGCGGTGCCGTCAAACGAAACAGTCAGCTCGGCGTCGCCTGACACACGTAACTGCAGGCCATGGGTGACGATTTCCGGGCTCTCCAACGCCAGGGCATGCTTGCTCCCGTGAAACCGGCAATAGTCGAGGTCGCCGAAACCCGACCACGCGGCCTGCAGCAGCCCCGGTCCGCCCTGGAACCGGAAGCCGGGCGCTGACAGGCGGGACGTGTCCGTTGTCATGCGAGCGCCGCTCCCTTCCATGACAAGCGATCCCTCCGCATGGGAGAGTTCGAGTCGATCGAGACGAAGCGGGACCGGCAGGCGTGCCAGATCCAACGTTACACCCTCCAGAATCTCCCGCCCTCCTTCCTCGACGCCTGAACGCCATGAGATTTCGCCATGGCCCTCGACGCTCTTCAAGAGAATCTCGGTCAGCGGCCCCGCGAAGGACAGTCCCGGAATTGCGAGAAGGAAGCTCAGGACAAAAGGGAAGGAAGGGAGCTGCGGCGACATCATCATCTCTTCAGGGCAGGATCAGTTTCTCCAAAATGCCGACGAAGACCGGGAAATTCGTGGCCAGGGTGCCGGCGATGACGAAGGTGAGGCCTGGTCCGAAGGTCTGGGGACCGGGACCGCCCTGGGCCGACCGGTTGAGCAGGAGCAGGCCGCGCGCCACCGCGATCAAGCCGATGAACTGCACGATCGCCGTGATGCCGAGCAGCATCTCCCGGGCGGCTCCCGTGCTCAGGCGTCCGATGGTGGATGGCGCATAGGACAGGATGGATTGCGGCGACACCATGCCGATCCCGAAGAGCGCGCCGTTCAGGACCTGGACGAACTGCGGCAGGGCGATGAACATCACGGCAGTGACGAAGGTGGCAAGGGGCGCTCCCCAGCTGCCTTGGCCCGGCCCCATGACCTGGCGCCGCTGCGCCTGCAGCAGGGCGGAAATGCCCATCACGACCCCGACGAGAAAGCAGGTCGCGGAAAGAACGATGCCGAAGGAATCCAGGGCTGCAACGACGTTCCTTATGATTTCGAGAAGGTTCAATCATCGATCTCCGCTCACCGCCGTCACTTGAAGACGGATCCGTTTTCCAGGATCACGAGCGTCTGGCCATTTTCCGCAGGAACGACGTCGAGGACGTATCCCCAGCCTTCCACGTAATCACCTTCCCTCACGTCGTCGGGCACCGGGTCGAACCCGGCCCCGGGCAGATCCCGTCGCGGCGGCGAAAAGCTCGTCACACCCCCGGGCGCGAAAAGCTCGTTCGACGGATCGATGACCGTGCCCGCGGACAGCATGCGGGCAATGACCGCCGTGTTCGTCACAAGTCGATCAAGATCCAGGCGCAACTCCTTGATCGCGGCCCCCGTCTCCTCACGATCGGCGGGATTGCGCGCCTCGACCTCCGCCATCCGCTCCGCGAGATCGAGAAGCACCGTCCGGACCTTCTCCAATTCCGATTGCAATCCGGCATATTGGGCAAGGGCGCCCGACACCGCCGCTAGGGACGTGTCCATCCTGTCGAGGCGGCCCGACAGCAGGGAAAGCCGCCCTTCAAATGCCGCGCGGCCAGCCTGGTCCTTCTCCAGCACCGCGCCGACGCCGTCGAGACGCGCGTTGATCGCGGCAATGTCCTCCTCGATCACGATCACGCGTCGCACGTCAACGGGATCTGGAACCAGCGGCGCAGGGTTGAGGCGCTCCTCTATCTGTGCAGCAAGTTCTGCGACAGGGTCATGCAGGCCGGTGTCGACGGAACCCTCCTCGGTCAGGCTGGATCCTGGCTGCGTCGTCGTTTCAACGGGAAGCGTGCCGCTGCCCGCCTCTGGCTGGGCCGGACTGGTTTCAGCAACCGGTTCCGTCGTCACGTTGCCTACCGGGGCGGCCGCGGACGACGCGTTCACGACAACAACTGGACGCTCAGGATCCGAGACCGCATCCGAAGCAGTCTCGGCAGTCTTCACGCCTGCATCCGCCGTCTCCGCTGCCATCGGGGTCTCTGTCCCTTCGGCACTCCCCAGAAGTCCCTCGACCCCGCCCAACGTCCGGGCAAGAAACTTGTCAGGGGCGACACGTCCCGTCGAGACGGCCCAGGTAAGGACCAATGCTCCAAGGATGATTGTCGCGCCAAGGAAGTTCATGGCGGCAACGCGCAGCCAGACCCGTCGACGCCATGCCTTGGTCGAAGCCCGGTGCGGCGTCACCTCGGGCTCCTCCTCGATGCTCTCACTTGCGCGCCCCTCGACGCCGTCCTGCGGGAAACGCGCCTGGGCCGGCTCGCCAGATGGTCCTCGATTGGCATCGGCAGGTCGTTCCTCACCCTCCGCTTCCGCGGCCTCCATGGACGCCTCCGCAGGCACTTCATCATGGCGGAAGGCATCAGGCGTGGCACAAGTGCGCGCCTGACCAGATTCCTCTCCCGGGTCGCTCAGAGCCGTTGCGGCACCGCCATCCACAGGATCAGCATCCGAGGATGGATCCGAGCCACCAGACTCGGTCGAACCGGGGGCAGCTTTCGGCCCGAAGAGCGCTTCCACAGCGCTGCCTTCCTCTTCCATGTTCGGCGGGGCCGACTGTGCCGACAGTTGTTCCTCGTCGCGGGGATCCATCATGTGCTCGCCGATCGAATCAGTCGCGCCCCCACGCTCGTCTTCCAAGCGTTGCCCCTCCCCGACGTCTTGCGACGACGAGCCTTGCCCAACAGCCGAAAGCGCCATGTCCGAACGCCGGAGCTTTCCGGCATCCCCCTCATCCGCCTGGCCCTGTGTCTCTTCATGATCCGGGTCGTGAGCGCCGCCCGGCACCAGGACTGCATCGTCCATGGAGGCAATGGGGGCAGGTTGCGGCGAGCCTGAGTTTCCGTCGTCATCGCCATCGTTCGTGCGCGAAGAACCAACCGGGTCTTCGTTGGCTGACCCGTCATTCGCACCTGTCGACCGTGCAACCGCTGTCCGGTTGCCCTCGCTGGCCTGCTGGCCGGCCGAGGATGCCGTTCCGGAGTCTTCCTCTCCTTCCCGCTCTGTCGAAGCGTCTGACATCTCCGCATCGGAATCGTGAGGCGTCGAGGCGGCAAATTCCTCCTCCGAGATCCGAAGGAGGTGCACCTCGTCCGGCTCGCCGTCATAAGAAAGATCGGACCGACGCGCGTCCTCATCCAGATTGAGATCCGACGCGCGGTTGCGGCTGTGGTCGTCTGCCGCGTTCTCATCCTTCTCGTCCGACGGACGCGCCTCTCGGTTGCCCTCGCCTGATAGCGCGTGCCCGTCCGTCAAGTGGCGCTCGACCTCACCATCTGGATCGGCCTCTGGATCATGAAGGAACATGGCTGCATCGATGTCCGTGACATCAATGATCGGCTCCGCTTCCTCGGTGGCGACCTCGGCTTCAAGATCCTCATGTGCAGCGACTGCGAGAAAGGGGCCATCACGTTCCATGGATTCGGCAAGGGTCTCGAGCTTGCCCACCGCGCCTTCGAGCAGATCGGTGTCAGCGAGTGCAGGATTGCGCTCCACGATCGAGGCATCGACCCGTCCTCCAAGATGGACCGCCGCGCCTTCGGAGGCCTCCGGACTCACGTCGTCACTCATCGAAGGTCTTCCTTGCTTGCCGATTCCAGGAACAGAACGCCCAGGGGCCACCCGGATCGCAGCGTGACCAAGGGCCCCTTCGGCGTGCGTGCCTGGATGTCCGAGACTACCATGTCGGCGGCACGGCCCATGCCGGCATAGAGCGCCTGCCTTTCGGTCGAACGCTCGCGCGTGAGAAGCATCACGCCCTCGTCCGTCACCTGGAGGCCGGTCGTCGGTTCGGCCAGCGCTTGCGCTGCGCCGGCCAGGAACGATGTCGCAAGCACTGCGCCATAACGCTGCAGGAAGCGCCCGTCCACGTCCGACGCCACGGCCGCCTCCGCAGTGATCCCGTCAACGGCGTAGGCCGAGACCGGGATCGACGTTCCGTCAGCAAGCGTCATCGACCGGAACTCGACAAGCATTCCCCTGGATCCGTCGGCAACACTGAACGACCCGACCAAGCGCGATCCACGCAGATCTCCGGTCGTGACGACCGCCAGGACCGGAGATTCTGGAAGGTCGGAATTGACCGAGACAAGCGTCTCGGCATAGAGGACCGAGCCTGCGGGAACGATCACCTGCGATGCGGTCCCTGGCGCGACATCGGTGTCGTCTGCTCCCGGCTCCGAGGAAACGAGGGTAACAGGCTCGACAGACGGGACGGATTCGCGGGACGCTTCCGGTTCAGGCGGCGACCAGCCCGTGGATCCGATGGTGAGCGAATCGACGGCCGGCCCCCTCGGGAACGATCCAATCTGCGAGATCATCGCAGCCGTCCAAGGGTTCACCTCCTCGCGCGTCCGCGGCGTGGCCGGCCGGACCTGCGCCGATCCCGACACACCGGGCACGTCCGGTGGCGGCACGATGGCCGATAGCTGGCGTTCGATTGGCCTTTCCGCCGCCGCGTCCGTTTTCGCCAGCACGCCTGGAACTTCCGGAGCGTCCTTCTTCTCTTCGGGTGCAATGTCCTCCAGCACGACTTCCGGCGTGGAGATGAAGGTCGTTCCCTCGTCCATGGCCTGCTTCGCCGCCTCGTCGTTCAGCTGCTCCAGCAACTGCTGGAAACGTGGCGATTCCGCCTGCACGCTGCCACCGGGCGTCGAGTCGATGCCGGGACCGCCCGGCACCCGCGACTCCGGGATGGCGGACTCGCCGCCCCACCGGACGACGACCAGGACGATGACCGCAAAGACTCCGACGACAAGGAGTCCGAACCGCATCGCAGGCGACATGAACGGACGGCGATCCGCCGATGGCGCCGGAGCGGGATCGTCTCCCGGGATGTCGACGTCATCCGCCGCCCTGGCCATGTCGGTTTCAGATGGCGCCATCGAGCCGCCCCCCTTCTGGATTCCTCTTGCCCGTCACGGCAGATCGACATCCGCCTGCACGATGCGTCCGTCCACGGAAAAGAGCACCTTCGACGAGGGCGGAATGCGGTAGACCCGCAACCGGTCCGGCCCCGACAGGGAGGCCGTCCAGGACGGACTTAACAGGGGGTGGGAAGACCGAACGACAAGCGCCTCTTCAACGAGCCACGCACGGGCATCGACGCCACCGACCTGCACCTCCTGCGCCCCGTGGGGCAGGTCGGTCGCGGACAAGGCCGAGACGAGGATGCCGTCTCCCGCTTCCGGAACCGCATCCGGTGCCGTTGCCGTGCTGATTCGCGCGTTCGGGCCCTTGGACATCACCTGGACGTCAAAGCGATGATCGGCCACGTCCCGCTCGATGCGAATGCGGAACGTCGCGGGGCGATCCGAGCCAGCCAGGAGAACCACGAGATTGGTGAAGCCGACATTCCGCTTCGGGCTCAGGACGATGTTGTTCGACTCCTCGCCCAGGTGATCGGCAGTGAAGTCCCTGCCGTTGCCCAGGACGTATTTCGTCACTGGCCAAGCCGCGCCCGTGACGTCATGAAACGAGATGATCGAGACGATGGACGGGGAAACCCTTATCAGCGGGGCTGATGCGCCTGGTTCGAGCGAGACCAGCGTCGTCGAGCTTCTTCCCTCCGGCTCCTCGCGATCATGGATCGCGCGCTCCTGTGCCGCCGCGATCTCGCGATACCGCTTGATCATCGCCGGCGTCATCGGAAAGGCCTGCTGGATTGCCTCGCGAAACCCCTGAAGGCGGTCCTGCGACGCTTCGCGCCCGGTCGGAAGGGGATCCGGCGCCTTCTCGCCTGCCGGTGCGAACCCACCCAAGGCGCGGTAGGCCTCGATCAGGTCCGATTCGGCCAGCGCAGGCGGCGCAATCGTCATGACCGGCAGGATTATCAGGAATCCTGCAAGTTTCGTCACGGATTTCATCGTATGGTGACCCTCGTGATGCCGACCGCCGCCGGGGATTCCCAGGTCGGCAGCCGGGCGACAACGACCTCTGCAAGCAGCGACTGGCTGGTTCGCTGCGACGCGCTTTCGTATGTCACCGTCAGCGGGACCTGCACCGTCCAGCTGTATCGCCCGCGGGCGTCGATCCCGTCCTCGATGATGACCGCCCCGTTCGCCACGGCGCTCGAGACGACGCGGTTGTTCCGGATGAAGTCCAGCATGCCGCTGGACTGCATCGCGGCGAGGAACGACTGCCAGCCCTCCGGTCGCTGGAAGTATTCCGAGGCCTCGGACATGTCGTCGCGCCAGTTCGCGAAATCCGTCGAAATCGAGTGCGTGACAGCTTCGACGGCGAAATTCGTGACCTGGCCGGGATTCAGGAAGGGGTTGCTGATCGCCACGAGGGGGATGATCCCGCCGTCTTCGCGCGTGGCAAAATACCTCGGCTCCGGACGCGCCGTCCAGCCCTTCCAAGCGAACGCCACCGCCGCCAGCAGGCACGCTGCCATCACGAGGTTCGCGAATGCGGAGTACCTGAACGCCTTTCGGTACAGCTCATGCCGGGCCAGGATCGTCTCCGTGACGCCCATGCGATCCCTCAGCATGCCTCGCCCTCAATCTCCGGATCGTCATCAAGAGTGAAATGTTTCATCGGCACGTAGATCGACCGGGAGACGCCAAGTCCGCCGAAACGCACCTGTTCTGCCTTCGTGACGCCTTCACCCTGCGTCATCACGTCGACATAGGACGCCGCGTAGGGTGTCCTCGCCAGCATTTCCCGGATTTTTGGGGAGTTCTTGTGCACCCGGAACCCCTGTGCCTCTTCGGGTGGATCCGAACAGCACAGGCATCTTCCCGGTGCCGCCAGCCGGAACCCGACATCCTCAAGCCGCCTGCGCGCTTCTGCCGACGTAAGTGCGCCTTCCTCGTCCTCGACATCGTCTTCTGCCAGCGCCATGCGCATCACGGACCCGACAAGGAACGTCCGGCTGCCAAGGGCCGTCTCGCAGCGCAGCTCGTGGGCCATGATCTCCCGGAAAAGCCTCGAATGGTCCTTTTCTTCCCAGATCTCGGCCGCGATGCTCTTCAGCTCGTCGCACGGATCGAATGTCCTCTCGATCCAGTTCAGTGCCGAATGCTGATCCTCGGGGACCCCGTCCTCAAGAAACAGCCATGCGCCGGCCGCGAAGGTGCCCCATACATCCGCCGTGCGCCGGTCCATGCCGGACCCGGACAGGGCGCGCACCATCAATGGCTGCACTTCGAGCATGGCGGACGCGCGCATCACGATGCGGGCGATCATGCGGGCGGAGAATTCGGGCGTCAGGAGATCCAGCGCAGGTTCCTGGATGTTGCGGACGAACCGGTCCATTTCAAGCCCTGGGCCAAGCCTGGCGCGGCCGAAGCGAGACCGATCAGCAGGCTTTCTCATCTGCGGCGTGATGGAGGACATCAGGAATGTCGACGTGATGGCGTAATATCTCTGCCCACCCCCGCCCGGAATCCCCTGCGCGACGATGGATCGGTCGGGATTGGCCGAATGCCGCGCAAGGCGCAGGATTGCCGCCATGTCCGCCCGCTCCTCGTCATCGCTGCCCTCCGCCTCGTCGAACACGACGGGCATGGCCCGGGCATGCAAGGAGTTGCGCAGGCCCGATTCGGTGGAATTGGCCTTCACCTTGAATGCCAGATTGCCCAGGATCCTGTTCACGATGTGCTCGACAACGAATGACTTGCCGGCGCCCCATTCCCCGTCGATCCATAGATGCGGACGCCAGGACAGGACACCGCAGATCGGCGCAATGCACAGCCAGCCGAAAAGGCCCATGACGCTCGAGTTCCTGTCCTCGCTGCGCCAGCTCATCCGTCGCAACAGGTCGAGCAGCCGACGTGGCTCCGGGTCCTGTGCCGTCAGGGGGGTCTTGAAGTCCGGCATGCCGCAGGGATCCGAGACGACGTAATGATATGCACCGCGAAAGTCGGTGATTCGCGCGATGTATCCGGTGTCACCCTGGTTCTTGTCTTGGACCCAAAGCTCGTTTCCCGCGTTGAAGACCACGCGGTTCTCGTCGAACCAGGTGCCCGGGCCCGCTTCGCGCCTCGGATCCCAGCGCCCGGCTGAGTGGCACGCCTCGTTGATGTCGCTGACGATCTGGTCCCAGGCGACCGGGAAGCCCTGCCGATCGAAATCCATGTAGTGCCGGGACCAGAAATCCAGCGGCGCGATCGCGAGGATCGCCTGCTTCCGCATGTCCCGCATCGTGATCCTGTAGATCTCGCCGGATCTCAGCGACAGGACGTAGTTGCTGGTGTCCCTGTATCCGAGCGGACGAAAGTGGGGATTCTGCTTCAGGATTTCCAGCTTGCCGCTGCCGCCAGGGAGGCCGGACATCAGCGACGCGGCTGAATCCGCTGGGGTCGCCTTCCGATCCTTGGGTGCGACCTTCGCCTCATTGGCGTCTGGCTGGGTCGGCGCAAGGCTGGTCGTTCCTTCCACCCTGCTGGCCGTCTCAATGGCAGCATCGGCCTTGATCTCGACCACGTTGACCGAGAGGTGGTCGAACACCCTCTGATTCGTCCATCCGATTTCCTCGGCATCGGCGAGATCCCATGTCTCGGGCCAGTCCTGCGGCGAAATGACTCGCTGGAAGGCGAACTTCGGGAAACCGCTGTCTGCGCGTCCGGCAGCCAGGCCGGAGATCGCCTTTTGGGCAAATTTCGCGTCCGATTCCGTTGCACCATCTTTCGGAACATCCGGCCAGATCGTCAGGCGAAGCACGTCTTCTTCGCCCAATGCGTCATTGGCAACGGCCAGGAAATCGGTCCAGTCGCCAAGATCCACGGACTTGCAACCGCCCATCATGGACACGACCAGCCAAAGGTCGCCCTCCAACAGCCGGACGCCCGCGTCGCAGGTTTTCTCCCCCTCGACGACAAGGATGTCCCTGCCACCGGCATCCAGCCATTCCTTGGTCCGCTCGATCCCGTAGATCGGTCTTTTGCGTCCACCGGAAATGCCACGAACTGTCCAGCCCAGATCGTTGCGGCCCGGAACGGTGCCCGGACGCAACGGGATCATGTACTTGCCCTTCCTCTCCCCGAACCACCGGCATCGCAGGATCGTCATGACGTGAACGTCGCCCACCGTTCGATATTCGTGCACCATTTCGGGCGTGTATGTCTTCATTGTCTCCTGTTTCGGATGCCAGACCGTGAAGGAGCGGCCTGGCTGCGGGCACGGAAACCCGTCCGGTACGGGAACCAGATCATCCGGCTCGTTGGCACTGTCACGAACCGCTGACGCGGGCCGCTCATTCGCCGGACCTGACGTCCTTTTGCCGGACCGGGGCGGGCGAGACCCTTGGGGCAAGCCGAGTCCAAGCCGGCCAGCCAGGACGCGCAGAGCCTCGCCATGGCTGACTTTCATGAACTTCTGGACGAAGGTGAAAATGTCACCTTTCGCCTCGCAGGATTCGGCATGGCAATAGTAGAATCCCTTTGCGGGATTGACCGAAAGCGACGGAGACTTGTCATCGTGGAACGGGCAGCATCCTGTCCGTTCGCCGCCGGACGCCTTGGAGAGACGGATGCCCGCAATGTCCTCGATCGCCTTGTCGATGGGGTAGTTCCGACGGATGTCCTCGCGGAGCTGGCTCCACCTGCTCTCGGACCGGACTGCCGAAGCCGAGGCCATTACCGGCCCTGCACCTTCTTGCTGGCAGTCTTTCCGTCGCCTTCCAGCCAAGACAGCCCCAAGACAACCTCCCCAGCGCCGCCCTGCCAGTCCTCGCACTTCTTGCAGGCGTCGCAGACTCGATGGTGCGGGCCTTCGGAAAAGAACAGGGTGCTGCAGACCAGGCACGGCCTCACCCTTGCCTTCAAGCGTCCTCGTGTCGCGTCACGCGGCGGCAGGTTCAGGCGCGACGCCTTGACCTGGACGGACATGGAAGTTCGCTGCAGCCGGCAGGAAATGTCATCGACGCTCTGTCCCTCGATCCAGAGCTCAATCAGGGTGCCGACCTCGTCCTCCGTCCACGACTTCCGACGCACCGTGCCGTCGGGGAATCCCATTTGGAGCTTCCCTTAAGCGGCAGCGAAACTGGCTGCGCCAGCCAGCGATGCATCGGGCGGGGCCTTCGGCAATTTGAGAGGGTTGGGATGGCCCCAGGCGTGTTGGGACTGAACTTTTTTGGGTGCCTGCAACCTGACCTGCGTTCAGGGCGAGCGCACCCGCCCCGTGTTCCGACGAACCACATGCCGCGATTCTCCGGGCGGGAGGAAACCGATCCAAGCTGTCGGCCGAGCCCCGCTTCTCGTCGCCGGGGCGGGAGAACCCCCGGCATCAAGGTGGCGTTGCGCGGCAGCGCCACCTTGTCCCAGGAACAGGGCCCGAAGCACTGCCCTGTCACACGTCATCAGCTGCACCCGCTCGTTGCGCCACAGGTGTTGCACTTCATGCACGTGCCGTTGCGCACCAAGGTGTAGTTGCCACATTCCCCGCAAGGATCGCCCTCGTATCCCTGCATCTTGGCCTTCGTGCGCGCATCAATCCCCACCCTTTCCTCGGCAGGCGACGCACCGACGGCCAATGCCGTTCCCACTTCGGGCAACATCGTTTCAGCCGCTGCGGCAGCGTCGACGCCGCCCAGCGCCGTTGCGGCGCTGGCGCCGCCTTCCACGAGCACCAGTTCCCTGGGCACGCGGCCGCGGGTGTACCCTGCGGACGCGACACGCTTCAGCACCTCGACATGGGTCGAGCCCCTGGCAACAGAAACCTCGGCCAAGTCAGGCTTGCCCTCTTCCTCGCCACGTCCCATGTCGTCGAATGTCGGGCCTTCCGGCTTCACGTGCGCGAGATCGATGCGATCCAGGTAGCTGACCGCCAGTTCCCTGAAGATGTAGTCCAGTATCGAGGTCGCGTTCTTGATCGAGTCGTTGCCCTGCACCATCCCGGCCGGTTCGAAGCGAGTGAAGGTGAAAGCGTCCACGAACTCCTCCAGCGGCACGCCGTATTGAAGGCCGACCGAAACGGCGATCGCGAAGTTGTTCATCATCGCCCGGAAGCCCGCGCCTTCCTTGTGCATGTCGATGAAGATCTCGCCGAGCGAACCATCGCCGTACTCGCCGGTTCTCAGGTAGACCTTGTGGCCTCCGACAATGGCCTTCTGGGTGTATCCTCGCCGCCGTTCGGGCATTCGATTGCGTGCGCCTGCCTCCCTGGCGATGACCTTTTCCACGACCTTCTCGGCCAGCGCCACGGCCTTCTCATGCGGCGTGCCGGTCTCAAGCGTCTCGGCCGCCTCGTCGTCATCCTCGACAAGGGCCGCTGACAGGGGCTGCGAGAGCTTCGAGCCGTCACGATAGAGCGCATTGGCCTTTATGCCGAGCCGGTGCGACAGTTCGTAGGCCGCCTTGCAATCCTCGACGGTCGCGTCGTTCGGCATGTTGATCGTCTTGGAAATCGCGCCTGAAATGAACGACTGGGCGGCTGCCATCATGGTGATGTGGCTTTCGACAGGGAGGAACCGCTTGCCCTTTCGTCCGCACGGATTCGCGCAGTCGAAGACATGGTAGTGCTCCTGTGCCAGGTGAGGCGCGCCTTCCAGTGTCATGGAACCGCAGACGTGGTCGTTCGCGGCCTCTATGTCCGCCCTTTTGAAGCCAAGGCTCCGGAGAAGATCGAAATCGGGATCGTTCAGCTTCTCGGACGGAATCCCGAGGGTCGCAGTGCAGAACTCCTCGCCGAGCGTCCACTGGTTGAACACGAAGCGAATGTCGAACGCCGACGGCAGCGATTCCTCGATCCGGTCGATCTCGGCCTTGCCGAACCCGTGTCCAACCAGCGCTGCATGGCTGACCCCCGGGGCGTTCGCGAGCGTTCCGTGGCCGACGGCGTAGGAAACGATGTCCTGGATCTGGGAGGAAGAGTATCCAAGTGTCGCCAACGCCGCCGGCACCGAGCGGTTTATGATCTTGAAGTAACCGCCCCCGGCGAGCTTCTTGAACTTCGCCAAGGCGAAGTCCGGCTCGATCCCTGTCGTATCGCAATCCATCACGAGGCCGATGGTGCCGGTCGGCGCGATGACCGTGGCCTGGGCGTTTCGGTATCCGTGCTTCATGCCCAGGTCGAGCGCATCATCCCACGTGCTTGCGGCCAGTTCGACCAGCCTGCCGTCCGGGCAGCTGTCGTGGTCGAGCGGCACGGGAGGCACGTTCATCTCCTCGTATCCCGATGTCTTTCCGTGCGCCGCGCGCCTGTGGTTGCGAATGACGCGCAGCATGTGTGCGGAATTCTTTTCGTAACCCTGGAACGGACCCAGTTCCCGCGCGATCTCGGCCGACGTCGCGTAGGACGCACCGGTCATGATCGCGGTGAGGGCGCCCGCCAGTGCCCGGCCCTCGTCCGAATCGTATCCCAGGCCCATGGTCATGAGCAGGCCGCCTATGTTCGCGTAACCGAGACCGAGGGTCCTGAATTCGTGGGACAGTCGCGCAATTTCCTTTGACGGGAATTGCGCCATCATGACGCTGATCTCCAGCGTCAATGTCCAGAGACGCGTTGCATGGACATAGTGGTCGGCCTGGAACTCCCCGTCGCCATAGAATGCAAGGAGGTTCATGGACGCCAGGTTGCAGGCGGTATCGTCGAGGAACATGTATTCCGAACAGGGATTCGACCCCCGGATCGGACCGGCCTCGGGGCAGGTATGCCAGGCATTGATCGTGTCATGGTACTGGATGCCGGGATCCGCGCAGGCCCAGGCGGCATGGCCGATTTGCTCCCACAGGTGGCGCGCCTTGACGGTCCTCGCCACCTTGCCGTCGGTGCGGCGGAACAGGTCCCAGTCGGCGTCATCCTTCACCGCTTGCAGGAACGCGTCCGTGATCCGGATCGAGTTGTTGGAGTTCTGGCCAGAAACGCTCGAATAGGCTTCCGAATCCCAGTCCGTGTCATATGTCGGAAATTCGATCGATTCGTAGCCCTGCCTCGCGTAGTCGAGAACGCGCTTGATATAGGTCTCGGGAATGGCGGACCGTTTCGCGGACCGGATCGCGGCCTTGAGGCTCTCGTTCCGCGCCGGGTCGACCGCATCGGCTTCCGCGCCGTCCCACTCCCTGATGGCCGCGAAAATGCCGTTCAGCTCGCGTTCGTGGACCTTCGAGCCGGCCACTATGGAGGCAACCTTCTGCTCCTCGATGACCTTCCAGTTGATGAAGTCCTCGATGTCGGGGTGATCGGCGTCGACGATCACCATCTTGGCCGCGCGCCTTGTGGTGCCGCCCGACTTGATGGCACCGGCCGCGCGGTCGCCGATCTTCAGAAAGCCCATCAAGCCCGATGACTTGCCGCCGCCGGACAGATGCTCGCCCGCCCCGCGCAGCATGCTGAAATTTGTCCCCGTACCGGATCCGTACTTGAAGAGCCGCGACTCCCGCACCCACAGGTCCATGATGCCGCCGCTGTTCACGAGGTCGTCGGCGCAGGACTGGATGAAGCACGCATGGGGCTGCGGATGCTCGTAGGCGCTTCGGGACTTGGTCAGCCTGCCGGTCTTGTAGTCCACGTAGTGGTGGCCCTGGCTCGGCCCGTCGATGCCGTATGCCCAGTGGAGGCCCGTGTTGAACCATTGCGGAGAGTTCGGCGCGCCGCGTTGCGTCGCGAGCATGCAGCGCATCTCGTCGAAATAGGCCCGCGCATCCTCTTTCGAAGAGAAATAGCCGCCCTTCCAGCCCCAATACGTCCATGCACCCGCCAATCGGTCGAAGACCTGCGTTGCCCGGGTTTCCCCGCCAAAGCGCTCCTCTTCGGGAAGGTCGGCGAGCGCGGCCTTGTCCGCGACGGAACGCCAGAGGAATTCCGGGACGCCCTTCTCCTTCACTTTCTTCAGGCGCGCCGGAACTCCGGCCTTCCTGAAATACTTTTGCGCAATGATGTCTGACGCCACCTGGCTCCAGCTCTCGGGCACTTCAACGTCGTCGAGCCGGAACACCACGGTGCCGTCCGGATTCCTGATTTCGGATGATGTCGCCGTGAACTCGATGGACGCGTACGCGTCCTGCCCTGCCTCCGTAAAGCTACGCTTGATCTTCATTTTTGCCTGGACTCCGTTCTTTTCTTGTCTGAGCCGTTTCCGCTTCGCCGTTCGCCTGCCTCAGTCAGGGCGACAATTCAGTGCGGCCAAGAGATGAGACAATGACACGTGTCTCGTGCACGTCGTTGCGTGCGCGATCCCTTCTTTCCTTGCGGACCGAAGATGCTCGAACGCTGTCCCTGTCGACTTCCACAACATGTTGTGGCCTCCCAACCGGCCCGCACAACTTGCAGCCTTTGCAGTGGGTTCGTCAACAGGGAATTCACACAAAATTCTGCGGGATCCAGGCAAGTCCCGCGCACGTGAAGCCGCGAGCCCGCACAAAACGTCCCGAATTCGGGGAAACCGTCAATCGAGATCAGGCGCTTACGCTGCCTAGCTAACGGCTCGCACGAGACGGGCGACCGGTATGACCGCCGGCCAGAGCGGTCGGACTTTTTCATCCTGGGCGGCGCGACGAACGGGAATTCGTGCCGTCACGCGGCGATCAAGACAGAATCACCCGGCGCCTCGAGTGCGACTCACGATCCCCGCCGGCGCACGCGGCATGGACACTCAAGCTCAATGATGAATGTAGGCCGACTGCCTTGACGTTCCAGAATCCCGTTCTCCCCCGGTGCCGGGCATGCCGTTCCCAGCATCCTGCGAGCGTCGTCCGTGGCGCCAAGGCGCATGCGTGGTACCGCACGAGAATCCACCCCTCGCATGGGGGAAGGCGTCGAGCTGGCTCCGGGTCCGTCCTCGCGTTTCGAATTTCCTGCTGACGATGGTCGGGGCGGAGAGATTCGAACTCCCGACCCCCTGTTCCCAAATCGCTCTTGGACCAATTTCGAGTGTTTTCCGGGGTGTGCAGCAACTTACCTAACACCCTGCAAAATAAATATTTTTCCACCTACTGAAGTTGCGATTGATTGCCACAATCTGGCGCGATATTCTGTCGCCATGGTGAGTATTTGGTGAGTCGTTTTCTTGCCATCGTTTCGTGCTCACATGCCCGGAGGAACTATCATGTCTTTGACCGAGAGGAAAGTTCGCGACCTGAAGCCAACTGGAAAGCAGACCATCTTGTGGGACGCACAGACAAAAGGGTTCGGGTGCAGAGTGTCAGCAGGCGGCACGAAAGTCTACATCATCAGCTATCGCACAAACGGCAGGAAGCGGCAGGCAATCATCGGCAGGCCGTCTGAAATGTCCCTTGCCGAAGCCCGCGCACTGGCGGGGCGAGAACTTACGGCAATCAGGCAAGGAGAACCGGACCCGCTTGCACGGCGCGAAGCGCGGCAGGCGGAACCCACCCTTGCCGAAGCGGTGAACGCATTCTTTGACAGATATTGTGCCGTTCGCCTTGAAGATGGCCGAATGAAAGCCGCGACGGCGCAGGAATACCAGCGCATGTGGAACCGCGCATTGAAGGACTGGCCGGGGTTCGGGGACATCCGGGCTGCGGACGTGAAGAAGACGGACATCGAGAAAGCCGTTGCCAAGCGGGCACCGGCCAGTCGGAACCGGGCACTGGCCTGCCTGTCCACCATCTTCAACGTCTTCGAGCAATGGGAACTGAGGCCACAGCACACGAACCCTTGTCGCCTGGTGGAACGAGCCAGGGAGCGCGAACGCGACAGAGTGTTTTCCCATACAGAATTTGAGTCCCTGGCAGCGGCGTTGTCCGAACTGGAGTCAACACAATGCACGGACCCCTACCCCCTTCACGCGATCCGGTTTCTCGCCTTGACCGGCTGGCGGGCCGGTGAGGCCATTGGCTTGAAGTGGGAGCATATTGACTTCGACACCCGCGAAGTCACCTTGCCGGACACGAAGACGGGAAGGCAGTTGCGAAGGATAGGCGAAGACGTGTTCGACCTCTTGCAGAGCGTTCCCCGCTGGAGCCAGAATCCCCACGTTTTCGCTGGCCACTACGGAGGGGCGATGGGCTACAAGAGGCTTGGCGACACATTCAGGGCCGCCTGCGCGAAGGCAGGAATCGCGAATGCACGGTTGCACGACCTGCGACGGAGCTACGCGACACACGCCGCCGCCGCCGGAATGAGCGTCTTCGCGATCCGTGACCTCCTGAACCATTCGACGCTGGAAATGGCCAACAGGTATGTGCGCCGTGCGGGTGAGGCTGTCCAGAAGGCCCACGACGAAAACGCCGCCCGCGTGGCAGCCATGATGGGCGGCAAGCGCCAATGACGGACGATTGTAAGCCTCCCAAGACACTGGCCGAACTGATCCATGACTGCGGGCCAGGGCCTGACTACTCCGAGGGGATTGGGGGGCTTTTGAAAAAAAGAGAGGAAGAGGCAGCCGTTGTGCGCCTGGACGTGAAGTTACAGGAAATGACGCAAGAAGAGATCAGAAGAGCAGTCGAGAAACAAGCCATTGGTGACCCGCGCCCGGTGTCGAATCACGCGCTTCATAAGATTGTCGAACGCCTGACGGGTGGTGGTCAGCCTAGCAAACGCCGTCTGGCGGTCTGGATGCATTTGATAACCGAACGCCTTGTCATGGATGGGGCAAGCGAGGGTTTTGCTTTCGGGGAACTCACGAAACGCTTTGGCTTCCGACTCGACAGTGAAGACAAACCGCAGGCCGTGCGCCAGTTGGTGAAGGGCGTTACGGAAGATGAGAAAGAGAAAGTGTCAGAGGATTTGAAAGCCATAGCCGTCGAAGTTGCCATCGATATTGCCCGAGAAAGGGAATTGGCAAAAATGGACGAGACACCTGATGAAGATTGGGAGGACTGTTACACGACCCGGCCCTCGCAATCCCGTCCAAGGGGGGTGTAGAAGCCCCAGCCCGTTTGCATGTAGCGAACTCCGAATCGTCTACACTTCCGCGCCTGCTTCCCTCGACATACTATGGAAACTGGACGTAATCAGGGGAATCCCATGACCAACGAACCAGTGTTCGAGACCAACAAATTCTATGATTCAAAAGACTTGGAGAAGGCGCTTCATGTGCCATACCATACGCTTTCCAAGTGGCGAATGCACACCAAAGGACCTGCCTTCCACAAGATCGGAAACCGCGCATTGTATCGCGGCGATGACCTGAACGCATGGCTGGATGGCCAGCGCGTCGATACGGCAGCCTGAGCCAAGACTGCATCCCACTACAGCAAAGACGAACCGGAACACTGACGGCATCCCATGCACGGGGTGCCGACCGGTCCCGGACGCGCAAAGGATAAGGAAATGAAAGAGGCAGCACTTGAATACGCACGGCAGGGCTTTGCCGTGTTCCCCGTCCAGTCCCCCGCCGATGCGCAGAGGCTTCGCGCTGAATTGGCGAAAGCTGACCTGGATGAAGATGAAAGGGGGAAGAGGGAAAAGAAGATTGGGGAGAAGAAGCCATTCCCCGGCACCCGTGGCGTCCATGAGGCCACGACCGACGAGGCGAAGATCAAGAAGCGGTGGACCGAATGGCCGGAGGCCAACATAGCCTGGTGCCCCGCCATGAGCCTGGGCGGGACGGTCGCAGTCGATCTTGACGTGGACAAGGGCGACGGCGAGGGCGGCTACAGCCATGAGGACCTTGACGCGCTGAAGCTCCCCAGGACGGGCATGGCCATAAGGACGCCATCCGGCGGCCTGCACCTGGTCTACGCACTCAAGGAAGGCGAACTGCTGCCGCCATCGACCAGCAAGGTCGGCCAGAAGATCGACATTCGGTGCAAGGGATCGTATGGTCTGCTGCCGCCTTCCAAGGGGCCGGACGGCACCGAATACACGTGGAAGTCGCGGGGCGATCCCGCCTTCCGGTCGGATGCGCTTGTCGAGGCCGCCGGGAAGGCAAGGGAGAGGGACCCCAAGGCCGAAGTATGGCTGATCGAGCAAGACCTGCCGGAGCACGATGCCGACTACTCCGAATGGCTGAAGGGAAAGGCCGAAACCGGCACTTGCGGCGTGGACGGAAACCACACCCTGGCCAAGACCGGGGCCATGGGCCACAGCTTCGGGCTGTCGGAAGAACTGACCGTGGAGCGTATGCTCGAACACTGGAACCCCCGGTGCGAGCCGCCCTGGTCGGAGGAGGAGTTGCGCCGCCACGCGGGAAGCGGGTGGCGCAGCGCAACGAGTCCCCCCGGAAACCTTACGAAGGCTTACAAAAGAGCCGAGAAGGCGGCGCGTTTCTCCAAGGTGGAAGGCGGACGTGAGGCAAAGTCGGCTGAAAGGCCCCGCTTTCGGCTGTATACCCCGAGAGAGGGGCTTTCGTTCAAGGGACCGACATGGAAGCTGAAGGAGGTCCTTCCCGACGGCGCATACACCTTGCTTCACGCCCCCAAGAACAGCTTCAAGTCCTTCGTCGCCATGAACATGGCCCTTGTTCTGGGCAATCCTGAAGCAGCAGGCGGGGACAACCCCTGGAAGCCTGAAGACGTGGCGAACCCCGGACCCGTGCTCTACGTCTTGGGAGAGGGGGCCAGGGGGATGCCGTCGAGAATGGAGGCATGGCGATTGACATACCTGTGCAAACAAAAGGAGGAGGGGCCGGACTTGGCCAACGTTCACCTGACGGACCCCATGCCGACCGTGCTCGAAGGTCTGGACAGATGGTTCGAGGATACTGTGAACAAGATGCCGGAACCCCCGTCCCTGGTGATCCTGGACACCCTGTCCTACGCCCTGGCCGGACTTAACGACAACGAGGCCCAGGCCGGGAATGCATTCGTGGCCCTGCTGAACCGGATGAAATCCGTTACCGAGGACACGTCGGTGCTGGTGCTCCACCACCCGACGAAGGACAACAAGGGGAACCCCAGGGGAAGCGGCGTCATCAAGGACGCCGCCGACGTGGTGCTTGCCATCGGGGTCGAGGACCCCAATCCCAAACGCCCCAGGGTGATCCTTTCCGCAACACACTCCAGGGACGGGCCGACGCACACCCCTTTCGGACACGAGTTTCCCCTTGGCAAGTTCAGCTTCAGCGAAACTCCCATTCCCGTGCCGTACCGGTGGGAAATTCCGCAGGGAGACAGGAACCGGATAATGTTCGAGGCCCAAGGGGCCGGAAGCGAAGGCACCGAGGCTGACACGAGCATGAATGGCTTGCTCCGATGAACGACCTTGAAAGGTTTCTGGCCGCCGAAGACGCCGACGAAATTCTTGCCAGCATTACAAGGATGATTGCCCCGAAGGCCACTGCGCCGACGATGGCGACCATCAACAGGGACTGGCCTGAGGAAGACATGTCCCGAACCCTCATGGGCCACGTGAACAGGAACCCGCTGAGACTTCTTCTGGACGGCTGCGCGGTACCCGAAACCATGATGATGGCCGAGATGATGGAATTGCTCCACATGGCGTGGAAGAGACAGGACCCGCTCCCCAATCACCCGCTGGCAAGTTTCGTCAGGGCGTTGCTGAACAAGCCGAAGACGGCAGGGCAGCGGCGGCTCGATGTGGTCAGGAGCCAAGGATTCCTGGCAAGCAAGACCCCCGCGCTGCATCGCGTGGCTTGCCATGCCGTGCTTGACCCGCAAGACCTCCATGAGGTCGAGGTGAGCGGCTGGCCTTTCGTCCCGCACGGCCCCGTCCAAATGCGGCGCTATCGCATACTGGACTCGGAAGGCCGGATGGACGCCTTGCCCCTGACAATCGACGGGCAGGCGACCGGAGGGGTCGTGCTGGAGGCCATTGCCTGCCTGCCGCTCACCGGAGACAAGGGGGCCGCCCTGCGCAGCGACCTGCGCCGTTTCGGGGACATGGTGTTCGCGGCGAGCGCATGTTTCGAGGCGACGGCCAGGGAACTGATCGAGACAGCCGGATGGGGCGGGTCTCCCGTGTCGAACATCGCCCGGCTCAATCGCCTGCTCGTGTGCGCCCGTTTCATCCAAGTCGATCTAGGTAAAGGCTTGCTGCGGCTCTATGACCTGATTGTGACAGGCGGCTACGGCCTGGATGCCCGCTACGCGATAGCTCCCGGATCGTGGTGGCAGGGCGGCGCGGATACGGGCGAGGCGAACGCCTGGCGACTTTCTGGCGGCCTCTGGCGACCCGCGCTTGGCGATGCGAAGCAAGGCCGCGAAGCGTGGGCGCTGCCGGACGCGATGATCGCCGGAATCGAGGCCGCCCTGA
>VXSG01000078.1 GCA_009838075.1 Boseongicola sp. SB0665_bin_10 | reverse complement strand
CCTCGGCGGCTGGGGCATGTCGGTCGGCCTCGAATGGGATCCGCGCCCGGACACGAGGCGCGGGCCGACGATATCCATGCGCCAGGCCTACGGCGGGCCGTCCTCGGGCGGGCTGGACGCGCTGTTCCTGCCGGATCCGCTGGAGGGCCGCGTGGGCGGCATTGACGGATCGCGCGCCTCTTTCGAGGCTGCCTACGGCCTGTCCGTTTTCGGGGGGAGATTCACGGGCACGCCGCACGCCGGGTGCGGGTTCTCGGGCGAGGCGCACGACTGCAACGTCGGCTGGCGGCTGACGCCGGAGACGCGAAGCGCACCTGACGTGTCGATCGGGGCGAAGGCCACGCGCAGCGAGAGCGGTGCCGGAGACCCGGAGAGCGTCTTTGGGATCGAACTGAACGCGCGGTGGTGAACGTGGCGTCGGCACCCAAAGGGGAAATCCGGCGCGTCAGTCGCGTCATGGACTGCATTGACGCGGCGGAGGCGGGCATGGTGGCGAAGTCGCTTGTCAAGCACCTGGCCCGAAGCTGTTGCTCGCGAGCCGTCAGTGCCAGCCGTGTATCGCCTTTCGCCATCATTCGCCCGAACGGGCTGAAAGGTTCGGAAGCGCGATCCCGATGCGCTTCAGCGTGTCGTGCCGGCATCCGGGCCGGCTCCAGGCATCGGGCATGTCCGGCCACGCGACAGCAGCCCGGAAATCCGCGCCCCGACCCGTTCCGCCGCCGCCTCGACGTCCCGGTCCGCGACATTCGCGTACCGAAGTGTCATCGAGGGATGGCGGTGACCGAGCAGCCTCGACACGACCGGCAGGGGAACGCCTTCGATCACGCACTGGCTCGCGAAGCTACGTCTCAGGTCGTGCAGGCGCACGTCCTCGATGCCGATCTCGCGCCGGATCCTGTCCCAGAGCTTGAGGTTTCCGGAGATCGGCCTCCACGGGCTCACCGGAGAGGGGAAAAGGAACTCTCCGGGCGCGGCCATCCGCCTGTCCACGATCTCGCGGGCCTCGGGACCGAGAAACACCGTTCTCGGACCCGTCTTGCCGTCGTCGAGCCTGAGGCGGTCGCCGTGGACCTCGCGCCTTTTCAGGCGGACGATCTCGCCTTTGCGACAGCCGGTGAGAAGCAAAAGACGGACTATGTCGGCCTGTACGCTACCGGGGCCTCCGGCATGCATGTCAAGCGCGGCGTTCAGTTGCCGAATCTCGTCCCGCGACAAAAACCGCGAGAGCCTCGACCGCCGGTTCCGGAGCACGGATGCTGCCGGGCTGAAATCGATCAGGCCGCGCTCCATGGCGAAATTCAGGCTCTGGCGAAGGATCTGCAGGGTGAAGTTCGCGCCGCCGGGAGCGGACGCGCTGTAGGCGTCGAACCAGTTCTGGACGTCCTGTCGCGTGATCCGGTCGAGCCGCAGCGACCCGAACGCGGGCAGGATCCTGCTCTTCAGGACGCAATCCCGTCCGCGGATCGTCGACGGCTTGCATCTTCCGGACCAGGACTCTCGCCAGACGCCCAGGGCGAACTCCCGGTAGGTCGGCACGTCCCTGGCCGGCGCCACCCCTTCGGCCAGCAGCCGGAGGCTTTCCCGGCGCGCGTCCTCGACGGAAACCAGGCCGCAGCGGCCAAGCGACACCTTCCTTCCGCCGATGGCGCAGGTCCAGGTCTTCGTGCCGGACGGATAGACGCGGACGCACAGGGCCGGAACCATCTTGTCGTGAACGGAGTATTCGCTCGCGGACGGCTTCAGCCGCCCCGCGCGTGCATCTGTCAGCCGGACCCGGGTCATGTCCGCCTCTCCGAGAGAACAGCGCCCATCGCGACGGCGGCCCTCTCCGCGTCGGCCTCGGCATGATGGGCGTACCTGAGCGTGGTTGCCGGATTTGCGTGCCCGAGCAGCCGACCCACCGCGGGGACAGTCTCTCCGCTCGATATCGCAACGCTTGCGTACGAATGTCTCGTGTCATGGAGGCGAACGTCCTTAAGGCCGGCTTCCTTCCGGATCTCGGCCCACGCGTTGATGAGCGTCATCCTCGGCATCGGACCTTCGATCCTTTCGGCGGGAAAGACCCAGGGCGACGTGCGGGAAATGCCGTCGAGTACCTCGCGGGCCGCCGACGACAGCCAAACGGTGCGGGGACCCGTCTTGCTGTCGCGCAAATGGATGTGCCCGTCGCGGAAGTCCTTCCAGCGAAGGGTCCTGATCTCGCTCGACCGGCAGCCGGTCAGCGCAAGGAGCCGGATGATCGAGACCGCAGGCGACGGCTTCGTCCCGCGCAGCGCCTTGCCGAGCTTGCCGAACTCGGCATCGGACAGGAACCGGTCCCGGTTCAGCCTGCTGTACCTCCTGATCCCCACGCACGGGTTGCTGCCCTCCGGGCGCAGGCCGTCGGCCTCGGCCACCTTCATGATGACCGACAGCACGGGCATGGACCTGTCCGCAGACACTGGCGTCGCATGCATCGAGGCGAACCAGTCGCGCACGTCCTGCGACGTGATCTCCGCGATCTGCCGTCCCCGGAACCAGGGCAGGATCTGCTTCCGGAGATAGTGCCGGTTCTTCGCGAGCGTGCTCCGCTTCCAGTTCCTGCCGTGCCGACGGAACGCCGTTTCCGCCACGGCCTCGAAGAGCGTCTCATCTTCCAAGGCCGGCCGCCCCGATCGGATCGAGGCAAGCATGCCCCTTGCCTTGTCCCGCGCCTCGGCGACCGTCATGCCGTCGGGATCGCCGACGATCCTCCACGTGCGTCGGCCTTCGTGCTGATGGTGAAGGAAATAGCGCTTCCCGCCGCTCGGCAGGACCCTGACGCCGAACCCCGAGAGCACGGTGTCCCGGACGTTCCTGACGGCCTTCTTCGGACGCAGGTCGCGGACCCTCGCGTCGGTGAGTCGAATCCTTGACATGATTCCCTTCCTCCTTCCGGTTGCGGGAACGGGAGGAAACACGTACGATTCCACCCGAAACCGCGATTTTGAGATAAAAATAAACTATATTTCAATGTCTTAGCACCACAGGTGCGGTCGATGGTGTCCGCCTTGACGCTTGGCATCGTGGTCGACGACACGGTGCACTTCCTCAGCAAGTATCGGCGCGCCCGGCGCGAGCTCGGATGCGCACCCACCGATGCGGTGCGCGTCGCGTTTCGCACCGTGGGCCGGGCCCTGCTTACGACCTCTCTCGTGCTCGTGGTCGGATTCGTCGTGGTCAGCCTCTCCAGCTTCGAGCTGAATTCGGGGATGGGCAGGCTCACCGCGCTCGTCATCGCCCTGGCACTTTTCGCCGATTTCTTCCTGCTCCCCCCGCTGCTCATGAAAATCGACGCGGATTCGGATTCCGGCGCGTCCCCTCCCGACGATTTCGCCGCGGGCACAAGCTGGCAGGAGCGAAATCGGACGCCGCCAAGTTCTCCATGACGAAAGTGCCGGGGCGTGGCACTGCCGAATGCCCGGAGATCGCGAAGTTCGAATCTGGCCGTCCGGAATGCCGGGCCTGGTTCGGCGCGAGGGCAACCGCTTGCGGCGAGCGCTCGATCGGGAATGTCACGCGGGGCGGCATCGGGGCCGCGGACCGAATCGATCAGGCGACTGCCTGATCGCGGAATGGTGTGCGCCGGGATGAATGGCGACCAACGTCTTGGACGCGGTGATGTCGCAATGCCTGGCCGACCCGCTCCCGGGACCTGGGCGAGCAGGTGGCACACGACAGTTTCGGAGATTCCCGTTCGGTGTGGGCGCCTCAGTGTCGTTCCGCCACGTCAGGGAAATCCGACCGCTGGATTTGAGCGCGGCATGATGCGTGGGGCGGCACGAACTTCAGCGACCTGGCCCGGCGCCGTGCATCGGCGCCACGGGGCGGAGGATGCCTATGGCAATGTCCGCAATGCAAGGCCGACAATCTCGGGATGTGCACCTTCCGGTTTCGTGCGTTGAAGCATGCCGCAGAAATTGCGGAGGCGATCGCTGGCCGGAAAGGAAGGACGGAATTGCCGTGGACCCACCTTTCTGCACGGGGCGCGTCGGGGTTGCACGGCGGCGTCCAAATGAACGGCTTCACAGGCCCGGTCAATGTCCGCTGCGGCCTGATTTTCTGCATGGGCAGACTCCTTCAACAGCGAAAGGGTGGGGCATTTCGAACGAGGGGCTTGACTTGCGGGGCTTCGCCGACGATAAGCCGGGCCTCTGGCGGGCGATGCCCGCCATTGATGTTTGAATGACGCCCTCATCGGGCGCGCAGTTCGAGGCGGCAGAAGCCGTGAACGCCGGAGCATCCGGGGCCGCAGAACGCGGGAAGATGGAAGGAAAACGGATGTTTGCGGTTCTCAAGACCGGCGGCAAGCAGTACCGGGTCAAGGCCGGTGACATGCTCCGCGTGGAGAAACTCGCCGCCGTCGCCGGCGATGTGGTTCAATTCAACGAAGTCCTGATGGTTGGTGCGAATGTCGGCGCGCCATTGGTCGACGGCGCTGCCGTGCAGGCGGAGGTCGTGGACCAGATCAAGGGCGAGAAGGTCATCAACTTCGTCCGTCGCCGCCGAAAGAGTTCCTCGAAGCGAACCATGGGACATCGCCAGCAGCTGACGCTCGTGCGCGTTACGAACATCCTCGAGACAGGGGCTGGACTGACTGGCGTCAAGCCTGCCGTTGGTGCAAGGTCCGCCGCGGAAGTTGCAGACGTCGCCGCGAAGCGGACAAGGCCCGCCAAGAAGACCAAGGACCAAAAGGTCGAGAAGGAGGCCGCAACGAAACCCGAGCCAAAGGCCAAGGCTGAACCGAAGGCAAAGGGAACGGATGCGCCCGCGAAGGCGGCCGGGAACGACGATCTCAAGAAGCTCGTCGGCGTGGGCCCGGCCCTTGAGAAGAAGCTGAACGAAGCTGGCATCACGACATATGCTCAGATCGCCGCCTGGAATGCCGATGAAGTCGCCGAGATCAACGAAGAACTTGCCCTCAAGGGCCGAATCGAGCGCGATGGCTGGGTTGACCAGGCCAAGGCCCTGACGTCCGGAAAGGAGTAAGCGGGATGGCACACAAGAAAGCTGGCGGATCCAGCCGAAATGGCCGGGATTCGGCCGGACGCCGGCTCGGCGTGAAGAGGTTCGGCGGAGAGGCCGTCATTCCCGGAAACATCATTGTGCGCCAGCGCGGCACCAGATGGTGGCCGGGCGAGGGAGTCGGCATGGGACGGGACCACACGATCTTCGCCACCGTCACGGGCAACGTGGCGTTTCACAAGGGTCTCAAGGGACGTACCTTCATTTCGGTGCACCCGAAGGCAAGTCCGGCGGAATAGCCGACGCCGCACGCAAGGCGTTCAGGGGTCGGCAGATGCACCGGCCCCTTCGTTTTTTGGAATGCCGGTTGCGCCAATTCGTTGGCGGACCCATTTGACTAGTGTCTTGTCACAGTGATTTTGACGGTTTGGGTCGTTGTCATTTCAGTATT
>VXSG01000060.1:1185-42948 GCA_009838075.1 Boseongicola sp. SB0665_bin_10 | reverse complement strand
GTTCAGGGCAAGCCTTCCAGAAAAGGCCGATCACTCTCAGAAAAAATCCGCCCTGGATAATTAACGCTTGATAAAGTCAACCGCAAATCGGCATCCGAAACCGAAACTCTGCGGTCCCGTCCTTGAACGGGGCATGTTCATGGCGGACGTGCCGGCAGTCATGACGAGACCTGCATTCGTCCATCTCGATGCGGGCAGGACGGCATCAATGCCGTAGCCTTGTGGATCGTGAATGTGGTCCGCACTTTCGGTCGTGCCGCAAGCCAATGGCAGCAAGACAACAATTGCTCCCTTCGAGGCCTGCCCCGTCTTGTTGCGGCAAGGCCTGCTGCCACACGCATTCGCGCCTGCCGGCGTTTCGGTCCTGGCGCAGAGTCCCCGGCCGCTCCCGCATTCTCCATTGGCGCTGCCGGGTCCGGCCCGGCTCCGGAGCGGCCGTCCGTGCACCCATCGCGTTCTCGACGACGCCCGCCGCGGAAGTCGAATCCCCGTGTCGCCCGCACGAACATGGGGCCTTGGGGATTGCCGGACATTTCGGCAAGCCCGCATGAACGGGATGGAAGACCGGGATGGGCCCCCGTATGGATGGCCACCAATTCGGCCTGCCGAGGGCCTTTGGAAATCGGGACGCCATGATCAAGCTCGCCGACATCAGGAATCTCGTGCTCGTGGGCGACATCCACGGGAAGTTCCTGCCGTTCCACGCGTTGGCCCGGCGCGTGCTGGGCAGGGGAGCGGCCGTCGTGCAGGTCGGCGACTTCGGCCACGGGTTTCTCGATGGCGGCACCGCGGCGGGCGCCGGAGAATTCTTCCGGGCGAATGCCGGCACCTGCGGCTTCATCCGTGGCAACCACGACGACCCGGAGGTCTGCCGCACGATGCCGGGCTGGATCCCGGACGGGCATCAGGACCCGGCCTGGGACATCATGTTCGTGGGCGGCGCGTTCTCGGTCGATCGGCACCTGCGCACCCAGGGGCTGGACTGGTGGGAGGACGAGGAATGCTCGATCGCGGAGCTGAACGGGATCGTTGACCGCTATGCCGAGGTGAAGCCCCGGATCATGGTGACGCATGATGCGCCGTCAGCGGCGATCGAGGCGGTCTTTCCGCACGCCCGGCTGTTCCGCCCGCTGTCGCGGACGATGCAGGCGTTCGACGCGATGTTCGAGGCGCACCGCCCGGACGCCTGGATCTTCGGCCACTGGCACCGCTCGGCGTCCGCCGTCGTGGACGGCACCCGGTTCCAGTGCCTGGGCGAGCTCGGGAGTTGCACGCTGTCCTGGCGCGAGCCCGGTCGGACGGTTCGCCTGGGCGGCGGTTCGGCACAAGTCTGAGACTCTCTGCGGCATTCGCCGAGGACGGCGTGGCGAAAGGCGGCTCACGGAACATCACGAACGCGGCGGCGTCCGGGACGATGGCATCGACCCGGGATCTTTCCGGGTGGCGGAACTCGCCGGCGCGGTCTTGCTGAAGGTGAATGCCGTCGAGAGAGAAGATCGTGCCGTCGTGGAGTTCCGGGGGCTCGCCGGTCCGCACCGCAAGCCGTCAAGGTGGTGACCGATGTGCAGGCCGGTTGCCGGAACTCGAATCCAGGCATCCCGCCCTTGGCCCGGGGGCGCATCCAGGTGGCCGGACAAGGACGGGTTCGAGAAGTGCCTCATTGGGTGGCACGTCGCGCTTCGGCGCGACGGTCGATCATTCCGCTTCGAGCGGTGCCGGATTTCCGCACGCCCCAGCCTTGAATTCCGTCCGGGGTCCCGTTCTTCCGGCCCTTCTTGAATCTCCGCGCGGTGCGCGGCATTGAGGTAGTGCACACCGACACGACGCACAGCCAATGATCAGACTGTATCACGTTCCGCTTTCCCCGTTTTGCCGCAAGGTGCGCCTGTCGCTCGCCGAGAAGCGGCTTGAAGTCGAGTTGGTCGAAGAGCGCTACTGGGAGCGCAGCGCGGAGTTCCTTCGTCGGAACCCGGCTGGCAAGATTCCGGTTCTCAGGATTGACGGGCTGCTCATGGCCGAAAGCGCCGCGATCTGCGAATACGTGGAGGATCGCAATCCAGAGCCGTCCTTGCTTCCAACGGACGCCGCCGCGCGATACGAGGTTCGTCGCCTCGTCGGCTGGTTCGATGACAAGTTCCATGCCGAGGTGACGTCGAATCTGCTCCATGAACGGGTCACGAAGAAGATTGCCCAGCAAGGGCATCCGGACAGTGCCCGCATCAAGTCGGGCGCGAAGGCGATGAAGGCGCATCTCGCGTACATGGGCTCGCTGCTTGACGAGCGTCATTGGCTTGCGGGCCCTGCGCTGTCGCTCGCAGACTTCGCGGCGGCTGCGCACCTTTCCGCGCTCGACTACATTTCGGATGTGGACTGGGGCCTGAACCAGACCGTGCGTGACTGGTACGCCAAGATCAAGTCCCGCCCGGCCTTTCGGAGCCTGCTGGCAGATACCGTTCCGGGTTTCCCTGCGTCTTCTCACTATGCCGATCTTGATTTCTGATCCGGGCTTCGCGGCCGCCGGGAGCGGCTTCGTGCCGCCCTTCGCCAGATGAGCGTGCGAGATTCGCTCAAGCAGCGATTGGTCGGGATGGCCCTGGATGAGGGATTTGCGGCGGCACGCGTCTGCCGCCCGGACGCCGTGCCCGAAGTTCCCGGCCGCCTGGCGGAGTTCCTGTCCAAGGGTCGCCACGGCCAGATGCACTGGATGGAGCGACGGGTGAAATGGCGCGGGAATCCGGCCGAGCTCTGGCCGGAGGCGCGTTCGGTCATCATCCTGGCCGAGGCCTATACCCCGGACCATGACCCTCTTGTTGATCTTGAACGGCGTGAGCGAGGTGTCATTTCCGTGTACGCGCGGGGCCGTGACTACCACGACGTCGTCAAGAAGCGCTTGAAGCGAGTGGCCCGCTGGCTGGTTGACGAGGCCGATTGCGAGGTCAAGGTTTTCGTCGATACCGCTCCGGTTCCGGAAAAGGCGCTTGGGCAGGCGGCAGGACTTGGCTGGCAGGGGAAGCACACGAACCTGCTCAGTCGCGACCTCGGCAACTGGTTCTTTCTCGGGGTGATTTGCACCACCGCGGAATTCGCGCCCGACACCCCAGAGACCGACCATTGCGGGAGCTGCCGTCGCTGCCTTGACATCTGTCCGACGGACGCCTTTCCGGCGCCCTACCAGCTGGATGCGCGGCTCTGCATCTCCTACCTCACGATCGAGCACGACGGTCCCGTGGACGAGGCCCTTCGTCCCAAGCTCGGCAATCGCATCTATGGGTGCGACGACTGCCTGGCCGTCTGTCCCTGGAACAAGTTTGCGCACGCGGCGCGCGAAGCGCGCTACGACGCACAGGCAGATCTTGATGCGCCCCTGCTGAGCGAACTCGCCCGCCTGGACGACCGGGCGTTTCGCAGGAAGTTCGCGGGCTCGCCGATCAAGCGGAGCGGGCGCAACAGGTTTGTCCGCAACGTGCTCTACGCCATTGGCAACTCGGGAGACGTGTCGCTGCTGGCTGTCGCGAGGGATCTTGCCGACGATGCGAATCCGGCCGTCGCGGACGCGGCGCGCTGGGCCGCACGCGTCATCGGTGAATCACGCCGGTCACGGAGACAGCCGGATCCCTCGAAGCGTTCCTGAATTCGCGCAATGCCCCGCCGCAAACGTTCCCGGAAGGGGACCGTGGGGGACGGCTGAAACGAGGGCGCCGCGCCAGCTGGCACGGAGCGACATCAATTCGTTCCGGGTCACGGCACGCGACATGGCCGGGGTCGCGACAGGTGCATGGCTGCGTGACCGGCGTCATGCGCACGTCGCGCGCACGTCCACGAACGACGCAAGCCGGCACGTCGCCGGACACCAGTTCGGACAGCGGTGTGCTTCCGCCGTCAACTGCAATCTTCACCTCGATGAGGCCATGCCGAGCGAAGCCGTTGAAGGGTCTCGGCGGGATTTCAGCGGAGACCGTCCTTTGCAGGCGCCGGACGACGCACGAAACAACCGCAAGCGCTTGCGAACTCCGACAAGTGTCACGGCGGCCTGGACTTGCTGCGGGCAGACCGCTGCGGCGGTGCGTGGGCGGGACATTCGCTGTTTCGCCTGATGTTTATGGAAATGGTACCAAATAGTCCGATTCAACATGGATATCTTACACAAAACTCGTGATTCGTGGTGCAGAATGTCGGTGCCCCGGGCACTTCGAATCGAGGGCCCGTGCCAACCCTTGATCCGGGGCCTATGGTTTGGGGGGCTGCAAATCGTGGCAGGCGGGCGGTTCAGCAATTCTCGGAACGCTCCAGTGCCAGCACCTGCGCAGGGCTGGCAACCGAAGGAGTGCGCCCCACGCTCGCGGAACGTGATGAAGCGGCACCGATGCAGCGCTCGCGATCAAGCCGCGCCACAAGAGCGCCGCCTGGCACAAGAGGTCCCGGAACAGGTCCGGCGACCGCCTTCGTGGGCCCGAACATGCCCGCGAGCAACAGGGACGAGACAGAACCCGCGTTCAAGCCGGATGATCGGAACAGTCTCATCGGGAATGCATGATGGCCACAAGGACGAGCAATGCGAGGCAAACGGCGCAGAATGAAGAGGACGGAATTCAAATGAAGAACGTCACCACGGCATTGGTTATGGTATTGGTCATGGTGATTGTCGCAGCGGCAATTATCGCGCTGGCAGGGTGAGGAAACGGCAACGCGCCAACAGACAACGAGTCGCCATCCCGTGCCCTGTCATTGCCGGGGAAGCGGTAGCACTTCGAAAGCGGAATCCCGACACTCGCGTGACTGCTTCACTATGTCGAGGAAGGCGCGCAGCGCGAGCTTTGCCTCCCTGGGCGCATCAGGACAGGGACATGGCCACAGCCGGACAGGGCGACAAGCTTGCCGTTCGGTAGCGCATCGGCCAGAACCTGCGCTCCGCAAGAGTCGAATATCTCGCCCTCACGGCACCAGACCAGGCAACGCCGGGGCACCGCGTCACCCCCGCTCGATGCCGCCTGTCCTATGCAGGAGGTCCAGTTGCAATTGTGCCAATCGGGCGCCATGGAAGGAAGCGCCCCCAAGGAACGCATCCATCGTGACCTTCTGTCGATGGTAGCTGACGACTGCCCCGGACCGAAACGAAAGCAGTGCAAACTGAATTCGTCCGGCCCGGCGCTCCTGAACTGCACGGAACCTGATGGAGCGACACTTTGGACCAGGCTGTCAGGAGCGAAGCCAGGAAACAGGCAAGGGAGCGCTTTCTCTTCTTCTCCAGGAAGGAGACCCGCGACCGGTGCCCGGTCTATGAAGACCTCGGTCCGAAAATCGCCGAAGATCCGGAGATCATTGACGTGATCTCCTCTTTCCCGCGGAACAAGCGCCAGCCCAACCTGCTCCTGGCATCGTTGCGCAGGCTCCTGGGACAAGTGCCGTCGTTCGAGGAGGTGCGCGATCATTCTGGGACAGCCTGACGATCTGCTGCGAATCGCCCTTTCGCGTGGCACGCAAACCAACGAGCCGGGCCGTTGCGCCACGCTGCTGCCCTTGCTTTGCCTCCTTCCGCAGCCGCTGGCGCTTCTCGAAGTCGGCGCTTCGGTCGGGCTGTGCCTGTTCCGGACCGGTACAGCTATGCCTTCAACGGCACGGTTCTGCGAGGCAGCTCCTTCCGGCAGGAGATCGTCTTGCACTGCAAGACGCAGGGCCTTGTGCCGGTACCCGATGCCCTTCCCAGCGTGGCATGGCGCGCAGGACTGGACACAAATCCGCTTGATGTCAACGACCCGGAACAGCTCGAGTGGCTCGAGTTGCTGGTCTGGCCCTCCGAGCACGCCAGGCTTGCGCGATTGCGGATCGCGATGGATCTCGTCTCGAAGGAGAAGTTTCATCTGGAAAAGGGAGACCTCCATGCCGACGACCTGGACCGACCGTGCGCACGGGCACCCAAGGACGCGACACTCGTCGTGTTCCACTCGGCGGTCCTGTCCTGCACGCTGGACCAGGAACGGCGAGACTCCTTCGCCCGGCGGGTCGGCGACCTGGCCGATCTCTGGGTTTCGAACGAGTCACCGATGCTGTTCAGCGAATTTGGCGGCGAACTGGCCGGCGAGCGGCCAGGCAGCGACTTCCTGTTGGCCCTGAACGGCAGCCCGATTGCGTGGGCCGGCCCGCATGGCACCCATGTCGCCTGGATTGACAGTGCCGAAACACCTTCCCTGACTGACAGAGACCGCGGAGGAGGCCTGCATTGAAGCATGTCCTGATGCCAGTCTCCGATTCCGCACTTGAACACCCGCCAGGCAAAACTATGTGAACGGCGCTCGCGCGAAAGTCATCGAAATGACAGGCGACGATGACCGCGTTGCCGTCAAGGCCGGCGCGCAATGTCGGGCTTCAACACCATGCTTCGGCATTGACATTGGCGGCGCTTGAGGAAGGAGCGCAAGGAAAGTTCCCGAAGTCCGGCCCGGCAGGTGCAGCATCGCCCGAACGGTCCCGGTGCACCGCAGCCCTGTCTCGCGCTCAACATTGGCCAGACCCGGAAACGTATGCCACGCGGTGACCGACGCACCGATAGACGGGAAGGAATTCCGCCCACGGGCTTGCGGTCCCGGAAACGCGATCCAAGGCCGGGCGAACCTGATGGATGCAACTGGCTTGCTCGAAACGGTTCGGACAATGCCGTTCCGCTTCCGGCGAAGCCGACGGAGTAGCGGCGCCGTGCGTTCGAGCTTCCGGAAATCTACCCGGCCAAGGATGCTGCCACGGACATGTCAGGCTGAACGCGGTGAAAACCGCCGTTCGCCCCTTGAATCGCGAAGGATTCCTGTCTGGACCCGAAACGGGGATCCGCCAGACCGCATCCTCGACGGATGCACCGCCTATCGCTCGTTCTGCGGAAGACCGTCCTTGATCGCGTAGTAGTCGCCCTTTTCGGCCATGAAGATGTGCATGGAAAGACTGGTGCCGGTGGCATCGTCAAAGACACCCATGGCAACTGCCGTCCAGTCATTATGCACGGGATCCCAGAACAGGGTCGATCCACATGCGGCACAGAAACCCCTGCGCACCTTCTCGGAAGACCGATGCCAGCGAACGTGCTCCTCTCCGGAGACGCTCAGCGCGGAACGCGGCAGTTCGACGAATGCGCCATGATGTCCGCTTTGCTTGCGGCATGCCGTGCAATGGCAGGCGATCGCCGGGGGAAGCTCAACGGTTACGGCGACCTGAACGGCCCCACAAAGGCACGACCCGTCATGCATGCTGCTTCTCCGTTCCGGCGGTGGCGCGCGCACGACGCCTGGCGCTCACGGCATGTATGACAGCCTTCGCTTCGGCCGGAGGCTGCCGTTCGATCCTTCGATAACACGTTCCGTCCCTGTTTCTGCTTAGCAAGCCGCAGGAGATCATTGTCCGTCGCAGGGTGGCAGCGTCGCCGAACAGGTGTTCGTCCGCGAAGCGATCGTTCACTTGCCGCTCGTCGAGTGGCCGGTTCGCAGGCAGGGTTGCCCAAAGCGCCCAGAGGGCCAGGGTCTGGATCGAGCGCCTGGATGGCCACTGACGCAACCGTCCGGACTCGTCGAACTGTTGCAGGGTCCGCTCGACCGAGCGCGCATCAACGACGGTATCGCCTGTCTGGTTGTCCAGCCGTCTCGCCGCCGCAGAGGCAGCGCGCATGTGCTGCACGTTCTGAAATCCTGCCGCACGGGCGATCATGTTCATCAGCGTCAGATGGGACGGGCTTGCTTCGCCAAGCTGCCGGGAAAGTGCGCGCGCGAATGCGGTCATGTCGTCCGCATGCAAAGGCAAGGGTGTCTTGGTCATCATGCATCCAGGTCGGGCGCTGCGCCGGTTCGTCGGTCACTGGCTTGACGAAGGAACGCCCTGCTGAAAGCGATGTCGTGTTCCCTCTCGTTGGCAGGTTTAGCACTCCTGACGGAGCAGTGACGCCTGGGTGACTGCCGACCCTGCAGGACCGATACCCGGAACCTGGAATTCCTGCAATGGAATGGACGTTCCCTCGCTGAACCTGCGCGGCAGCGCTGTTGCTCAAATGCCCCATCCGGAAATGGCGTCGCGAATGGCTGCACTGCCCGTCATCGCCGGGAAGCAGCCTTCGCCGATGTCGCAACCGCCGACGACTCAGGAGGAGCTCGGTTCGATCAGGTCCCACCGGTTTCCATACCTGTCGGTGAACACGGCCACCGTGCCGTACGCCTCGTGCCTCGGCTCCTCCTCGAACTCGACACCCCGGCTCACGTAGTCCCGGTAGTCGCGCCAGAAATCGTCCGTCGTCAGGAAGAGGAACACGCGCCCACCCGACTGGTTCCCGATCGCGGCGCATTGGCGTTCGCCATCCGCCTTGGCAAGAAGCAGGGGCGTGCCGGCCCCGGGCGAAACCAGGACCCATCGCCTGCTTTCCGAAAGCCTCGTGTCCTCGACGAGGGTGAAGCCGAGCGTGCCGACGAAGTAGTCGATCGCCTCCTGGTAGTCAGGGACCAGAAGCGCGACGGCTCCGACGGATCGCCGAGGGATGTCGGTTGCTGGCATGTCCGCCTCCCGATGTGTCCGAAGCGACATTAGCCGGTGACAAGATGGATGGCGAAGACACGCCTGCCGTCGGGCACCGCGCGACCGGTGACCAGTTCGTAGCGCTCGCGTACGATGGTCCGTAGACGCCTGATCCGCTTCGGGCGTGCCACGATGGCGCAGGCGATACGCTCCTCGTGGCAGAAGCGGGACTCCGTGAAGTCAGCATGCGGGCGTGGATCGGCCATGTCGCACGATATCGCGCCTTGCTCCCGGGAGACAGGACGAAAGGGGCCTGCCGCGTGACGAGACCCATGGGCGACGGCCAGGCCGCGCAACCCTGTCGCCGAATGTCTTCGAACGTCGGTTGCGGCGATCCGGTCAATCGCGCCGACGGCGACAGTCCTTCGGCCCGAATCGATCATTCCGGTCCACGAATCGGCGCGGCAACCTGGCGTCTCCGATGCAGAATGCCCTTGGTGCATGAACGGCATTGCCGTACATGTTCACGATTGATCGTCCGTTCCATTCGCCATCGGGGGCTGCGCCTGCCGTACGAGGACGATTCGCCCCGGCTGCTGAAGCAGGACCTGGCGGAGCGAGTGCGCGGCATCCTGGCGGCCTTGGCGATGGCGGAGACCATGGACGGCTTCATCAGCGAGGCGCCGCCCGGATGGCGGGTGCAACGGCTTTCGGGCGATCGCGGCAGCGAACGGAGCGTGTCCGCGTCGGGCAACTGGCGGATAACGTTCGAGGAACGCGACGGCGTGATCGAGCGCCTGAACCCGGAGGATTGTCACTGATGACTGGCAGCGGCATCAAGATGGGGATGGCGCCCCCTCATCCCGGAACGTTCATCCGGATCGAGGCCCTTGAGGAGTCGGGATTGAGCGTTGCTGCGGCCGCACGGATTCTCGGCGTGCGCCGCGCGACGCTTTCGGACCTCGTGAACGGCAACGCCTCGCTGTCGCCTGAAATGGCGCTGCGGGTGGAGAAGGCGTTCGGCCTCAGCATGGACCTGCTGCTCAGGATGCAGGCGTGGCACGACGCGACGCGGATGCGGGCACGCGCTGACGAGATCGACGTCCGGCGGTATCAGCCTGCATGATTGATCAAGATCTCCCTTGGGGCTTGCCTGCCGGAAGCGAATCATGCCTGCGTCCTGTCATTTCGCCGCATGCGTGGACAGGCGTGCGATTCCGGACCTCATGCTGACATAGTGTTGATTCTGCATTTTCCGCGCGAACGTGACAATGCTGTAACGTATTGAAAATAATTTTCTTGATTTGAGTGCCAAGCGAATTGCAGTTGATACCGGAAGTTTTCGTGGCCGCAGGTCTTTCCGGGCGGTGTCGACCCCACCTATCCGCACTTGCCAGGTGCTCGTACAACTCTTCGCAACGGGCGTTGAACTGGCGCCTGCCGCGGGCGCCGTTGCCGTGGGAATGTGGTGCCGAACAAGCGAATCCGGCGCGGCAGTCAGGGCGAAAGCCAAGTCTTCCAGACTGGCGCGCCATGCCACGTGCGCCGACCGCATCAGATGCCTCGATCCGCACAGGCTGGCGACATCATGCTCCACCGCCGCGCCAGGATCGGATGTACTTTCCTCCCTGCGGAGCGGAGGACAAGAACGGTTCAGAAAAGATGGCCCAGCAGGTCTATCGGACCGTCGGGCCACGCATTGCCAGCCAGTCGCTTGACCATGAAGACTTCGCTCAGGTCGCGGCGGACCACGCTGTGGCAGCGCAGCTCGTCGATGGCCAGAAACGTCACGTCGGCGGCGTGGATCAGGTTGTACCCCGCTCGATGGTAGAGCCGCGGGTCGTCAGCCATGGCAAGCGCGAAGGACTGGCCTTCCGCCCGTTCTTCCGCCGCTTGCAGCAACGCGGTGCCGATTCCCTGCCTCCGTGCCGCAGGCGCGACGCAAAGGTCAACGATTCCGAGAACAGGAACGGTGGCCTCGTCGACGCGCACCGCCCTGAGATCCATCCCCACATGTCCCACGAGACCGTCGCCATTCCAGGCCAGAAGACGCCGATGCGGGACCTGCTTGAAAAAGGTCCGTCCCTCATGCGCGCCGCCGAAGCATGCATCGAGCAGGCCGGCGATGGCCGCGTCCCGGGACGGGGCCTGCGAATCGGCGACGGAGTGGCCGGTGAACCTCATGTGGCGAATCCAGCTCCGTCCTGACGCGAATGGCAAGCCCCGTCGTTCTTGCAACATCGCGTGCAATCTCTGCACTGGAAGCGGGGTCCGGCGCAGGCGCACTGACAGTCAGGAACGCGAAGCGAAACGTTGCACCGCATGCTGCAACTTCCGGCACAACGTCACTTGCGCATCGGAGCGGGTCAGCTCTGGCCGCTTGAACGACACGGTGGAAGCGGACGAGTCCCTCTTCGCGTTCAGTGCAGGGCGAATGGTCGTCCTCCCTGTCCCCGCACCCGATTCCATGACGGCGTCGCCCGCAACCACGGGCCTCGCTGCAGCGGGACATGCGTTCCTGCCGTCGCGGCCCCGATTCGACCGGGCGGTGATCGAGCCCTGGCCTGCGCAGCGATTGGACGACGTCGTGCGGGCCCTGGACTTCGCGCGGTCAGGGAGCGAAGCAACCGCATGAGCAGCAGCCTGGGCCCTCGCCGCATCCTCGCCACGCCCGGTCTCAGGGTCCTCTACTTGTGGGCGTTCCTGTCCAGGCTGTCGGTGCTGGCTCCGTTCTTCGCGGTCTTCCTCGCGCATCGCGTCGGAGTCGGGACCGCGGAGATCAGCCTGCTCTTTGCCACCTACTGCGCGGCGCGGGTCCTCGGCGAGGTTCCCCTGGGACTGCTCGCCGACAGGATCGGAGAGACGCCGACATTGCGCCTCTCGAGCGTCCTGGCACTGGCCGGCGTGGCCTGCCTCGCGTTCGGGCCGCTGCCCGCGCTCTTCCTCGGGCAGGCGCTGTTCGCGCTTTCCGAGAGCGCAAGCTCGGGCGTGCAGGAGTCTCTGCTGTTCAGGCTGTGCACCGACGGGAACGAGAGAGACTCTCCTTCCTACCGCCAGACGCAGCCGGCCTTCACTTCCGCGGCCTGGACCGGAGTCGTGGCCGCCGGCGCGCTCGGCACCTTGGTGGCGACCGTGTCGCTGGAACTGCTTGGAGGCACTGCCGTCGCGGTGGCCGCAGCCGCCTTCCTGTTCTCGCTGCTCCTGCCTCACGCGCGTGCTCCGCAAGATCGACCCGAGACGGAAGCCCTGCGCCTGCGACAGCTCTTCCGGGCGCTTGCGGACGCTGCGGAGTTCAGGTTCTGGTTCTTCGCCGGGGCTTGCTCCGGCTCCGTGCTCACGGTGACGTATTTCACGATCCAGCCGCTCCTGAACGAGCTGGACCTGGCGGGCCCGGGCAACGGGCTGCTCTACGGCGCGGTGACCCTCTTCGCCGCCTGGGGCGCGCACCTGACCACGCGCCTCAACGCCGGGTTCAGGTCGTGGCATGCGGCAGCGGCCGCGGCGCTGGCGCTCGCCGTCCTCGGCATCCTCGGGCTGCGCCTCAGCGTGTCGCTGGCCACGGTCCTTGTCGCGATGGCGGCCTTGCGGTTTGCCTGGGGATGGCTGGAGGCGACCTGCACGACCGCCGTCAACAAGGAAGTGCCGATCGACGGTCTCCGCGCCACGATCCTGTCCGTGCAGTCACTCCTCGCCGGACTTCTCGGCGTCGCCGCGCTCCTCGCCTTCGCCGGCCTCGGCCTCTCCGCCGAGCGCATGCTCGTGATCCTGGCCACGGTCACCGCGGCGGGCACGGCGCTGACGGTTGGCGTCCTGATCCGGCGCCCGAGCCATGATTGAAGGGGTGACGTTGCAATGAGCACGCTTGACGAACTGCATGACCGGTGGAGCCGGGATGCGGTCTATCGAGAGGCCTGCGAGCGGCGGGGACCGGAATTCGAGCTGGCCCACGCACTGGTCGAGGCGCGCACGCAGGCGGGCATGACCCAGGCGGAACTGGCCACGAGGATGAAGACGACGCAGTCGGCGGTTGCACGCCTGGAGAGCGGCCTGGTGCCGCCATCGACGCGGACCCTCGAGAAGGTCGCCCGGGCAACCGGGACCAGGTTGCGGATCCAGTTCGACCCGGTCTGAACTTGAAGGCGCCGCGTGGCTCTGGATGAAAGCTTCGGACTTCGCCTTCCATCCGACGGCGATCGGGGACACGGCATGGAACATGCGACACGACGGCCGGTTCATTGCGCCGCGTCGAGTCGCGTCGGCTCAGGTTTCTTCGGCGTCGCATCCCCGTGCAGGGACGCTACTGCCGCACCAGCGCTTCGTAGCCTTCTGCAATGTCGCGCGTCAGGGCACCGACCTCGAAATTGTAGTCGCCGATCTGGCCCACCGGGGTGACCTCTGCCGCCGTGCCGGTCAGCCAGCACTGCTCGAAGCCTTCGAGCTCCCCCGGCATGATGTGGCGTTCATGAACCTTGACCTGGCGCTCTTCCAGCATGCCGATGACCGTCTGCCGGGTGATGCCGTTCAGAAAGCAGTCGGGCATCGGCGTGTGCACCTGGCCGTCCTTGACGAAGAAGATGTTCGCCCCGGTCGCTTCCGCCACGTAGCCACGATGGTCGAACATGACGGCGTCGGAGCACCCCTTTGCCTCGGCCTTGTGCTTCGAGATCGTGCAGATCATGTAGAGACCCGCGGCCTTCGCCTGGAAGGGGGCCGTTTCAGGAGAAGGCCGCTTCCAGTCCGAGATGTCGAGCTTGGCGCCCTTGAACTTGGCGGCCCCGTAATAGCTGCCCCATTCCCAGGCCGCGATGGCCAGCCGCACCGGGTTGCGTGCGGACGCCACGCCCATGTCCTCGCCGGCGCCGCGCCAGGCAACGGCGCGGACGTAGGCGTCGCCGAGACCGTTGACCTTCAGGACCTCGAGCTTCGCGGCCTCGATCTCGTCCACGCTGTAGGGGATCTCGAAGTCGAGTTGCCCGGCCGAGAAATGCAGGCGCTCTGAATGCTTGCGGCTCTCGAAGATCTTGCCGCCGTAGGCCCGTTCGCCCTCGAACACGCTGGAGGCATAGTGCAGCGCGTGGGTCAGGACATGCACGTTTGCATCGCGCCACGGCTGCATCCTGCCGTCCATCCAGATCATTCCGTCGCGGTCGTCATACCCAGCCATTGGCCATCCCCATTTGCAAAAGTTGCGCGATTTGTTCCGAACCGGACATAAAATTGCGGAAAATTCGAGAATCGCTACCAGTTGGCTCTTGGAATGTCAACAAGGCTGACATAAATTGTGCTTGAGGCGCGGAGGATGCTCATGGCGGAGAGCGCAGGACCGGCGGGCGGCGAAGCCCTGCTCTTCCTGACCGATGACCAGATCAGGAAGGGCATCGAGGCAATGTTCTTTGCCTATCGAGGCTTTACCGCGGATCCGGACCGCATTCTCGCCGTTCAGGGCTACGGAAGGGCCCATCACCGCGCGATCCATTTCATCAACCGTTCGCCGGGAACCACCGTGAACAATCTCCTTGCGATCCTGGGCGTGACCAAGCAGTCGCTCAATCGGGTGCTCAGGACGCTCATCGAGGATGGCCTGGTGCGGAGCGAGGTGGGCACGCGCGACAGGCGGGAACGCAATCTCTACCTGACAGAAGACGGGGCGGCCCTGGAACGCGAGCTGTCGACGGCCCAGCGCGACCGCATGCGCGCGGCCTTTCGCCAGGCCGGGCCCGAGGCCGTTGCCGGGTTTCGCAGGGTGCTGGAGGCCATGATGGACGGCGAAATGCGGCGGCACTATATGCGGTTCAGGGAAGCTGAACCATGATCAACGGAAACGCCCCGAAGATCACGAAGCCCGTTGGCGCTGTCCGGTGCACGGACCGCGTTCTTGTCCCGTCCTTGCATGGTTTCAGCCACGTCGGCGCCCGCCATGCCGCGGCCCGCTCGCGCGACCTCCATGAGCGCTTCGTCTCGAGCGCAGTGCACAGGCCTTGCAACAGGCGGCGACGGGCAGTCGCGCATTGGCCGTGCGCAGTTCACGGCCGGGCGGGCGTGATCGAGCGCTGGGCCGGAGGAAGAGAGCGATGACGGACCCGGACGCACATCTCCTGATTGTCGATGACGACGAGCGCATTCGCGGCCTGCTGCAAAAATACCTTATTCGACACGGGTTCCTCGTTTCGGCCGCGCGCGACGCGGCCCATGCCGATCACATCCTGCGCGGACTCCAGTTCGACCTGATCGTCCTGGACGTGATGATGCCTGGCGAAGACGGCGTGAGCTTCTGCCAGAGAATCAGGGAAAGCCATGACGTGCCGATTCTGCTGCTTACGGCGAAGAACGAGATCGAGGACCGGCTGGCCGGCCTCGGGGCAGGGGCAGACGACTATCTCGCGAAGCCTTTCGAGCCAAGGGAGCTTCTTCTCCGCATCAATTCGATACTCAGGCGCGTGCCGCCGACCGAACCCGCTCAGCTCGCCCCGAAGTTCCTGTCACTTGGCGAACTGCGATACGATGTCGAAAAGGGAACGATGTGGAACGGCGACCGACCGGTCCGGCTGACGGCAACCGAATCGCGCCTGATGAGGATATTCTCGTCCAGCCTGCGGCAGCCATTGAGTCGCGGCAGGCTTGTCGAGGACCTCGGCCGCGACGGTGGCCAGGCCCAGGAGCGCGCCGTCGATGTCCAGATCACGCGGCTTCGCCGCAAGCTCGAGGCTGACCCCAGGCAGCCGCGCTATCTGCAGACGGTACGGGGGTCCGGCTACATGCTGGCCCCGGACTGAGCGCCCAGCGCACTGCCTGCAACGGCGGAAAGCGCCCGTCAACGGCTTTGCAGAAACCGGCCCGGCCGCAGAAGATGTGATTGCGCATTCGCTCCCGAATTGCGACCTTTGGGACATGACTGGCATTTACTGGCACGAATCCGCGCTCGCGCATGTGACTCCGCCCGGCCATCCCGAGCGCGTGGCGAGAGCCGAAGCCGTGCACGTCGCGCTTTCGAAACTGGAAGGCCTGGAGTGGCACGATGCGCCGCGCGCCGCGCGCGCCGAGGTCGAGCGGTGCCACCCGGCGCGTTATTTCGACCGTATCGAGGCTGCAATTCCGGAGTCGTCCTTTGCATCGCTGGATGCAGACACGCATGTCTCGCCCGGCTCGCTCGATGCCGCGCTTCACGCCGTCGGTGGCTGCGGCGCGGCGGTGGATGCCGTGATCGCCGGCGAGGCACGGACCGCGTTTGTCGCCATGCGTCCTCCCGGCCATCACGCCGAGAGGGAGACCGCGATGGGATTCTGCCTCTTCGGCACGGCGGCCATCGGGGCGAAACGCGCCCTTGACGAGCACGGCCTCGGCCGCGTCGCGGTTCTTGACTTCGACGTTCATCACGGCAACGGCACGCAGGATCTGCTCTGGAACGAGGAGCGAACCCTGTTTGCGTCATCGCACCAGATGCCGCTCTATCCCGGGACTGGCGCAGCGCATGAGACCGGCGCCCATGACAACGTGCTGAACGCACCGCTTGCCCCCATGACCGGAACCGCCGAGATGCGGCGCGCCTGGGGCGACATCATCCTTCCGGCTCTCGACGACTTCGCACCTGAACTCGTCATCATTTCGGCCGGATTTGACGCTCACGCATCTGACCCGCTGGCAAATCTCAACTGGACGGAACAGGACTTCGGTTGGGTGACCGCGGCGATCTGCGAAGTCGCGGAGGCGCATGCCGGCGGCCGCGTGGTCTCGACGCTGGAAGGCGGCTATGACCTTGCGGCGCTCGCCGCCAGCGTTGCGGCGCATGTCATTGCATTGAGGGAGCACGAGGGATGAATGACACACCCGTGGAAAAGATGAGCTTTGAAGACGCGATGACGGAGCTTGAATGCGTTGTCGGCATGCTTGAGGCAGGCGAGGTGCCGCTGGAAGATTCGGTGAGGCTCTACGAGCGTGGCGCCGCCCTCAAGGAGCACTGCCAGAAAAAGCTGGCGGAAGCGGAGGAGAAGGTCGCGCGGATCACGCTTGATGCGGATGGCCGGCCGACCGGCACCGAAAGGGTCGACGCCGAGTGACTTTCGTGGAACGCATGAATGCGCGGGCGAGCGAGATCGACGCCTGCCTGAAGGATGCGGTTTCCGAATTCCCCGCGGACAGGATTCGCGATGGCATGGTTCATGCCTTGAGCGGCGGCAAGCGGTTGCGGGGGTTCCTTGTCCTGGAAAGCGCCGCGCTCCACGGCGTCCCCGGCGAGTCGGCAACCTGGGCGGCGGCGGCGGTGGAGGCGGTCCATGCCTATTCGCTCGTGCATGACGACCTGCCGGCGATGGACAACGACGACATGCGGCGCGGTCATCCGACCGTGCATGTCAAGTGGGACGAAGCCACCGCGATTCTTGTTGGCGATGCGCTGCAGGCGCTCGCCTTTGAGCTTGTTGCACTGGGTCCGTCCTCTCCTGAAGTCAAGCTGGCGCTCTCGCTTTCGCTTGCGCGCGAGGCGGGCGGACGTGAACTTGTCCGCGGACAGGCCATGGACATTGCGGCCGAAGCGTCTGACACGCCGCTTCCCCTGTCCGAGATCGAAAGCCTGCAAGACGGCAAGACCGGAGCGCTCATCGTCTGGAGCTGTGCCGCAGGCCCCGTATTGGCGGGCAAGGATCCGTCAAGCATGGTGCGCTTTGCGAGATGCCTCGGTCGCGCCTTTCAGATTGTCGATGACATTCTTGACGTCGCCGGGGACGAATCAAGGACCGGAAAGCGTCTCAGGAAGGACGAGGGCATGGGCAAGGCGACTTTCGTGTCCCATCTGGGCTTGTCCGGCGCGCGTGCGCGGGCGCGGCAACTGGTCGACGAGGCGATGGCCGCGCTTGCCGCATACGGCGACGAGGCGGAACCCTTGCGCGAAGCGGCAGGATTTGTTATTTCACGAGAGTTTTGAAGGGTCGGAGGCATCATGAGCGACAAGCCACGGACACCACTTCTGGACACCATTTCCCTGCCTTCAGACCTGAAGCGCCTTTCGGACGGCGAGCTCAGGGTGCTTGCGGATGAACTGCGCGCCGAAACGATCAGCGCGGTCAGCGAAACCGGCGGGCATCTCGGTGCGGGCCTGGGCGTTGTCGAACTGACCGTGGCGCTCCATGCGGTGTTCGATGCCCCGAAGGACAAGCTGGTCTGGGACGTTTCGCACCAATGCTACCCGCACAAGATCCTTACCGAGCGGCGCGACCGGATCAGGACGCTGAGGCAGAAGGACGGATTGTCGGGCTTCACCAAGCGGACCGAAAGCCCCTACGATCCGTTCGGCGCGGCGCACAGCTCGACCTCGATTTCTGCGGCCCTGGGTTTCACGGTCGCCCGCGAACTTGGCGGAGCCTGCGAGACCGGACTCGGCGATGCCGTTGCGGTCATCGGCGACGGTGCGATCAGCGCAGGCATGGCCTATGAAGCGTTGAACAACGCGGGCGACCTCAAGAAGCGCTTGTTTGTCATCCTGAATGACAACGAGATGTCCATTGCGCCGCCAGTCGGTGCAATGTCCGCCTACCTCACGAGGCTCTATGCGGGCGTTCCGTTCCAGGAGCTGAAGTCTGCCGCAACGAGCGCCGTCAGCCTGCTGCCGCAGCCTTTCCGCGAAGGCGCGAAACGGGCCAAGGACGTTCTCAAGCACAGCGTGGTGGGCGGAACCCTCTTCGAGGAGCTCGGCTTCTCCTACATCGGTCCGATTGACGGGCACGATCTCGACCAGCTCCTCCCGGTTCTGCGAACCGTCAAGCTGCGTGCGACCGGCCCGATCCTGATTCACGCCCTCACGAAGAAGGGCAAGGGATACGCTCCGGCGGAAGATGCCCGCGACAAGGGTCATGGCGTCTCCAAGTTCGACGTGGAGACCGGCGAGCAAAGGAAGTCCCGACCCAATGCGCCGTCCTACACGAGCGTCTTCGCCAAGGCGCTCACGGACGAGGCGACCCGGGATGACAGGATCGTTGCCGTAACGGCGGCAATGCCTGACGGAACCGGCCTCAACCTGTTTGCCGATCGCTTTCCCAAGCGCTGCTTCGACGTTGGAATTGCCGAACAGCATGGTGTCACGTTTTCCGCCGGCATGGCGGCGGGCGGCCTGAAGCCGTTCTGCGCGATCTACTCGACCTTTCTTCAGCGCGGATATGACCAGGTGGTGCATGACGTCGCGCTCCAGAACCTGCCCGTGCGGTTTGCCATCGATCGTGCCGGGCTCGTGGGCGCCGACGGGGCGACGCATGCAGGCGCCTTTGATGTCGCCTATCTGTCCTGCCTTCCGAACATGACAGTGATGGCTGCCGCCGACGAGGCTGAACTCGTGCACATGGTGGCAACCGCCGTGGCTCACGACACGGGGCCAATTGCCTTCCGCTATCCCAGGGGTGAGGGCACGGGCGTCGAGATGCCGGAGCGGGGCGAAGTTCTCGAGATCGGAAAGGGCCGCATAGTCAGGGAGGGCGGCGGCGTTGCAGTCCTTTCCTTTGGGGCAAGGCTCGCCGAGGCGGAAGGCGCGGCGGAAGTCCTGGCCGCCAACCGGGGCATCAGCCCAACGGTTGCCGATGCCCGCTTTGCCAAGCCGCTGGATCGCGAGCTTGTGCTCGAACTTGTCAGGACCCACGAGGCGGTGTTGACGGTCGAGGAAGGTTCGATCGGCGGGTTCGGCAGCCACGTCGCGCAGCTTCTCGCCGAGGAAGGCGTGTTCGACACGGGCCTGAAATTCCGTTCCATGGTCCTGCCGGACGCCTTCATCGATCAGGCAGCGCCGCGTGAAATGTATGACGCGGCAGCGCTGAACGCCGGGCATATCGAGACGAAGGTGCTTGAAATGCTGGACGCCATCGCCTTCGAGAAGCCGGCCTGACGACTCCTCCGGCACGCGAAAGACCCGCACCAGGAAGCCGCGAGCCCTGTCTGCGCCCTTTGCTTGGGCATGTCGAACCGGGGACACGGGGACGGATGCTTCCGCCCATAGGGCACGATCGTCGTTGACCGGGACATGAACGGTGCGCGCGGCATCGTGCAACGCGCGCATTTCGGCAACTTGGGCCACATTCAGGCGACAGACGGAGACGGCGCACGCGTTGCGGATCAAGTCAGGTGATGGCATTCTGGGCGGACTGCGACCCGAGATGATTCCGGCCAACAAGGAGGAATGGCACATGGCCTTGAAGAAGGACTACGAGGACATTCCGGGCACTCTTGTCTTCGATGCCGATCGCGGGCGTGAGGGCTATCACCTCAACCAGTTTTGCATCTCGCTCCGGCTGCAAAGGAACCGGGATGCATTCAACGCTGACGAGGGGGCCTACCTGGATCGCTATCCGATGACGGCGGAACAGCGGAAAGCGGTGGTCGATCGAGACTGGAACCGGCTGCTCGAGCTGGGCGGAAACATCTACTACACAAGCAAGCTTGGCGCGAATGACGGGATCACCTTCCAGCAACTGGCTGGCCTGATGACCGGCATGGGCAACGAGGCCTATCGCAAGATGATGGTTGATGGCGGGAGGTCTCCCGAAGGGAACCGCTACCAACACGAGTGGGACGAAAAGGGAGAGAACTGATGGCCCGCATCACTGCAGGCGTGGGGTGCTCCCACGTACCCGCCATTGGCGTGGCAATGGATCTGGGTAAGACGGACGAGCCCTATTGGGCGCCCTGCTTTGCCGGGTTCGAGAAGTCGCGTGAGTGGATCAAGGAAGCCAGGCCCGACGTCATCGTCCTCGTCTACAACGACCACTGCACGGTGTTTGACGCCTCTTTCATTCCGACGTTCGCACTTGGATGCGCCGCAGAGTTTGCGCCTGCCGACGAAGGCTGGGGGCCGCGCCCGGTCCCTGTGGTCCGGAACCATCAGGTCATGGCAAGCCATATCGCCCAGTCGCTGATACTGGATGAATTCGACATCACCATCATGAACGAGATGGAGGTTGATCACGGCCTGACAGTGCCGCTCTCGCTCATGTTCGGCAACTTGGGCGTGGATGATGAATGGCCCTGCCTCGTCATCCCGCTTTGCGTGAACGTCGTGCAATACCCGGCACCCACCGGCAACCGGTGCTACAACCTGGGCAAGGCCGTCCGCCGCGCGGTGGAGAGCTTTGACGAGGATCTTGACGTAGTGATCTTTGGCACCGGGGGCATGAGCCATCAGTTGCAGTACAAACGCGCTGGCCTGATCAACGCGGAGTGGGACATCCAGTTCATGGACCGGTTGACGTCAGATCCGGTCGGTCTTTCGCAGACACCGCATGTCGAGTACCTGCGCGAAGCAGGTTCCGAAGGGGTCGAACTGGTCATGTGGCACATCATGCGCGGCGCGCTGGATGACGAGGTGGAAGAGGTGCATCGTCACTACCACGTGCCCGCCTCCAACACGGCCGTGGGTCACATCATTCTGGCAAACAGGAGAGATTTGGGAGCATCAAGATGAGAGTTTGCGTCGCGGGTGCCTACGGCGCCTTTGGAACAAAGCACCTGGAAGCGCTTGCCTGCATTGACGGCGTGACTGTCACGGCCGTGATGGGGCCGACGCAGACCAAGATCGATGCTTTGGCGGCAGAACGCGGCATTGGATTTGCCTCGACCTCGCTTGAAGCCTGCATCGCGCACGAAGACGTTGATGCGATCATTCTGGCGACGCCGACGCAGATGCACGCCGAGCAGGCCATCGCCTGCATGAACGCGGGCAAACCTGTGCTGATCGAGATTCCGATGGCGGATTCCCTTGCTGACAGTGAAGAGATTTGCCGCGTGCAGAAGCAGACGGGTGTCCTGGCGATGGCTGGGCAAGTGCGCCGCTTCAACCCTTCGCACCAGTGGATCCGCAACAAGATCGACGCGGGCGAATTGAAGATCCAGCAGATGGACGTGCAGACCTATTTCTTCCGCCGCTCCAACATGAACGCCAAGGGCGAGCCGCGCAGCTGGACGGATCACCTGCTCTGGCACCATGCATGCCACACGGTAGACCTGTTTCAATACCAGACAGGCGAGGTCGCGTCCGAGTGCTTTGGCCTTGAAGGTCCGCATCATCCCGAGCTGGGAATTGCGATGGACATGTCCATTGGCATGAAGACCCCGTCCGGCGCAATCTGCACGCTGTCGCTGTCGTTCAACAACGATGGTCCGCTTGGGACGTTCTTCCGGTATATCTGCGACAACGGCACGTACATTGCCAGGTATGATGATCTCTATGACGGGCGCGAGAACCAGGTTGATCTGAGCGACGTTGCCGTGTCCAGCAACGGGATCGAATTGATCGATCGGGAGTTCATCTCGGCCATCGAGGAAGGTCGGGAGCCGAACGGGTCGGTGCATGACACCCTTGACGCCATGCGCACGCTGGACCGGATCGAGAGATCATTCAGCTGAAACCTGCGCCCGCGAGGGATCGAGGCGCGTTGATTGCCGGCGCGTCCCTCGCGTGACCGTTCGCCGCTTCATCGCTGCCTTCAATAGCGCCGCCCCTGCATGCGCCGGGATTGCGTCCATGTGACCCGCGGCCATGCCCGAGGGCGAATGGGCAAGCGGAGGTCAGGCGGTGTCGTTGCCGTCCAGGTCGGGGTCTCGTTGCTGGCAAGGCGGCCGATCTCCACGGTCCGGATCCCATGCCGGTGCCAAGGCGTTGTCGGCAGGCGCAGGAAATGACCAGCGGCCAGGCAAGGTTCGACGAACTGTGCCCGCAGATTTCCACGCGCGCCTTCCGGGCGCGGTTCAGGGAAATGCGTTGCCGTTCCATGGCAGAAGTCGCGGGTTCGTGTCCTGCCACCCGCTCCAGGCCGTCTCCTGCCGGGATCGGCCTGGATCAATCCTTGGCCGGAGCGGTCGGCACCGCGGGCCGGCGCCGGGCCGTTCCCTCCGACGGGCCCGCGGGCCGTGCGCTGGCGCGCCGCGGCTGCCTGCCCTATGATCAGGCCATGACATGCCTTCCAGGGAGAAGCGAATGCGTTCGATCATGAAAGTCAACTTCGCGCGGGCGATCACGCCGACGATCATAGGCCTGTTCGTGCTGTTTCTCCTGCTCGGATCGGTCTACACCGTCGAGGAAGGCCATGTCGGCATCGTGAAGCGATGGTCGAAGGCCGTCGACCAGGTCGGGCCCGGTCTGCACGTCAAGATCCCGATCGCCGACAGCATCGAGAGGATCGAGGTTCGTCAGCGCAAGAACGTCGAGGACCTCGCGGCGGCCACGAAGAACCAACTTCCGACCACGGCGACCGTTTCCATCAACTGGACGGTGAACCGGAATTCGGCGATGGATCTGTTCATACATTACGGAGGGCTCGACCAGTTCGAAACCCGCATCCTGGACCCGAAACTGCGCAGCGCGGCAAAGGCTGCGATCGCTCGGTTCCAGGCGGACGAGCTGATCCGGAACCGGCAGGCCGCGGTCGCCGCGATCATGGAAGGCATGGCCCTGGAGCTCGAAGGGTTCCCGGTCACCGTGAACTCGCCTCAGATCGAGAACCTGTCGCTTCCGAATGCCTACCTTCAGGCGGTGGAGGAAAAGGAAAAGGCGAGGGAGGACGCCGAAAAGGAAAAGCACAAGCTCGACCAGCAGCGGCTGATCGCGCAGCAGGCCGTCAATTCGGCCGAGGCGAACGCGGAGGCCAAGCGCCTGGAGGCCGACGCCGAGGCGTACCGCGTGCTCACGGAGGCGCAGGCGGAAGCCGACGCAATCCGGCTGATCAACGAGCAGCTGGGCCGCAGCCCGCTCTATGTCGACCTCGTGCGCGCGAAGAGGTGGGACGGGGTCCTGCCCCAGACCGTGCTCGGCGAAGGCGTCGGCGCCTTCCTGTCCTTGCCACCTCCGCTGGCCACGACTTCGACAGACGACACGAAGTGAGGGCCAGGCCGCATGTTCCTGCAAGACGCCAAGGTTCCTGAAACAGGCAAATGAAGATGTCGAAACGGTGGGCAAAGCCAGGAACCTTGTGCGCAAGTCACAGGGTTCCCTGGTTCCTGGCGCGAAAGAGCCTCGAGGCTAAAGGCCTTTTGCTCCCCTCAAGACTTGATGCACGAAGCAATGACTGGTCAATACACATTTCGGAAAGTGGAAACGGCTGATCTCGATCTGTTGCTGGAATGGCAATCACGACCACACGTCCGGGAATGGTGGGATTCAGATGAGCCCCGCGATGAAGGGGAACTGGCAGACCCTCGCGTTGCGCGATGGATCGTCGCAACCGCCGGACGCCCCTTCGCATACATGCAGGATTACGCTGTGCATGGCTGGGAAGATCATCACTTCTTCCGGCTTCCAAAGGGGTCTCGTGGCATCGACCAGTTCATTGGCGAGCCGGACATGATCGAGAAAGGGCATGGCTCCGCCTTCATTGCCGAACGGCTGACGACTCTCTTCGAGGAGGGGGTCCCGGTGGTCGCAACCGATCCCGACCCGGCCAACGCGCGCGCGATCGCGGCATACAGGCGCGCTGGATTCAGGGAATTCGGCGCACCGCAAGCCACCCGATGGGGTCCCGTGCTTCCAATGAAGGTCTGTCGACAGGCCGTGTCCTCGTGGCGGAACGAATCCTGATCCCGGCCTGCATTTGACGATGGCAGGACCGCCCTGCACGGGTCTGAACCCAAACCGGCAGGCGATCCCGCCAGCACGAGGGAATGACGGCCAGGGGGACGGTCCGGCCGTGTGCGGGAGGACAGTGAACCGTTGGAGTTGAGGATTGACCGCCCCGGCACCCGGCTTCAGGCCATTGGCATGTCCTGGCACTCGCTTGGGTGCCCGGCCAGGCGGCACGGCGTTCGCGTTTGCGATCAATGGCGCATCCGCTTCGTCAGGCGCGACGCCAATGCCGGGGATGCCGATATCGTGGGTCGTCATCAGGAGACGAATTGAACATGACCATTGCCAGAGAGGGACCGGACCGGCCGGGCGCTTGCTTCCCGGACGTCGCTTCGGAACGTCGGTTGCCGTCCATGCTGTCGCCGGAAACCCGGAGGTTGCAGCGCCCGGACTGACGGGCGATGGGGATGGACCGCATGTGACTGCCCAGGCGGGGCGGTGCGGGACATCGGGGTTGCTGATCTTCAGCCAGGGTGGACGGGTGGCAGGACATGCCTCGGGAACCAGGCGGGCAGGATCCCGACCAGCCGGGACCTCACATATGTCCAGAAGGAACCAAGCGCCAGCAGGACGACGCCCAGGCCCAGGATCGCGGCCCACGCCCCCTCGCCTTCGGTCACGGCATTCGCCAGGGCGACGACGTGAAGGCAGGAGGCCAGCAGGAACGACCTGCGGTCGATGATCACCGCAAAGGCGGCAAAGAGCGCCAGGACGGGGAACAGTGCTGCAGGATGGCCGGCATCGAGCAGGGAAAGGGCGACGGTGTTGACGATCGCGGGAGCGGCAACGATGTGCAGCCAGAACCCATGCGCGGCCCGGCGCGTCACCCTGTGCGGGTCGCTGACATCAAATGCGAGCGCAACCGCAAGCGCACCCAGTCCGGCCGCCAGCGTGATCCAGGCGAACGGGCCAGTGCCGGAGAACAGGAAGATGTCCCGGAAGCTCGTCAACGTCTCGGCCCTGTCGGCCGCAAACACCAAGGCTGCCGTGACAAACGCCAAGGCGATCGGCGCCATGGCGAAGGGGACCCGGTAGCGCAGCCACCAGAGGCACAGGGCGCCACCGGAAAGGAGCAACGTCGTCGGCAGGTTTTCGTGGCTCCCGAAGATCGAGGGTGCGTCGCCTTCCACGAGGGGCCAGATGCCGATCAGGGCGTTGATGGCGAAGAGCAGCGCCAGCGCGATTGCCGGACCGACCATGCGGCGGCGGATGAAGTACTCCGACAGAAACAGCAGGGGCAGGAGCGCGGCGGTGCAGGCCCAGGGGATCACCTCTTTGTCCTGGAAACCTGAACCGGTTGCCAGGGCGCTGACGCAAACCGTCCATCCGAAGGACAGGATCATCAGCCCGGCGATGATGAAGATCTCGTTCATGCCCCGGAAGACGGTGAAGGGCTCGTCACCCTCCGCAGCGTTCCGGTCGGCGACGAGGGCGAGGAACCGCGATGCCTGGACCTCGGTCAGGATGCCGGCGTTCAATGCCGCCTCGACGTCCTTGCGAACGGCGTGGTCAGCGCCTGGCTCGTCGAATGTCTTGTTCATGGCTCAAGATGGACCGTGTGATAGCTGCCCAAGACGGTTGCCATGTGCCGCGTTGCGCGGCCCGGTGTCAAGGGACGGCGCCGGAAGGAATGGCCAGCCGTCACGCTTGCACGATGACCAATGGCTTCCGACGCCTCCAGCCGGCGTCCATGCCGAAGCGGCTCCAGAAGTCCATCTCAAGGCCGGAAACGGTCGCTTCGACATCGCCGGAGGCCGCCAGGGGATGGAGGGGAAAGTCGGTATCGTCCCGCTGGATCGACCCGACACGAATCCGTTCGTCGTCGCCTTCGACAGGGACGCCGTCCGCCGTGACCCTGAACCGTGGTTGATCGGCGTGCTCCGCTCCCGGGGCCGATGCCCGTTGCCGCATGCGGTCCGTCCAAACGAGAAGCCCGGCCAATGTCGAGACCGATGGACGAGCGGCTGCGGTCGGAACGCGCCGCCGCGACCTGTTTCCGCAGGAAGTGCGTCAGTCCCTGCCGTCTCCGCGTTTCTCGGCACGACCTCGCGTCCTGCTTGCAGGGCTGGCTCGATTTCCGGGGCCCAACTGCTGCGGGAACCAACGCGATTCCGCTCCGGGCGGTTTCTTCATCTCACGCGTGCGCGGCCTATGCGCCGCGCTCGGCACCCGCGTGCCGGTGCCTGACGAAATGCAGGACCAGCCATGCAATGGCCACGGCAACCGCCGCGCCGTAGACCACCGGATCCTTTGTCAGCACCAGGAAGGCCAGGGCCAGCCGGATGGCGACGTCCCAAAATGGCAGCGACGCACGATCGAAGCGCGCCAAGGCACTCGCCAGCAGGAACAGGGCGAGCAACATGCGCAGGAGCAACCAGCCCAGCGGGCCCCACTGCACCTCGCCGGTGTATCCGGGCAAGTACCTCAATTCGCTGCCAACGCTTGTGCCCGGATCGATCACTGCCGCCTCGATCAGCAGGATTTCCGGATAGAGTGCGAAAACGAACGGGATCACGAACATCACGATCCCGACACGGACGGCGGCAAAGCCGGTCGACATCGGCTCGGCCTTCGTGATTGTCGCCGCCGCGAAGGCTGCGAGCGCCACCGGCGGCGTGATCGCCGAGGCAACCGCGAAATAGAAGATGAACATGTGCGCCGAGAAGACAGAGATTCCCAGGCCCGCAAGCATGGGCCCCATCAACAGGGCGACATTGATGTAGGCCGGCACCGCCGGCATCCCCATGCCGAGAAGTACCGCGAGCAACATGGTCGCGACAAGTGCCGCGAACTGGAACAGAACCGAGCCGTCAGCGCCGAGGTCCAGGCTTTGGAGCCATTGCAGCACGTCGAGCGAGATGAAGAACGGCATGCCGGTGAACTTCAGGCAGAAGTCAATGATCGAGACGGCAAGGAACATCAGGTAGAGGGTCGCGATCAAGGTCCCCGCCTCTGCAAAGGACTGCAGCAGCCTTGCCGGCTTGGCGCGCATCTCCGGATCCAGGAACAGGGCAAAGCACAGCACGAATACGGCCCACCAGCCGGCACTGCCCGCGTCTCCGGCGGCGTTTTGAACGAGCTTGAGAAACCAGGACAGGCTTTCAACGCGGCACCCGCCGCCATCGATGAAGACGCGTTCGGCGCCCATGAGACCGCCAAGGATGCCACAACCGACGCTTTCCTTGCTGGTCAGCAAGAGGACCAGAATGATGAGGATCGGCAGGAAGATCATCACCAGGTTCAGAACATCCTGGCGGTCCATGTGCATGTCGTCGGTCAATTTGCCGATCGGCTTGATTTTCTGCTTGCGTGCCTGGAACACGACCGAAAGGAACAGGCACAGGAAATAGGCAACCGCAGGCAGCGCCGCGGCAACGATCACCTCGCTGTACGGAACCCCCGTAAGGGCCGCCAATATGAATGCGGCAACGCCCATGACCGGCGGCATGATCGACCCGCCCGAGGAGGCGGCCGCCTCCATCCCGCCGGCGAAGACTCGTGAAAAGCCTCTCTTGATCATCATCGGGATCGTGAGCACGCCGGTCGACAGGACATTCACGATCGGCCCGCCCGAGATCGTTCCGAACATGGCCGATGAAACGATGGCCGCATGCGCCGGTCCGCCACTGAGATTCCTTGTCCAGCGGAACGCAACCTTGATCAGCGACTTTCCGCCCGCCGACGCGCCGAACAGGGATCCAAGGATCAGGTAGGGAAAGATCTCGTTCAGGATGATGTCCATGAAGCGGCCCAGCAGGCCGGAGGCATTGTTGACCAGGATGTCATGGACGCGGGGCCTTCCGTCGGACAGCAATCGCGGCTCGCCGCCGATCTTGGTCACCAGGTACTTGTTGATGTCCTCCACGCCGAAAAAGTACCAGACCAGCACTGTCGCGATCGTGTAGGCGGCCACAAGAATGGCGACGAGAACCAGCGGAAGGCCCCAGACCTTGACGTTGTAGGCCAGGAAGACGACGACCGCCAAGCCGATGATGAGCACAAGCCACGGGCCGGTGGTGTTCAGGCACTGCGGGTCGTCGACCGTCGTCGGCTCGGGCAAGCCGAACAATGCGGCGTTGTCCTTCTCGATCTGCAGGCTTTCCGCGATCAGTCGGGCGCGGTCGCCCGTGAACTGGTCGATGATGCAAACGGATTCGATTTCGGCCAGGTAGGTGACGGCAATGGTCAATGCCATGACCACCAATGCGACATCCATCGCCAGGCCAAAACCGCGGGGGACGGCACCCTTGTCCCTCCAGGCCCGCCAGATCGAGTGGTGCAGCGCGACGATCAGCATCATCACTGCAAAGGCAAACGGGTAGTAATATTCGAACGGGAATTTGCGGATGATGAATTCCGGGTTGCCCGAAATCTCGACCGCCAGTCGATCAAGCCCCGGAATGCCCGGCATGGCGTTGATCATGCCAAGAACCACAAAGAACACTGAAAGCCAGAAGACCGACAGGCTGGCGATGCTCCTTGACTCCTTGGTTGCGGTTTCAGCTTCCGGCATCCTGGCTCGCCCGCCTTCAACCTTGCCGGGGCCGCGACGCCGCCGCGGCCCCGATCGGAACTTACGTCCTCGGAGCCTTAGGACTCAGGCTTCGCACAGTCCGGCACCATTAGGCCGGCCTCTTCATATGCAGCCACGGCCCCGGGGTGGTACTTGAGCGGCACGGCGCCGCAAAGCCCGAATCCGACGGTGCCCATGTTTGTCGTCGCCATGAAGGGTGCCTTGGACAGGAACGTGTCAACGTTTGCGAGCATGGCCGCCGTCAGCGCCTTGGCCGTGGCATCGTCCAGGTTCTTGTGCACGACTTCCGCGCCCACGGTCGTCGGGCTGCGCCAGATCCCGTCTTCGCTGACGATCGTCAGACCCTTTTGCGGTGCGATGTCCTTGAGATCAAAGACGATGCCGGCGGTCCCGGGGCTCTTGATGTACTTCTGCATCGCCTCGCCTTCCCAGATCTCCTTCGGGATGGACCAAAGCGTCATGTCACCGGCCGCCAGGGAACGGGTGATGCGTGTGTCCGGGAACGTGACCGGAAGCATCATCGCGTCCGCAGACCCGTCCGTGATGGTCTTGGCCATCTGACCCCAGTTCACCTGGAGGCCCTTGTAGTCCTTGCCGTCTTCAACGCCGCTGACCAATTGAAGGATTCCGCGATCGTTCGTCAGCGCGGCACCGCGTGGCGGACCGTTCAGGATGGTCTTCCCGGCAACATCATTCCAGCCTTTGACGCTCGAGCTGTCGTAAGCGTAGAGTCCGAAACCGCCGTAGTTGTAGGTGAAGAGTGCACGCACATTGCCTATCAATTCGGTGCCCGTCTCAGCGCCCAGCTTGGCGTAGGGGCCAGCGCCCTTGGACATCAGGAAGGTCAGGATCAAGGGTGCACCGGAAACATCCGTTTTGCCCTCTGCCACGTTCTGCAAGGAGTTTGTCAGCGTCTGGCTGTCGGCAACCTGAAAGTCCGCCACGCCCTCGGTCGCGGCGATTTCCGCCAGCGCCGTCATCGAAGTGAAGGGAACCGTGCCGGGCGGTCCGGTCTCAGCCGTAAGGATGACTTGTGCAGATGCCGTGCCGGCAACAAGTCCGATCGCCAGTCCCGCACCAACGAAATTCTTGATCATGATGTCCTCCCAATTGATCAATTCTGATCTGTCCAGCTCGCAGGCGGCCCCACCATTCAAGGCCTGACCCAAAAGCGGAGTGGTCTCCCCAAACGCGACACTCCCCCTCTGACGTTCACATCGGTCAGGGGCGGCCGCATGGCTTGGAATGAGACCACTTGGGGGCAGTATAGACGACTGATGCGCGGATTTGAAACCGATTTGGTGGATGATGAGCGGGCATCAATCGAACCGCTTTCCACAGCGCCACCTGGAAGGGTCGCCGGCGCGAGCTGGACATGCGGTTGGCCAAACGGTCGGCCAGGTCCGTCCAACGCTGAATTCGTCGATTGCCGTGCGTGAAAGGAAGACCATGTACATGAAACAGGTGCATCACGGCTCGGTTCTCAAGGACGAATTGGCCGAGCCGGGTGTCGGGACAGCCGAACACGCGCGTCAAGCTGAGGTGCCCGCCAACCGTGTCTCGCAGATCATCGCAGGCAAGCGTTCGATCACCGGCGACACGGCCCTGCGCTTCGGGCATCGGATCGGTGCCGAGGCGCAGTTCAGTTTGAATCTTCAGGGCCGGCGCGATCTCGCGCGTGCCAGCCAGGGGACCGGCAATGCAATTCGGCGCCTGCCGGCCAGACACGGCGTGTCTTCCGGAGGCGGGACGTTGGTGTCGTTGCAGTGTTCACGCCACCAGCGCGGACTGTCATGTCGCTGGCTGATGCACCTGGATGCGCGAGTCTGCCTGCGGTGGTTGCGAATTGGTGCCTGACCGTGACATCAATGCGACACGGGACATTCGCCGTCGCGGGGTTGCGGTGGCTGGGCGGGAATTGCGACTTGCCGAGTCGTCCCGGCGCGTCCGAGGATGTCCGGGATTCATGTGCCGCCGGGTTGCCGGGGCATGACGCGGAACGGTGTGTGGCTGAACTTTGCGTTCAGTCAAGCATATATGGTCCAATGGGATGCAGTGGCGCATTCCGGGGACCCGAGGGTCTTGGAAGGAGCCGCCATGTTCATTCGCCGCACGACTTACAGGATGGCACCTGAGTTTGACACGGAAGACGGCCAGGCGGATTTCGAAAGGGAGATGCGCGCGGCGATTCGACCTGATGACATCGACGGCCTGATCAATACCTCCCATGTGCCCAACGAGGACGGCACATGGTCGGTTGTTGCGATTTGGCGAAGTGAAGAGCAGGCCAGGATGGCAACGCCGGGCATTCGGTCGGTCTGGAAGGATCTTTCGTCGCGACTTGCCGGGCCGCCGCAAATCGAGGCAAGCGGCGTGCTCCTGCAAGAGTCCCACTGACGGTTTCGCGGGTGCCGGCCGACGACCGGTTCTTGACCGTGACGTGAACGCCGCCCGGAACAACCTCCCGAATTCCTTGCCCCCGGAAACCGGCCCTGCGGCGCGTGCGGGCTGCCGCGCATCCTGGCCGGGTAGCCGTTGCCTCCAGGCGGCGGAGGATTCACGGCGTCAAGTCCAGTAGAGCCGCATTGGATTGGTCACGAGCAGCTTTTCCTGCTGCGCCTTTGTGCGTGCGATCCGGGGAATGCAGTCAACCAGCGCCCCGTCATCCGGCATGTGAGATTTCATGTTGGGATGGGGCCAGTCGGTGCCCCACAACACCCGGTCTTCGAAGCGATCCACGATTTCCCGGTAGTAGGGCATGACATCGTCGTAAGGCGGACCGGAAACCGTCAGCCGTTCGGGGCATGTGACCTTGGTCCATATGTTTTCGTTCGTGGCCATCAGCCGGATGAAGCGCTCGAAATCCGGGTGATCGACACCCTTGGTCACATCCGGCCGGCCCATGTGATCAACGACCACGATCCCCGGCAGCCGCTTGAGAAACGGCTCAAGCTCTTCCAGGTCGGCAGCCTCGAAATAGACCACGATCGACCAGTGGAATTCCTGGATTTTCTCGGCGATGCCGATGAACACCTCCTTGGGCGTGGCATCCACAAGGCGCTTGACGAAGTTGAACCGAACGCCGCGCACGCCTGCCTGATGCATTTCCGCCAGCTCTTCGCGCGCGATGTCGGCGCCCACGCTCGCGACGCCGCGCGCCAGGTCACCGGCCGTGCGACAGGCGTCGACCATCGCGCTGTTGTCCTTGCCGTGGCAGGTCGCCTGCACGATGACGTTGCGCGCAAACCCAAGATGATCGCGCAGCGCAAAGAGCTTGTCCTTGCCCGCATTGCATGGCGTGTACTTGCGCTCCGGCGCATAGGGGAATTCGGGCGACGGGCCAAAGACATGGCAGTGCGCGTCAACGGCCCCTTCGGGAAGCGCAAGGTCCGGTTTCTTCGGGCCTGGATGAAAGACCAGCCAGTCGGCGTCCATTTTCTGCTCGGTCATGCGTAAATCTCGCCATCCATCAACTTGCGTGCAGTGCGCAGGATCGCGGCTTCCTTCACGGTGCCCGCCTGGTCAAGCGTCGCGACGACCGTCATCTCGCCGGTCGGATGCTCGACCGACAGGCTGCGTTCCGGCCCCGTGCCGCGATCCGCCAGGTCATAGGCGGGCGACCCCGGGGTCAGGCAGGCGGTCGCCACGCTGACGGCACCGAGCACGCCAATGGCCTTGTGGCAGCGGTGCGGGATGAACGTGCGCGTGCCGATGGCGCCACCCTTCGCAGGCGGGCTGACCATGGTCATCTTTGGCACGGACTTGCCAGTCACGTCGCCCAGGTTCATCATCGGGCCGCAGGCAAGGCGGATCGCCTCGATCTTCTTGCGCAGTGGAGTGTTTGCCTCCAGCTCTTCCGGCGCTTCGTCTCCGGTGATGCCCATGTCGCTGGCACGCATCACCACGCAGGGCATGCCATTGTCAATCATGGTCACGGCAACGTCCTCGACCACGTCCACGGCATTCCCGGTTGGCAGCAAGTTGCCGCAGGAGGATCCTGCCGTGTCCTTGAACGCCAGTGGCACAGCAGCGGCTCCGCCGGGAACACCGTCAATCTTGGCCTCACCCCCGTACGTTGCCTTGCCGCCCGGCGTTGCCACCCGCGCAACCGCTGTCTGGCCGGTGTTTTCCATGTAGATTGCGACGGGCGTCTCGCCATCCCTGGCTGGAACCAGTCCCCGCTCAATCGCGAAGGCGCCCACTCCCGCCAGGATGTTCCCGCAATTCTGGGCATCGGTGACGAGGGGCTGGTCCACGAAGACCTGCAGGAACAGGTAGTCGACGTCCACGCCTTCACGCGCGGACTTCGCGACAACCGCGACCTTGGAGGTCAGGGGGTCCGCGCCGCCCATCCCGTCAATCTGGCGGGCATCCGGCGAACCCATGGCGCGCAAGAGGAACGCGTCGCGCGCAGCCGTGTCGCCGGGCAAGTCCTCGGCCAGAAAGTACCCGCCCTTGGAAGTCCCTCCGCGCATCCACATGCAGCGGATCCCTTCAGACATATTTCAGGCCCTTCTCGGCCAGCCGCTCGCGCATGTTGTAGATGTCGAGACCGAACTCGCCAGCCTCGAACCGGGCGCGTTTCGCGCCCTCGTTGGCTTCGCGTGCCCGCGCCTTCTCCAGCACCTCCGCGGCTTCGTCGCGGCGGACAATGCAGACACCGTCATCGTCGGCGACGACGACATCGCCGGGATTGACCAGCGCTCCGGCGCAAACCACGGGCACGTTGACCGAGCCGAGCGATTCCTTGACCGTGCCCTGGGCATGCACGGCCCTGGACCAGACCGGAAAGGCCATTTCGGTGAGGTCACGGACGTCGCGGACACCCGCGTCGATGACCAGCCCGCGGCAACCGCGCGCCTTGGCGGATGTTGCCAGAAGATCGCCGAAATATCCGGCATTTGACGGCGTGATCGTGCCCAGGAGCATCACGTCGCCTGGCTGGAGCTGTTCGATCGCGACATGGATCATCCAGTTGTCGCAAGGCGGCGCAAGGATGGTGACAGCGGAGCCGGCAATGCGGGCCCCCGGGTAAATTGGCCTTATGCAGTCGGCCAGCAGGCCCTTGCGGCCCTGCGCCTCGTGAACCGTGGCAACCCCGAAGCCTGCCAGGCCATCGACAATCTCCTGGTCGGCGCGCTGGATGTTCTGGACGACGACGCCCGTGGTTCCTGCCTGATAGGTCATTCCAGTTCATCCACCGTGCGCGGGAAAACCGTCTCGAACCCTTCGGCATACTTTGCCGCACGTCCCCCCGCCTGGCCGCCGGAATTGCGGCGGAAGTGGTTGGCACGGTTTTCGGCCACGTTCCTGTAGAAGTTCCACAAGTGCTCCTGGCCATGCATGCACTGGATTGCGGCCCATTTCTTGTCCCAGAAATCCGTGATGTCGAGAAAGGTCGTGGGCTTCCATTCCATCTGTTCGGTCTGGTGGGGCTCAAAGAGATAGAGCTGGGGCGCGCCAAGAACCGTCTCGCCTGGATTGTGACCCCAGGCTTGCGCGATCATCCGGCACTCAAGCGCAAATTGCGTCGTGTTCATGTGGTCGGTGTTGTAAGGGTCCCACCTGGAGTGGGACATCATGAAGTTGGGCTGCACCTCGCGGATGACATCCACCATGCGATCTTGCGTTTCCCGCCCCAGGTCGAGCGGGTAGTCCCCCACGTCGAAGAACCGAATGTCATGCACGCCGAGGGCGGCAGCAGCGTTTTCCGCCTCTGCCTGGCGTGCGGCCTTGACCTTGCTCAGCGTCATGCCGTCCTGCTTCCAGAGTTTCGCGCTTTCCCCGCGCTCGCCATAGGAGAGGCACACGACGGTGACTTCGTAGCCCTTGGCCTGATGCAGGGCGATGGCCCCACCGGCGCGCCAAACGAAATCCGCTGAATGGGCGCTGATAACCAGCGCGGATTTCCTGTCAGACATGAAAGGAGCCCCTTCTTGTTGGTCCTGGTCGGCCCGGACGGCCGGTCGCAATCGATCCTTAATTGGAAGCGGTGAAATTGCCTATTTCGAATTGAGGTCCTAAAATAAGAAAATTCTATAGGGGTGGCATGCAAGGCGGCTTCCCGAACATTCGGCACATGCGTGCCTTTCTCGAAACCGCGCGCACGGGGTCAGTCTCGGTCGCGGCGGAGAGATGCCATCTGTCCCAGCCCGCCGCGACGCAAGCCATCGCGCGGCTCGAGGCTGATTTCGGCACGCCCTTGCTGATCCGCAGGAGACGACGGGCTGCGCTCACGAAAGGCGGGACGCTCCTTGCGCAGCGGGCTGCCAAGGCCCTGCAGCACCTGAAGGAAGGGTCGCAGGCAGCATTGCGTGAAGCCGGCAACGGGGCGCAACGTCAATCCACGTTTGAATTCTCTGTCACGGCGTCCCAGTTGCGCAACTTGATCGCCATCGCGAATGCCGGCAGCTTTACGGTCGCCGCACGCACGCTTGGGCTGTCGCAACCTGCCGTCCACAGAACGGCCAGAAGTCTTGAAGCTGTCGCGGGCGTGCCCTTCTTCATTGCGCGACCATCGGGTGTCAGGCTCACGCCAGCGGCTGAAGCCTTTGTCCTGGCGGCAAAGCTGGCCCAGGCGGAAATCCGGCAGGGCATCGAGGAAATGAGCCGCGAGCTGGGCCAGGAACAGGGGACATTCGTCCTGGGCAGTCTTCCCCTTGCCCGGACAACCATCGTGCCAAAGGCCATCCACGCGATGGTAAGCAGCGTCAAGAGGTTCCAGATCCGGGTCGTGGAAGGCCGGTACGCCGAAGTGCTGCGTTCCTTGCGGGAAGGTGACATTGACTGCCTGATCGGCGCGCTCAGGCATCCCGCACCTGCCGACGACGTCAAGCAGGAGCTGCTTTTCTACGATGCCCTGGCAATCGTGGCCCATCCAGGTCACCCGCTGGCAGGGATGCGCAACCTGCGACTTGAAGACACGCTGGACTACCCTTGGATCGCGCCGCCGAAAGAAACGCCCGCCGGGCAGTACCTGTTCGAGACGCTCCGCGTTCAGGAAGAACCTGAAACGCCGGTCCGGGTGATTTCTTCGTCACTTGGGGTCCTGCGCGGAGTCCTGGCGGAAGGGCCGTACATTTCCATTGTGTCGCGACACCAGATCAATGTCGACGAAAGCCTGGGCGCGATCGCGGCACTGGATGTTCCTCTTTCCGGGCACGTCCGCGACATCGGCCTGACCTACCGCCACGAATGGCGTCCCACGGAAACACAGGCGCGGTTCATTGAATACCTGCACCACTTCAGCAAGACGGGGCTGGATTTGTGAGGCAGGGGATGACGGCGTCATAGCTTTTTCGAATGTTGGCCCGATCAATTGAATTGGATGGAGGTCGCCCCCGAGCGTTGGTCCCGGGTGCGGCAGCACCGGCGGATGCAACTTGGCGTAAAGCAGGGCAAGGGTCGCGATTGCCGACCTTGGAGACGCCGTGCCCGCCCTTTGCAATGGGACCGCGAAGGCGGGGACAGCGCTTCCCGTGCGCACCTGCAGCGGGACATCGCCGTTCGTGTTCGAACCGTTCAACGCCGCACTTGAGCCCATGGGCCGCATTTCGGCACGGGGAAGGTGGCGGCGGAATTACGGGCTTGCGTCCGGGACCGGATCAGCCTCGATCCGATCCTCACCGACGTCGGAGAAATTCGTGATGATCACGCTGCCGTGGGGGACCGGGCAACGATGTCCAGCTTGCCGCCATTGCCTCGATGCAGGAGCGAAGATTGGACACGTACATGTCGGTGCGCCTTCGACAGTTCCGAGGACATGCTGCTCGATGTCACCGTGGAAGGCTGGACGCAGTCCGGTCTTGTCGTCTGGCTTGACGGAAAAGTCCGCGACCCTTGGATTTCGCAGCCGGAGCTCCTGGCATGGTTGGACGGTGTCGTCACGCACCTGATCCGCGACCGGGGGCTTCCGTTGGCCCAGCTCATGCGTTGCAGATTCATCCTTGCACGCAGGCTGAAGGACAGGATCAAGCAAATACGGCAAGAGGAGCGCGGCAAGGTCTACCAGTTGACCCTGTTCGGCCCCGAGGCGCTTGTGGAGGTCTCATTTGAGGATGGTCACAAATTCTTCGACGGGATGTATGCGGACGTGCCGCGCTGCCGCGGCAATCTCGGGTTCCGGAGGCATTTCCTGGGACCGGACGAGGTGCCAGCCTTCGACGGCAATGATGATGGCGAGGAAGCGCAGTGCGCCATGGACATCGACAGCCTTCCCGGGCTGAAGCACTGGACGCGGAACGTCAGCCGGCACCGCCACGCCTTCCACCTTCCGACCGCGACCGATCGCTTCTATCCGGACTTCGTGGCGCTCATGGAGGACGGGCGCATTCTCGTCGTGGAATAAAAGGGCAGGGACCGGTCGCCCGACGAAAGCCGGGACAGTCGGGAGAAAGACCTGATTGGCCACCTGTGGGCACAGGCTTCCGGCGGCAGGGCCGTCTTCGTTACAGCCACGATGAAGCGCGACGATCCAGGCGAGATCAGGTCGACACTCCTTGATGCGCTCCGGGAAGCTGCGCCGCCTGAACCGTGATGTGAGTCCAGGCGCGACCCCGACCTGAAGGTCGGCCGTGCAATGCCGGAACAGACAAGGGTCGATCGCGGTATTCCGTAGGCAAGGTGTCCTGGCACGCCAGCATCGTCACTGCCGTGGCCAGCTTTTCCATGTCCTTGCCCCGCTTCCGCATTCGCTTCACGTCCTTGCGAAATCGGGTCGACCGAACCAGCGCCAGCACGCTCAGATTCCCAGGTCCGCGCGCAGGTCCCCAGGAGTCTCGAACCGTCGGTCCTTGCCGGCTTCCAGTTCCTCCATTGCCTCGATCGTGGCCGAATTCGGAACCTCCACGTCAAACGGAAGGCGCTGCTCTTCCGCGATCCGCAGCATCAGAAGCCGGATCGCGTCGGAAACCGACAGGCCCATCGCGCCAAGCGCTGCAGTCGCCCTCTCCTTCGTCGCCTCGTTGATGCGCGCCCTCACCACCGTGTCACCCATCTTCGTCTTGCCTCCTGTGTTGTAGCGCTACTGTGTTGTAGCGCTGCTGTGGCCACACTCTGCCACCACGACAAGGTCAGTCCGGGCCCCGTCGAAACCATCCTGCGCCGCGCTGCGGGAGCATCGCCTGATCGTGTCAAGCCGGCGGGCAGCGTCCGCTGACGGCTGCGGACGCATTCTCCCTTCAACCGGCGTGCCAACCCGCCGTATCGTCGAGCTCGTGCATCCCGGTGCGGCTCCCTGGACACGAGCTGGAAGCTACGGCCCGTTTCACGCTCCCGATCCGGGTCGCTTTCGCTGAATGTCGGCTTTCCGCACCTGGGGCAGGGATCGCGTCAAGGCAGGAGAGACCTGGATTCCAATGTCGATCCATGCCGGGCGGGCATGACCCGTCTGGCAGAGGACGCACTTTGGCGCAGGCGACGGGGCGGAAAAGCTACGGCCTTGCAGACTCCGGTGCAGTGGCAAATGAAAATGCAACAGTTCTGGTGCGAGTTCATGCCCCCAGCCAGGGTGCCTGGGTGCTGGATCCGGCAGGGCTGGCAGCGTCCTTGTGACAGGGACTTCCGACATATTGAGAGGTCCTGGCTGCCTGCGGCAGGCCTGTTCCCTCCGGGGGACACCGGACCTTGCGATGCTTGGCGTTCTTTCCCTGATGACGAGGCTTGTTCGTGGGAAATCGAGAGGCAGGCAGTCAAGGAATTTCCGTCGGAGGTCAAGCTGCAATCCGCAAGGGCGGCACGCAAGCCTGCTCCCTGACGTTTGGCGCGTCGCTCCCGCGCCATTCTTCATGACAGCATTGACATACAACAAACGCGCCGTATATAACTGTCTACGACAATTCTGATATACAACAAGGGCAACATGGAAATGGAAACCGTTCCGGAATTCTATGTCGGCAGTCCCGTCGAATCCGTCGACCTGCGCTTTCGCGACGCGTTCGTGGCGGAACTGTGGCATACCCTGCGCACCGGCCACGTGGTGCTCACGGCACCGCGACGAACCGGCAAGACCAGCATCATGGACCACCTGCGCGACCGCCCCGAGAACGGATTCCAGGTGGTGTCCGTCAACGTGCAGGACCTGACGCACCCGGCCGAGTTCTTTCAGGTGCTGCTCGACGCATTCCACGACACGCATCCCGATCTTCTCCGCGACGGGTTTGCCACAGGCTGGGAACTCGTCAGCGGCGTGCTGGGCAAGGTCGAATCGATCGGAGCCGGCGGCTTCAGGCTCGCGCTACGCGAAGGCGATCCCGACTGGCACGGGAATTGGCGCCGGCACGGCGACACGTTCCTCGCCCGGGCTCGCGCCACCGGCGTCCCGATCCTCTTCATCATCGACGAGTTCCCGGACATGCTGCTGAACCTGTCCCGGGAAGACGAAGGGCTGCTGCGCGCGTTCCTTGCCTGGCTTCGCACCCAGCGTCAGAAGCCTCCCCCCGGGCGGGACTCGATTCGCTGGCTGGTCGGAGGCTCGGTCAACCTGGCCGGCACCCTCGACGCGCTGGGAATGGTCGACCTCATCAACGATCTTGTTGGCGTGTCCCTGCCGGCGCTCAGCGACGAGGACATCCGGAAGTTTGCCAGCGACATGCTGAGCGGTCGAGGCGTCCCTTTCGATGACGACGTCCTGCCGCGCCTCGTTGCCCGGCTGGGCCGCCCCATTCCGTACTTCATGCAGATTGCGACGCAGAATCTCCATCGGCGATGGAAACGCGAGCAGCGCAGGCTCGCCGCGACGGATGTCGACGCCGTCTTCGACGAGATGATCGTGGGGTCCGCCGCCCGCGCCCAGCTGCAGCACTACCACTCGAGGATCCGTCAGTACTATCCAGGACCGGAACGACCGATCGCCCACGCCTTGCTGGGCCAGATCAGCCTGAGCGAATCGGGCCTCAAGCGCGCAACCCTGCTGCAGGAGACTGAACGAGTGCTGTCGGAGCTCGGTGCCGGTCTCCCGGCGCATGAGCGCCGGCAGCTGTTCAGCCGGCTCATGCTCGACCTCGAGAACGACTTCTACATCGTGGAGGTCGAGGGAGGGCTCCACGACTTCGCGAGCGGAGTGCTGAAGTCGTGGTGGAGGAAGCATCATGCCTGAACCGGCCCCAGCGTCGAACATCGGCCTCTACCGATCCGGAGTGACCAGTCCGGAGCGCCTGCGACACACCACCGTCGCGCGTGAACATGTCCTCGACAACACCATCGCGTCCCTGCGCGGGTCGGTACGGCGAAAGTCGAAGAGCCACCTGCTCTTCATCGGTCCGCGCGGCATCGGCAAGACCCACCTGCTCTCTTGCATCGAGGACGCCGTCCGGTCGGATGCGGCGCTCAGGGAGAGGATCGCGGTGGTCCGGTTCCCGGAGGAATCGAACCGGATCCTCTCCTTCGCCGACTTCCTGATCGGCCTCTGCGGGATTCTTGGCGAGGTCCCCAAAGAAGAGGGACGCTGGGCGGAACTCCTCTCCGAAATCGAGACCGAGGAGGACGACGCCAAGGTCGCCGACACGCTGGTGCCCGCCATCCGGCAGGAGAACCGCCGGCAAGACCGCACCCTGGTCATCATGATCGAGAACCTAGGCGAGGTCATGTCGAGGCAGATCCGCGACGGAACCGACGTTGCCGCCCTGCGCAAGTTTCTCATGGCCGACAACGGCTGCCTGCTGGTGGCCACCACGCCGATGCACTTCGACGGCATCACGGACATCCAGCAGCCGTTCTACGACTTCTTCGACATCCAGATGCTGGAGGGCCTGGGCTTCGAGGAAATGGTCGAAGTCATCCGCCGCAACCTCGAATGGGAAGTACGCACGGACTTGCTCGAGTCCATGGAAGCCATGAGACCGCGACTGGAGGCGCTCTATCGCATGACGGGCGGGAACCCGCGGCTGACGATGATGCTCCACGAGCTGATCGCCCACGAGTCGGTTGCGGGGGTGCAGGAGCAGTTCCACGTGCTGCTAGACCGGATCACGCCCTTCTACCAGGCCCGGATGGCCGATCTGCCGCCCGGTCAGCGCGCGTTGCTGGAGTGTCTTGCGAGCATGCGTGACGAGGAGAAGACGCCCGCCGCAATTGCCGCACGCATGCGCATGAGCCAGCAGGAGACCTCGTCGCTCCTGAAGCGCCTGTCGGACGCCCACTACCTGCGTTCCGAACAGCATCCGCGGGACGGGCGATCGCGCCTCTACACGATTCGCGAGGGTTTCTTCGACATCTGGCTCGCAATGAACCTCTCCCGCGGCGCCCGCACGCGGCTTCCTTTCCTCCTCGAGTTCTTCAGGCTCTTCTACCCGAGCATCGCGGAACGCGAGAAGAAGCGCCGCGAGTTGCGCGAAAGGCTCCTCGAGGAAGGGGGGGCCGACGCGAAACAGGCTCTCGACTACCTGAGCGAAGTCGGCGACGAGGGGGAACGGGCGACGGCGAAGTTCCACATGGCCAGGACGCTCGCCCATCTCGGAGCGGCCGAGCAGGTTGCGAACTACGTGCTCGAAGCCGCGCCCCTTGCCGGAGACGGCGTAAGTCAATCGATCGCTCGCGTCGTCTCGCGCGCGTCGCCCGCACCGGACTATCTCTCCGAGATCGAGAGCATGATCGCCGTCTGGGAGAAGCACCGGAGCGGCGATCTCGAAGCGTTCGCCCACCGCCTCGCGGAAATGGGAGAGGGGCTTACCCTGCGAACGTTTTCCGAAACCCGGCTCGCGTTTCTCAGGGATGCGGTCGAGAGCGTGAGGGATTCCGGGGAAAGGATCGTGCAGCGCCTGCAGATCGCGACCGTGTTGATGGAGCTCGCACGCTGGAGGGAATGCGAAGAGCTGCTGCGCAAATCGCTCATCGAGGCGAATTCACTGGCCGATGCGAAGCTTGTCGCAAGAACGACCAGCGACCTGGGGCAACTGCTGTGGCATGCCGGCCGGTACGGCGAGGCCGAGCCGTTGGTGTGGGAGGCGATTTACGTCACCGAGGCCGCCTGCGGCAAGCACCACCCCGATGTGGCAGAATGCCTGAACAACCTGGCGGTGCTGCTGCAGGACACGAACCGCCATGACGAAGCCGAGCCGATGCTCCTGAGAGCGCTGGAGATCGACGAGGCCGCCTTCGGCAAGCACCACCCTACCGTGGCGAAGCGCCTGAACAGCTTGGCGGTGCTGCTGCAGGACACGAACCG
>VXSG01000060.1:0-1085 GCA_009838075.1 Boseongicola sp. SB0665_bin_10 | reverse complement strand
TGCTGCAGGACACGAACCGCCATGAGGACGCCGAGCCGATGTTCCGGGAAGCACTGGCAATCGCCGAGGCCGCCTTCGGCGAGCACCACCCCATCGTGGCGAGTCGCCTGAATAACCTGGCGGGGCTGCTGCATGACACGAACCGCAATGAAGACGCCGAGCCGCTGCTACGTCGCGCCCTGGACATCCTGGATTCCTCGTCGGCGAACGCCAAACATGAGCACCCCCGTCTCGAACTCTTGAAAGCGAACTACCAAACCATTCTGCGGGCCATGGCTGACGAGCGCGACTGAGATCGGTCATGCCAGCAGCGGACAACCAGGTCGAACGGGATCAACATCCGTTCACTGGCGTTCTCAAGGGCGTCAACGGTGCCGTCGAACATTGCGGTCAACCGTCCGGCGGAGCGGCAGCAGCCTTGCCGGCCGACCAGACTCGTTCCTGCCAGTTCTGCAAGCGGTCGAACAACTGGCCCATCGGATCCTTGAACGTCGCCATCGCGGCATCGGTCGGCACGGCATCGAGTTACCGCGCCCTTGCGGCAGCTGCGACAATCCCACGCCGTTCGCCGAAGAAGCCCTCGATGAGGTCGTTCGCCGCCGCCAAGCCCTCCCGCGCGGACCTGGAACACCAGACCGAATGCATGTTCTCCCTGAGCTTCCGTGGCAACGAGATCGCCCTGACGAATCCCAGCCGGTCCAGGATCCCGTTCAGGCCGCCGGGACTCCTGGACCGTGGCCGCCTGCGCAGCCATGCCAGGCGCAATTCACCAAGCACGGGATCGTGCCGCAGGAAGTTTTCCGTGGCCGTGCCCAGCGTTCCATCCGGACCGACGATGATCGACTGGCCGCCATGCGACGGGCGCGGGCGCTCCCGGCGATCCCGTTTCGCATGATTTGTACGCTGGATTACCCTAATGGTTCGAATCATTCATTTGATGCCATTTCGTCAAGTTTCTGATGCCCTCGCTTCCACGCCTCGACGAGGTCCTCGGGCTTCCTGCTCCAGCGGAACGGGCGGGCGTCGTTGACGTTGTGATGCTCGATGCAGCCCTCGATCGCCGCGATGCACTCGTCAAGCGAGTC
>VXSG01000073.1 GCA_009838075.1 Boseongicola sp. SB0665_bin_10 | reverse complement strand
CGCGCTCGGCGCAAGCGAAGAAGTTTGATACGAACTTAAGATTCGGGAGACTAGGCGCGGAGGTCATTCTGGTCCCAACCGCAAACATGATGCCCTTCGTGAACGTCAATCAGATCCTCGTCCCCGCCCGCGCAATGGAGAACGCGGTGACGATCGTCTACGCGAACTATTGCGGGACATCGGGCGGGCTGGAGTATGTCGGTCTCTCGGCCATCCACGGTCCGGACGGCTATCCTCTCGGCGCGAAGGGGATCGGCGAAGGCCTGGCCGTCGCGGAACTGCCAGACGGCTGGAGCGAGCGCGGCATTCCCCTTTCGAGCCAGAACGACGACCTCAGGCATCCCTGACCGACGTCCGCTTTTGCATGGCCAGACTTGGTGCCATAGTCGGAGGATGCCCGCGACGCTGACCGACAACGAGCTTGAAGAACTGGGCGCTTGCGTGACCTCCATAGGCACGCCGGATTTCCCCCGCCTGATCAGCCATTTCTGTGTCTCGCTTTGCCACGCCGACACGGTCTTCCTCAGCGCTTTCTTCGACGACCAAAGACCCGTGGGGCTTTACGGCAACCATACCGACGACAGCCAGAAGGCGTCGCTCGAACTCTACCTGGACGTGGCGTATGTACTTGACCCCTTCTACCTGCTCTTCCGGCAGAAGAGTGGCGACCAGGTCCTGTCGCTCGACGACGTGGCTCCGGACGACTTCAAGCAATCCGAATACTACGCAAAGTTCTTTCGCGAGATGGCCCTGACCGATGAGTGCGGACTGATGCTTCATATCGAAGACGATGCCGCACTCTTCTTTTCCATGGGGACCCAAGCCAAGGGTGCCCGTGCGGATCCGACCAGGCTGAATTCGGCCAAGCCGCTGATCTCGGCTCTTGTCCGGCGGCACTGGACGAGGCTGACGCCTGCGAACACCGACGGATCAGGTCGCCTTTCTGCGCAAATTGACACGGCCTTCGAGGCCTTCGGCTCCTCCGTTCTCAGTCCTCGCGAAGGCGACATTCTCCGCATGATCCTGCAAGGGCATTCGTCAAAGTCCATTGCCGCCCATTTCAACAACTCGCCTGAGACGATCAAGGTTCACCGCAAGCGCATCTACACAAAGCTCTCCGTGACGTCCCAGGGCGAGCTTCTGTCGATGTTCCTCGCCGCACTCGCGAAAATGCCCCCGACGGCTGAGGGCGACCCACTGCAATTCCTTGAAGTCGGCTAGCGCGTAACCCGAAGTGGTGACTGCGCCTCGGGCGGAGTTGGTTGTACGGTCCCTGGCACGCATTGGGCACAAGGGGGCTACCACATGAACAAGCCGGACGCCAATTCAGCCTGGGCCAAGGACCGTGCCCATGTGCTCCACCCCTACACGGATTTCTCGTCCTTTCACGACGAAGGCAGCCAGGTCATAGACCGAGCCTCGGGCATGCACGTCACCGACGCGGACGGACGCAGGCTTCTGGACGGAATCGCCGGTCTCTGGTGCGTCAACATTGGGCACGGGCGCCGAGAAATGGCGGAGGCCATTTCGGCTCAGGTCATGCAGATGCAATACTACAATCCCTTTGGGCATTCGACGAACGTGCCCGCGGCCGAGCTTGGGTTCTGGCTGGCCCAGAACGCGCCGGGCGACTTGAACCACGTCTACTACACCTGCGGCGGATCCACCGCCAACGACGCGGCGATTCGGCTGGTGCACTACTACAATTCGATGCGCGGCCTGCATCGCAAGAAGAAGATCATCAGCCGGAACCACGCATACCATGGCGCGACATGCGTCGCCGCCGAGCTTACGGGCATTCATGCAACCAAGAACGGCTTTGATCGCGTTGGACAGGACTTCATACACCACGTCTCGGCGGCAAACATGCGTGAGAAGCCGGACGACATGACCGAAGCCGCCTATTGCGATCTCCTGGTGCAGGAGTTCCGGGACAGGATCGACCAGCTTGGCCCGGAAAACGTCGCCGCCTTCATTGCCGAACCGATCATGGGCGCTGGCGGCGTGCTGGTCGCGCCAGAGGGCTATCACCGGCGCATGCGTGGCGTGTGCAAGAGGAACGACATTCTCTATGTCGCTGACGAAGTCGTCACTGCGTTCGGGCGTCTTGGGGAATGGTTCGCCTCGGAAAGAGTGTTCGATTGCCAACCCGACGTACTGGTCTTGGCCAAGGGGATCACGTCAGGCTATGTCCCCCTCGGGGCGACGCTGATTTCGGACGAGATCTACGAAGCCATCAGCCGCCCGCAATGCGAAGGCGGCGTCTTCTCGATGGGTCTCACCTATTTCGGCCACCCGGTTGCCTGTGCCGCGGCCTTGAAGAACATCGAGATCATGGAACGCGAAGACCTGCTGTCGAACGCCGTGACCGTGGGCGCGTTCTTGCAGGGCGATGCGCAACGGTTGCACGATTTGCCGTGCGTTGGCGACGTGCGCGGAAAAGGACTGATGCTGGCCGTCGATCTGGTCGCTGACAAGGCAACCAAGGCTCCACTGCCCGTCAACGCGAGGGCCGGGGAGCGCGTCTTCAAGAAATGCGTCGACAATGACGTTATCGTCAGACCCGTCGGAGATCGCATCGTCCTGTCGCCGCCGATCATCATTTCGACCGATCAGTGCTCGGAGATCGTGGACGCAATTGGGGATGCAATCCAATCCACCAAACTCGTTTGAGCCAAGGTTCTCGCCTTCGGCAATCCGTTTCCCTGCATGGTGCGGCAATCGTCTGCCAATCGTCTGGATTTGGTCGGTTGCCGGAGCCGAAGCGGCCAATCTTGAACGGATCTTCACTCCTGTGTCAGACAGGAATCCCGCGCGTTTCAAGGGGAGTGTAGCGGATTCCGGTTGATTCTGCCCGTCAATTGCATGGCAAATCCGGGGCCGGGTCGATTTCCGTTTGCTCGGAGTGAAGCCGGATCAGAACGTTCCCACAAGATTGCCAGGATCACCGACGGCTGCCGCGCCGGAAACTCCCGAAAATCAGCAGGATGGTCCAGGAACCCGCTCGCGGTGCCCAATGAAGTTCCGGTCAAGTCTCGTGGCTGGTGTCGGCTTGCACGCCGACACCAGCCACGAAATTGCACCCAGGTCGCGTGGTGGCCTTGCCGCGCGGTTTGCGGCCTTGCCCCAAGATTCGGCCCGGCCCTACCGCGCTTCCCGCTTCATCAGGCTGCAGATGTTGGAAACAAGGAGAGCGCCGACAACGACCGCCCCGCCGACGATCGCCCAAGGTCCGGGGTCTTCTCCGATTGCCAACCAGACAAGGATCGGCGCAAGGACTGATTCCAGGAGGACAAGCAATGCGACCTCGGCTGAACTGATGTATCGGGGACCAAGCGCAAGAAGGCAGGATGCTGCTCCGATGAATGCGCCATGGCCCAATATGAGCGTACATTGTGTCTAGAAGGCTTCACCTGGAGAAACGAAGATTCCGAGAAGAATTGCGGCACCGACATATGCAACGGGAATGGCCGGAATCATCGAAGTGGCCTTGACCTTTCGCACGGCTGTCAAAGCCGCGGCAAAGGCGGCAGAGATGTAGACTGCCCAGATGTCCCCCTTCCAGGAGGCGATCTGCGTCTCGCCGGATCCATAAGCTATGATTCCCAACCCCAAGATCACGGCCGCCATGGTGATCACCATGCGTGCCCGGATGGGATCTCCGAGGAAGATGCGACTGAAGAGGGCGGCGAATACGGGCATCGAGGCAAATATCAATACCACGTTGGCCACGCTCGTCTGGGTCACTGCAAGCACGAAGGCCGGTGCCGTCGTTCCCATCAGGACGGTATAGACCAGCCCGGGCCGGCCGGTCTGCAAAACGGCCCGGAAGCCCCGCATACCCTGTACTGCCAGGAGGACCACAAGGACGACGGCGCCGGCGGTGGATGCTCTCCAGAAGGCGATGACCATCGGTTCGGCGTCGATAAGCCTGACGAACAGCGAGTCCGGCACAACAAGCAAGACGCCCAGTGTCGTGACAATCAGACCCTTCTGGTGTTCGTTCATGTTGCCGAATGTTCGCAGCCGCCCTGCGGCGGGCCAGTTCATTGGATGAATTCAGTGAACCTGTAGCAGACGACGGCCGCGTTGCCAGCCGTGCCTGCGCCGGGCCCGTCGCGTCAAGCTCAGGCATCGCGGCCCTGGGAAGCGCAAGGATCCGCGATGGAATTCGGGTGCCTTGGCGGAGGGCGGCGCTGCAGCTTGAGAATTGGCAGGCACTCCAAGCTGCGTGTCGCTTCAGGGTCTTCGGACGTGCGCAAGCAAGGGCCGGAATGCGAGGCGCCCATCGTGCCATGCAGCACCGGGCTCGTTGCCGTGGGCGGCTCAACGTGCAGTCCGGGCGCGACAGAGCCCAATGACCGGCGAATAGTCAAGATCGGGATATTGCGCAAAGTATCGCTCCCCGACCTTGTGGGGTTCCAGATTGTCGATGTCATCGTAGCCCAGGTCGTTGAGAATGCCTGGCAGGTCGGGAGGAACAAAGCTTGACAGCCAGGGCTCGCCACGTCCAGCGACGAAGGCCGTCGCTCTCGTCAGCAGGGGCTGGGCGTCTTCGGGAACCCACTCTGCATCTGCAAGATAGTCGAAAACCACGGTCGTGCCGGGCGCCATCTCGCGCGCAATGGAGGCCAGCGTATCCCTGACCGTGTCGCGATCAAGATAGTAGGTGACTCCAAACCACGAGACCATTGCGGGGCGCGAGAAGTCGAACCCTGCCTTTGCAAGCGCATCCTGCAGGCGTTCCACGTTCAGGTCGGCTTGCACGTAACGGACGGATGCGGGAGCTTCGATCCCGGCGGCGCGCATGCGACGGAACTTGTTGTCCTGCGTGGCCTTCTGGTCCAGTTCGTAGAGCGTGAGACGTTCCATCAGGTCGGGCCGGCGAAACGCGAACGTGTCATATCCCGCCCCGATGATGACGTACTGATCCACTCCCTCCGCCATTGCCGCCTCAAGACAGTCTTCGCCGAACCTCGCACGCGTGAAGATGGCGGGCAGGATCGGACGCAAGCTTCGGAGCAGCCCGTCCTTAACCAGCAGCAAGAGAATCCGGCTGGACAGGATCGTGCGCCAGAGACGCCCGCACATGGCATAGGCGTGCCGGTCCTCGAACACGGGCACCTTGGCGGACCGCGTGTGATCCGCCCGCGCCGCCGCCACGAGTTCGGCAGTCTTGCTCGGGGTCTTGTTCTCGCGTGCCTTCATGTGCGTCCTCATCAGGTCATTGACAGTCCCATGCTCTTGCGTCGCGCAGGACCAGTTCCGAATCAAGGACCAATTCGCGGAGTTTGGGAGGCAGCACGCCTGGTCGGGCTGTACGACCCGCGGCAAGACGGTCCAGGGCGAATCAATGCGGCGAAGTCGCCGACCTCAGGACATTTTCACGCCGGGTGCCCGCTGAATCAACTGCCGTCCGCGCCGTGCCTGCCAGTCCAGGTCAGACCGGTCGTACCGATCCGCAACCGATCGCACATGCTGGCCCTTCCGCCCCCGGCAAGCCGTTGCATGGTCGCGACAAGACTCTCGACGGAGATCGCGACCGGATGTCGCCCGGTCCGTCGCTGGCGTAGCCATGGGGACTCTTATGAGCCGTCCATTGTCAAGCCCTCTTCCGTTGCCGCTTCGAGG
>VXSG01000109.1 GCA_009838075.1 Boseongicola sp. SB0665_bin_10 | reverse complement strand
GGGGCTTCATTGCTGGCCTAAGGGGCTGCGGAATTTCATGACCGGGTTCGCCCTTCCCGCCCTGCCCGCCTTCGAGGCCGCCTGATGCTCTCCGGCCCGCGCCAGCTTGCCAGCGCCGAGCAGACCTTCGGCTACTTCCTGCACGAGTACCTCGCGCGGAACGACGGCTCCCACCGCTCCGCCAACCGCTGGCACGGCGAGGGCGCCGAGGCCCTTGGGCTCGGCCAGCGCGTCGGCAAGCGCAGGTTCATCTCGATCCTGTCCGGCCACGTGCCCGGCACGGACGTCATGCTGGGCCGCGTCATCGACGGGGAGCGCCAGCACCGTCCCGGCTGGGACATGACGTTCTCGGCGCCGAAGTCGGTCTCGCTGGAGGCGCTCTACCACGGCAGGCGGGCGGTGATGCACGCCCATGACGAGGCCGTCCGCGCGACGCTCGACTGGATCGAGCGCGAGCACCTCCAGACCAGGGGATACGACCCGGCGACGGGACGGAGGCCGCGCGAGGCGGCGGACGGGATGATCGCGGCGACGTTCCGGCACATGGCGAGCCGCAACAACGACCCGCAGTTCCACACGCACGCCGTCGTCGCGAACATGACGCGCAACAGGAGCGGCGAGTGGCGCAGCGTCGAGCCGACGCTGCTCAGGCGCAACCGGCGCGTGTTCGGCGCCTGGTACCGCAACGACCTGGCGCGGCGGCTCAGGGATCTCGGCTACGAGCTGGTGCCGACGACGGTTGGCGGGCTGCCGAGCTTCGAGATCGCCGGCTGGTCGCGGGAGTGGCTTGAGGCGTTCTCGACGCGGCGGCAGGACATCCTGAAACACATGGAGAGCGAGGGCCTGGAGTACACGACCGCGAACGCGCAGGCGGCGACCCTCGCGACACGGGGCAAAAAGGTTGAGCCGGTCAAGGGCGAACTCGTGAAGCTCTGGCGGCAGCGGGCCGAGGCGCTCGGTCTTGTCGAGGCACGGAGGGACCGGAAGGCACGCCCCGAGCGGACGCCGGAGCAGCCGAGGCTGTCGCCGCTGGAGGCCGTCTGGCAGGCGACGGCGCACCTTGAGGAGCGGCAGTGCGTCTTCAGGCGGACGGACCTGCTCGCCGCCGCGCTGGGACGCGATCCGGGCCGGCATTCGCACGGGGAGCTGGAGGCGGCCATCGACAGACTCCGGGATGACAGGAACCTGGTGGACACGAGGTCCGGCGACCTGACGACGCGACAGACGCTCGAGGCGGAACGCGACGTGATCGCAGCCATGCGGGAAGGCCGGGACAAGGCCGCACCGCTGGCCGACGAAGGGGCCGTCGCCGCCCGGCTTGACGCGACTTCGCTGACCGACGGGCAGCGGGACGCGGTCCGGACGATCCTGCTGTCCAACGACAGCATCGTCGGCGTGCAGGGATTCGCGGGCACCGGCAAGACCCGCATGCTGAAGGAGGTCGTCCGCCTCGCCGGGGACCGCCCGGTGATCGGCCTCGCCCCGTCCTCGGCGGCGGCCCGCGTCATGGCCCTGGAGGCCGGGATCGGCACGAGCACGCTCCAGTGGATGCTCGCGCGCTACGGGGACCTCGGCGACGCCGACGGCCCGGAGCTCCGGGAGGCCCGCGAGCGGTTCCGGGGCGCCGTGATCGTGGTCGACGAGGCGTCCATGATCGGCACGGTCCAGATGCGCAGCCTTCAGAACGTCGCGGAGAGGCTCGGGGCCTCCCGGCTCGCGCTCGTCGGCGACAGGCTCCAATTGAGGTCGGTCGAGGCGGGACAGCCGTTCCGGCTGCTGCAGGAGGCCGGCATGGAGACGGCCCGCATGGACGACATCCTCCGGCAGCGGTCCGTCGACCTCAAGGCCGCCGTGACGCACATGGTCGCGGGGGACGCGGATCTCGCGCTCCATAGCCTCGGCGCCGACGTGAAGGAGCTTCCGCCGGACAGGCTGCCCGAGACGGCGGCGCGGCTCTGGCTGGCGCTGCCCCCGGAAGCGCGGAGACGGACCGTGATCCTGGCGCCGACCCACGCGCAGCGGGAGGAGACCACCGCCGTCCTTCGCAAGGGTCTCGCGGAGGAGGAAATCCTCGGCGGCCGGACGCTGGAAACCGGGCGTTTCGTGGACCGCCGGCTGACACGGGTCCTGGCGGCGGACCCGATGAGCTACCGGCCGGGCGACGCCGTGGTCGCGAACCGCGACGTCTACGGCTTGCGGAAGGGCGAGGCCTGGCGGGTCACCGGCAGCGGCGAGGACGGGATCGCGCTGGAGCGGCGAGGCGTCACCGGCGGGTTCAGGCCGTCGGGCAACGCCTCCCACAACGTCTCCGTGTTCGAGACCCGCCCGATCTCGCTGAGGGCGGGGGACGAGATCGTCTTCACGCGCAACCTCGGGGAACCGGGCGTCGTGAACGGCGAGCGCGGCACGATCGCGGAGATCGGGCGGAAGCGCGTCCGCATCCGGCTCGAAGGCGGACGGCGGCTGTCGTTCAGGACCGACGACGACGGCCTGCGGCATGTCGACCACGCCTGGACCTCGACGGTGCACCGCGCTCAAGGAGTCACGACGGACAACGTGATCGCGGTCCTGGACGCGACCAGCATGATGACGGACCGCGCGCTGCTCTACGTGGAGATGAGCCGGGCCCGCGACGGGTTCGTGCTGCTGACCGACGACACGCAGGAGCTCGTGCACCGCCTGGAGCAGGAGATCGGCGTGTCGCATTCGGCGCTGGAGGCGACGGGCCACGCCGTGCGCCACCTGGAGCGCGAGGTCTCCCGGAAGGAGCCGCTGCGTCCCGCCCTTCAGGAGTGGCGGGCGCTGGAGGCGGAGGCGGAGCGCGACGGCATCTCCCCCTTCCTGGCGAAGGAGGCCGACGCGCTGCTGGACCGGCTCCGCAACCGTGCGGAAGCCGAGGGCGGCGACGCGCCGGACGAGCTTGCGCGGATCCTGGCGGACCACGATGGCCATGTCCGCCGGCTGGATCTCGACGTGATCGAGGAGGCATGGCGGAACCTGCGCGCGCGGGCGGAGAGGGACGGCGCCAACGTCGCCGCGCAGGCTGGAACCGACGCGGTTCTGAAGCGGACCGGCGCGTTCGCGCAGAGGCATCCCGGGCCGCTGCCGGAGCCGATTGCCGAGGGCGTCAGGGATTGCGGCGCCCGCGTGCGCGACCTGGGCGACCGGCTCGAACATGCCGGCGCAGGAATCATGCGTGATGCCCGCGAACGGGACGACGCCCTTGCCGGGATCGAGAGGGAATGGCGGAGCCGCCGCGCCAAGGCAGCGATGCAGCATCGCGACATCGCCTTCCTGGCGGGCACGGAGGCGCTGCTGGAACGGACCCGGGAATTCGATGAGCGGCACCCCGGAGAACTGCCCAAGGCGACGGCCGACCTCGCGCGAGACTGCGAAAGCGTGCGGCACAGGTGGAAGCGGTTCGGGCATGCCCTCAAGCAGATTGCCGACTGCTCGGATACGCCGGAGCCTCCCGGGGAGGCCACGTGCAAGGCCATGGCCGAGGCGGAGGGGATTCTCGCAGACGGCCGCCTGTCGGCCAGGCTCCTGGACACGGGACGTCTCCTGCCGGTGAAGGACGTCCTCGCCGAACTGAACGGGAGGCGCACGGCGGAGGGCCGGATCCTCGGCCTTCGCAAGGACCTCGGCAGGATCGAGGCGGAGGCGGAGCGGCAGGGCTGCCATCCGTTCCACGTGGCAGGATACGGCCGCTTCGTCGAGCGGCTCGCGGGCTTCGGGCACGACCTGCCCCCGGACCTCGCGGGCATGGTGGACGGGCTGCCCGGGCTGGAGGCGAGGGACCGCGGGATCCGGCATCGCGTCAGGGAAGTGACGGGTTTCGACGCCAGGAGACGGAGGATCGTCGAGCGGGCCGCGCGTTGGCGGCCGGAAACGCCGCTCGGCAGGAGCCTGGCCAGCAGCTACGGACGCTGGGCAAGGTCGGCCCCGAAGGTGGTCGAGCGGGGCGAGACGCTGGCGAAGGACCCGCTGATCTCTCCCGATGATCGCAAGGCGCTGGAGAGGGCGACGGTGCGCATCAAGGACACGCTTGACGCCTGCGGCCTCGAGGCGCGGCATGTCCGGACCTTCGAGGAGATCGGCGACAGGGCGGAGAAGGAGGGATGCCACCGCTACTTCGTCGAGGGCTACGGGAGCTGGGTCCGCGACCTGGGCCAGCAGGCGTGCGTGGGGCCGGGAAAGAACGCGCTCGCGGCCCGCGAAAGGCTGCTGCGCGACGACATGCGGGTCGCGCAGGCATGCGTCGAAGGCCTGGAGGACGATCTTGCGAAGGCAGTGCAGGAGCGCGAGGAAGGCGGCGAGCGGTTCGTTTCAGAGATGCACCCCTACGCCGGGTGGAAGCGCGAGGCCACGCGCCATGTCGGGTATTTCCGGCATGTCCTCGGCGACAGGGACCGCTACGGCCCGCATCTTGACAGGGTTCCCGGGCTGGAGAGGCGGATGCGGGAGATGGCGGCCACGATCACGGAAACCGTCAGGCGCGACGCGCCCGTCCGGAAGGAGGTCGAGGCGGCGTACAAGGTCCGGATGGAACGCGAGAGGGCGATCAGGCAGCGCGAGCGGGAACTGGAGCGGAGCCGCAGCCCGTCGCGCTACATGGGCCCCGAGATCGACTACGGGCGGTAGGCAATTGCAGTACGCGATCCGTGGGCAGCTTGCGGAGACGCCTTTCTGCCGTCGAGTCGTGCAAATGTCGTCCTTGCATGACAGGACCTCCTGGGCATAATGTGGGCCAGCTGGCGCATTTTCGCCAGAGCCTGAGGAGAGACTCCATGAAGACCGCAGTGGAAATGGAAGACATGATCAAGGTCAAGGCGGACGAGGACGAAGCCTTCCGCGGCAGGTTGCTTGAAGACCCGCGCGAGGCAATCAAGGAAGCCACCGGGCTTACGGTGCCGGAAGGGTTTTCCATCAACGTGCATGAAGAGAGCGCGACCGAATTTCACTTGGTCCTGCCGCCGGCAGGCAGCCGCCTTTCCGACGAGGAACTGCGCGGCGCAGCCGGAGGTTGGGCTCCGACCTCAAGCTCGTACTAGGAGCGGCCGGCATTGGCGCGAAGGCGTCTGCAGGTTCGGCATGAAACGCGATGCAGGCCGGCTCCTGCATAGCGGCCGGACAGCGGCGGTTGAGGGTGTGGCCTCGGTCCGGCATCGCCTTGCCGGCGAAGGAACTGTCCTGCGTCCCGGAGAGTTCGCCAAGTCGCCTGCCGCCAGGTTCCGTGGCTTCGGCCATCAAGGGGGCAGGAGCGATCATCCGTGCGGGGCCAGAAAACCGCGCTCTTCCGGCCTGATGACTGCATCATGGGCCGGGGTCGGGCTGTTGCCTGAAGTTCGGCAGGCTGCCAGCGAGGCAGACGGCGGCTGGCCGTCACAGTCTGACCAGGATTGTTGAACGGGATTGCGGATTTGGCCAGGGTCTTTCCATGACTGACAGAAGATTCTTCCGCCGTGAAGCGCTGATCCGCCATGCGCAGCCCGAAGCGCCGGACGAACTCCTGCGAGTCACGGCACCGCATGAAAGGGTGTTCCTGCTGGCGTTCGGAATTTCCTTGCTTTTCGTTCTGGCCATCGCCACCGTCTTGCTGAACTGACATTCCGTTCCGATGAACAACGGCCGCCAATCAGACTCAGCCACCGGTCCCGCACCTTCGAAACGCAACGCGATGCGTCGCCGCACGCCCTTGGTCATGCAGCTGGAAGCCACCGACTGCGGCGCCGCATGTCTTGGCATCGTGCTCGCGCATTTCGGCTGCTGGGCGCAGCTCGAGGAACTGCGCGAACGCTGCGGCGCAGGACGTGACGGCGCGACGCTCGAGGATCTTGCGGTCGCCGCCCGGAACTGCGGCCTGAAGGCGACCGGCTGGTCGAGCCAGGTGAGCGGACTGTCCCGGCTGCCGATGCCCATGATCCTGTTCTGGGGGTTCAGGCACTTCGTCGTTCTCGAGGGTGTCGGGCGGGGATGCTACTACCTGAACGACCCCGCCGAGGGACATCGGGTGGTCGATGCCCGTACCTTCAATCGCGACTTCACCGGCGTCGGACTCCTGCTTGAGCCGGACACCGGGTTCGTCGCCACCGGCACGCGCCCGGGCGTCATGCGGCGATTGTGGCCCTGGCTGCGCGGCCATCGCGCATTGCTGGGCCGCGCGACCGCATTCGGTTTGCTGCTTGCCCTGACTTCGCTTGCCTTGCCGTTGCTGCTTGCCCGGTTCGTCGACGGCGTGCTGCAGGCGCAGCAGACTGATGCAGGCGGGACCCTGGTCGCGACCATGATGGCCGCTGGCGGACTCGTCTTCCTGTTCACGTGGCTGCAGATGCGCACCCTGAACGATCTGGTCCTGCGGCTGTCCACGGAGCAGTCGGACCGCTACCTGGACCACTTGCTTCGGCTGCCGATGCGATTCTTCAGCCAGCGCTTTGCCGCGGACCTGGCCCTGCGCATGCGGCTGATAGACCAGGTCGCCGAAGCGGGGGCCGGCCAGCTCGTGCGGCTCGGTGTCGATCTGGCGATGAGCACGGTCTTCCTTGCCGCAATGCTTGCCCTGGACTTTCTGCTGGGTCTGGCCGTGGCCGGCCTTGGCATCGCTTGCGTGATGTCGATCCATGTGCTTGCCCGCATGCGCCGCGACCGGAACCATCAGGTGCGGCGCGAACAGGGAATCCTTGCCGGCATGAGCGCGGCAGGGTTGCGCATGATCGAGAGCCTGCAGGCGACGGCCGGCGAGAACGACTTCTTTTCGCGCTGGAGCGGCAGGCAGGCTCGCGAACTCGGCGCCAGGCAAAGGTTCGTGGAGCTGGGCCATGTCGCGGCCGCGCTGCCGCAACTGTTCCAGCTGTTCGCGGCGGCGGCGGTGTTCGGCCTTGGCGGCTGGCGCGCGATGTCCGGGGACATGAGCATCGGGACCTTGCTGGGATTCTACGTTCTGGCCGGCAACTTCCTCCGCCCGGTGTCGAGCATTGGCCAGTTCTCGGATCTCCTGGCGACCCTGGAGGCAGACCTGACCAGGATGGATGACGTCTTCAACGCCCCGCAGGCAGCCACGCTGGCAAACCGTGACGGCGACCCGCAAGGCCGTGTCCGCGCGCTCGGCGGCCGCCTGCGGCTGGTCGGCCGGCTGGAACTGCGGGGCGTGACCTTCGGTTTCCAGCGGAACCGCCCGCCGCTTGTGGAAGACTTCAATTTGACGATCGAGCCCGGCCAGCGAGTGGCGGTGGTGGGCGCAAGCGGTTCGGGGAAGTCCACCCTGGCGTTGCTCGCGGTCGGACTGCATCAGCCATGGTCCGGCGAGGTGCTGTTCGACGGGCATGCACTCGCCGGCATTCCCAGGGAAGTGTTCTGCCGATCGGTTTCCATCGTGAACCAGCAGCCCGTGCTGTTTGCCGCGAGCGTGCGCGACAACCTGACGATGTGGGACGCGACGGTTCCCGAGCGACACATGACCGCCGCCGCCCGGGATGCCGCGATTCATGGGGAAGTCACCAGTCGGCCCGGGGCATACGAGTCAATGGTTGAAGAGCGAGGGCGCAATTTCAGCGGCGGCCAGCGCGCACGGCTCGAAATCGCCCGGGCGCTGGTCAGCAATCCGTCACTGCTGATCCTGGATGAAGCGACCAGCGCGCTCGACCCGGCCGTCGAGCTGCGGATCGATGACCGCATCCGCCGCCGGGGCTGCTCCTGCCTGGTCGTCGCCCATCGCCTCGGCACCATCCGCGACGCCGACCTTGTCGTCGTCATGGACCAGGGCCGCATCGTCGAGCAGGGCACTCACGACGAGCTCCATGCTCATGACAGCTTCTATCGAAGGCTGATGCATGGCGAATGAGAGCCGCACGGAAGGCGCGCTGGCCGCATTCTTCGCCGCCAAGGGCGAACGCCGTGATGCGGCCGGCAACCGCCCGATCCGGCTGGACGACCCCGGCCTGGCCTGGTTCGTCGAGGAAGGCGCGATCGACATTCTCGGGACGGAGCTTGCCGACGGCCGGATGGAAATGCCGTACAGGCACATCGCGCGCCTGGAAAGGGGCCGGCTGGCTTTCGGAGCGGAAGGCTCCGGGCATTCGACGCTCCTCGTCGCCAAGGGCGTGCAAGCCACGACACTGCAATGCATCCCCCTCGCGGAACTGCGCGAGGAAGCGGCCCGAGGGAGGCAAGCCGAAGCGATCGCGCCCGCGGTCGTGGCCCAGCTGGACGCGTGGGTCGAGGATCTTGCGGGCGCGGTGGCGTCCGAAGTCGAAGGCCGCCCCCGCATCGAGTCGCGGCTCGGCCCGGGAAGCAACGCGGGACACGGAGTGTCTGCGGCCGAGCAGGGCGTGGCATGGCTTGCCGCCGATGACCTGGACGCGACCTTCCTGGACGTGGCCGACTCACGGTCCGGGCCACGGGGCCTGATGCCGGTGACGCGGGACAGCTGGGTCACGCTGCATGCAGTCGGCGGCGTCGCGTGCCTCTCGTCACAGGAACTCGGCATCCGGATGCTGCTCGACGCCGGCCTGCCCGAGTTCCACCGCCTCGCTCTCGGCGCAGAATCCGTTCATCGTCGCCTGCTGCTGGTGGACGACGCGAACCTGCAGGTGGCGTCGGCGGCCCTGCGCCGCCGCGAAAAGTCGCTTGCCAGAAGAGGCTTGGCGGACCTGCTGGATTTCCGCACGCAGTCCAGGGGCAAAGGCCGAAAGGGCGACTCCACGCTCGAACGGGCCCTGCGGATCGTCGGCGCCCATGAAGGTCTCGAGATCCTCGCGCCGGCCGTGTCCGGTGAAGTCCCGCCTTCGCTGGACGATTTCTGCATGGCGTCCGCGCTGCGCAGACGGGACGTGCGGCTGACGGTGGAAGACCGCTGGTGGCTTGGCGACAGCGGCGCGATGCTGGCATTCCGAAGCGACGACGGCCGGCCCGTGGCGCTCCTGCCCGGCCTTGCCGGACGCTATCGCGTCGTGGATCCGGAAACCGGCGAGGCCGTGCGCGCCAATGCCGGAACCGGCGCAGGGCTTCGGGACGCCTGCCTCCTGTATCCCGCGCTGTCCACCAGCGGACCCGTCTCGATGCGGAAGCTGCTTGGCGTCGGCGTGGCGCCGATGACTGCCGAGGCTGTCCGGCTCACGGCCTTCGGTCTTTGCGCGGGACTGCTGGCCTTGGCGCCCGCCATTGCGGCGAACCTGCTCGTCGAGCATGCAATTCCCGCCGCAAATGCCGTCGCCGTCTTCCAGTTCTCCGCGATTCTGGCCGGCATCGCGGTGACCGCTGCCCTGGCCCAGGTGCTGAGGGGCATGGCGCTCATGCGCCTTGAAGGGCGGATCGCCGCGCGCATCGGCGCGGCCGTTTGGGATCGTCTGCTGCGCCTGCCGCTGAAGTTTTTCCGCCGCTTCAGCGCAGGCGAACTCGCGGCGAGATCGATGGTCTTTCAGGACGTCAGGGACAATGTGGCCGGGATTGCGGTCGATGCAGCGTTGTCCACGCTGTTCGCCCTGCCGGCCCTAGGGCTGATCTTCTACCACGATGCTACCCTGGGCTGGACGGTCACCGCCCTGACATTTGCGGTGCTCGGGGCAACCGCCGCCTTCTGCGGTAGCCTGATCGAGCACCAGCGCAGCCATCTGCGGTCGTCGCGCCAGCTTCTGGGCGAACTGCATCAGTTCCTGAGCGGGATCGCGAAGCTGCGCACCGCCGGGGCCGAGGACATGGCCTTCGCCGCGTGGGCAAGGCGCTATCGCGAACACAAGCACGCGGAAATCCGGCAGGCCGTCCTGAACGAACGGATTGTGGCGTTGGCGGCTGCGGTGCCTTTCGTCGGGAGTGCCGCGCTGTTCGCCGCGGTGGCGGTCCAAGGCGAGAACGGCCTTGCCACCGCCGACTTTCTTGCGGTTCACACCGCGGCGATGTTCCTGTTCATGACACTCGTCATGCTGGGCAATTCTGTCCGTTCGATCGCCTTCGTCAAGCCGGCCTGCGAGCAGGTGCGTCCGGTTCTTGCGGCCGAGACGGCGTCCGGCGCGGTACGTGGCGTGGGCAAGGAACTGCAAGGGGAGATCCTTCTCGACAAGGTCAGTTTCGGCTATTCTGAGAATGCCGCGACCTTGCGGGACGTGAGCGTTCACGCGAAACCGGGCGAATTCATCGCCATCGTGGGAGAATCCGGCGCTGGCAAGAGCACCTTGCTCCGGCTCGCCCTTGGCCTGGAACGGCCGAGCGCCGGGGCGGTGTATTTCGACGGCCAGAGTCTCGACCAGCTTGATGTCGTCTCGGTGCGAAGGCAGCTCGGCGTCGTGCTGCAGGACGTGCTGCTGCAAAGCGGAACCATTCTCGACAACATAATCGGCAACGACACCGGATTGAACGAGGAGGACGCCTGGCGCGCCGTGCGTCTCGCCGGAGTCGAGGAGGATGTCCGCGCCATGCCGATGGGGCTTCATACCTCCGTGGACGAAAACGCGGCGACGTTCTCCGGCGGCCAGGTTCAGCGAATCCGCATCGCTGCGGCGTTGATACGCAACCCCCGCATCATCCTTCTCGACGAACCCACGAGCTGGCTGGACACGAACAGCCAGGCCCGGACGATGCGAGCCATCGAGGAGTCCGCCAGCACGCGCATCGTCATCGCGCACCGGCTGTCCACCATACGCCGGGCGAACCGGATCTACGTGCTGAAAGCGGGCCGTGTCGCCCAGGCAGGCCGCTTCGAGGAGCTAGCCGCCGAAGAGGGCCTCTTTCGCGAACTCGTCCATCGGCAGCAGGCGTAGGCCGCCGTAGGCCTTGGCCCGCACCCCCCCCCCTTCGACCGACAGCTTTACGTGGTTGATTCCCATGTAGAGCTCGAACGCCCCGTCCTTGCCGAAGACGGTGCGCCGCCTGGGCCATGACAGCAGGCCTTCGGCCTTGGCGGGGATGCATTGATGCCGGTCCACCAGGCGCTGGATCACCGGTTTCCAGTCAGGTCTCGAACTGATCAGCCAGGCGGCGAACAAGGCGCGGTGGCTGGTTGCGTCCTCCGGCAACGCATGCATTTCGAAGCCGATGCGCGGCAACGCGCCGTCCTCGCTGACATCGAGGAGGAGCAGGAAGCGACGGCAAAGATCCGCCATGCCGGACAGCAGGCGGTCCACGGCGGCGATCGACCCCTGCCACTCCAGCCGGCTGAGCAGGGGTCCGACGTCACGAGGTCCGATGTCCGCCATGAGCAACCTGACCGATCTGGGCGAACGGTTCGGGGTCGCCCCGACATAGGCAAGCCTGGCGCCCGCCGGCAAGACTCCAAGCGCCCATGTCAGCGCGCGGCGCTCGGGCGCGCTGTCATCGCGCGCCGATGCCTGGGCAACCGTGCGCGCGATCGTCGCTGGTCCGGCGGCCGCCCCACCCTTGCCGCGGCCGGACAGAAGCCTCAGATAGATGACCGGGGGCTCGGGCCGTCCGGGAGGCATGCCGATGATGTCGTAGGCCAGCAACACGGACTCGAGCCAATGTTCGGTCGCGGACGGGTCCTTCAGGTGCGCGGCGAGCCATGCGTCAACCGATGCCGGCGCCGCCGCCTCGCCGCGGACGATGTGGTGACGCGCAACCTTCCCGTCGGAAACCGGATTCGAAAAGTCCGCCGCCGGTGAAGGCTCGTCCAGCCTGAACTCGAAGCCGCAAAGAGAGGACGCCGCGGCCGTCGGCAGGTCGCCGACCCGTTCAAGCAGGCGGTCCCATCCCGCTCCGGCAAGCAAGGATCGGGGAATCTGGCTGCGCAGTCCGGTCAGCACGTCCCCAAAGCGCTCCATCAGCCCCTGGTTCCCGTCAGGTCGCTGCCTTGATGGCGACAATTTCGCCCCAATGTATGGGCGGGGCCGGAAACGGCCGGAAGCGGGGAAGGCCGAATTCCCGTTCCCTGGGCCTGGGAACGATCATCGGCGTGATGTCCAGCGCCGACGTGACGGCAAAGCCGGCTGCCGCAAGCGCCGCCGACATGTCTTGCATGGGGGGTGTGGGCTGCGCGTAGATCCGGCGAAACGCGTCGATCTGCTTCCATTCCTGCACGGTCATCTCGCCGGCCCTGCAGAACACGTCCTTGATGTAGACCTTCCCGTCATCTTGCAGCACCCTGGAAATCTCGGCAAAGAGTTCCTCGAGCCGGAAGGAGTATCCGGCGGATTCGAGAAACAGGGCGCAGTCGAATGTCCGGTCCGGAAACGGCAGCTCGTGGTAGTCCGCCGCTTGCACGTGAACCCGCCCGGCGGCCGGAGAGTCCGCGATCAGCTTTTGGGCGACCTCGGCCTGATAGGGCGATAGGGTCACTCCGTGCACTTCAAGGCCCGGAACATGCATTGCGGCATGGAGTCCCGGGCCGCAGACGCCGCAGCCGGCATCAAGGACCACCTGGCCGTCACGAAGGCCGGACCGCTTCAGGATGGTGCGATTGTTGTCGTCATACGACTGGCCTTCCGAGTCTTCATCGCAAAGGATCCCGGCCTGGATGGTGGTGCCGAACTTGAGGTAATGGTCGGTCGTTTCGCGCCAATAGCGAATCTGCTCTTCCTTCCACCACTGCATGCTTCCGGGGCTTTCCGCGGCACGATTCTTCATGTTTCCAGATCCCAATGATGTCCGAACCATACGCAGGCAGGGCATCGTTGCGCAAGCTTGGCGAGGCGGTCGGCGATCAGCCTCAGCCCAACCGGGCTGGTCAGTCGGAAACGGCTGGGTTCGCCCGCCGTTCGTGAACTCAGGGCAGGCTGCGTCTAATTTTGCGGCTCGTCTGTGCAACGGGACGACGCCAGCTCACTGGCGGGACCACCGTATGTCCCGCCAAGCATCAGGTGCAGCACAAAGCTGCAGCAGCCGTTCTCCACGACACGCCTCCGACCTGGATTGCGCGGTCGTGCATAAGTTCCTGCTGCACCCGACCGGCTGTTTTCCGGAAGTGTCGGAATCAGGCATCGACACTCTCGCGACGGCAGCAAGCGGATCGCGCTCATTGACCGCCTCGGCGATCCGGCCTGCCTCGGACAGGGACCAAACGGTCACCCGAGCTTTCTTCACGCCCGTGTTTTCTGGTTCTGCAGTGTTGGCACCATGCCAATGAAGCGGGCCCGTCCGGATGCCCCCACCGCCAGGAGTGGCGGAGCGCCGAAGCGTTGCAGGAGTTCCGGGCCACGCCCGGACCATGGAGCAACGCGCAGCTTGATGCAAATCGGTGCGTTCGATAATGTGAACACGACCGGCAGGCCGAGCGGGCGTGGAGCGAAAGACAGATGATCGGACGACTGCCACCGCTTCTGGATACGCCTTTCGTGATCTCGGACAGCGTCTTCGTCAGCCCGAGACATCGGTCTGCGCGTCTGAACGCAGAGGACGCGTTCGATCCGGATGGCAGCAGGGACGCGATTTGCCGCAGGGAGATGCGGATCCACGACGCCCGTTCGCTGAAGCGCGCGCCAAGCATCGAGCGCGAGGGCTTCCAGCTGGTCGATGCGCCAGATGATCTGGATTTTCGCAATCATTCCCGTGTGACCGGCCAATTCCTGAGGCATTGCGAAAGTCTGGTCGAGGCCGCCACAGGGTGCCTGTCCGCCAAGGCCGTGCAGCATGGCTTTCGCACTGGAAGAGCAACGGGACCCGCTGGACGGGGTCTCTACGGGGTGGGCGCTCACGCCGACTTTTCTCCAATGATCGAGGACTTTGTCGAAGTGCCGGAAGGGCACCACTTCGCCCTGTTCAACATCTGGCGCGGAACGAATCCAGACCGTCCGATCGAATCGGGGCCGCTGGCGCTGTGCGATCTCGCCTCGGTCTCCGCTGACGACATCGTTTACGCCGATTGCCTGCGGCGCTCCGAACCGCAAACACGCGTGATCAATTGCCGCCTGATTCACGAACCGGGCCAGATGTGGCATTACTTCCCGAACATGAAGCCGAGCGAGGCGTTGATCTTCAAGCAATACGACTCGCGCCAGGAAGATGCCGCTTCGCGCGCGGTCTTCCATACTGCATTCCAGGATCCAACCACCCGGGAAGATGCGCCGTTGCGGGAATCGGTCGAAGTCCGCGTTCTGGCGGTGCTCCCCGACGCCGACCCGGATCGGGATTGCAGAAAGGCCAGGTTCCAGGCCGAGGTGCCGAACAGACGGCTGGACGGCACGGTTTCGACCTGGCGCCAGGAACCGGAAGTCGACTGGGTCGGCATGAAGCGGCAGCCGTCTATGGCTGCCGCGGATCCGGCGAATTGACGAGGGCTTCGCTTCTCCCGGACACTGGCTGCCCCGCCCAATGGAAGGGATTCCAACGGATTGCTCATGGACCAACCCGCAATTCCCGCCCGGCGAACTTTCCGAACCTGACAAAGCCGGGTCTACGCTTCCCGGGTCCATCGAAGCTTGTGTCGTCGCACACTGCCCGGCGGATCCGGCCCCCTTCGCGCCATCCGCATTGCGGGGCCGGATTCAATCCGCGGGCGCCTTGCAGTAGTCGTCAATGAAGCGCTGGTGATCCGGAAGCCGATCGACCGCATTGCCGACCTCGTCGCGGATTCCTTCGAGGAAATCGCGGAGTTCCTCATTGCCCATCGAGTTGACGGCGGGATGATGCTGTTCGGGCACCAGCCCCTGACCGAGCATCACCTGCAGCCAGGAGGTCTCGCCGAACAGCTCTTCCGACGTCTTGAACACGCGTCCGCCTTGTCTGAACAGCTCGATGCGGTGCCTGAGGGAATCGGGAATCTCCATCATGCGGCACTGCCGCCAAAACGGGGAATCCGTCCGCTCCGTGACATGGTAGTGCAGGATGATGAAGTCCCGGACGCTGTCGGTCTCGACCCGCATCTGCCTGTTGAATTCGAGAACGTCGGATTCGCGGATGCCCTTGTTCGGAAACATCTGCACCAGGCGCGTCACGCTGCGCTGAATGAGATGAATGCTGGTTGATTCCAAGGGCTCGATGAAACCGGATGCCAGCCCCACCGCCACGCAGTTCCTGTGCCAGTGCCTGCGCCTCTGCCCGGCTCTGAAGCGAATCACGCGAGGCTCCGTGACCAGCCGCCCCCGAACGTTGTCGAGCAGCCGGGTTCTGGCCTCGTCGTCGGACCAGTGCCGGGTGCTGTAGACGATGCCGTTGCCGACCCGATGCTGCAAGGGTATGCGCCACTGCCACCCCGCCTCGCAGGCGATGGCGCGCGTGTAGGGACGTGGCGGCTCCGTTGGTTCGGCCTGGACGGCAATCGCGCTGTCGCAGGGCAGCCAGTGGCCCCAATCTTCGTAGCCGGCATTGAGCGTCTGTTCGATCAGAAGTCCGCGAAAGCCCGTGCAGTCAATGAACAGGTCTCCCTCGACCAGTTGTCCGGATTGCAGGCGCAAGCCGGAAATGAAGCCGTTGCACGAATCCTGCACAACCTGCGCGATGCGCGCCTCCTGCCGCATGACGCCGTACCCTTCGGCCGTGTCGCGCAAGAGCTTGGCATAGAGGGAGGCGTCAATGTGGTAGGCGTAGTCCAGAATGCAGTTCAGGATCAGTCCGAACCGCCCGCTTCGCGCCGCCGCCCACTCCTTGCAGTACTCTCCGAACTCACCCGCGATGCCCAGTTTCCGGCCCCTGAGCCAGAAATGCTGGAATTCGGCCACCCCGCTGCTTCGGCCGGAGTTGCCGAAGACATGGAAGTATCTCCCTCCGAGATCCCGCCAGTTCTCGAAGCGGATGCCAAGCTTGAACGTGCCCTGAACGGCATGCAGAAATTCCGGCTCCCTGATCGACAGAAGACGATGCTGCCATTTCAGCGGAGGTATTGTCGCCTCCCCGACGCCAACCGTGCCGATCTCCTCCGACTCGATCAGCTTGATGTCCAGGGTCTTGCCGAGCAGCTTTGCGAGCGTCGCCGCAGTCATCCACCCCGCGGTGCCGCCACCGGCTATGACGACTTTTCGAATCCTCTGGTCGTTCAAGCTCCACCTCCGCGTGGTTGCCGACCCGAACTCCAAGCGCACCCCGTTTCAGCGCGTTCGCAGCTCATGGACGGACAGCCGATGCCAGCCGTTTCGCCCGCGGCCCGTTCTCCCCGAGCGGCTTCCGGAGCCGCCGTCCGGCCCGGGCGCGTCACGCCCGCCTCGTCGGGCCGCCGATCTTGACCTCGACCGACTTCGCCCCGTGCCATTCCTTCACGGCCTTCGCCAGCAGCCATTCCGCGTTCTCCGGCCCGACGAGCCTCTCGAACGCCAGGAACGCCTCGTCGGTCCTGCCGTCGGCGATCATTTCCGTCACCATGACGTCGCACATGAACGCGACCTGGTTGCCGATCCTCTCGATCGCCTTCTCGTCGAACAACTCCCCGACCCAGTCCGTCATGTACTCCACATTTTCCGCAATGCAGCGCTGCCAGGTTTCGCTCAGCGCCAGCCGCTCCGGCTCCGGACGCTCGTCGAAGATCGACAGGTCCGCCTCCAGCGCCCGCTCGACGAGCCAGGGCGACGTCTTCATGCCGGCGGCGGCGGCCCTTGTCTTCGCCTCCGCCCACTGCCCGTCCGTGCAGGAGATGTAGAACGTTCTCCTTTCCGGCCTGACCCGGGACCGCGTCACCCGGGACCCTCCGGCAGGCGGAGGCTGTCCTCGCCGCCATGCAGAAGGAATGGCAGGCGCATCGCGCGGGCATTCCCCGGAGAGCCGTCCAGCCTTTCGTCGAAGATCGGGTCGACGCGGCGGTCCATGTCACCAACGTCCTTGCAGGGACCGAATCCTTGCCCAGCGGACGGCACGAGCACGGCGGGTGGCATCACGACCGCTTCTTCGGGCCACCGACGGTCACCTCGACCGAACCGGCCTCGTGCCGCTCCGCCACGACCTTCGCCAGCAGCCTCTCGGCGCGCTCCGGCCCGAAGAGCTTCCCGAAGGCCAGGAACAGCTCGTCGAACCGCCCGCCGTCGATCATCTCCCTCACCTTCGCGTCGCGGACAAGCGCGACCTGCCTGCCCATCTCCTCGATCGCCTTGCCGTTGAAAAGCTGTTCGAGCGAGTTCGTCATCAGCTCGACATCGCCCAGAATCCACTCCTGCTGGTTCGGGCTCAGCGCCAGCCGCTGCGGCTCCGGCCGCGCGTCGAAGATCGACAGGTCCGCCTCCAGCGCCCGCTCGACGAGCCAGGGCGACGTCCTCATCCCGGCGGCTGCGGCCCGCCTCTTCGCCTCCGCCCACTGCCCGTCCGTGCAGGAGACATGGAACGTCTTCCTCTCCGGCATGCCGCGAGGCCGCGTCATTCATCGCCCTCCGCCAGCAGGTGGAGGTTCTCCTCCCCGCCGTGCAGGAGGAACAGCAGGCGGACTGCGCTGTCTATCCCCGGAAAGCCGTCCATCCTCTCGTCGAAAATCTGCTCGATACGGCGATGCATTTCGCGAACGTTCCTGTAGAGTTCCAGCTGCCGCTCGGGCGTGAGAGCAAGCACGGTAGGCGGCGTCGCGTCTCCGTCGTGCAGCGCGCAGGTCATCACGAACTCCGAGACGCTCCTGCCGACCGAGTCAGCGCGCTTCCTGATCCGGTCCCAGTCGGCGGGATCCCTGCAGTAGACCGGGTGTCCCCTCTTCAGGCCCATCGCGATCCCTCCGCCTCTCCGGAAACAGTCCGCTCGGTGCGAAGCCGGAGCTCGACCCTCTGCAGCGCCGCCGTCCAGCCGCCGTCCTCGCCGCGTTCCGCCAGCCGCATCCGCTCGACCTCGGCCAGCGTCAGCACCGCTGTCTCGATGCGGTCGAGCCGCGCCACGACCGTTTCAAGCGACGGCCCCGACGCCCTTTCAGGTGCAAGCGCACGCCGGACGACGTAGCCGCTCGCCGACATCCGCGCGGCCTTCGCCCGCGCGCGCACGATGTCCCATTCGCTGTCCGTTGCCTTGACGGCCCTCTGCTTCCTGACGGCCTTGGGCTCCGCGGACCCCTCTTGCATGGTCGTCTCCTTCATGTGCAGGTACCTGCTAAAGGCGCGCTTCTTAAGTCACTGCAGACACCTTTTGTATATTGCACAGAACCCTGCGCATGCCAACCCTGCCCGTTCTCCAGCGATTCCGCCTTGTCCGTTTCTTGCACATGGCATTCCCGGAAATGCAACTCCCGTGCATCCCGCTTCCACGGCTTCGCCATGTGCAATGCACATGATTTCCTCTTGTGTATGAACCCAACCTCCTGTAATCTCTGGCTGATCGAGAGAGGAGAAAGAGTCTGGGCAACGGAGCCGCTACGCGGCGCTCTGGTCTTCTATGGTTCACACCATCGAAAGCGAAACTCCCACCTCCCCGACCGTCAACCCCCAAATTCCAAAGCCCAGCGCGCCTGGAACCAGGTTCGGAACGAGGCTGGCGAGCCCGAGCCGCAGCGACCTGAGGGCAAACACGAGGACGAGGGAAATTCCGACGAGTGCGATCGTGGTCCCCATAAGCATCGCGACGATGTTGCGTCGGCCGAGATGGGCGAACATCAGGGTGCCGCCGGCACTCTCGGGACGCACGATTTTCGGTGCGTGGTTGGCCAGCCACTGCAGGGCGCGCCGATCGAGCGCGATCACCTCGTTCGAAGACAGCGTCCGCGTCGCCACCGTCATACGGGTGGCAGACCTGTCTACGGCGATCTGGTTGTCGAGATCGAGGCCGAAGGGAAGCGACAGCTCGTAGAGCAGCAGGTATTGCGCGGCAAGCTCCCGGTTCGCGGGCAGCCGGTATTCGGCCGGGTCGTCGCCGTGCATGCTCCTGTTGAGTCGGCGGAGCGTGTCCGTAATGACGTTGACGTGGAGAGCCTCGGGCTGCGCCCGGTACCATTCGGCGAATGCCGCGACATCTGACAAGTAGGACGGATCGCTGATGCCTCCCGGCTCACCCGAAGAGAGCGAGTAATCAATGGTGTAGAGCCCCGTGAGATTCTCGACAGTGAATTCCGCGTCACGGCGAAACCCGACGGTCTCGTCGAAATAGTGGAGGAAGACGTCATTCAGCTCGTTGCGAGGAATCGAGGCGAGGAGCGCCACGGTAACCGCTCCGAACCCCCACCCCAGCACACGGCGTCGGCGGATCACGAACTCGCCGAGCGCTGCCATCGCGGCATCGCGGCGAATTTCGGTAACGCGCAACCGAATGGGCACCAGCGAAAGCAGCGCAGGCAGCAGTGTCACCGACAGAAAGAACGCCGCGCCGACCCCGAACGCGACAAAGGTGCCCAGATGGCGGAGCGGCGGCACCTCGGAGGCGTTCATGCTCAGGAAGCCGAGCGTGGTGGTCAGGCATGCGAGGAAGACCGGTTGAAGATTGACCCGCATCGACTCGGCGATGGCGTTCCGCTTGAGCGCGTCATCTCCTGACGGCGGAAGCGGCCCGTCGGCACCGCGGTCCGCCAGCGTTCGGGAGGCCTCTCGTTGCATGGAATGGACGAGGCTCGAGAAGATGTGAACGCAGCTTGCGATCGCGACCGTGAGCACGACGACGGGCGCGATGGCGGACGGCGCCGTCATCGGCAGCCCCACCCATCCGCCGAGTCCCACCGAGACCATCACCGAAAGCGCGACCACGAGCATGATCGCGAACGTCCCGCCCAACCCCCCGGTCAGGAACAGCAACGTAAGCGTCATCGCCGCGAAACTCGCAGGCACCAGCGTCTTGAGATCGCTCAGCGAAACCTCCATGAACGCCTGGTTGAAGATGACGAGGCCGGTCACGCGCACGTCAATGCCAGGGAATCGCTGACGAACCTGGTCGGCAAGCCCGTGGGAGACCTCGGCTACCAAGGCTCCTTCGCGCATCTGGTCGTCGCCCGGCAGCGCCACGGTGACGTTGACGCCGCTGGCCCTGCCGTCGCGCGCAATCAGGCGCCCCGCCAGGAGCGGTTCCGCCAACGCGATCGCACGAACCCGGGCTCGTGCCCCGGCATCGTCCAACGCGCCGCGGTCCACGAGGTCGCGGACCAGGATGTCGTCTTCGTCAGCCATGCTGTGCTGGAAGTTGGTCAGCGAGTCGACACGGGTGGCAAACGGGATTTGCCACGCTCGATCAGTGAGCCAGAGGGCGGCCTCAAGCGCGAGGGCGGATGTAGCGTTGCCGTCCTCGGGCGCAACGGCGAAGAAGACGTTGCTTGTCTCGCCATACGTGTCCTCCATCGCTTCGGCTGCTACAAGCTGGGGATTGTCCTTGTCGAAGTAGATGCGGTCGTCGGCAGAGAATTCGAGAAATGCCGTGCCACTCGCCGCAACTGCTGACAGCGCGAGAGCGGCGGCGATGACCGCGCGCCGTCGCTCGATGGCCCAGTCGCCAAGCCGCGACTCCAGTCTCCGCATTGCTTGCACGATCAGCATTCCGGCCGAGCGACCCACTGCCGCCTCCCTGACCCGGACCAGGCGGTCTTGGTCGCCGCACGGCATGCAATTCGCGTACGGACCGTCGCGTCGTCGCGCCGGTCAATTTGGCCGGTGCGATGTCCCGTGCACCTTGGAGACCCCTTCCCGTTGGCCGCGTGCTCCGGCGTCACCAAGCACGGGCAACGTGAGGGTAGCGTCGACGATACATCCTCCGGCACCAACGAGGCCATGGACGGCCGCTCATTCCATGGTGTTCTCCGTTCAAGCCGCGCGCGCCCCGGCCAATGCGCAACACAGGGCGATGCTCCTCGAGATGCCGGGGCGTCGCAAGATGCCTCGCATCCCCCACCGTTCCGGCGCGCAGAACAGAATCCGGGCGGTGAAGCGGTTTCGCGTGCGCAATCTCGCAATCTGCCTTGTGAGCACCACGAGCGACAGGTTGAACGCCACCAAACTCCGGAACACCTCGCCGCGCATTGGCCAAGGCAGCGTTCCGCCCCGCGCACCGCCGGGGATGGACGAGAATGCTGCCTGCAAATGTGACATTCTCTTCGAAATCGGCGTGCGCGGCCAGCGTTACCAACCGTATCAGGATCATCAACCGCATGTCGAATGCGGCGAAGTGGCGAACATCGTTCCAAAGGACGCCTCTCTCGCTTGTGCGACAACTTTCAGAACAGCACACAGCACACACGGAAGTCGGCTGAGACAGCCATCCCCTGTCAGCCACCTGTACACCCTGGGGCGGGCATTCGGAACACCGCAATGCCGAATTGTGCCCGATGCGGACCGGTTTCATGGTGTTCGGCCCACAGGAACTCGGGTTCACACCCAACACTCCCAGGCGTGGGCGGCATTCCGATCGGCTGACCAAGCCAAAGGACGCAATCCCCATCCAACTGCCACCGGGTGGCCAGTCGGCGCCAAGAATTGCGCGTTCATGCTCTCATCAGGCAATTTGCGGATAAGAAATGTCTGCACGCTGAAACGGGGACAAAGGCCCGCTCAAGGCCGTGCCAAAGTGCCTTGCGCCCGATTGCCTTATCAAGTATCCGGCTCTCCCAGCCCTGCGGAGAGGTGCCGGAGCGGTCGAACGGGGCGGTCTCGAAAACCGTTGTGGGTGCAAGCCCACCCAGGGTTCGAATCCCTGTCTCTCCGCCAGACCCCTTTGCTTTCGCTGCATTTTTCAGTCACAAAACGGGCTGTTGCATGTTTCGCTGCATGTCCGGACGGGGGCCTGCGGAGACGCACACGACCCGGAAGTCGCAACGTTTTCTCGGTCCGCGGAACGCATCCGCCGTCCCGAGTGGAACGGATGGATCGCGCCATCCTGCAGGCCTTCGCTTGCCGAGGCCGGTTACGGCCCGTCGCCAAGGCCGCCAGCCCCGCCGAACTCAGGCCGGCCTGCCGGGAAGTCCGGAAAGCGTCCCCCGCCGTCCAGAACGGGGCGGAGGGAGGCCATGCCCTCCACCTTGTCCACGGGGATGCCGTCGGCGTTGACAGGCAGCCCGCCAAGCATCGACTCTGGCAGCTTCAGCAGGAAAGTCTCTGCGGAATCCAGAGCGACGAACGCGGACGTCTTGATTTCGCCCTCGTTCTCGCAGTCCAGGGCCTCGCGAAGCTCCTCGATCTCCTCGTTGGGCGTCGCGGACGTCCTGTGGCGGGCCCTGTCGACGAGTTCGAGCGGAGAGACACGTCCGAGCTTGGCCGCTGCGGCCAGGAACAGCGGGCCTAGGGGGCAGCAGTGCCGCGAGACCAGGACCATGTCCGCCACGTCGCGCGCCTTCATTCTGGAAGCTGCGGCGATGACCTTGTTCACCGCGAGGTCGGAACGGTGCAGCCGGACCCCCCAGAGCGGATCCGCCACGAGCGGGAAGTAGCGCATCCGGGTCTCGCCCATCCACAGGACGATGGTTTCGCGCCGGGATTCGTCACGGACCCTGGCCTCGACGCTGCCCCAGAGATCGTGATCGACGAAAACGTCGAGCCCGTCATCCTTAAGTGCCCGGACATCCTTCCTGACAAGCGGGTCGATCGCCTTCTCGTCGTCATGAAAGACGTCCAGGTCGTCCGAAAGCCGTTTCCAGTGCTCGTTGAGGACAGCCCCGCCGGCGAAGTAGCTCTCCTCCGACCTGTTCGCGGCCATGAGTTTCGCGGCGGTGTCGATGACCTGGGAGATCGATCGCGCTGGGCCGGACGACTTTCCAAACGGCGAGCGTGTCGCCGTCGCGCAGCAAGTCAAGGGCAGCCCCGGAGCTCCGGCCGGTCGCGATGCATTCCGGGGGCGTTTTCGGCGATGATTCTCTCGCAGCCCGTCGCCAGAAGCGGATGCGTCCGGAGCGCAGGCTTCCGGTCCATGGTGGAAGGGCGGTCATCGGCGTTGTCCTCTCGGGATTCGCAGGCGCCTTCCCGACATCCTCGCCTGGTTCCCGATACGATCAACAAGTGTTGCAGGTCGGCGAGAGGGGGCAGAGGTGCCCGGGGTTCGCCGGGTTCCATGTGCTCGCAGGAGACCTCGTCCAGCATCCAGGCGCTCTCAAGTGTCGCAGGATTCACCGTCCAGTTTCACAGGACTTTGCAAGGGCGGGCATCCAGGTCAGTGCATCGTCTCCAGGTTTTCATCCTCCTCCCCGAACGTGGCAGTATCCACGCCCTCGGAGGGCGCCCGGTCCGCGGCTTCACCATCGCCTTCCTCGGCTTTCATGACTTCGAGCCCGCGCTCGATCAGCGCCTCGACCGTGGCGGTCTTCGTCAGTCTGAAGCCTGTCGTCCGTTGGACATGCTCCTGCATCAGGGCGATCTCCCAGGCCAGGTCGGCGCTGACGCGCATGCTAATCTTGTCGTTCTTCATCGGGTCTCCATTTCGTTTGGGGTTGCCGCGCCCTCTCATGGACCCGACGAAGCCCCGTCGCTTCAGATTGCGCCTGTGCCGGAGCACCCGCAGAATTCTGCAGTGTCCTGCGTTGCGGCCATCCCCACTCCCAAGCTGCCGAGTCATTGGTCAAGGTCTGCTTTGACGGACTGCACCGCAGCATTCCGATGGCCCGCACGGCGGCGGCTTTGGGCCGTTCGCAGCATCCCTAAGGCGCGGTGATTGGCGGAGGTTTGCGTCGCTTGCCTGACACTGCATTGCCCGCAATCGCGGCAAGCAGCACAGAACCGCCAATCAGCGTATTGAAGCTCGCTGTTTCGCCAAGGAATAGCCAGACCCAGAGTGGGCCCAGCAGCACCTCGGCCAGGGACAACAGGGCAAGCTCAGCAGCAGGGAGACTGCGCGACCCCAGCGTGTAGAGGATCAATCCTGCCCCCACCTGGAATACCCCCATGGTCATGGATATCGTGCCATCGTGCAAACTGAGGGCAACGGACAGCCCCGAGAATTGGCATATCCCGAATGTGACGACGATGGCGAACATACCGGACAGGAATACCGATGGGAGCATTTCGGCCGTCCGTCCCCATCGCAAGGCAACGGTGAAGACGGCGAAGCCCAGTGCCGACCCAAGTGCGGCAAGGCTGCCTCTCAGGAGCACGCTGCCGGACTTGTCGGCAACCATGATCGCGATCCCGCCAATTGCAACGGCAATCGCAACCCAGGTCGCAAGGCGCACGCGTTCACGCAGAATGATCCAACCAAGGACCGCAGCCATGAAAGGTGCCGTTGCAAAGAGCAGCATGGCGTTCGCGATCGAGGTATTCTGCATCGAGTAGATCCCGCCGGAATAGGCAGCGACCAGTGAAAGCCCGGCGATGACCGAAGGAATTCCGGCGCGGCGGATCAGAACAAAGGGGCTTTCTCCCGACCGCACGCGAATGACCACATAAAGAAACAGCGACATGCTGATTGATCGATAGAGCAAGATTTGCCAGACGACGGCGTCTTCGATCATGCGAACTCCAAGACCGACCGTTGACCACAGGACCCCGGCAGCAAACACCAAGAGCACGCCGAACCTGCGGGCATCCGCTTTGGAGGTGGGAGGTGCCAATGATGTCATGCCGTGCCATTCAATGAAGCTCGCCTGCACGATAGCGTCTCGGAGCGGACTCGTACCCCTCATATGCGACATTCACACCATAGTCAGAGAACATGGCTGCAGAATTCCTGTGCAAACGGAGCCTCCGCAACTGACTGATGGCCAATGACAGGATTCGGGGAGCTGCGCTGCAGCGACATCAGCTTGGATCGTCGGCAGCCAAAAACCGGAGCGTTGCTGCGGTTCCGCAATCCGGAGCACAACATCTCGGTTGTCCGCATGCCGTGGCGAAGGCGTGTCACTGGCGGCATTGAACGGCGTACAGCGGCAGTTGCCCAGAGAGACATGTGTCCGGTTACGAGAGCGGCCCGAATCTGTTGGACGTCTTGCTGCAAGACCTGCTGCGCGTCAGAGCGCCAAGTCAATTCATATCAACACTTTAGTCCATTGATAAACAATGACTTTCGGACTGCTATCTCTCCGCCGATTGTTTCCCTGACAAATTGAACTTGAGCCGATTTCGGAGATCAAGGGTGGCGTCCCGCCAAGGCAGATGCATCCGGAAGGAACCCTCTCCGCCTGGATTCGCGGACGCAGCCGGTTCACCGACCGGCGCCAAGCCGATTTTCAACGCCCGAGACCACCCCAAACACGATATGGCGCGAGGCATTCGACCAAGGAATTTCGCCGCCAGGTTCTGAAGCCTGCACGAAGGTCTGCGTATCTCCTAGCTTTGGACATTATACCGTTGACTGAAACGCGATGCGTTTCAGCCCCGGCTGATTTCACGGGTCGATGAGGTCGGCAACCCGAACGCCCCTCGCCGTGCGGATGCGCCAATCCCGGACGCCTCGTCATGCCTTTCCGCCCACGCGGCGGTCTTTCACGGGGCCTTCGGCCCGATGCCTTTGCGAAGATCGGCGGGAAACCCGCCCTTCTGGCTGGTCGAACGTGTCATGTTCCGAAGTTTCAGTCAAAGGTATAGATGCCCTAGCTTTCGATCTCGTGCACTGCCTGCAGTAACTGAGCGGCCCGGTCTTCAAAGAAGAAGGCGTTCTCGCCGAAGGCCGGCTCGAGTTCATCCAGCCAGGTTGCCTGCGCATCGAATTTGGCGAAGAATGGCCGACCGACCCAGTCTGGATCGCGACCCTGCAGGAAGCGCAGCATGATGACCTTCTCGCCGGCGAGACGCTGAACACCGAGCACCTCGACCTTTCCGGGTGTCGCGCTCATGCTTGGGCCGCGAACCGTGCGTCCAAGACCGGAGACCTGTTGCACTGCCTGCCTGAACACTTCGTGGCAGCGCACCAGTGGCACCTCGAAATAGCATTTTGCACCCGTGTCCCGCTCCACGAACATGTAGTAGGGGACAATGCCGAGACCGACCTGCGTGCTCCACATGCGCGCCCAGACATTCGGATCGTTGTTGACATGGTTGAGAAGCGGCGCCTGGCTGCGGATGATCGCACCGGTGTCGCGAATGCGGCGGATCGCCTCGCGAACCACGTCGGTCCGCATTTCCTGCCAATGATTGAAGTGTGCCATGATGGCGACATGACGCCCTGAGCGCACGATGTCTTCCAATAGGCGCAATAGGTCGTCGGCATCCTTGTCATTGACGAAACGGTGCGGCCAGAACGTAAGCGCCTTTGTGCCGATCCGGATGTTCCTCACATGATCAAGCCTCGGATTGTCGACGAGCGGCCTCAGGTAGCGTGCCAGCACCCGGGTCTTCATGACCATTGGATCGCCGCCAGTGACCAGCAGGTCGGAAACATTCCTGTGAGAGGCGAGATGCCGGTGAAGGCTCAGAGCATCGTTTGACGCGATTTTCATCTCCTTGTCGCCGACGAACTGAGCCCAGCGAAAGCAGAATGTGCAATAGGCATGGCAGGTCTGGCCCTTGCTCGGGAAGAACAGGACGGTCTCGCGATACTTGTGCTGAATCCCCTCCAATGCCCCGTCCGCCCCACCGGGTATGTTCAGTTCGCGCTGCGCGGCAGGATGGGGATTGAGGCGGGCGCGGATCTTGGCCACTGCGCCGTCGATTTCCTGCGCCCGCGCATCGCGGACCATCAGGCCCGCGATGCGATGGAAATCCTCGTCGGCAAGCATGCCTTTCTGCGGGAAGACCAGCTGGTAGACCGGATCGTCAGGGATCCTTTCCCAATCGATCAGCTCTTCGAGAACATATCGGTTGGTGCGGAACGGCAGCACCTTGCTGACGACACGCATCGCGAACAGGTCTTCACCTTTCACGTTGCCATATTCGGCAATCCTGTCGAGGTGCCTTGCGGTCAGTGCTCGATACCGGCCGTGCGGCTGTGCCTTTCCAGTGTGTCCACTCATACTTCCAATACCCCCGTTTCTGGGTTCCCAACGGCAATCCGGTGGATGCATCTTGAATTCATCGGGACGCGCGCGGCCAACCTGCGCGTCCGCGGCGACGCTCATCCTGTCAGGCAAGGCGCATGCAAGCGTCGGCGAGCCAAATCCGGGCAGGATGTTCCGGACCATAGGAATTCATGCCGTCCACTGAAGCGCTATGCGTTCCAGCCCTGACGACTGAATTCACGGCTCGTCGGGGTGGCCGACGCCCCACGCGGTGCATATGCGACGCACCCGGACGCTTCGTGTCGTTTTCCGCAATGCGTGCCGTTCCGGCGCGGCACGGGCCGCGCAATGCCGTTTCGAAGGTCGCCGGGAGACCCGCCCTTCCGGCTTGGACAAACGCTTCCAGCCTAGACAATCGCTGGCGGATGAAATCGTTTCAGTAAAACTCATAACCCCTCGATCATACGCCATCAGGCACGATTTTGCGAGCAAAAAACCGTGGAGAGCCAGTTTGTCGCAGTTGGCGCGGAAGAGCGCCACGGAAAGGCGGGGCATGTGTGCATGGCTCTGCGCCTCGTCCAGAGCCGCCAGGTTGACACGGATGCGGTCACGGAGGTTGTCGGCCATGTCGCTTTCGGTGAGTCGGCCCCTTGTGCCTGAATCCTGCGATCATGCGTGCAAAGCAGCGCGCGAATTGACGCACGCTCCGCCACGTGCCGGGACGAGTTTCATGGCCGCGACCGGCATGTGGCTGGATTTCTCGTGACGTGCCTCGGCCAACGGTGCTGCACGCTTCTTGCGATTGTCGCGGCGCGCCCGTCGACTTCCATGCGTGATGTCCCCTTCCCTCGCAATTCCTTGGCACCGGCAGCTGCGAGGACCGGACTGATCTCCGGACACTGAAGCAGGTCCCGTTCGCGGCGGACCTTGGAGCCGCCGCGACGTCAGGGATTCGGGCGGGACGCAATCACGCGCAGCCACGCGCCATCACGGTTCAGCCGCCCAGCATCCATTTCCCGTCTGGCCAGAACGCGTGGAAGGCGAACGCGAACATGACGTCATGCGGCACGTCCCGTGCCTGCGCATCACGCACGCGAATCGTGCCAACGTCCTTTCCCGCTCCGATATCGCTCGAATCCAGTGCCGAGGCCTGTCCGCTCGTCCACGAAATCGTCACACCTGCTTCGGTCACTTGTCCTTCCTCGCGCAGTCGGCTCACCGGCCATGCCTGATCGCCGACACGGACCACACGAGCCAGCGCCGGAATGCCGTGGGGCGGGAGTTCGCCGCCGTAGAGAAACGGACGCGGCGAAGAATCGTATGACACGTACGGATTTCGCCCGTACATCCGGGGCCACTTGGGCTGGTCCATGACCAAGCCGTCCGGATTCCGGGCCTTGAACTCCGCCCAGCTTTCCATCCATGACGGCAACGACACAAGTTCGGCACCGGTCAATTCGCCCACGATGCCCGTGCCAATGGCCTGCTGCCACCAGCTTTCCGTCTCGCGGTCGAACATCACCATGTCGGAATTCCTGAGCTTGCCCGATACCCCGAACGTCAGGACCTGCCCATCAACGCGCCTGTCAAAGGTCAGCCCCGAATTGCAGAGCGGGCAGAACGTCACCGCCACCGGCACGTCGCCGACCATGTCGTTCACGATCTCGTGCCACGTCAGGTAGCGTATGGGATAGGCACGCGGCACGGAACCGTCGATCTCGACCGTGATCACCGGTTCCCGGTCCCCGATCCTGTCCTCTTCGGATACCGCAATGAACCCGGGCGCGCTGAGCGCGGGAATTCCGTCCCTTGGCGGTCCCCCCGACATGATCTCCCGCCAGTTCTCGATGCTCGTGACCTCGAAGTCCGTGTTCGGCCACTCGTGCTTCCAAAACGCGGGATCTGCACTCGCCGAACCGTTGCCGAACGGGCCAGGCCCGACCGTGCCCAGCCCGAGAGCCAGCACCAAGACGCAGAACAAGCGGATGTTTTGCATGGACGGTCTCCCCATTCCCGACATGTTTCCCCAATCCCTGGCTGAACGTGGCATCCGCTCCCGGGACATGACAGCCCCAATCACGCGAGATTGATCGTCGCGTCAGCGCTGACCTGTACCAGGCAGGGGGGCGTCGCCTGCGCACGGTCCCTGCTCTGGCAACGCCGTGCCATCGGCGTCTTGCCGTGCACCGACGCCCTGTCTCTTGAATGCAGGCGCTGCTGCTGGGAACGTTTCCGCCGATTCCGTCACGGCTGCAACAAATGCCCGTCCAGGTTGGCAGTGCGGCAGTGCAGCATCATGTCCGCAATTACGAGTCCCGCCAGGATGTGAAACTGGTGTATGGGTTGTATGGGTTGTCCAGGCGAGGATCCTAACGGACACTTCGCCAGGGACAGGGAGGACCGATGGCATTGCCTTCTGACACAAGGTCGACCGAGTTCGTTTCGCTTTGGTCTCTCGTCGGACAATGGTCGCTGGTGCGCAAGATCCGGCATGCCGACGGCCGCGAGAACTCTCTTGCCGGCAATGCCGCGTTCACTCGCTCGGGCCCGCGATTGATCCAGGAAGAGTCCGGCCTGCTCCAGCTCGACGACCTGGCCCTGGAGGCCCGCCAGCGCCTCGTCTGGACGCAGGACGGACCCTTGCTGAGGGTTCATTTCGCCGACATGCGACCATTTCACGAAATCCCGACGGGAGTCGCCGACCCCGAGGCGGTCCACGATTGCCCGCCGGACCGATACCATGTCGCCTACGACTTTTGCCGCTGGCCGATCTGGAGAAGCGCCTGGACCGTGACCGGACCGCACAAGAACTACATCATGAACTCCACCTACACGCCCGTTTGAAGCCCGTGACAAAAATCGAGTCCAGAAGCGCGGATGCATGACATTGCGGCGGTCGATCGTGACGGAGGCCAGGTCGATGTCCGCACCGCAATTTCGCAACGGGCGCGCCATTTCGCGCCTGCGCGCGAAGCATTCCGTCAGGCAGCAAGCAAGAACTGCCGTGCCGCTGTCGGCATGTGCGTGCCCATTGGCTCGCTGGCCGGGATTCCGTCCCTTTGTGCGCTGCCGCGCCGCCTGTTCGCGTTGCGCCGCCTTGCGCGATCAAGGCGTCACATGATATGCGCCCGCCAACGGAATCCTGAAGAAAGGAACAGGCCCATGACAATGCTCGCCGACCGTCCGGTTCTCGCGGACAGGTTTTGGGAAACGACCGAAGCAGGAATCTGGATCAAGCGTCTCGCTCTCGTTGTCGCAGGCGTTCTTGCCCTGACAATTGCAGCAAAGCTCAAGGTTCCGATGTGGCCGGTCCCGATCACAATGGGCACCTTTGCAATCCTGGCAATCGGAACGGCCTACGGCCCGGCCCTGGGGCTGTCCACCATCCTGGCCTACCTGGTCGTTGGCGCATTCGGGTTTGACGTCTTCGCCAACAGTTCGGCCGAATCAAGCGGCCTGACCTACATGATGGGCACCACGGGCGGCTATCTTGTCGGATACGTCCTTGCCGCAACGGCGCTTGGCTGGTTTGCCCGCAAGGGATGGGACAGGGACATCAAGTGGATGGCCGTTGCGCTGTTGATCGGCAACGCGATCATCTACGTCCCGGGCCTGCTGTGGCTCGGCCATGTCCTGGGCTGGGACAAGCCGATCCTGGCATGGGGTCTCTGGCCGTTCCTGATCGGTGACGGGTTGAAGCTCGTGCTTGCCGCTCTCGTCATTCCGGGCCTCTGGAAACTGGTGGGCGACGCCCGGGCCTGAGAACTCCACAACCGAGCGCTGCATGGCCCGGCGCGGCCACGCGACCTTTGCATCATGATGCGCCGTCGTGGCATGCATGGCGTGCGCGGTCATCCTCGCCCTGTCGCGTCCTGATCAGCGCAGGTTGCCGCGCAGGGCCACGGCGCATGCAAATGGCAGGACGGCAAGGCTGCCAAGCGTGATCAGCGCCAGAAGGAGCAGCGGCGTGGCAATTCCCTGGCCCGCTGCAGCCCGGCTGACGGCCTCGGACCCGAAGATGAGGGTCGGCACGTAGAGCGGCAGCACAAGCAGGGACAGAAGAAGCCCGCCGCGCTTCAGCCCGACCGTCAATGACGCGCCAAAGGTGCCGATCATCGAAAGCGCCGGCGTGCCGATCAGCAGGCTCAGGACCAATGAGCCATACGCGGCAGACGGCAGGTTTAGCAGGAGGGCCAGGACCGGGGCTGCGAGGGACAGCGGCAACCCGGTCGTCAGCCAGTGGGCTGCGGACTTGGACAGTGCCAGAGCTTCAAGCGGAAGCGGTGCGGTTGCGAGAAGCTCGAGCGAGCCGTCCTCGAAATCCGTCGCGAAGATCCGGTCAAGCGAAAGAAGGCAGGCAAGCAGCGCGCCGACCCAGAGCATGCCGGGGGCAATGGATGCGAGGCGTCCGGATTCGGGCCCGACGCTGAAGGGCACCAACACGCAAGCGATCAGGAAGAAGGCCAGCGCCAGCCCGAAGCCGCCGCCGGCCCGAACGGCCAGCCGCAAGTCCCTCAGCACAAGGCGGATCACAGGAACGCCTCGTCAGCGAATCGAGCATCCGGGCCCGTCGGCTTGAGAGCAGCGATGTCCAGCACGCGCGCGTCCAGGCCCGGATCAACATGGCTCGCGATGAGAGCCGCGCCACCGGATGCGAGATGCGTCCGCACCAGATCCGCAAAGAGCCGCACGGACGCCTCGTCCAGCGAGTCCGTGGGCTCGTCCAGCAACCAGAGCGGCCGACCGGTCACGAGGAGCCGTGCCAATGCAAGCCGACGCTTCTGTCCGGCAGACAATGTCTGGGCGCGCCTGTTTCGCGCTGCGCCCAAGGCAAGCGCATCGAGCGCAGCGTCCACGCCGTCAACGCCATGAAGCCCGGCCCAGAAAGCAAGGTTCTCGGCCACGCTCAACGTGCCCTTGACGCCGTTGGCATGAGGCACATAGGCAATCGAATCCCCGTCGCGAGCCATCGCGCCTCTTGTTACCGGCTGCAATCCGGCAACGGTCCTGAGAAGTGTCGTCTTGCCTGACCCGTTCGGCCCCCTGACCACGACCGCCTCGCCCGGATGCAACGTGAGCGAGACGTCTTCCAGGACGGGGACGCCCCCCCGGCTGCAATGAAGACCGGTCAGGGCCAGCAACGGGGCGGTCATGCGACCTGCGACCGATTGGCACCCGAGCCTGAACGAAGGCCGGTTCCCTGCGAAATCTGCCACACGTGAACAACGGCGGGCAGATGAGCCTGCAATTGACGCGTATCCGGCGGTTCCATGCAGGCACTCATACCGAAAGAAGCGCCAGGCCGACACGTCGACCCTCGCCCAGGAGGACGTTGTAGGTTCGGCACGCCTGGGGAGATGCCATCGCTTCGGCGCCGATGCCCCGCGCCGCCAGCCGGTCGCCGAACTCTTCCGGAAGCCTGACCAGTTCCGGCCCCGTGCCGACCAGGAGGACATCGATCTGGCCGGCCGCGCCAAGGAGCGAGTCGCAATCTTCCAGGCCGCCCCACGCCGTTATGCCCGACGGCAGGATCGCCAACGGCGCGTCATGGACCTCGCCGCCGATGCGAAAGAACCCCGGTCCGTACCCGTCGATCGGCAGCGCTTCCGTGTAGGCGATTTCGGTGATGCGCAAAGGTCTCTCCTCAGTCCCATACCGGCAGGCCCAAGATCGCCGAGCCCGCGATGACCAGGTAGGCGATGTTCCGGTACACGCGCTCGGCGTTCGGCTGAAACAGCATCGCTCCGCTCCAGTTGCCGAGGACATAGGGCAAGATCAGGATCCCTCCGAGGGCAAGTGCCGGAACCGAAAGATATCCGTTCCATTGGAATACGGCCAGCAAGGCCAGTTCGGCCAGTATCAGGTACAGCGTGCTGTTTGCGCGCACCGCCGCCGCCGGCAGCGTCGAGGCCATGTACAGGATGATCACCGGCGGCCCCGGCAGCCCGACGGATCCGCCGGTGAACCCGCCGATCAGTCCGGTGCCGTAGATCATGGCCGACGTCGGTTTCCCCCTGTACCTTACACCGGCAAGCAAGAGGACAAGAAGGCCCAGGGCCACGACCGAAACGCCCCAGCGAAACACTTCGGGCTCGACCATGGCGAGGACAAGCACGCCAAGGGGCAAGGCAATCAACGCCCCGCATGCCAGGCGCAGGACATCCGGCGGATGCCCGTCCCTGAGGGCGCGCGGCACATGTATGAGCGGTGCCACGAGGTCCATCACGATCATTGAAGTGAGCGCCTCGAACGGGTCAAGCACCTGCGCCGCAACAGGGAGGTAGACCATCGCGGTGCCGAAGCCGGTGAAACCCCTTACGATGCCTGCCAGGATCGCGCCCAGGCCCAGAAGCCACAACCCGTCCGTCTGGGCGGCAATCGCGAAAGGCTCAAGCATCCACGCTTGCGAACTGGGTGCCCGCGCCGCCGCCATCGGACGGCTTTGACCAGTCACGCTTCACGCCCAGCATCAGGACAACGTTCTTGGCCACGTAGACCGAGGAATAGGTGCCGACGATCACGCCCCAGGTGATCGCGAACACGAAGCCCCTGATAACGTCCCCGCCGAAGGCGAGCAACGCAACCAGCGCCAGCAACGTCGTCCCGCTGGTCATCAACGTACGGCTCAACGTCTCGTTGACCGACGTGTTCATGACGTCCTTCAGCGGCGTCGCCTTGTACTTCCGCAGGTTCTCGCGCAGCCTGTCGAAGATCACCACCGTGTCGTTGATCGAGTATCCCACGATGGTCAGAAGCGCAGCGATGGTCGACAAATCGAAGCGGATCTGCAGAAGGCTGAAAATGCCTATGGTCAGAATCACGTCGTGGAACAGCGCCGCGACGGCCCCGACCGAGAACTGCCATTCGAACCGGAGCCAGATGTAGATCAGAATCGCGGCCAGCGCAGAGGCGACGGCCAGAATTGCCGTCTGGACGAGTTCGCCCGAAACCTTGGGTCCCACGGAATCGACGGACGTGAACTCGATGGAAGGGTCCACTTCCTTCAGTGCCGCCTCGACGTCGGTGATGATGGCGCCCGTTACGCTCTCCTGCCCCTCCTGGGCCTGGATGCGAATCAGGGTGACGTTCTGGTCTTCGCGGAAATTCGGATCAAAGACCTCGATGACGGAAACCTCGCCGAGATCCAGGGCCGAAACCGCCTGCCGGTAGGCGCCGACGTCGACCTGCTGAACCGCCTCGGTCCTGATGGTCGTGCCGCCACGGAAATCAATGCCGAAGTTGAGGCCCACCACCAGCCAAAGAACGATCGATGCGACGACCGCCGCGATCGAGGCGCCCATAGTGACGGTTCGATAGCGGAAGAAGTCAAAGTTCGTTTCCTTGGGGACAAGTTTCAGGCGCATGGCATCATACCTCGATGGTCCGCGGACGCCGCCGCTCGAACCACATCACGATCAGGAGACGTGTCACGAAGATCGCCGTGAAGACGGACGTGACGATGCCGCACATCAGTGTGACTGCGAAGCCCTTGACCGGTCCCGAACCAAGCGCGAAGAGGATCACCGCCGTCATTCCTGTCGTGACATTGGCGTCAATGATGGCGGACAGCGCCCGCTGGTAGCCAAGCTCGATGGCGCGGCTCGGCCCCTTCGCGGTCTTGAGCTCCTCCCGAATGCGTTCAAAGACCAGAACGTTTGCGTCAACCGCCATGCCGATCGTGAGCACGATCCCGGCAATGCCCGGGAGCGTGAGAGTCGCCCCGAACACTGACAGGATTCCCAGAAGCAAGGCGACATTCAGGATGAGCGCCACGTCCGCGAAGACGCCGAACAGGCCATAGGAAAGGGCCATGAAGACGATCACGGCGGCAAATGCCACGATGCAGGCGATGCGTCCTGCATCGATGCTGTCCTGGCCCAACCCGGGACTGACCGTCCGCTCTTCGAGGAATGTCAGTTCGGCGGGAAGCGCGCCGGCACGCAGGAGTATGGCAAGCTCGGTCGAGCTTTCGACCGTGAAGTTCCCGGTGATCTGTCCCGACCCGCCAGTTATCGGTTCGCGGATCTGCGGTGCCGTGATGACCTCCCCGTCGAGAACCGTGGCGAACAGTGCGCCGACGTTGTCGCTCGTGTACTGGCCGAAAATCCGTGCACCTGCGGGATTGAACCGGAAGGTGACCGACGGCAGCCCGTTCTGGTCGAAAGCCGGCTGCGCGTCCACCAGGTCTTCGCCCGACAGAACGGCTGCGCGCTCAACGATGTAGAACTCCCCTTCGCGGTCCAGGTGCGGCACCAGGATGTTCCCGGGCCCCGCCCTTGCGTCGGGATCGGTCGTGGAACTGACCACCGGATGGAATGTCAGGCGCGCCGTCGTGCCGATCAGGGCCTTGAGCTCGGCCGCCGACCCGACGCCCGGCACCTGGATCAGGATCCGATTCTCGCCCTGCCTCTGGATCGACGGCTCCCGCGTGCCAACTTCGTCGATCCGCCGACGAATGATCTCGAGTGCCTGCTGCACGGTCCTGTTGTCAGTTGCCGCCCTTTCCTCCGGCGAAAGCTCAACGGCAATGACGTCATCCTGCCCCGACACGACGATGTCGGTCGCGCCGACCCCCGCGGTCAGGCTCACGACGGGCTGCGCCAGGTCACGCACCGCCTGAAGCGCCGCCTCAAGCGCCTCGGCACGCTGAACGCGAACCTGCAGGGTGCCGCGTGGCGCCGAGTCCACGCGCTCCACGAATCCGACCTGATCGCGCAGTTCAACCAGGGCCCGCCGGACCTCCGGCCAATAGATGTCCATGCGATCGGCATAGACGTCCTCGACATACACTTCGGCCAGCAGGTGCGCGCCGCCTCTCAGGTCAAGGCCCAGATTGATCAGCGTCGAGGGCAGGAACGAGGGCCAGATGGCCGCCTCCGCCTCGCGCTCGGAAGTCGAGCCGAATGCCTGGATGGCGGCAACGGCATCGTTATGGGTCTCGACGCGGGAGTAGAACCCGTTCGGGAAGGAAAACAGCAGGCCCGACACGCAAACCGCAAGAATCAGGACCCGCTTCCAGAGCGCGATTTGCAGCATCTGGGCCTCTAGTTCGCCGGTTCCGTCTTTGACAAAACGGTCTGGATCGTGTTCTTGATCACGCGAACGTTCACGCCGTCGGCAATTTCGATCTCGACTTCACCGTCCTCGCGGACCTTGGTCACCTTGCCGACGACACCGCCCTGGGTGATGACCTGGTCGCCCCGGCGCAGCGCCTCGACCATGGCCTGATGTTCCTTCATCTTCTTTCTTTGCGGGCGGATCAGCAGCAGGTAGAAGATTGCGAAGATGAGAATGAAGAAAGGCAACTGCATCAGGAGCGCGTTTCCGCCTCCACCGGCGGCCTGGGCAAAGGCTGGCGTGACGATCATTGGATGTGTCCTTGTCATTGATTCGAGGCGCAATGTGCGCCCCGCCCGAATTCGCGCACACTATAGCTGCGCACCGGTCTTGGCAAGCATTGGCCCCTGCATCCATGGATGACCGCCGGCCCATTGGCCGCCCACGATGAAAGAGGTCGCGAAGCCTTCGAAAGAAGTCGATATTCGCCCTGTGGACGCAACGAAGCGGCGGTAAGAGACGCGCGGAACAAGGATTGCCGCATGGCCGAGATCACCATCGTCTGCTGGCGGGACATGCCCGCGCAGGTCATCGTCGGAAAGGGCCGGCGCGGGGCCAAGGTTGCCCTGCCCGAGCGCTTCGAACAGGCGATCGACCGCGCCGCGATGAAAGTCGGGGCACGGGACAGCGACGCGTACCTGTCCGAGTGGCGCAAGGTCATCAAGGGCGACCGCGACGGTGCGGCCGAAGAGATCGCAAGGGCCGAGGCGGCGCGCATCGAACGCGAGTATGATCGCGAGCGACTGGCGGACCTGATAGACAATGACGGATGGGCCCGAGCGCCTTCGATCCCGGAGGGCACGTGATGGCATTGGCGAAATTTCGCTCCAGATCCGATCGTGCCGAGCCGGCCGACCCGCAGGTCTCGGATTTCCTGGACGGCTTTTCGATCGAGGTCATGCCCCGCACGGCGGCGAAAGTCGACGATTTCCGGGCGATCCTGCCGATCGGCACCCGCGTCTACATTGCGCATATCGAGGGCACTTCAATCGAGGAAATGGTGGCGACCGCAAGACGCCTTTCTTCCGACGGCTTCCGCGTCATGCCGCACTTTCCGGCGCGGATCATCAAGGACGAGGCGATGCTCGACGAATGGGTCGCCCGCTACCAGGGCGAGGCCGGAGTGGAGGATGCCCTGGTCCTTGCCGGTGGCGTTGCGTCCCCCGCCGGAGAATTCGACAGCTCGATGCAGCTCCTGGAGTCCGGGGCCTTCGACCGGGCCGGCTTCAAGCATCTGCATGTCGCCGGCCACCCTGAAGGCAACCGGGACATCGACCCTGACGGCGGCACCGGAAACGTCGATGCCGCCATGCGCTGGAAGTCCGCATTCAACGAACGCACGGACGCGGAAATGGCCTTGGTGACGCAGTTCGCCTTCGAGGCCGGGCCGATCATCGAATGGGCGAACGGCCTTCGGGACGCGGGCATCGGCCTGCCGGTCCATGTCGGCATCGCCGGACCTGCACGACTGCAGACGCTCATCAAGTTCGCAATCGCCTGCGGGGTCGGACCGTCTCTCAAGGTGCTCCAGCGACGCGCGATCGACGTCGGCAAGCTGCTCCTGCCCTTCGAGCCGGATGAAGTGGTAAGGGTGCTCGCCCGGCACAAGGCGAATACACCGGATTCCGCAATTACCTGCTTGCACCTCTTTCCGCTGGGCGGCATCACGACCGCCGCCGCGTGGGCACGGACGCGCGGCACGACCGAGCCGGCGGTCCTGACCGCCTGACGAAATTGCAGTTCCGGAAAGACAGGTCCATGGCACGTACCGTTCTCGAATCGAAGTCCAAGACCGTCGTCATCGGGTTTGATGAACCCTTCTGCGTGATTGGCGAACGCATCAACCCGACCGGGCGCAAGATTCTCGCCGCCAAACTGGAAGCCGGCGACTTCTCGACGGTCGAGAAGGATGCGATCGAACAGGTCGCCTGCGGTGCGCAGGTCCTCGATGTGAATGCAGGTGTCGTCTACAACTCGAATCCGAATCCGAACGAAACCGAACCGCCGCTGATGCAGAAGATGGTCCGGCTCGTGCAGGACCTGGTCGAAGTTCCCCTGTGCATCGACAGTTCCGTGCCCGGCGCACTGGAGGCGGGCCTCGAGACCGCCGAGGGGCGTCCGTTGCTGAACTCCGTGACCGGAGAGGAGGAGCGACTGGAACTGGTCCTGCCGCTGGTCAAGAAATACAACGTTCCGGTCGTCGCCATCTCGAATGACGACACGGGGATTTCCGAGGATCCGGACGTGCGGTTCGAGGTTGCAAGGAAGATCGTCGAACGCGCGGCCGATTTCGGCATCCCGGCGGAGGACATCGTGGTCGACCCGCTCGTGATGCCGATCGGCGCAATGGGAACCGCGGGCAAGCAGGTCTTTGCGCTCGTGCGACGCCTGCGCCTGGAACTGGGCGTCAACACCACCTGCGGCGCGTCGAACGTCTCTTTCGGACTTCCGAACCGGCACGGCATCAACAATGCGTTCCTGGCAATGGCTGCCTCGCACGGCATGACCAGCGCGATCATGAACCCGGTCGCAATGCCACGCACGCTCAAGGCTGTCAGCGAGCGCCTTGACGCCTTGAAGACTTTGGGTGTCACGGCGCCAGGGGAGGTGGACCTGCACGCCTTGCGCCCTCTTCTGGGGATGGAGCCTTCGGAGGACCTGGTTCAAGAGCGAGTCGCAAGGCTTGCGGATCTGGGAATCGCCGTTCCGGAAGGGACCAGTGCCGCTCGGCTGGCACCGCTGCTCGGTCTCTCCCCGAAGACCGGGGTCGCATCGGAGGAAATCCTGTCCATCCGGGCGGCCGACTTCCTGAACAACAACGATCCTTCGGGCAGCAACTGGATCAGGATGAACAAGCCCGCCGGAAGCGGGGAGAACGGCCGTGGCCGGCGCGAGGGGCGCCGCCGCCGGAGAGCCTGATGTCGCCATTCCCGGACCGGAATGCAGGCTGTTGTCGACGACTCCGCTTCCCGGGCGCGACAACATGATCAGGAAGGCCGGGGCTTCGCGCAGGCCGCCAGGCACGCGCGTGACGGCTTGGCTTTCTCTCGCGATTCATATTGCTATGCTGCCCGGGGCAGGACGGGAACCTCAATGGGCGACAAGACCGCACTCGTGATTTTCACGCCTTCGGGCAAGCGCGGGAACATTCCGGTGGGAACTCCGGTTCTGACCGCGGCGCGGCAACTCGGGGTCGACCTTGATTCCGTCTGCGGCGGACGCGGGATCTGTTCCAAGTGCCAGGTCACGCCGGGCTTCGGGACATTCCCCAAGCACGGTGTCACGGTCGCCGAGAGCGCGCTGTCCGAATGGAACGCGGTCGAGGCAAGGTATGACGAGAAACGAGGGCTGAAGGAAGGTCGTCGCCTCGGCTGCCAGGCGCGCATTCTTGGCGACGTGGTCATCGACGTGCCTCCGGGGAGCCAGGTCCACAGGCAGGTCGTCCGGAAAGCCGCAACCCGACGCCAAATCACGATGGATCCGGCGACGCAGCTCCGTTACGTCGAAGTGCGCGAGCCCGACATGCACGAACCCACGGGTGACCTGCAACGGCTCTGCGAAGCGCTCAAGCGCGACTGGGACATCTCGGATGCCGAGGCGAGTCCGGCATTCCTGGCGGCGCTGCAGCCTGCGCTTCGCGACGGCGGCTGGAAGGTCACCGTCGCGGTCTGGCGCGATCATCGCGGCGGTGCCCCGATGCTGCTCGACATATGGCCCGGGTTCTTCGAGGGACGACTCTATGGGCTTGCGATCGACCTCGGCTCCACGACGATCTCCGCACATCTCTGCGACCTTCGCGACGGCCTGGTCCTTGCATCGTCCGGCGTGATGAACCCCCAGATCCGATTCGGCGAGGACCTGATGAGCCGCGTCTCGTACGCGATGATGAATCCGGGCGGCGACGTCGAAATGACCAGGGCGGTGCGCGAGGCCGTCGGCGAGCTCGCGATCGAACTGTCCGGCGAGGCGGACGCGCCGCTGCGCCAGATCGTGGAGGCCGCGGTCGTCTGCAATCCCGTGATGCACCACCTTCTCCTGGGCATCGATCCGGTGGAGCTCGGCCAGGCGCCCTTTGCCCTCGCCACGTCAGGCGCCGTGAACACGCATGCCGCCAACATCGGCCTGACATCCATAAACCCCTCGGCCAATGCATACGTCCTGCCCTGCATCGCCGGACATGTCGGGGCGGACTGCGCGGCCGTCGCCCTTTCGGAGGAGCCCTACAAGTCGGAAGACCTTGTCCTCATTTGCGACGTCGGCACGAATGCCGAGATACTGCTGGGAAACAGGGATCGGGTTCTTGCATGCTCGTCGCCCACCGGTCCGGCGTTCGAGGGCGCGCAGATTTCCTCCGGGCAACGCGCAGCCCCCGGCGCAATCGAGCGCGTCGAGATCGACCCGAAGACGAAAAGGCCACGGTTCCAGGTGATCGGCTCGGATCTCTGGTCGAACGACGCCGGCTTTGCCGAGGCGACTGCCGTGACAGGCGTCACCGGCATCTGCGGGTCGGGGATCATAGAAGCCGTCGCCGAAATGCGCATGGCAGGATTGCTGGATGCCTCGGGGCTGATAGGCTCGGCCGAGCAGACCGGCTCGGATCTCTGCATTCCCGACGGCCGCACGCATGCATACGTCATCTGGGAAACGCGAGACGACGGCGACCCCCTCATCACCGTCACCCAGGGCGACATCCGCGCCATCCAGCTGGCGAAGTCCGCGCTATACGCCGGCGCACGCCTTCTGATGGACGAACTCCAGGTCGAAAGCGTGGACCGCATCGCGCTCGCGGGCGCGTTCGGGTCGCATATCTCGCCAAGGCACGCCATGGTCCTCGGCATGATTCCCGATTGCGATCCCGACAAGGTGACGTCGGCCGGCAATGCTGCGGGAACGGGTGCACGGATCGCGCTTTGTGACATCTCGGCACGCGCCAAGATCGAATCTGAGGTGCTTCGCGTCCAAAAGGTCGAAACGGCAATCGAGCCGAGATTCCAGGAACATTTCGTGGCGGCGAACGCGATACCGCATGCCTCGGACCTGTTTCCGCACCTGCCGGATCTTCCGGATGTCAGCTTCAACGCGGGTGGAAGCAGGAGCGCAAACTCTCCCGCAAGTCGCCGCAGGCGCCGGCGCTCTCGGGAACCCGTGCAGCAGACTTGATTGCACGGATCCCTGTACCCCTCCGGCCGGCGGCAGACGGTGTACCGGTTTGACTCTCCCTGAAAGTTGCAAGTAATATCGGGAGTTGGCCGGTGGTGGTACCATGTGAACTGTCTAGTGCCGCACGCCTTGACAATGCTCGGACCAGGCATTCCCGGTCCCGCCTAGAATTTGGGAGAATGTGGGCGCACATGACCGAACCTGCTCGGCACAGGCACAAGGGATTGCCCCGGCGACAGGGGCTCTACGACCCGCGCAACGAACACGACGCGTGCGGGATCGGATTCGTGGCGAACATCGGGAACCGCAAGAGCCACGGGATCATCGATCAGGGCTTGCAGATTCTCAAGAATCTCACCCATCGCGGCGCTGTGGGCGCCGACCCGCTGGCCGGCGACGGGGCGGGCATCCTCATCCAGACGCCGGATGCCCACCTGCGCGCCGTATGCGGCGACATCGGACTCAGCATTCCGCCACCAGGCGACTACGCCGTCGGAATGCTGTTCCTGCCGCGGGCCGAGAAGCCACGGTCCGACTGCATCCGCGTCGTCGAGCAACTGGTCGAGACGGAAGGTCAGCATGTGATCGGCTGGCGCGACGTGCCGGTCGACAATTCGGGGCTGGGCGAAAGCGTCGTGCCGACCGAACCCTTCGTCTGCCAGGTCTTGATCGGCCGCGGCGACGGCTGTGCAGACCAGGATGCGTTCGAGCGCAAGCTGTTCGTCATTCGCAAGCAGGTGGAACACCGGGTCGACGCACTGGGCGAGGCTTGTGACGACTTCTACATTGCGTCCCTCTCGTCGCGCACGGTCATCTACAAGGGGATGCTGCTGGCGCATCAGGTCGGCGAGTACTATCTTGACCTCCGGGACGACAGCATGGTTTCCGCCCTCGCCCTGGTTCACCAGCGCTTTTCGACCAACACGTTCCCGTCGTGGCGGCTGGCCCATCCCTACCGGATGATCTGCCACAACGGCGAGATCAACACGCTGCGCGGCAACATCAACTGGATGGCGGCGCGCCGGCATCTCATGAAGTCGGAACTTCTGGGCGACGATCTCGACAAGCTTTGGCCCCTGATCACCGAAGGCCAGTCGGATTCGGCGAGCTTCGACAACGCCCTGGAATTGCTGGTACGGTCGGGATATTCGCTGGCCCACGCGATGATGATGCTGATTCCGGAGGCCTGGACCGGCAATCCGCTGATGGACGAACGCCGACGCGCGTTCTACGAGTACCATGCAGCGCTGATGGAGCCGTGGGACGGTCCCGCCGCCGTGGCGTTTACCGACGGTCGCCAGATCGGCGCAACCCTGGACCGCAACGGGCTGCGGCCCGCGCGCTACGTCATCACCGACGACGACCTGGTCGTGATGAGTTCGGAAGTCGGCGTCCTTCCGATCGACGAAAGCCGCATTGTCAAGAAATGGCGCCTGCAGCCGGGCAAGATGCTGCTGATCGACCTCGAACAGGGCTGCATCGTCGACGATGACGACATCAAGGCGCACCTGTCCGCGGCCCAGCCCTATCAGGAATGGCTCGACCGCACCCAGATCGTGCTGGAGGACCTGCCTGCGACCGACGTCGCGGCCGTGCAGCCCGACCGCCGGACGCTTCTCGATCGCCAGCAGGCCTTTGGCTACACCCAGGAAGACCTCAAGTTCCTGATGTCCCCGATGGCCCTCACCGGACAGGAAGCCGTCGGCTCCATGGGCACCGACACGCCGATATCGGCGCTGTCGTCGCGACCCAAGCTGCTCTATTCCTATTTCAAGCAGATCTTCGCCCAGGTCACCAATCCGCCGATCGACCCGATCCGCGAGGAACTGGTGATGTCGCTCCTGTCCTTCATCGGCCCGCGGCCGAACCTGCTCGGCATCAACGACACGACGCCGCAAAGGCGTCTCGAGGTCCGCCAACCGGTGCTGACGAACCAGGACCTGGAAAAGGTCCGCTCGATCGGCAAGATCGCGGACAACGCGTTCAGGACCATTACCCTCGACCTGACCTATCCCGCGGTGGACGGTGCCGAGGGCATGCGTGCCGCGCTCGATTCGGTCTGCAGCCAGGCGGAGACGGCGTGTCAGGAAGGCTACAACATCCTTGTGCTCAGCGATCGCGCGATCGACCGCGATCGCATCGCAATCCCGGCGCTGCTGGGCACCTCGGCGGTCCACCATCATCTGGTGCGCACGGGACTTCGGAACTTCCTCGGCCTCGTCGTCGAGACCGGGGAGGCGCGCGAAGTCCATCACTTCTGCACCCTGGCCGGCTTCGGCGCCGAGGCGGTCAACCCCTATCTGGCATTCGAGACCCTCGCGGCGCTGCGGGACGAGCTGCCCGAGGAACTGAGCGACCGCGAACTCTTCAAGCGCTACATCAAGGCGATCGACAAGGGCATCCTGAAGGTGATGTCCAAGATGGGCATTTCGACCTACCAGTCCTATTGCGGCGCGCAGATCTTCGACGCGGTTGGCCTCGACGAGGCCTTTGTCGAACAGTATTTCACGGGCACGGCGAGCAACATCGGCGGGGTCGGGCTGCCGGAGGTCGCGCGGGAGACCGTCGAACGCCACCAGCTCGCCTACGGCGACGCGCCCGTCTATCGCCACGCGCTCGATCCGGGCGGTGAATACGCCTACCGCCTGCGTGGCGAGGAGCATTGCTGGACGCCCGACACGGTCACCAGCCTGCAGCACGCCGTGCGCGGCGAACTGCCGGACAGGTATCGCGACTTCGCCAAGGAGGTGAACGACCAGGATCACCGGATGATGACCGTCCGGGGCCTGTTCGAGTTGATCCCGGCAGAGACGCCGGCACCCCTCGACGAGGTCGAGCCGGCATCCGAAATCGTCAAGCGGTTCTCGACCGGCGCGATGTCCTTCGGTTCGATCTCGCGCGAGGCGCATGCAACCCTGGCCGTCGCCATGAACAGGATCGGCGGCAAGTCGAACACCGGCGAGGGCGGCGAGGAACCGGACCGCTTCCAGCCCATGCCCAACGGCGATTCCATGCGCTCGTCCATCAAGCAGGTGGCCTCGGGCAGATTCGGCGTGACCACCGAGTATCTCGTCAATTCCGACATGATGCAGATCAAGATGGCCCAGGGCGCCAAGCCCGGAGAGGGCGGCCAGCTGCCGGGGCACAAGGTGGACGCGGTCATCGCCAAGGTGCGGCATTCGACTCCCGGTGTCGGCCTGATCTCGCCGCCGCCGCATCACGACATCTACTCGATCGAGGATCTCG
>VXSG01000091.1 GCA_009838075.1 Boseongicola sp. SB0665_bin_10 | reverse complement strand
CTGGTCACGGTGGGCGCGTTGAGTGCGGCGGTCAACCTGCTGATGCTCACCGGGCCCTTGTTCATGCTGCAGATCTACGACCGTGTGCTGACCAGCCGGTCCGAGGCGACGCTGGTCGCGCTGCTCGCCATCGTGGTCTATCTCTACGGGTTGAAGGGCCTGCTCGACGGCCTTCGGGGTCGGATACTCTCCCGGGTGGGCGCGGGCATCCAAGCTGCGCTGGATGAGCGGGTGTTCGATGCGTCCGAACGGGCGGCGCGCGGTCCCGGCCACGGCTTGCGTTCGGGCCGGGAACTCGGCGAACTCGAAACCGTGCGGACGTTCCTCGCTTCACCCGCGCCGGGGGCGATCCTCGACTTGCCATGGACCCCGTTCTTTCTGGCGGTGATCTTCGTTTTCCATCCGTTGCTGGGCTGGCTCGCGGTCGGCGGAGGTTCTGTGCTGTTAGTGCTCGCCCTGGTCAACCGCTGGGCGACGAAGGCCCCGCAGGAGCTGGCCACCGCCCTGTCGGCCGATGCCGAACGGCGCGCGGAGGACATGCGTCGGCAGGCGGACACGGTGCGCAGCCTGGGCATGAGCGGTCCGTTGCGAGGTCGCTGGAAGGCAGTGAGAGAGGCGGCGCTCGACCGCGGAATGCGGGCGTCGGACGCGGGCGGCGGGCTGACGTCGGCATCAAAGGCGTTCCGGCTCCTGCTGCAATCGGGGATGCTGGCGCTCGGGGCATGGCTGGTGCTGCATGGCGAACTCACACCGGGGGCAATGATCGCGGCGTCGATACTGCTGGGCCGTGCGCTGCAGCCATTGGAGCAGACCATCGCCCAGTCCGCCCTGATCCAGCGCGCACGGGCAGGCTGGCTCTCGGTCTCGCAGCTTCTGGCGACGACGCCCCTGCCGCCACGCCCGATGTCGCTGCCGCGGCCCGAGGCCGAACTCAGGGTGCGCGACCTCGCAGTGCCATCGCCGGACCGGCGGCACGCGCTGCTGCAGGGCGTGAGCTTCGATGCGAATCCGGGCGAGGCGGTGGCGGTGGTGGGGCCGAGTGGCGCGGGCAAGTCCACCCTGGCGAAGGCGTTGGCCGGGCTGTGGCCCCCCGCCCACGGCGAAATCCGTTTCGGCGGCGCGGAACTGTCTAGCTATGGCGATGCGTTCTATCGCAACCATCTCGGCTACCTGCCGCAGGAGGTCGTGCTGTTCGCGGGCAGCGTGGCGGAGAACATCGCCCGTTTCGATCAGGGCGCCTCGGAGGAAGCGGTGGTGCGGGCAGCCATGGCGGCGGGCGCGCATGAGATGATTCTGACCCTGCCCGACACCTACGACACGTTGCTTGAGGGCGGAAGCGGCGGGGTCTCCGGCGGACAGCGCCAACGCATCGGTCTTGCGCGGGCGCTGTACGACGATCCTGCGCTGCTGGTACTGGATGAGCCGGATGCGAGCCTCGACGACGCCGGCACGGAGGCGCTCAACCGGGCGATTTCGCAGGCCAAGGCGGCGGGCCGGACCGTGGTGGTGATGGCGCACCGGCGCCCTGTTCTGGCTGAATGCGCCCGAATCCTGGTGTTGGAGGGCGGTCGCATGCAGCTGCTCGGCCCGAGCGACAAGGTCCTTCCGCGAATTCCGGGCTATAGACGTCCGCAACTTGCGGCGGTCGGCGAGCGCGGAGCGCTGGCGGGGGCTGGGGAAGGCAAGGCAGATTCCAATGCAGCGGGCGATGCAGACGGTAACTGAGACGGTGCGCGGGGGATGGCCGGTGCGGCGCGCGGTACTTTGGAGTCTGGCAGTGCTCGGTGTCGGGTTCGGAGGGGCGCTCGCCTGGGCATCGATGGCGGAGATCGCCGGCGCGGTGATCGCGGCGGGCAGCGTCGAGGTTGAGGCGCGGCTACAGGCAATCCAGCACCGTGATGGAGGAATCGTGGCGGCGATCCCCGTGCGCGACGGAGCACGGGTTGCGGCAGGGGAATCGAGTCTGGAGCTCGATGGCTCGGAACTCGCTGCCGAGGAAGCGTTGCTGGCGCGCCAGCTCCAGGTAACTCGGGCTCGAGTCGACCGGCTCTCGGCGGAGGAGCGGGATACGAGGGATATCGTCTTTCGCGACGCCTCTGCGGCAGCTGCGGATCCGGTAGTTGCCGCGATCCTGGCAGATGAGCGGCGTCTGTACCTGACCCGGCGCGAAGTGTTGCGGCAGACGATGGCCCAGCTTGCGGAGCGTCGGGAGCAAACCGGAGCCTGGGTGGACGGAATGCGACGGCAGGCAGAGGCCACGCGGCGGCAGCTGGCGTTGGTCGAGGAAGAAGCCCGCGCCAAGGAGCAGCTTTTTGGGAAGGGAATGGCGACGAAACCAGAAGTTTCGCGGCTGCTGCGGGAGGAAGCCCGGCTAGAGGGTGAGATCGGGGAGCTGGAGGCGGAGATCGCGCGAGGACGCAGCGCGGCCGCCGGTTACGAGATCGAGCGGCTACGCCTTGTCGCCGACTGGCGCCAGCAGGTACAGAGCGAGATGCGTACATTGCAACCGCGGGAGGCCGAACTTGCGGGAAGGCTCCGGGTCATGCAGACCCGTCTCGGCCGGCTGGTGTTGCGGGCACCGATGGCGGGCGTGGTGCATGGCCTGCGGGTGTTCACCGTGGGCGGCGTGATTGCGCCGGGCACGGAAGTGGCGTCGATTGTACCGGAGGGTGTGCCGCTCGTACTGCGGGTCCGCGTTGAGGCCGGCCAGATCGACGAGGTCCAGCCCGGACAAGAAGTGACGGTGGTGTTTCCCTCCTTCAATGCCCGCACCGCGCCGGAATTCACTGGGCGTGTGCGTACGGTTTCAGCCGATGCGCTGGTCGAGGAAGGCACCGGTGCGCGGTTCTACACCGCCGAGATCGCCCTGACGGAAGATTCCGAAACGGCAGCCCGTACGTTCGGAGTTCTTCCCGGCATGCCGGTGGAGGCCTTCATCCAGACCCGCATGCGCACACCGGTGGCGTTCCTGCTCGATCCTTTCACCGACTATGTCCGCCACGCCTTTCGTGAGGAGTGAAACGGGCCGGCAGTCGAGGTGCCTGCTTGGCGATTGCGGCGGCGGATGAGGAGATCGGAACATGCAGGATGAATCGCGTCGAGTCGTGCCGCAGCGCCGCGGCCGCGTTGTTGACCGACCCCGGCGCCAACCCGCTCTCGATCCGTCCCAGCACCCAGCCGCGCCCGTCCTTTGCGGTGATTTCGCAGGGCTCCCTGTCGACGCAGTCGAAGAAGCTCCGCATCCACTGCCGGGCTCAACCTGTGCGGCTTCAACCCGCTGTCGCGCGCGCAGCACGGGACGATCCGCGCGCGGCTGCTGAAGGTGGCCTGCCAGCTCAGGCTCAGCGTGCGCCGGTCCGGCGGTCCCTGTCTTCGGTCCATCCGCGCCAGGAGCTCTTCGGGCACGTGGCGCTCGCGCTGCGCCGGGCCGCGGCGACGCGTCCGCCGTAACGGCGGACCCCGCCGCATCGCAGCCGTCGGGCGCTCGCAGGACCAGCCTCGGCGGAGCCGTGCCCGAAACCCCCGCTTGCGCAAGGCCGCCTGCGGATGATTCCCTCTTTTCTCCTGGCGGGCCGATCCCGTCGCCTCAAGTTGCTGCCGTCGAAGCGCCGGTCCCCGCGATCACGGCCGAAGGCTCGGGCCTAGCCCTGCTCCAGCTCTTTCGCCGACTGAATGTAGTAGTGCCGCGTCGGGCAGTTGACCTGGGCGCGCGCGTGCAGCCTGAGAAGCAGAGCCTTGATCGCCTTGGCGCTTTCCCCGCCCTGGCCGGCATGGATCAACCGGTCGATCAACTGCAACGCCCATTGATAGTCCTCTTCCGCCCGGGCCCTTTCGACGGCCGCCATGACGGCCTCCGGCCCGCCCGCAAGTTCGATGAAGCGGTGCGCCTCGTCTGCCGGAGAGAGGGGGCTGAGCGACGTGGGGTTGCCGTCGAACCATCCAACGGTCCCCACGAAATAGGCGCGAACGGCGAAGTCGACCCTCCCATAGTACTCGCGTAGGTGGGGCTTTTCGGCAAGTTCCGGCGGCAGTTTCACGCCATGCGCCAGATCGTCGATCGTCTTGCCCGCATCCATGCCGTCGCGGGTTTCCTTGATGACGTGGCGAATCGCGTTCCTGTAGTCGGTCAGGACTTCCCTGACGGTGTCCGCTCCCGCCACCGCCTTGGTGTGGCCGGGCGCGAGCACCTCGGGTTCGAACGCCATCAACTGGTCCAGCGTGTCAGCCCAGGCGTCGAAATCCCGGTATTCGGTCCCGCGGATGGCGTAGAGGTTCGGAAACGCGCGATAGAAGTTGTCGCCGCAGAACAGCACCCTTCTGTCGGCGTACCAGACGACCATGTGATCGGGAGTCTCTCCGGGCGCCATCGCAAGCTCAAGCTCGATGCCGCAGGTTGACACTTTCTCGCCCTCCCCACCTATGCGACGTGTCGGGGGCAGGATGCCGGCGCCCATGCCCTTGAGCGGCCGGTCGCCCGGTCCGACGCCGATGCCGATGATTTCGTCCGGGTAGGACAGGCCGATGCCGAACTGGCGCTTGGTGCGCGCCTGCAGCGCCTTGACGGCGCGCGGGTGGATGGTCTTTTCGAGCAGCGCGTCTCCGGACGACCTGTCGCTCGCAAGAATCTCCGGGCTTCCTCCGGCGGCGAAGACGCTTGCGCCGGAGATGTGGTCGCGGTGAGAGTGAGTCAGGATGATCGTCTTGACCGGCAGGTCGGTGATCTTGCGAAACTCCGCCAGAACGTTTTCGGCGGCGGTTGTCGTTTCGGTCGTGTCAATGATCACGACCCCGTCTTCCCCGACGATCATGTACACGTTCGACGCCGCAAATCCGAATGCCTGATAGACGTTGTCCGCGATCCGGACCACGTCCTTCGCGAAGTATTCGGGGTGGGCCTGCAGTTCAGGGTGCATCGGCGCTCCTCCACATTTCACCGCATCAATCGTGCGAAACGGGGTACCGGTTTGGGATCCCGAATGCAAGGAGAGCGGCCCAGGCCCGTTCGTGCCCCGCTCACACGTTGATTCAGGATCCCATGGGTGCGATACAGCGCGGAATTCGGGGGGTGACACACGCATGTCGCGCAAGAACATACTCTTCATCATGAGCGATCAGCTTCGGTTCGACTACCTTGGGTGCACCGGGCACCCGACCATCAGGACCCCCAACATCGACGCACTGGCCGCACGCGGCGTCACGTTTTCCAACACCTATTGCCAGTCGCCGATCTGCGGCCCGTCACGCATGAGCTTCTATACGGGCCGCTACGTGTCGTCACACGGGTCCGCATCCAACTTTGCACCGCTTCGCATCGGTGAACGAAACATCGGCCACCACCTGAATCCGCTGGGAATGCGTACCGTTCTGGCGGGCAAGACGCACATGATTGCCGACCGGGAAGGCATGGAGCGACTTGGCGTGGACGCCGGCAGCGCCATCGGGATCCACCATGCGCAGGCCGGATTCGAGGTGCATGAACGCGACGATGGCGTGCATCCGGATTCGATGGTCCGTCCGGACGTCGCCTACAACCGGTACCTGAAGTCGAAGGGATACACGGAAGACGACAACCCGTGGCATTGGGCGGCGAACGCCGTCGAGACGGAGGAGGGGGTTCGTTCCGGCTTCTTCAATGACCGCGTCGACTTGCCTGCGAGGGTCGCCGAGGAGGACTCGGAGACGCCGTACATGACCAGGCGCGCAATGGATTTCCTTGCGGAAGACGACGGGAAGACGCCGTGGCTGCTTCATCTGTCATACATCAAGCCCCATTGGCCCTATGTCGCGCCCGCACCCTACAACGACATGTACACGGTTGACGACGTCGTTCCCGCGACAAGGTCTGAAGACGAGCTGGTGGACACCAATCCCCTCATGAGGCTCTTCATGACGCGGGTCGCAGGGAAGACATTTGGCAGGGACGTTGCGCGCGAGACGGTCATCCCGGTCTACATGGGGCTGATATCGCAAATCGATGACCAGCTTGGGATCCTGTTCGATTTCATGGAGAAGCGCGGATTGCTCGACGATACCATGATCGTCTTCACCTCCGACCACGGCGACTACCTGGGCGACCACTGGATGGGTGACAAGGACTACTTTCACGACCCTTCCGTCAGGATACCGCTGATAGTCGCGGATCCGGACGAGGCAGCCGACGCGACGCGCGGCACGGTTGATGCATCGCTTGTCGAGGCGATCGACCTTCTTCCGACATTCATCGAGCACCAGGGCGGCGAGGTGGCCAGGAACATCCTGGACGGTCGCTCGCTCATGCCGAAGATCCGGGGCGAAAATGTTGAATGGCGCAGCTATGCCGTCAGCGAATACGACTATTCCTGCCAGGTGTTCCGGCCCGAGACGGGAAGGATGCCCCTGGACTGCCGGGCTTACATGGTTGCAACCGAAAGGTGGAAATACGTGCATGCTCCCGGTTACCCGCCCGTGCTGTTCGACTTGGAGAGCGATCGCGGTGAACTGGTCGATCTTGGTCGCAGTCCCGAACATGACGGCATTCGCCGGGTGATGGCCGGTCATCTCGCGGACTGGGCGCTTCAATACAGGCAGCGGGAGACCTGGTCAGAAGAGCACAACGTCAAGATGACCGGCATGGAAGAGCAGCTCGGCGTCCTGATCGGCTACTGGAACGAAGAGGACGCCAAGGGCAAGGATCCCAGGATACTGCCAGTTCGAAAGCCCGTCACCGGAGACTGAACGATCAGGCTGCCGGAGGCCGGGGACCGGCTGCGGAAAACGCAACGGGGTCCGCGACGGCCACGCTCCTGCCACGCCTTTCGAACGTCTGGACATGCTCGATCGTTGCCTGGGAGCGTTCCCGCATCATGTCTTCGGCGCGCACCGGATCGCCGCTCGCGATCGTCCCCGCAGGCGACTCCAGGGAAGCGGTGACACTTGTTGGGATCCCAAGGTCAATGAATGCGTCCCGCTGCGACGCCCGGGCAGCCAGGGCTTTCGCAGCCCGATCCGGGGAGGTGCCGGACCTGGAGGATCGTGACGAAGGATGCCATGCCGCCCGGCGGGTCGCATGCGGGAACCCGAAAGCGGCTCGCCTTGTCCCGGCGCTTCCGGCCTGGCTCCCGCCGGCACTTCTGGCGGCGTGCCAACGGACCCGGGGCGCGGGTCGTGGCGGCGGGAAGGGGTCCGCGGATGAAAGCATGGCCGAAGCGCATGACCCCGGGGCAAGCCGCCCCCACCGCCGGAGTTTGACCGACCCGCCGAGAACCTTGGTGGCGAGGCCGAAAGGACACGGGATGCTCCATGTTCGGGCGTGCAAGGCAGCAAGCGAAAAAATGGCAAAGACAGCAATCGAAGCTTGAAACGGGATCCCAATTATGCAAGCCTTGGGAGACGACTGCCCCAATCTCGGGAATCCCGGCATGTTCCCGATATCTTGGGATCCCAATTCTTCAAAGCTGCAATGCCGACAGGGGAGGAAAACATGAAAACCATGCGTCTCGGCCTGGCTCTGGCGTTTGCGTCCACGCTTGGGGTCGCCGCGTTGCCGGTGCATGCGGAGGAACTGAGCGTCGCGACCTTCGTGCCGCCGCAGCACCACACCAACACGGTCATGTTCAAGTGGTTCGGCGAGGAGCTTGCCAAACGGTCAGGCGGCGCGCTGACGATGAAGCTCTATCCGGCCGGCCAGCTGGGCGCGGGCCCGGTCCAGCAGTACAAGCGCGCCGTCGAGGGCGTCGCGGACATCGCGTTCGGCGTTTCGGCCTACACGCCGGCGTTGTTTCCCAAGACCATGCTGGCCATCCCGCCCGGAAAGGCGAACAGCTCGGCCGATGCGACCAGGCGAATTCTCGCCGTCTTCGACGAATACCTTGCGGACGAGTACGAAGACGTGAAGGTCATCGGCATCACGACCGCGGCCGGGATCGGCATCGCGGCGACCAGGGACGTATCCACCCTGGAGGGATTGAAGGGCGCAAAGATCGTGCCTTACGCTGCGCTGACCACTCCGATCATCGAGGCCATGGGTGCCGTTCCCGTGCAAATGCCGGTGACGGAAATGTATACCGGTCTGTCTACCGGAACGATTGACGGCGCGTATGCCACCTACAACAACATGACGCCGCCCTGGAACTTCTGGGACGTGGCGACGCATTTCGTGACCAACGTGCCGGTCCAGCACGCAGTGATCTTCGTGGTCATGAATCGGGAACGCTACGAGGGCCTGAGCGACGAGCATCGCGGCATCATCGATGAACTGGCGGGCGAAGCGGCATCCATGAAACTGGCGGAGAGCTTTGATGGCGCAGACGCGCGGTCGCTCAAGATGATGGAAGAGGCTTCGGACAAGAACTTCGTCGTCGTCGAAGTCTCTGCCGAGGAACGCGCGCGCATGGACGCTGCCGTGGCCGAGGGATTGAAGGTGATCTTCGCGGACTATGCCGCGCGCGGAATCGCGAATGCCGAAGAGATTCACAAGGCGTTGAACCGGTAGGTCACTGCCGCCGGATCTCCCTGTCCGGCGGCTCTTCGTGGGATGCCAATGCAAGTCGAGCGTGAGAAGATGCGTGCAACCGGGGTCCTGGACCGCACCCTTACCTGGTTGTCGTTGACCTGCGGCGGCGCCGCGCTTGTCTTCATGACGGGATTTTCCGTCTGGAACGTCCTGGTGATGCGAAAGGCCTTGAACGCGCCGATCGTGGGGGCCGAGGACCTGCTCCTGCTGTCGCTGGTTGTCATCGTCGCGCTGTCGATTCCGCTCGGCGCCCGAACCGGCGCCCATATCGAGATCGAGGTGCTGGAATCCCGCATGTCCGCGCGGTTTGCCAAATGGTCGATGATCTTCGTCAAGCTCTTGGGATTCGCATTGCTTGCCATCATGTCCTGGAGGCTTTGGCATGCGGGCCAAAGCGCGGAGCGATTTGGAGAGACCACGCAGCAGCTGCTGATTTCGTTCGAGCCGTTCTATTACCTCCTTTCGTTCTCGGTGGCCCTCTACGCGGCAATTCTCCTGCTGGACATCCTGCACTTGGTGCGCTCCAACGAGATCGTCAAGCTGAAGGTCGGGAGTGATCCGCTGTGATCAGCATGACGCTTCTTGGCCTGATCGGGCTCCTGTCGCTGTTCGTCTTGCTGGCGCTGCGGATGCCTGTCGCGCTTTCGATGCTGGGCGTCGGGTTCGTCGGGACGGCGTTTGCAAACGCGAACAAGCTCATCTTCGTCGGAATGGACCCGGACCAGGCTTGGGCGCGCGGATGGAAGATCGCGTATTCGAACTTGGCGGGCGAGACCTTCGAGGCCGCATCAAACTTCAACCTGCTCGTGATCCCGATGTTCGTGCTGATGGGCAACCTTGCCGGCGTTTCGGGCATGTCCAACGACCTGTTCACCACCGCGTACCGCTGGATGGGGCACTTGCGCGGCGGGCTGGCCTCGGCAACCGTTGCGGCCTGCGCGGGATTTGCCGCGCTCTCAGGGTCGTCGCTGGCCTCCGCCGTCACGATGGGCCGCGTCGCGCTGCCGGAAATGAAGCGATACAAGTACGCCGACGGCCTTGCCACCGGAGCGGTCGCTGCCGGGGGCACGCTCGGGTTCCTGATCCCGCCGTCCGGCGGCATGATCATCTATGCCGTGCTCACCGAGCAGTCGATCGGACGCCTGTTCATGGCAGGCGTCTTTCCGGGCATAATCCTGACCCTGCTCTTCATCGGCGCAGTCAATCTCGTCGTGGCCCGCAAGCCGCAGGCGGGTCCGCCAGGGCCGCGATCAGGGATTGCCGAGCGCCTCTCGTCGCTATGGCACGCAGCGCCGATTGTCGGCGTTGTCCTGGTAACCATTGGCGGAATGTACACCGGGTTCTTCACGCCGGTCGAGGCCTCGTCAGTCGGCGCCTTCCTGACCTTTGTCGTTGCGGCCGCGCGGCGCTCCCTCAGCCTGGAGAAACTGAAGACCGTGATCCTGGAGACGATGAGCGCAACAGCGACCGTCTTCCTGATCATCATCGGCGCCTTTGTCTTCATTCCCTTCATGTCGCTGACCGAACTGCCTGCACAGCTCGTCACCTTCATGACGTCGCTGCCGATCGGGGATTTCGGCGTCCTCCTGGTGATCGTGCTCATCTACATGTTCCTGGGCATGTTCCTGGAAGGGATCGCGATGCTGGTGCTGACCATTCCGGTGGTCATCCCGATCGCGATCGGGCTGAACTGGGACTTGATCTGGTTTGGCATCATCATCGTGATCGTGCTGGAAATGGGCATGATCAGTCCGCCGGTCGGCATCAACGTCTTCGTCGTCAAGTCAATCGCGCCGGACGTTCCGATGGGGACGATCTTTCGGGGCATCTGGCCGTTCTGGTTCGCCATGGCCGCAATGATAGGTCTCCTCATTCTCTTCCCGCAGATAGCGCTCTTCCTGCCCGAAACGATTGTCGCCCGCTAACGCAGAAAGGAATCATCACATGGACACCACGACCGGAATCAGGACGCTGCAACACTTCATCGGAGGCGCGTGGGTGGATGCAGCGACAGGTGAGACATTCGAAGACCTGAACCCGATTGATGACAGCCTCTATGCCGTTGCGGCAAAGGGGTCGGGCGGTGACATCCGCAAGGCGATCGCCGCAGCGAAGTCGGCGTTTCCAGCGTACAAGGAGACCACGCCGACCGAACGCGAACGCTGGCTGCTACGGGTCGCGGAGATCATGGAGAGGCGCCAGTCCGAACTGGTCGATTGCCTGATCGACGAAGTCGGATCGACGGTCGGCAAGGCCATGTTCGAATTCAACAAGGGGCTGGCCATGGTCCGTGCGGCGGCCGGCATGTGCCGCAATGTCCGGGGCGAAACGATCCCGTCGGACGTGCCGGGGAAGTTCTCGATGTCGATCCGCGAGCCCCTCGGCGTGGTTGCGATCATCACGCCGTTCAACGTGCCTCTCATCAAGAATACCCGACTTGTCGCCAATGCCCTCGCCGTAGGAAACACGGTCGTGCACCTGCCGTCCGAGATGGCGCCTCACCTGTCGGTCCTGATGGCCGAAGTCGTTTCAGAGGCCGGGTTCCCTCCGGGAGCCTACAACGTGGTTACCGGCAACGGAGCGGAAATCGGAGATGACCTGACCGGCAGCACGGACGTGGACTTCGTGAGTTTCACGGGCTCGTCCGTCGTCGGCCAGCACATCGCCGAAATCTGCGCGAGGAACAAGACGCCCAACACGCTCGAGCTGGGCGGCAAGAGCCCGACGCTGGTCCTGGCGGATGCCGACATGGACACGTGCATGCCATTGGCGGCGCGCTCGATCTTCATGTTCGGCGGGCAGCTCTGCATCGGCTCGAGCCGGTTCTACGTGGAGCGCCCGATCTACGACGAGTTCGTCCAGCGCTTCGCGAAGATCGCGTCGAAGGCCGGCATGGGCAATCTCCGCGACCCGGATACGGTCGTGTCTCCGATCATTTCGGAACGGCAACGCAATCGGGTGAGGGATCACATCGAGAATGCAAGGGCGAACGGGGCAACCGTTGTTGTCGGCGGCGAATGGGACGGCAACCGCTGCCAGCCGACGATTCTGACAGGCGTGACGGAGGACATGACCGTGTGCCGCACCGAGACCTTTGGCCCCGTGACCTCGATCTACCCGATCGACAGCTACGAAGAGGGACTGGAGAGGTCCAACGACACCGAGTTCGGACTGTCCTCCGCCATATTCACCAATGACATCAGCAAGGCGTTCCATTTCGCGCGCAACATCGGCGCCGGCATGTGTCACGTCAACGGGCCGACAGTCCACGATGAAGCGCACGTGCCGTTCGGCGGCAATGGCGAAAGCGGGGCGGGTCGGGAAGGCACCGATTCCGATCTTGAAGCCATGACGGAGCTCAAGTGGGTTACGGTGCAGCTATGACGTTCACCCTGTATCACCACGGATCGTCCGTATGCGCCGCCAAGGTCCGCTTCGCCATGGCGGAAAAGGGCTTGGACTGGGCCGGCGTCTATGTCGATATCCTTAAGGGCGAGCAGTTTGAGCCCGATTACCTGAAGCTCAATCCGAAGGGAGTCGTGCCTACGCTCGTGCATGACGACCTGGTGATTCCGGACAGCACCGTGATCATCGAGTACCTCGACCAGATAGCGCCCGAGACCAGCGTGCATCCGGCCGACCCTTGGGAACGGGCGCAGGTGCGGTACTGGACCAAGGCGGTCGACGAGGACCTGCACCCGGCCTGCGGGACGATGACCTTTGTGTGCTCGCATCGCCATACGGTGCTGAAGAACCTGGGGCCGGAAGGGGCCGAGAAGTTCCTGGCCTCAACCCCCGCGATCTCGGTCACGTCGGACTGGAAGGTGCAGAAAGACAATTTCGTCCGATACGGGTTTGAAGCTCCGGGCGCCACGGAGAAGGTCAGGCTGTACGATACCTATCTCCGCAAGATGGAAGAGGCGCTGGAAGGCAAGGACTGGCTTGTCGGCGACAGGTTCACGGTCGCCGACATCTCGCTGACGCCCTACGTGAACCGTCTGGCGATGATGTCGATGCATGGCATGTGGGAACGCGGGCGCCTGCCAGGTGTCGAACGCTGGTTCAGGGCGATCCGGGACAACCCGAACTTCAGGTCCTGCCTCATCGACTGGGTGCCGGAGGACCTGACGAACGACCTGCGCGAAAACGGTGCCAAGAGCTGGCCCGAAGTCGCCGAAATTCTTGAAATCGAAACCTGAACGGGAGGGGAGAAGGCAATGGGCCGACTGAACGGAAAGACAGCGGTGATCACGGGCGCCGGTCGCGGGATCGGCGCCGTAATGGCCAGGCACATGGCCGGAGAAGGCGCAAATGTCGTGGTGTCGGATGTGCTCGATACCGCTGACACCGTTGCGGCCATCAAGGAAGCCGGCGGCGCGGCATTGGGCCTGAGCGTCGACGTGACTTCGGACGACGACCTTGCGGCGATGGTCGAGGCGACGGAAAGCGAATTCGGCGCGCTGAACATTCTCGTCAACAACGCGTCGATCTTCGCCGCGCTTCAGCCCAAGCCGTTCCTGCAGATCGACAACGACGAATTCGACAAGGTCATGACCGTGAACGCGCGCGGCGTGCACCAGGCCACGAAGGCGGTTGTCCCTGCGATGTTGCGTGCCGGCGGGGGAAAGATCGTGAATATCGCATCCGGCACCTTCTACTACGGGCCGCCCGGACTGGCACACTACACGGCCTCGAAAGGTGCCGTCATCGCGCTGACCCGCGGCTATGGACGCGAGTTGGGTGACAAGAACATCCAGGTCAACGCGATCGCGCCAGGGTTGACCGAGAGCGAGTCGATAAAGGGCCACGCCGGCTTCGACCCCGCGCGCGGCCCGACCGTGCAGTCACGTTCGATCAAGCGCGAGATGGTGCCGGAGGACCTTCTCGGTTCGCTCATGTACCTGATCACCGCTGACAGCGACTTCGTCACGGGCCAGACGCTGAATGTCGACGGCGGCAAGGTGAACCTCTAGGGCCGGCCGGGCGGCATGCCGGTGCCAGGTCCTTCGAGGGGCCCGATGCATCGGGCCGTGGATCCTGCATTGCGTGTCGCGGTCCGGGGCCGACGGAGGCAGGCAATGCATGCAAATGGAGGGCGGCCCGAAGACCGGTCTTGCGACTCGCCCCGGGCTGCGCCGTTGCCACGCGGAGACGTCTTGCTGCAATGTGGCGGCGGTCGACCTCCATGACGAACGGGGCCGAACGTCGGGCACGGCCTTGTCAAGGGGGGCACCGTACAAGTCTGCGAATGACGACAAACTCATGGTCCGCCCGGGCGGACCCACAGCAAGCCAGGATACTCAAGAAATGGCCAAACTGCGTGAAGACATAATCGGCACAAGCGGCCTGCCACCGTTCTTCTCGGTTGCAAACGCGAACGAAGTCACGATCGACGCTCCGGAATGCCGCAAGGGCGACGCGCTGCGCACATGGGTGCGCGCGCTCAGCGGATTCCAGAAGGAAGCGCTTGTGCGGTCTTCCGACACGGGCCGCACCTGGCGCCTGGTTTCGGACGAGGGGCCGTACCTCAACGGGCATGATGCCGCACCCTGTCCCCTGGCGTTCCTGTCGACAGGCATGGTCGCGAGCTACCTGAACGAGATCGCCGCACTGGCCAGGATGCGCGGCGTCGCGCTTCGCAAGCTGCGGTTGATCCAGAACAATTTCTACACGATGCAAGGGTCGATGCCCAAGCGCACCATGGTTGGCGGAGCGGAGCCCGTCGAGCTTGAGGTCGAGGTTGACTGCGACCTGGACGACGCTGCGTTGAGCAGCCTCTTGATGGATGCGGTCCACGCCTCGCCGCTGAACGGCCTGATGCGCGGACGCCTGGAGAGCCTGTTCAAGCTGTCCAAGAACGGCTCGGAGTTGTCGACGGCGAAAGCCGCGGAGCTGGACAACGCCCTGTTTCCTGATCCGGGCGACCATTTCGCGGCGTCAAGGCCGTCGGAAGTTCAGCCGGAGCTTGTCGGTGCCGTTGGCCCCACGCCCAGGAAGGAGGTGGCAAAGGGAACCGCCGCTGCCGCTGGCAGTCTCGCCGATGAACAGAACCGCCGGCTCAACATCGGAGCCATCGCAACACTGCGAGAGGACGGAATCAAGGACATCCAGCAGATGCAGTATTCGCCATGGGGCACCTCGTTCCGGTTCCTCAGTTCCGAAGACGGGCGCGCGCCGGATGCCAACACGCTGGTCAGCGCCGGAATCGGATTTTGCTTCATGACCCAGTTCGGGCGCTTTGCGTCGATGCTGAAACTGGACTTGCCGGATTACCGCATCGTTCAGGACACGCATTTCAGCCATGGCGGTGCCTCGGGTGGAACAGGAAAGGCCGGCGAGGCCGACCCGATTGAAACCCATGTCTACCTGGAGACGTCCGAGCCCGACGATGTGGCGCAGGAAATGCTGGACATGTCAGAGCAGACCTGCTTCCTGCATGCCTTCTGCCGCACGGAATTGAAGACCAAGCTGAGCATCACGCGCGTGTGACGCCCAGGCACGAATCCGCAGCAGCCAGGAGACAAGGAACGGGTGAGCTGACGTCGCGCAGGCTCGCCCCCGCGCAAAAAGACCGGAAGTCGGCCAACTTGGCGGGATGCGGGTCGGTGGGACAGGTTCGGAACCGCCTGGCATGACGACGGACGCGTGACGTCCGCCTGGAGCCAGGCACCGCCATGCATTCATCGAGACGAACAAGCGAGGGCGGACGGCGTGTCCCTGTCGGCGATTTGCGCTGCGGGCGCAATTCCAGCGCGACCGCCGGTCGGATTCCCTCGGGTCGCCGGCAGGATTGCCCGGTGCGTCGGGGTCAGGCTGCCGAAAGCCGTGCGCCGGATGGAGGAGGAGAATGCCAGGACATTGGCCTGAACCTCATCGGGATCTCGCCAGAAGCCGCCCGGCCTTGCCGCCGTGTAGTGACAAGGATTCTCTCGTGTCCCGCAAGCCGTTGAAACACAACGGGTTTGAAGACCAAACTGTCGAAGACGGGCTAGGCGTCCCCGTTTACCCCAGAAATCAGCTTCATGCGGGAATGAGATTTCGTCGCTTCAAACAATTGTTCGCTTTCGCTACGGCCCCTCCGGTTTGCTCGCCGTCCTGGCTGACCTGACCAAAGGCGGTTCTGCATTTGGCCTACGACGGCTTACTTCCCAGCTCGCTGATACAGGGTCACCCCGGTGCCAGTGGGATATGCTACGGTGCCAAACTGAGAATTGCGCCGGCGGAACTTCCACCCGCTGCACTTACACCAGTTCCCTGACGCTCCCCGTGTTGGGTTTAGGCCAATTGCTTGGCCGACAGATGGGTGACTACCCTGTCGCTTTTTTCGCTATTGGAATGCCAATATGACGAGATTTTGTTGATTTCCTGTCCAGATCATGTATTTTGTTGCCGATACGGGACACAGACGATGATCTACAAGGTCGAAATCGAAAACTTTCACTCCATCCGCGACCCTCAGGTTCTTGACCTCAGGGTTCCCGCGAACGCTCCACGGGACAGTGATCGGCTTGCCAGTTGTTGGCGAGGATCGGTCGAGCGTGCGCCGAGAGTCGTTGCGGTCTACGGCGCCAACGGTTCGGGCAAGTCCAACTTGCTGCGCGTGCTGTCCTTTGCGGCCTGGTTTGCCGCGCACAGTTTCGCCAGACCTCCCAGAAGCCAGATTCCCCATCTGCCATTCAATGACGAAGTTTCGCTCCGGACACCGACCCGGCTGAAATTCTGGTTGTCTGGCTCGAACGAGCCCGGGGCAATCGGGCTGTTTGGATCGGAAGAGTGCCCGTATTGCTATGAACTCGCGATTGGAAATGGCGAGAATCGGACAGTAGTCAACGAGGGAATCTTCTACTGGCCGAACTCTACGGGGAGAAAGACTCGTCTGATCGAGAGGTTCGAGGACGGGAGCGTGAAGGCCTCCGACGCATTTTCGCTTGCGGGCTTCACGAAAGCCCTGGCCAATGTACTGCGGCCCAATGCGAGCGTGATTTCGACGCTCGCCCAGCTCAATCATTCTGTAGCGGCAGAAATCGCGCGGTCGCTCAATGGCGTTCAGTCGAACATCTACGACGAGAAGGTCGAGTTTGACGAAGAGGCCGTGCTTCAAGATTATGTTGACAACCCGGAGCTGGCCGCCCGCCTCAACCAGGAAATCCAGCGGATCGATGTCGGGGTCCGTGCTCTCGAATTCAATGACGGCCCCACCGGGCCGGAAGTGTCCTTCCGGCACGACAAGCTCGCCTTTCCGATGCCCCCCGTTTTCGAGAGCCATGGCACTCGGCAGTTCGTGAAGCTGTTCCCGCTGATCGAGAGTTCTCTCGCCACGGGCAGCACGGCAATCATCGACGAACTGGATGCGGCCATACACTCGATGCTCCTGCCCGAGATCATCGGCTGGTACCACAATCCAATGCGCAATCCTCACAATGCGCAGCTTTGGATGTCATGTCACAACGTCTCGCTCCTGGAGCACCTGTCGAAGGATGAGATCGTGCTTTGCGAAAAGGACCACCGGGGAGGGACCGAGCTTTACACGCTGAACGATGTCAAGGGAGTTCGGAGGGACGACAACTTTTATCGAAAGTACCTTGGCGGGGCCTATGGGGCCGTGCCGCGTTTGGGTTGATGGCACGAAGACCTGCCTATCGGCCGCAACGCCGACGCATTTTCGTGGCCTGCGAAGGTGCAAGCGAGGTCGGGTATGTGGCACTCAACCGCTTGATCGCCGAGGAAGCGGGTCTTCAGGTTCATCTCGACATTCACGACTGTTGCGGCGGAGACCCGTTGGCTATCGTTGAGTCTGCTGCCCGCATGCACAATTTGCGCAGGGCGAAACGTGGCGCTTACGTGGCCCGATCCATCTTTCTGGACGCGGACCGACATGGCCATCAACCGGACAGGTCTGCTCGTGCCGGGCGCCTGATACGGAAACATGGGTTCCACGTTGTCTGGTCCCGGCCGGTGCTGGAGGCTTTGCTGCTCAGGCACTTTCCCGAAACCGAGCGCCTGCAACCCGCAACGTCGGATCTGGCTTTCGAAGCGTTGATCGGTCGCTGGCCGGACTATCGCAAGGGCATGGCGGCGATGGAACTTCGCGACAGGTTGGACGCTGCCGCAGTCGCGCGTGCAGCCGACGCAGAGCCTGCGTTGCGCACGTTCCTGGACTTGATCGATCCAGGATTCCTGCGCGCATGACGAAGACGAGGCTGACAGGCGGAGCCACTTGGGCGTGATCGCTCGTTGGCTTCACCGGCTTGCGCCGCGCTGCTTGACGCCCGACCTCGTCATCTGGGCATTAGAAGGGCTCACGCTCACTCGCCACGCCGCACGCCGCCTGAACCTCAAGATCGCAGAGAAGGCCGAAGAGAATCCTATCCTGTCGTCTCTCGTGCATGCCGTGCCTGTCACGCGCCGCTTGATCATCAATCCCCGCGCCCTTCCCTCCAGCAGACCGGCCAGCGTGATCGACGAGAGCCTCGAAATGCACATCTTTTCTGACCGCGACCAGGGAGGATCGCGAGGCGATCATGGCCTGGTGCGAGGCAAACGGGGTGGACTACGTGTCCGGCGTCGCCCGCAACGCGCGGCTCGTCCGGAAGATCGCGCGCCAGATGCGCTCGCGGAGCCGCTGCGTCACGACGGGCAGACCGTCGCGGCGGTTCCGGGACTTCCGGCACCGGACGCTGACGAGCTGGAGCCGGAGCCGGCAAGTGGTCGGCAAGGCCGAGGTGCTGCCGGGACTGCGCGGCGCCAACCCGCGCTTCGTCGTCGCCAGCCTGTCCGGGCGGGAGATCGGCGCCCGGGCGCTCTACGAGGACCTGAACTGCGCCCGCCGCGACATGGAAAACAGGATCTGAACTCGGCTTCCGAAAGGCGGAGTTGACTCACATTTGGCATTTGGCATACAAAATGTGAATGGATCAATGACTGATCCTTGAAACGATCCTAGGGAGCACACTATGAAGATTTCTTTCGGAGCAAGGCTGGGTGCAGCCGCGATTCTCGCTTCGGCGGCAATGTTCGCCGGAAGCGTCGCAAGCGCGGACGAGTATCCAAGCAAGACAATCGAGGTTGTCACTCACGCCGGCAACGGCGGCGGCACTGACGTGACGACGCGCATGATGATGCTGCGCGCGCGTCGCGAATTGGGCCAGGACATGGTGGTCGTCAACAAGAGGGGCGGCGGCGGGGCCGCGGCGCTGGAATACTACAAGACCGTTCCAGCAGACGGCTACACCATCCTGACCTTCACGGTCGGCCATGCGGCCGTGATGGCCAAGGGCCAGGGCGGAATGATGATCGACGAACTGCGCCCGATTGCTCGCGGCACGGACGACCCGCAGATCCTGATGACCAAGTGCGGCGCCTACGAGAGCGCCGAGGACTTCGTGGCCAAGCAAAAAGAGGCCCCGATCACCTATGGCGTGACGCATCTGGGCAATATCGACGATGTGTCCGCCTTCATGTTCACCTTGAAGGGCGGGATGATGACACCCAAGATGCTGCCCTTTGACGGTGGCGCAGAGCTTGCCACCCAGCTGGTTGCGGGCGCGGTGGACGCGGGCGTCTTGAACCTGGCCGAGGCTGGTGCGCAAATCGAGGCGGGCGAGATCTGCCCGACCGTCGTTCTGGCAGACGAAAGGATGGCCAAGATCGGCGACGTTCCAACCGCCAAGGAACTGGGCATTCCGGTCAGCTTCTCGACTGTGCGCGGCTTTGCCGTGCATGCCGACACGCCGCCGGAAATCGCGGAGAAGATCGAAGCCGCGCTGCTCAAGGCCATGAGCCACACGGTCTACCAGGGCTTCCTCACGTCGGTCGGCCTGGACAGCACGTCGGTCGCGGGATCGGATGTCTGGGGTCCGCAGATCCAGACCACGGTGAACGAGATGGCCGCCGCCCTGAAAGAGCTGGGCTTCATCGAATAGACCCGTCCGACACGCGATGCGGCCCCTTTCCTCGCCGCATCGCGTGTCGTCCTCGATCCTGCCCGCCTTCGGGTCTGCCGCATTGCCTGCAAGGTGACATTCCATGACGCCGCCGACGGACAAACCCAAGCTGCTGGGCCAGTGCGAACGCTGGCTGATCCCGGTCCTGATCCTGGCCTTTTGCGGGGCGACATACTGGGTGAGCACGACGTTCAAGAAGATGCCGCCGATCCTCAAGCGCGGCATCCAGCCTTCTGACTTTCCGCAACTCCTGCTGCTGCTGCTGGTCTTTCTGACGCTTCTCATGGTCTGGAAAGACCCTGTCCGCGTCCGCGACAGGCTCATGGGCAGCACCGTTGGCACGATCGCGCTGTTTGCCGGGTTCGCGGCGTTGACGAGCATTGACTTCTTCCTGGCCCTGGGGGTGTTTGCCACGGTGCTGTCGCTGTTCTGGGGCGAGCGCAGGGTGCCGGTCCTGGTCCTTGTCGGGCTGCTGGTGCCTGCGGCGATCTTTTTCACGTTCGACCAGGTCTTCGAAATCCGCTTTCCGCGCGGGTTGCTGACCAGCATATGGTACGGGTGATGCCATGGATGCGTTGATCCACGGACTGGTATCCCTGTTCGACCTCCATCTTCTCTTGCTGATTTTCTGTGCGACCATCGGTGGCGTGATCATTGGTGCGCTGCCCGGGCTGAACGCGACGACGGGGGCGGCGCTGCTGCTGCCGTTCACGCTGACCATGGAGCCGGTGCCCGCCATCGCCACGATGACGGCGATCTATTGCTCGGCAACCTTTGCCGGTGCGATCACCGCAATCCTGATCAACACGCCGGGCACCGCTGCCAGCGCCACCACCTGCCTGGACGGCTACCCGCTGGCCCAGCAAGGCCAGGCCGGGCGCGCCCTGGGCATGGCCGTCGTGGCCTCGACCTTTGGCGGCATATTCAGCGTGATCTGCCTGATGCTGGCCGCACCGCTGCTGGCGCGCGCGGCCTATCACTTTTCGCCGCCCGAGTATTTCGCGCTGACTCTGTTCGGCCTGTCCATGCTGGCCTCGATCGGCGACGGTTCGGCCATCAAGAACCTGATCGCGGGCGTGTTCGGCATCTTGGTCGCGATGATCGGGGTGGACAACCTGACCACGGTCGAGAGGTTCACGTTCGGATCCTACCACCTGTACGAAGGCATCGGCTTCGTCCCCGTCATGATCGGGGTGTTCGGCATCTCCGAGCTGCTGGTGCAGTCCGAGAGACTTCACCTCAGCCGCGAGGTGATCCGCATGAAGTCGGTCGAACTGCCCGGCGCCAGGGACTACCGTGACAGCTGGCGTGCGATCCTGCGTTCCTCGGGCATTGGCACCTTCATCGGCATCCTGCCCGCCGAAGGCGCAACCGTGGCCTCGATGATCGGGTACAACGAGGCCAAGCGTTGGTCCCGCAACCCGAAACTGTTCGGCAAGGGCGCGATCGAAGGCGTGGCGGGGTCCGAGGCGGCCAACAACGCGGCCACTGGCGGAGCAATGGTGCCCACGCTGGCGCTGGGCATTCCCGGCTCGGCCACGGCGGCGGTGATCCTGGCGGGGCTGATGGTGCACGGGCTTCAGCCCGGGCCCAACATGTTCACCGAACAGGCGGATTTTGCCTACGCGATCTTCTGGTCGATGATGCTGGTGAACCTGCTGTTCTTCGTTGTCGGCCTGCGGGGCGCCAGGATCTTCGCCAGGGTGACCCTGATCCCGGTCGAGGTTCTGTGGCCGGTGGTCTTCGTGTTCTCCATCGTCGGTGCCTATGCCTTGGACCAGTCGATGTTCGACGTTTGGGTCGCGTTGGTTTCCGGGGTCATTGGCTACTTCATGCGCCGCTACGGCTTTTCCGTCGTGCCCCTGGCCATCGGCTTGATCCTGGGCGGGATGCTGGAGCAACGCTTGGGGCAGTCAATGGTGATGCTGGACGAGAAGTGGTGGCTGATGTTCACCCGCCCGCTGACCTTGCTGTTCCTCGTGCTGACCGCGCTGGCCCTGTTCGGTCCGGCGACCTGGGGACGCTTGGCGAAACGCCGCGCACCGCTTGATTCCACCGGAGAGTGACATGAGCAAGATCAAGTCTGTCCGCACGCGCGTCTGGAACTGGACCGGCCCGACCGTGCCGCCGGCCGGCAATTTCTGCACCAATGCCTCGGACGTGCTGCGGGACAATGGCGATGCGATGTCGTCCTTCCGCTTCCACCAGTGGCTGACCTGCGAAGTCGAGGTCGAGGATGGAACCGTCGGCATTGGCAACGCCGCGCTGGCACCAACGGTCGTCAAGAAGGCGATCGACGACTGGTATGCGCCCATGGTGATCGGCGAAGACCCGTTCGACTACGCTCATGTCTGGGAGAAGATGTACCGTCGCAGCCATGCCTGGGGGCGCAAGGGCGTTGGCATGACCGCGATGAGCGCCATCGATATCGCGATCTGGGACCTGATGGGCAAGCTCGCGGGCAAGCCCGTCTTCAAGCTTCTCGGCGGGCGCACAAAGGAGAGAATCCCGGTCTATTACTCCAAGCTCTATGCCGGTCCGATCGAAGCGATGCAGGCCGAGGCAGAGGTGGCGAAGAGGAACGGCTACCAGGCGTTCAAGTCCCGATTTGGCTATGGCCCGAAGGACGGCATGGCGGGCATGCGCGAGAATCTCAGGCGGGTTGAGGCTGTGCGCGAGGTCATCGGCTTCGACCGCGACCTCATGCTCGAAGCGTATATGGGCTGGAATCTCGACTACACGCGCCGAATGTTGCCCAAGCTGGAGAAATACGAGCCGCGCTGGCTCGAAGAACCGGTGATTGCAGAAGATGTCAATGGATATGCGGAGCTCAACCGGGGGCCCATCCCGATCTCGGGCGGCGAGCATGAATTCGGCCTGATCGGTTGCGCGGACCTCCTGCGCAGGGGAGCGGTCAGCGTTCTGCAATACGACACCAACCGGGTCGGCGGCATAACGGCTGCCCAGAAGATCAACGCGGTTGCCGAGGCGTTCCAGGTCCCGGTGATCCCGCATGCCGGCCAGATGCACAACTATCACCTGACCATGGCCAACGTGAACTGCCCGGTCAGCGAGCATTTCCCGGTCTTCGACGTAGAGGTCGGCAACGAGCTGTTCTATTACATATTCAAGGGCGATCCGGATGCCGTTGACGGCTTTTTGCAACTGGATGATGATCTACCGGGTCTCGGCATCGAGATCACTGACGAACACATCCACAACTTTGAGATCATGGAGTAGACATGGACGTTCTTGAGAACCTGATCGGCGGTGCCTGGGTCGGTGGCAGCGAGGCTGCGCAAAACGTGAATCCATCGAACACGGAGGACGTGATCGGCGAATACGCCCGCGGCGACGCCGCGTCGGTCGATGCCGCCGTCGAAGCGGCCCGGGCCGCCCTGCCCGGCTGGGCTTTCGCATCGCCACAGGTGCGCCATGACCTGCTTGACAGGGTCGGCGCGGACCTGATGGCGCGGCGCGAGGACCTCGGACGACTCTTGAGCCGTGAAGAGGGCAAGACCCTGGCCGAAGGCGTTGGCGAGGCCACCCGTGCGGCGCAGATCTTCAAGTACTTTGCAGGAGAGGCGCTCCGACTGGGCGGCGAGGCCATTGCCTCCGTCCGTCCGGGCATCGAGGTCCTGATCGAACGCGAGCCCGTGGGTGTCATCGGCCTCATTACGCCCTGGAACTTTCCCATAGCGATCCCGGCCTGGAAGATCGCGCCCGCCCTGGCCTATGGCAACACCGTGGTCCTCAAGCCTGCGGACCTGACTCCAGGCTGCGCCTGGGAGATCGCGAAGTCGTTGGAAGGGGCGGGCTGCCCCGACGGCGTGTTCAACCTGGTGATGGGCCGCGGCTCGACAGTGGGCACGCGCATGGTGGAGCATCCTGGCATCGACGCCATCAGCTTCACCGGGTCCGTGCCTGTGGGCCGCGGCATCGCCGTGGGTTGCGCCACCTCCGGCAAGAAGGTGCAGATGGAGATGGGCGGCAAGAATCCGATGGTGGTGCTGGATGACGCCGACCTGGACGTTGCGGTGAGCGTTTCGGCCAATGGTGCGTTCTTCTCCACCGGCCAGCGCTGCACGGCATCGTCCCGGCTGATCGTGACCGCCGGCATTCACGACGCCTTTGTCGAGAAGCTGACTGCCGCCGCCGCAGGGCTGATAGTGGGCGACGCGCTGGATCCGGACACCCAGATTGGCCCGGTGGTCGACCAGTCTCAGCTGGACCAGAACCTCAGCTACGTGGACCTTGCCAAGGAAGAGGGCTGCGATGTCGCCGGCGGGGAGCGCGCCGACGGCCCGGGCTTCTTCCAGCGTCCCGCGGTGTTCGCGAACGCGACCAACGAGATGCGCAGCAGTCGCGAGGAGATCTTTGGCCCTTGCGCCAGCGTGATCAAGGTGGCGGATTACGACGAGGCGCTTGCAACGGCCAACGACACCGAGTTCGGGCTGTCCTCTGGCATCTGCACCACGTCGCTGAAACACGCGAGCCACTATCGTCGCCATTCCCAGTCGGGCATGGTGATGGTCAACTTGCCGACGGCGGGCGTTGACTATCACGTGCCGTTCGGTGGCCGGAAGGGATCGAGCTATGGGCCGCGCGAGCAAGGATCCTACGCCCGCGAATTCTATACTGCCGTCAAGACCAGCTACATTGCCCCATGAAGCCCTATTCCGGCATCTGGCCTGTCGCGCCGACGGCCTTCCACGACGATGGCACGCTTGACGTCGAGGGTTCCGCCCGCGTGCTTGACTGCATGATCGACCAGGGATCTGACGGCGTCTGCATCCTGGCCAACTATTCCGAGCAGTTCCTGCTCAGCGACCGGGAGCGCCTTGATCTGACCAGGATGTCCCTGGATCACGTGGCGGGTCGCGTCCCGGTGATTGTCACGATCAGTCACTTTGCCACCGACATTGCGGTGGCGCGCGCGCGACAGGCCAAGGAGATGGGCGCCGATGCCGTGATGATGATGGCGCCGTACCATGGCGCCACCTTGAGGGGCACCGCGGACCAGACCTTCGAGCAGTTCGCGCGGGTCGGCGAAGTCGGCATACCGATCATGCTGCAAGACGCGCCCCTGTCCGGGGTCGAGCTGACAGTGCCCCTGCTGGCGAGAATGGCGCGCGAGATCGAGATGCTGAAGCTCCTGAAGATCGAAAGCGTCGGCACGGCGGCAAAGCTGCGCGCCTTGCTGGCCGAGGCGGGAGATCACATCGACGGACCCTTTGACGGGGAAGAGGGAATCACCCTGATGGCCGACCTCGACGCCGGGGCAACGGGCACGATGACGTCGGCCACGATCACCGATCAGGTCAAGCCCGTCGTGAGCCATCATCTGGATGGCGAGCGCGACAGGGCGCTGGCGGCCTATGCGCGTGTTCTGCCAGCCATCAACCACGAAAACCGCCAGTGCGGATTCCGCGCCGCCAAGGAGACGATGAAGGCCGGGGGCGTCATCAGGTCCGCCTACAGCCGCCATCCGGTCCCGGTGTTGCCCGACTGGGCACGCGAACAGCTCTTCGAGTTGCTGCGGCCCCTTGATCCCTTGGCGCTCAGGTGGGGACTCTGACGTGGGAGACACCGCTTGGGCAGAGGAATTGCGGGAAATCGGGGGTATCGGTCCTCGACGGTCCCTGGCCGAGCGCGCCGCCGACACGCTGCGTGAGTTCATTCTGCTTGGCAAGTTGCCGCCGGGCGTTGCCGTGCGCGAGCGCGAACTCGCAGAAGCGCTCAGCATAAGCCGGACCCCTCTGAAGGAGGCGCTCCGCATCCTGGAGAACGAGGGGCTGATCGTCTACGGACCGACGCGCCGTCCTCGCGTCGCCGACCCTTCGCTTGAGGAACTCGCCCAAAACCTGGCGGTCCTGGGCGCGCTTGAGGCGCTGGCTGGCGAACTGGCCTGCAAGAACGCCACCGACGCGGAGATCGCCGAGGCTGCCGGCCTGGAAGAGCGCATGCGCCTGGCCGACGAACGCACGGAGTCGCTGCAGTTCTTCCGTTGGGACATGGAATTCCACCAGACCATCGTGCGCGCGGCACGAAACGCACCGTTGCTGGAGTCCCACAGGACGTATAACGCGCGCCTTTGGCGGGCGCGGTTCATCTCCTCCAAGATGCGGACGGCGCGAGACCGCACGCTTGGCCAGCACAATGACATCCTGTCCGCGCTGCAAGCCCGCGACGCGCCAGCTTGCGCAAGCCACATGCGGCTGCATCTCGAGGCCGCGATCGCCAATATTGCCGCGACCCAGGAGAGACTGGAGGCCGGGGGAGAGCCGTGACCAGGAAGACCATTGCCCTTGTCCAGGGCGACCCCGGGGGCATTGGCCCGGAACTCTTGCACAGGCTCCTGAGCGATGACGAGGTGCGCAGCTGCGCGAACCTCGTGGTCATCGGGGCGCCAGAAGTGTTCGCGCGGGGCGAGGACCAGGCGGGATCCAGGATCGACGTCAGGCACGCGGCGCTCGATGCCGAGCTTGTCCCTGTCGAGGGCCAGGTCCTGCATCTCGACCTGCCGATCGATGGCATCGGGGAGGTTCCGGTGGCCCGGGTTTCGGCGGCCGGCGGGAGATCCTCGATTGAGGGCCTGCGCCGGGCATTTGAGCTGTCGCGGGCAGGAATGGTCGATGGCATCGTGTTCATGCCCTTCAACAAGGAATCGATGCATCTGGGCGGCAACGAATTCGCGGACGAGCTTGGCTTTGCCCGCGCGTTCTTTGGTCTCAGGACTCCGGCAAGCGAGTTCAACGTGGCCAATGGCATGTGGAACGGCCGGGTCACGAGCCATGTCGCGATGAAGGACGTGCCCGATCTCCTGACCACCGAGAGGATCGAGGAAAGCATCGGGCTCGCGGACAGGACCCTGAAGATGGCGGGCCATGACCGTCCGCGCATCGTGGTGGCCGCCTACAATCCGCATGCCGGGGATGGCGGCCTGATGGGCGACGAGGAGATCCGCGTGATCCGCCCTGCAGTCGAGCGCGCGCAGCGCAGGCAGATCAATTGCGTCGGGCCCTTGCCTGCGGACACGTTGTGGCTCAAGGTGCGAGATGGCGAGTACGACGCTGTCGTGACGATGTACCACGACCAGGGCCAGATCGCGATAAAGCTGCTCGGGTTTGATCGCGGCGTGTCCGTTCTCGCCGGCCTGCCTGTCCCGGTGACGACACCCGCCCACGGCACGGCGTTCGACATTGCGGGCCAGGCGAAGGCGAACCCGGTGCCCGCAAGGAACGCGTTCACGATGTGCCTGAACATGGCCAGCAACCGCAACGCGACCACGGGCGTTGATGCCGGCCTGGCCGACTGAGCCTGCAACCGCGGCCGGCCCGGCGATCGCTTTGCGTCGGCAGCATCGAGGCGGAGATTCCCGACGTCCGCGAAGTTGGCCCTTGCGCCCCGGGCGTCAGTCCCGGCCTCGGGCGACTCACGGTGTCGGGAATCGGCGGACGAGCTTGTGCATGCGGCTGGCCGCACCCGCAAGAAGCGAGACAGGGCCTGATGTTGCGACGAGACGGGAAGCAACCGGACTCAAACAGCCCTCGGATGCGCCGCTTCATAGATTTCCATCAGCCGCGTCGCGTCGACAGCCGTGTAGGCCTGCGTGGTCGAGAGCGACGCGTGACCAAGAAGGTCCTGAATCGTGCGAAGATCTCCGCCGGCATCCAGAAGATGTGTCGCGAAGCTGTGGCGCATGGCATGCGGCGTTGCGCTCGGCGGAAGACCAAGTTGCGTGCGAACCGTTGCCATCAGTTTCTGGACCTGGCGCGGGTTGAGGGCGCCGCCGCGAACCCCGCGAAAGACCGGTTCGTTCCCGCCGATCTCGAACGGACAGGCATCAACGTAGGCTGCCACGGCCTGCCGCGCGACCGGAACGACCGGAACCAGGCGTTCCTTCCGGCCCTTGCCCCGAATGCGAAGGGTCTCGCCAAGCGGGAGGTCCGCGCCCTGCAGTCCGAGCGCTTCCGAGATTCGAAGCCCGCAGCCGTAGAGAAGCAGTGCAACCGCGTGATCCCTGAGCGCGACCCATGGTGTCCTGGAATGTTTCCCGACGGCCTCAAGCAATGATCGGGCACTGTCTTTCTCAAGCGGACGAGGCAGCCTGGCCCGGGAGCGCGGCGCCCGCCTCATGAGAACGTCCGTCGGGTCGAAACCGTCTCTTTCGGCCATCCAGGCCACGAAGCCCTTCACGGCGGACAGGGCCCGGGCCAGTGACCGGGCGCTCAGACCGCGCCCACGTTCATGTGCCATCCACGCCCGCATCGTGCGCGTGTCCAGCCGGGCAATGGCGTCGACGCCCTGAGCCTTTCCTTCGTAGTCCTGAATGAACTCGAGAAATCCGCGCGCGTCCAGGCGATAGGCTGCAACGGTGTTCTCCGAGCGGCCCGCCACCGAAGCCAGCTCGGCCAGCCACCTTTCAAGCGCGTCGTTCAGGCCCGGCTGGATCACTCGAGCCAGCGGCGCATGGCGCGCTCAACGACACTGCCCAGGAAGTCGAGGAGGTCGGTGCCCTGGTTCGACGAGAACTGGAGCGGCTCCTCCGAGGCAAGTGCCAGCATGCCGCGCGGCCGGGCCTTGCCCAAATCGAGCACGATGCAGGCTTCTGACCGGACCCAGTCTGAACTTGGTCCGTACATCACCTGCGGGTCACCGCTGAAGCGTCTAAGCGTCACGCGACGTGCTGGTTTCCCCTTCGCGAGATAGTCCTCGATGAAGCCGGATTGCACCTTTCGGAGCGTATCATGACGGATGTCCTTCATGCCCGCCGCGCCGCATTCCAGGGCCAGTCGAATCCGTCCGACACGCAGGATGTCGGCAACTTCCATGTCAAGGCAGTAGAGGAAATCCTCGAGTGCCAGGGGCTCGAGAAGCCTGGTGACGGCACCGTGCACCTGGTGCATTCCGGCGATGTTCTCGTAGGCGGCCGCCAACACGGAACGATGCATGTCCTCGAGGGATTGCAGCCGCTCCTCCAGTCGGTTCATCGCGATGCCCCTGATGTCAACGACATTGTTGCCGCTTGTGCGTTCGCTTGCGGCAACGAGCGCCCGCATTACGTCGGGGTCTTTCAGTATCACGCCGGGATCACCAAGAATGTGCGTACGCACATCTTCCTGGGCAATTGCTGCCTGCTCGCTCATCTTTCCGCCTCTCTGATCCTGCACTGACGACAGGATTCCTGTTTTGGGCGATCTTGGCAGGTGTGGCGGAAATTCTCAAGTGTCGAGTTGCCCGTTTTGACGCGTTTCGCGGAATCCGGCAGCAAGCGGACTGACTCCGGGCGTCGCCGTCACGGATTCGAATCGCGCCCGCGTTGCCGAATGCCGTACCGCAGCCTGGCTCGCGAGACTGGTTCAGGGCCGCCCCTGCGCGCGGATCGATCAGCTCGCGCCCGTCCGCCGGATGATCCGTCGGGCGCCTCGAGGAGCGCCGCAAGTCCTGGGAACTTGAACAGCTGCATTGCATGCGCGGGCAACCCGTCCGCCCGGCCCATCGCGCCGCAGACCCGCTGCGTGCAATCCAGCGGCTGCCTCGTGCACGCCGCGCCCGGGGAAAGTGCGCTCAAGTCACTGTGCGGATGGCACGGGAGAGCTTCTCGGTGATTTCGGCCACGTGGCCGTCTTCCATGATGAAGGGCGGGGCAAGCAGGACGTGATCGCCGTTTCGGCCGTCGCGGGTGCCGGACATCGGGTAGCAGATCAGGCCCTCTTCGAATGCCGCCGCCTTCAGCTTCCTCGCAAGGCCCCTGGCAGGGTCGAAAGGCTGTCTCGTCCCGTGATCTTCCACGAATTCCAGGCCCTGGAACAGGCCTCGCCCGCGAATGTCGCCCACATGACCGTGCTGTCCCAGTTCGTCGCGCAACGCGATGTCCAGCTTCGCGCCCATGTCGCGTGCCCGCGACACGAGATCGTCTTCCAGGATCGTGCGGACCACGGCCAGTCCCGCCGCGCAGGCGGCGGAGTGCCCGATATAGGTATGCCCGTGCTGGAAGAAGCCGGAGCCCTGTGCAATGGCGTCGTATACCTGCTTGCTGCACAGCATCGCCCCGACCGGCTGGTAGCCTGCGCCGAGGCCCTTGGCGATGGTCAGGATATCGGGCGCGACCCCTTCCGCCGTGCACGCGAACAGATGCCCGGTCCGTCCCATGCCGCACATCACTTCGTCGAGGATCAGGAGCACGCCGTACTGGTCGCATATCTCGCGGATGCGCTTGAAATACCCCTCGACCGGGGGTACGGCGCCGAGCGTGGCGCCAACGACCGGTTCCGCAATGAAGGCCATCACGCTGTCCTGGCCCAGGCGCAGGATCTCCGCCTCCAGCTCGTTCGCGACCCTTTGGCCGTAATCAAGGGCGCTCTCGTTCGCGAGCCGTTCGGCATACTCGTAGCATGGCGAAATGTGACTGACCTCGATCAGCATCGGTTCGAACTGGGCGCGGCGCCATTGATTGCCGCCGGCGGCAAGGGCGCCAAGCGTGTTGCCGTGATAGCTCTGGCGGCGCGCGACCAGGTGGCGACGCTGCGGCTCGCCGCGCTCCAGGTGGTACTGTCGAGCCAGCTTCAGTGCCGTTTCGATGGTTTCGGAGCCGCTCGAAACGAAATAGGCCCGGTCGAGGTTGCCCGGCGCATGAGCGATCAGGAGATCGGCCAGCTCTTCGGCAGGATCCGAGGTGAAGAAGCCGGTATGGGCAAATGCCAATCGGTCGATCTGATCCTTGATCGCCTGTTTGACCTTCTCGTGGGAATGGCCCAGGCAGGAAACGGCCACGCCGCAGGATCCGTCGAAATATCGCTTGCCGCTCTTGTCGATCAGGTAACATCCCTCGCCGCCAATTGCGGTGGGATGGTTGGAATGGCAGTTGCGAGGGAAAACGTGGCTCATCCGACATTCCTAACTGGCCTGCCCATCTGTGCGGCGACCGAGGCGGCACTGCCCTTGTGCAGCGATTCGTCAGCGTTGGTTATGCCGATTCCGACTTCCGTTGGCAGGTTTTCGCCAAGGCCGCGGCCGTCGCGATGCAGGCATGCTCACCCCAGGCCACGGGCGCAGGGAATCCGGCGCGTGGCGTCCGGGAGCGCAGGGAGAAAGGGCGCGTGGCCGTCGGGCGAGGCGGGCGGCTTCGCTTGCAACGGCGACCAGGGGGTCGACAAGGATCGCCGCCGAGTCTTCATCCTTGCACATGATTTCCCGACCGGCCTCGCCGCCGCAGGGCATGATGGCCCAATGAACTTGGTGCGGGCAAATTGGGCAGGGCCTGTTTGGGCGGGGCCTGTCTCGAAGCGGCCCGGATCGACTGGCTTCGGCTACGCCCCATTGAAGCGGCGATCAGGCGAACACCGCCCCCGGGTTCATGATGCCAAGGGGGTCAAGCGCCGACTTGATTGAGCGCATTGCCGCCAGCTTCGCCGGATCGCCGTAGCGCTCCAGTTCCCGGGACTTGGCGCGCCCGACCCCGTGCTCCGCGCTGAAGCTTCCTCCGCAAGCGGCAACCATGTCGTGAACCACACGCGTGACATCCGGGGACCTGTCCATGTAGGCATCACGGGCCTCTCCTGCCCTGGGGAAGACGTTGTAGTGCAAGTTGCCGTCTCCAAGGTGCCCGAAGGCGCTGATCCGGCAAGGCAGGATCTGGCGGATCCTGGCGCCGCACGCCTCGATGAATGCCGGAATCTCGGACAGGGGCAGCGAAATGTCGTGCGAGGCGATGGCGCCGATTCTCCTGTTCGCATGAGGAATTGCCTCGCGGAGCGCCCAGAAGTCAGCCCGCTGCCGTTCGCCTTGCGCGATCCGGCCATCCAGGACAAGGCCGGCCTCGGCAGCGCGTTCGAAAATCGTGCCCAGCCGGCTCTCGGGATCGGTGCCGGGACCCATGCCGAGTTCGGTCAGGACCGACCATGCCGGAGCCTCTTCGAACGGTTGACGCAGGTCGGGTTGCGTCTCGGCCAGGAACGCGAAGGATTCGGCGGGAATGAGTTCGAATGCCGAGACCAGCTCGCCCGCCTGTTCCCGGCAGATCGCAAGGAGCGACAATGCGGCCTGCGGCGAGGCGACGGCCAGGAAGGCGGTCGCGATCTCGGCTGGTCGGGGCAGGAGCCTGAGGGCGGCCGCAGTGATGACGCCCAGGGTTCCCTCGGATCCGATCAGCAGGTGACGCAAGTCATAGCCGGTGTTGTCCTTGCGGAGCCGCTTCAATGCGTGCAGCACGCTTCCGTCCGGCAGCACGGCCTCGATTCCGAGACAGAGATCCCTGGCCATCCCGTATCGGAGCACGTTGAGGCCGCCGGAATTGACCGACAATGCGCCTCCAAGCCGGGCGGTCCCCTGGCTGGCATAGCTCAGCGGAAATAGCCGGCCGGCTTCGTCGGCGGCGATCTGGATTTCGGCAATCGTTGCGCCCGCCTCGGCGACAAGCGTGTCTTCCGCCGCGAACACCTCGCGGATCGCCGTCATCCTCTCAAGCGAAAGAACCAGCGGGGCGGGGCCTTCCGTCGCCACCTGTCCCGCCACAAGGCCCGTGCCGCCTCCAAATGGCACGATGCCAACCCGGGCCCCGGCACAGATCCGCACGATCCTGGAAACGTCTTCCGTGCCTGTCGGCAGGGCCACATGCCGGGACGTCCCGTTGAACAGTGAACGAGGTTCCCCGAGATAGGCCTGTTGCGCCGGCACGACCCTGATGCCGGCCCGTCCGAGGACTTCGGCAAAGGCGTCGTCCGCAGCGTTCAACATGGCTGATCGGGTAGAAGGCCGTTGCGCGGCTGTCAATCCGGGCTATTCCGTTTCCTGGATGTAGGTCGGCTGGAGCACGACGACGGTCGGTCGCGACGGCAGGCTGCGAAGCGAAATTTCCACCTCGCTCCCCTGACGGCGGTCGATGCCGAATTCGTCGCTCACGCCATCGATGAACCGCTCGAGAGACAGCCCTGAAAACCAGTGCATCGGAAGCACGATAGAGCTCCGCAGCCGCTTCACGATCCGGATCATCGTGGGCAGGTCGACGGTCATGCCGCCGTCCACGGCCGCCATGACCACGTCCAGGCGTCCGATCGCGGCATAGGTTTCATCGGACGGCTCGTGATGGAGGTGGCCCAGATGGCCGATGCAGAGCCCGGCCACCTCGAAGATGAATATGGAATTGTTGTCCTCGATGGCCACCCCGCCGCCAAACCGGTTGCGGATGTCGGTTGTCACGTTCCGGACCAGCATCTCCCCGAGGTCGACGTAATGATCGGCAGGAGCGCCGTCCTGCCACCAGCCTTGCAGCACGTGGGGAATGTCGGGATGCGGAAAGGCGGTCCAGTGGCTTTCATGCGCGATGTTCATCGTCACCACGTCGGGGACGAGACCCACGTCCCCGATGAATCCGGTGTAGTCGGTGACGGCATTGAGGCCGCCGTGGGTCTGGAGCAGATACATGGAGTGATTGACGTATCTGAGCCGAACGGTGAACTCGTCCTCGATCGGCGTGTTCCATGCGACCCTGTGGACATGGGTCAATTCGGGGGACAGCTCGGCGATCGCGAAGCAATGGCTGGGCCGGCGTTCCTGGGCCGGCGCCGCAACGGCCGCCATGATGAGCCAGGGTACGATCAGGATGGTGCGCATGAAGCTGTTCCCCCTTTTGCCAAGTTAGCCCGGATCGCGCGTTTCACAAACAGTTCACTTCGTGTATTTCCCCTCAAGCGCGCAAAATCGAGCGAAGATGGGAGGAGCCGCACATGACTTATGTCATGGCCATCGATCAGGGCACCACGTCCAGTCGCGCCATCCTGTTTGATGGCGACCTCAAGATCGCCGCCGTTGCCCAGAAGGAGTTTGACCAGCACTTTCCTGCAGGCGGCTGGGTGGAGCACGATCCGGAGGATCTCTGGCAAACGGTAGTCGAAACGGCGCGGGAGGCGATGGACAGCGTTGGCGCGAAAGCCAGTGACATTGCGGCAATCGGCATCACGAACCAGCGCGAGACCACGCTTGTCTGGGACAAGGCGACCGGCAAGGCCGTGCACAACGCCATTGTCTGGCAGGACCGCCGCACGGCGGACTACTGCGCCGAGATGGTGAAGGCGGGCCATGAGGAAACCGTTGCGGCCAGGACGGGGCTGCTCTTCGATCCCTATTTCTCGTCCACCAAGCTCAAGTGGATCCTCGATCAGGCCGATGGTGCCCGAGACCGCGCGGCGGCAGGCGAACTGCTGTTCGGGACCGTAGACACCTGGCTCATCTGGCGGCTGACGGGCGGCGCTCTCCACGTGACCGACGCCACGAATGCGGCGCGGACGATGCTGTATGACATCCATGAAGGGCGCTGGTCCTCGACCATGTGCGAGTTGCTGGGCATCCCCGTCGGCATGCTGCCCGAAGTGCGTGACTGCGCGGCGGATTTCGGCACCACGGCCCCGGGTGTCCTCGGCGGCCCCGTCCCCATTCTCGGTGTCGCGGGCGACCAGCAGGCGGCCACGGTCGGTCAGGCCTGCTTCGAGAGCGGCATGATGAAGTCCACCTACGGGACAGGGTGCTTTGCCCTTCTCAACACGGGCGCCGCTCCCGTGCGCTCGGAAAACAGGTTGCTGACAACCATTGGCTATCAGCTCGAGGGCAAGCCGACATACGCTCTTGAGGGCGCGATCTTCATCGCGGGCGCGGTCGTGCAATGGCTGCGCGACGGGCTGAAGCTGATCTCCGACGCGGGCGAGACCCAGGCCATGGCCGAAGCCTCCGATCCGGACCAGTCGCTTACGCTTGTGCCCGCCTTCACCGGCCTCGGCGCGCCCTACTGGAAGCCCGGTTGCCGGGGCGCGATCTTCGGTCTTGTCCGAAACTCGGGTCCCAACGAACTTGCGCGCGCGGCGCTCGAGAGCGTCGGCTTCCAGACCCGCGATCTGCTCGAGGCGATGCAGGCGGATGCACCCACGAGTTCCGGAGGCGTCCTGAGGGTCGATGGCGGCATGGCGGCCAGCGACTGGACCATGCAGTTTCTTGCCGACGTGACCGGGATGCCCGTGGACCGGCCCGAGGTGCTTGAGACGACCGCGCTCGGTGCGGCCTGGCTCGCCGGCATGAAGGCGGGCGTCTACCCGGACGCAGCGGCATTTGCTGCCGGTCGTGCATTCGAGCGCCGTTTCGATCCCGACATGGACGCAGGCACGCGTGACTCGAAATACGCCCGCTGGAAAACCGCCGTCGAGGCCACGATGGCAGTCTGACGAGGCTTGCAGGGGCGAGGGCGGGTCAGGGAGCGGTGCATGACGCGGCGCGATCCCCGCGTTCACTCCCTGTGATACGGGCTGCCTGCAAGGATCGATACCGAGCGGTAGAGTTGTTCGGCCAGCATGACGCGCACGAGCATGTGCGGCCAGACCATGGGTCCAAGACCAAGGACAAGGTCAGCCCTATCCCGGAACGTCGACGCGACGCCATCGGCGCCGCCGATCACGAAGGTGGCCTGACGGTGGCCGTGGTCGCGCCACGCTTCGAGTCGCGCAGCCAGGCCGGGTGAATCCAGCGAGGTGCCGCGCTCGTCAAGCACCACCAACGGTTTCGCGTCGACTGTCGCTTTCGCGAGAAGCCTGGCCTCTTCCTTCGCGCCGCCCTTTCGGGCCTCGACTTCCTGGACGTACACGGGGCCGATCCCGACCCGCGTTCCGGTCCTTCCGGTTCGCGCAAGGTAGTCGCGGACGAGGTCGGCTTCGGGCCCGGACCTGAGCCGACCGACTGCCGCGATCTGCAGTTTCATTGAACGTGGGGACTCACGTGCCGGATGCAGCGGCCTGGCTTGGCGTCAGCCAGAGCTTCTCGAGCTGGTAGAACTCGCGCACTTCCGGCCTGAAGACATGGACAATCGCGTCTCCGAGGTCGATCAGCACCCAGTCGCCGGCGTCCTTTCCCTCGATTCTGGAGCGGCGGCCGTGATCCTGTTTCAACCTGTCCACGAGATGCTCGGAAATGGCAGCCACCTGCCGCGAGGAGCCGCCGGAGGCGATGACCATCCAGTCCGCGATCTGGCTCTTGCCGCGGAGGTCGATCTTCACGACTTCCTCGGCCTTGATGTCGTTCAGCGATGTCAGGATGACTCCTACGAGCGATTCGCTCGTGAGGATGTTGGCTTTGCCGGACACAGCCGTTCCGGCGCTCTCGGCGGCCTCGCCACGGACCGCGTCCTTGATTTGTGACAGGACCTTGTCCTCCTTTGCTTGTTGCGCGAAACCGGAAATTTCGCGCTTGGGTCCCCAAGCTGTAGCACTGCCTTGCAACGATTCCAAGACGGCCGCGCAGCCTTGCCGGCGGCGTCCCGAGCCTCCGGTGCCGATTGGACATGTCCGGTCACGCCCTTGCCTTGATGCTTGCGCGCCCGCAAGACTCCGGGTGCCGGATGGCTCCGTCCAGGCCGACCTTGCGGCACGGGTCAGTCGCCGCTCAGATTGTCAAGAATCGGGCAGTCGGGCCTTTCGTCACCTGCGCAGCTTGCGACCAGATGCGCCAAGGTGTCCCGCAGGGACTGGAGGTCGGTGATCTTGCCTTCGATGTCCGTGAGATGACGTTCGGCGATTTCGCGCACTTCCGAGCTTGACCGCGTTCCGTCCTCGTAGAGCGCGAGGAGCGCCCGGCAATCCTCGATCGAGAAGCCCAGCGCGCGTGACCGCCCGAGGAAATTCAGCTTGTGAAGGTCGGATTCGGCAAACACGCGGTATCCGTTTTCGCTTCGGGCGGGCCGTACAAGGCCAATTTCCTCGTAGTAGCGGATCGTCTTGACCGGCAGGCCGGCGGCCTTGGCCGCTTCACCGATGTTCACGTGAAACTCCCTTCGGAGCGACGCAGCCTGAGCGCGTTGGTCACGACCGCGACGCTGGAAAGCGCCATGGCAGCCGCGGCCAGCATCGGTGACAACAAGATGCCGAATGCAGGGTAAAGCGCTCCTGCCGCGACCGGAATCAGCAGGATGTTGTAGCCGAAGGCCCAGGCCAGGTTCTGCCGGATGTTCCGCATCGTGTCACGGCTGAGACCGATGGCCGTGACGACGCCCCGCGGGTCGCCGGAGGTCAGGATCACGTCGGCGGATTCGACCGCGACGTCGGTACCGGTGCCAATGGCGATGCCCACATCAGACGTCGCGAGCGCGGGCGCGTCGTTGATGCCGTCGCCGACGAAGGCAAGCGTGCCCGAACGCGAAAGATCACGGATGACGGCAGCCTTGGCTTCCGGCAGCGCGTCCGCGAAGACATCCCCGATTCCCAACCGTTGCGCGACCGCCTCCGCCGCATCGCGACCGTCACCCGAGACCAGGACAACACGATGGCCGCCCGCGTTCAGGTCGCTGATCGCGTGGATGGCGGTGTCCTTCACCGGGTCAGCGACCGACAGGACGGCTGCCAGCCGGGCACCGACGCTGACGAAGAACGCGGTTTCGCCGAGCCGGGCGCGCTCCCTGGCCGCGTCTGCCAACGCGGCGATGTCGATCCCGGCCTCCGTCATCAACCGCGCCGAGCCGATCCGCACCTTCTGGTTGGCGACCGTCGCCACGACGCCGCGACCGGGCAGGGATCGGAAACCTTCGGCCTCCGGCCATCTCTCGACAGAATTCGTGACGGCTTGTGCAACGGGATGTTCTGACAGCGCCTCGACCGCGGCCGCGGCCTTGAGCACCTCCTGGCGCTCAAGCCCCTCGGCAATTTCCGCATGCGCCAGGCGGGGTGCCCCTTCGGTCAGCGTGCCCGTCTTGTCGAAGGCGACCGTGTCGGCGCTGCTCAGTCGCTGCAGCGCGTCGCCTTGTCGGAACAGCACGCCGAGTTCCGCGGCGCGTCCGGTTCCGGTCATGATGGACGTCGGCACCGCGAGTCCCATGGCGCAGGGACAGGCGACGATCAGGACCGAAACGCCGGCGACAAGGGCAAGTTCCGGTGCGAAGGCAAGCCAGGTCACGACGGTCAGGACGGCGACCAGCATGACCGCTGGCACGAACCACGCGGTGACCCGGTCGACAAGGGCCTCAACCGGCAGGCGCGTGGCTTGTGCGTCGCGCACCATCTGCACGATCCTCGCCAGCACGGTGTCGCGACCGACCCGCGTCGCCCTGACCAGGAGCGCGCCCGCGCCGTTCACGGTTGCACCGGTGACCACGTCGCCGTCAGCCTTGGCCACCGGAAGGGGTTCGCCGGTCAGCATGCTCTCGTCGACCAGCGAACTGCCTTCTGAGACGATCCCGTCCACGGGCACCCGCTCGCCGGGCCGCACGCGGACCAGGTCGCCAGGCTGCAGGCGTTCGATCAGGCGATCCTCCTCACCGCTCTCGGTCACGACCCGGGCGACCTGCGGTTGCAGCCCGATCAGGGCCTGAATTGCCGAGCCTGCCCTGCCCTTGGCACGCGCCTCCAGCAGCCGGCCGAAGAGGACCAGCACGACGATCACCCCGGCCGCCTCGAAATAGACGGCCCGAGCGCTCGCCGGGAGGAGGGAGGGAACGAAGGTTGCCACCGTCGAAAACCCGAATGCCGCGGACGTGCCCAGCGCGACAAGCGCGTTCATGTCGGGGCGGCCTCGCAGCAGGGACGGCAAGCCGCCCGCGAAGAACCGTCGGCCAGGTCCTGCCAAGGCGACTCCGACGAGCAGGAACTGGAGCATCCAGCTTGCCTGAAGTCCGATTGACCGTGCCACGAAGTGATGCACGGGCGGGTAGACATGCCCGCCCATTTCGACCAGGAAGACGGGCAGGACCAGTGCCGCGGCAACCAGCGTGTCGCGGGCGAGCCGATGAGTTTCGCCCCGTTCCTCCGGTTCCGGGAAGCTTCCGGAGTCGATCTCGATCCCATAGCCCGAACGCTCTGCGGCCTCTCGAATGCTGCGCGGGGTGACGGAGCCGAGCATGGAAAGCGTGGCGCTGGCATCCGCGAGATTGACTCGTGCTTCCTGGATGCCCGGAACGGCGGAAAGCGCAGCTTCCAGCCGCGCCTTGCAGGATGCGCAGTGGAGTCCCGCGACCCGGAATCGCCGTGTTGACTGAACCGTGTCTTCCATTTTCGATGACATAAAGCCTCCAGTCACTGGAGGGTCAAGGCCGGGAGTTGCCGGTCGACAAGGACAAGGGGCTTGACATTGTTGCGAACGAGTCGCAAGTATACCGCAATTGCGACTTATTCTCAAAACAGGCTGCGCGATTCGATGGTCACGAGACGGACGCTATTGAAGGGGCTGGGCAGCGGCATCCTCGCCGGCGGCCTGCCGGCACCCGTCGCCGTCGCGGCGGACCGGCCGCTCAAGGTCGTGGCCACGACAGGCATGATAGCTGATGCGGCGCGCCGGGTCGGTGGCGACCTCGTCGAGGTCAGGGCGCTGATGGGTCCGGGCGTCGATCCGCATTCCTATCGCCAGACCCGGACGGACATCGTCGCAACGGCGAAGGCGGATCTCGTGCTCTGGAACGGACTCTATCTTGAGGCCCAGATGGAGGACGTGCTTGCCGAACTCGCTCGCCGCGTTCCGGTCGTGGCGCTCGCCGAGTCGGTTCCGGAGGATCGCAGGATCGCGCATGACGACTACGCGGGCCGCTTCGATCCGCATGTCTGGATGGATCCTGGCCTCTGGCGGCTCGTGGTCCTGGCGACGCGCGACGCACTGCTGTCCGTGAAGCCGGACGGCGCTGCAGCGTTTGCCGCCAGCGCGGACGCGTTTCTCGCCGAGCTTGATCGCCTGGATGCCTACAGCTCCCGGGTTCTCTCGACCGTGCCGGAAGCCGCACGCGTGCTGGTGACGGCACATGACGCCTTCAACTATCTTGGCCGCGCCTACGGTTACGAAGTTGTCGGAATCCAGGGCATCTCGACCGAGAGCGAAGCCGGCCTGAACCGCATGACCGAGCTTGTCGACCTCATCGTCGAGCGCCGGATTGCGGCGGTCTTTGTCGAGAGCTCCGTCTCCGACCGGCTTGTCCGCGCACTTGTCGAAGGAACGGCGGCGACGGGCTGGAATGCCCGCATCGGGGGCGAGCTCTACTCGGACGCGATGGGAGCCGCGGGGACCTACGAGGGCACCTATGTCGGAATGATCGATCACAACGTGACCGCCATCGCGGGCGGCCTGGGCGGCAACGTCCCGCCGCGCGGCATGTCCGGACGGTTGAGTGCGGGGAGCTGACGCCATGGAGGCACGGCTCGAAGACGTGACCATGCGCGACGTGCGCGAACTGGCGGCCCAAGGTGGCCCGCTCGTCATTCGCGGCATGACGGTCGCCTACGACCGCAAGCCGGCGGTGTTTTCCGTGGACGCCACGTTCCGGTCCGGCAGGATCACCGGGATCATCGGCCCGAACGGCGCCGGCAAGTCCACGCTGCTCAGGGCAGCTCTCGGCATCGTCAAGCCGCTCGCGGGGCAGGCGACATTCTTTGGAACGACGCTTGGCCGGAGCCGTGACCGCGTTGCCTATGTCCCGCAGCGTGCAAGCGTCGACTGGGACTTCCCCGCACGGGTTGTCGATGTCGTCGCCCAAGGGCTCTACAGGCGACTTGGCCTTCTGGGCCGCTTCGGTCGCGATCACGACGACATGGTCATGGCCGCGCTGGAGCGCGTCGGCATGGAAGACTTCTCCGCGCGCCAGATCGGACAGCTCTCGGGCGGGCAGCAGCAGCGCGTGTTCCTGGCGCGCGCGCTTGCGCAGGACGCGATGATCTACCTGCTCGATGAACCCTTCGCAGGCGTCGATGCGGCGACCGAACGGGCGATCATAAAGGTGCTCAAGGCACTCAGGTCGGAAGGCAGGACGGTGATCGCGGTGCATCACGACCTGTCGACGGTCGAAGAGTATTTCGACGACGTGCTGGTGATGAACGTACGCAAGATCAGCGACGGGCCGGTCGGGACCGCGTTCACGCCGGAGGCGCTGGACACGGCCTATGGCGGGCGCCTGGAGCGGGGCCTGCGGGATCCAAGGAAGGCGCTCGCCTGAGATCGATGCTGCGTGATGCGCTGACGTTTCAACTAGGTTACAACGCCACGCTCGTGACCGTCGCCGCAGTGCTGCTCGGGATCGCGGCAGGCGTTACCGGAACCTTCCTGTTCCTGCGCAAGCGCGCGCTCGTCAGCGACGCCATAGCGCATGCGACGCTGCCTGGCATCGGTCTCGCCTTCGTCGCGCTCACGCTGTCCGGACTTGACGGACGGCATCTGCCCGGCTTGCTTGCCGGCTCCGCGATCACGGCGATGTCCGGCCTGTTCGCCGTCCAGTGGCTTTCCTCCCGCACGCGCCTCTCCGAAGATGCCGCCATCGGCGCGGTCCTTTCGGCCTATTTCAGCCTTGGCATCGTCCTGCTGACCGTCATCCAGACCATGTCGACCGGCCAGCAGGCCGGCCTCGAGAGCTTCCTCCTGGGGTCCACCGCCGGCATGCTGCTTTCCGACGCGATCCTGATCGCGCTTGGCGGCCTGCTCGTCGTCGCCCTCGTCCTGCTCTTCCGGCGCCCGATGTCGCTGGTTTCCTTCGATCCCGGTTTTGCATCCACCAGCGGAGTGCGTCTTGACCGGATCGACCTGACGATGATGGGGCTGGTGCTTGGTGTCACTGTCGTCGGGTTGAAGGTCGTCGGGCTCATCCTGATCGTGGCGCTTCTGATCATTCCGCCGGTGACGGCGCGGCTCTGGACAAACCGGGTCGAACTGGTCGTGATTCTTGCAGGTGCTTTCGGGGGCATCGCGGCCTGGCTCGGCGCCGGCCTTTCCGCCAGTGCGCCCGACCTGCCGACAGGTCCGCTGATCGTCCTCGTGAGCTTTTGTGCATTCGCGGTCTCGATGGCGCTCGCGCCGCGCCGCGGCCTCTTCTCGTCGTTTGTCCGTCACCGCCGGTTCCAGGCAGGTGTCCACATGCGGCAAGGGCTGCTGGCCTTGGCCCAAGGCCAGCCGATTTACGAGCCGCTGACGATTCGGTTGCTCAAGGCCCGAGGTCTCGCCCGGGCGGACGGCATGCCGACAAGAGAGGGCACCATACGGGCTGCCCGAGCGCTCCGGGACGAGAAACGCTGGGAAGTCGCGCGCGCCACGCCCGAACTGGAGCTTGCGGCCGCCCGCTACGACGGCCTGACCCAGATCGAAGACGTCCTGACATCCGACCAGATCGCGGAGATTGATCGCAGGATCGGCCCACCTGAGGCCGTGCAATGAACGGCGGGGACTTCGTCACGTTTTCGCTGACTCCCTTGCTGATCGGGAGCCTCGCCGCACTGGCCTGCGCATTGCCCGGCAACTTCCTTGTCCTGAGGCGGCAGGCGCTTCTAGGCGATGCGATCAGCCATGTTGTCCTTCCAGGCATCGTGCTCGCGTTCCTGGTGACCGGCACGATCTCCACCTGGCCAATGCTGCTCGGTTCAGCCACTGCCGCCGTCGTGGCCGTCGTGCTGATCGAGGCCATTCGCCGGTTTGGCCGCATCGAGCCCGGTGCGGCAATGGGCGTGGTGTTCACGGCCATGTTCGCGGCCGGCATCCTGGCTCTGGAGCAGTCCGACACGTCCGGAGTCCATCTTGACGTCGAGCACGCCCTGTTCGGCAATCTCGAGAGCCTGATCTGGCTTGATGCCACCGGCTGGGCCTCGCTCGTGGATCCGGTGGCGCTTGCCGGGCTGCCACCGGAACTGTTCCGGATCAGCCTGGTGACAGTCGTCATCGCGCTGAGCCTTGCCGTTTTTTGGCGTCCGCTTGCGATTTCCACGTTCGACGAAGGCTTCGCGAGGACGCTCGGCCTTCCGGTGCGGGCAATCGGGCTTGGCATCGTGATCGTATCGGCCCTCGCGGCTGTCGCGGCATTCGACGCCGTTGGCTCCATTATCGTGATCGCCATGTTCATCTGCCCGCCGGCTGCCGCGCGCCTGATGACGAACCGTCTGGGCGCCCAGGTGGCCTGGTCCGCCGCCTTCGCGCTCATCGCGGCGACGCTCGGGTTCACGCTCGCGGGCAGCGGACCGGCATGGCTTGGATCGGAGAATGCGGTGAGCGCCGCGGGCATGGTGGGGACCGTGGCCGGCGTGATTCTGGCATGTGCCGCCCTGTTCGGTCCGGCACGGAACTGACCGCGTCTGCCGCAGTCGCCAGGACCAGCCGCCCTTCCGTGTTCGGACGCCGCCTTCGGCAACGGCGATGACAACTTCGACCCGGTGCCCGCCGTCGATCAGGTCATGCAGGTCGAGCTTGATCGCCATGCTCATGCCGGCCCCGAATTCGAAGTCGCTGTCCGATCTCAGGTTCGGCGGTTCAACCACGTCCAGCCCGACCGCAAGGCCAACGCCGCGCAACCTCTTGGCACAAGGCATGCAGCGCTCCGCCGGTCCCACGGGGTCCATCTCGACCAGCAGGGTGCCAGGGATCGAGCGCGCGGCAATGCCGGAGTGGATGGTCGGAATGATCGACTTCAGCGCCCTGTGGCCGGCGACGGGCGCGCGTTCCCGTTCCGGGTCGGCTCCGGACATCGGAACGGGGGCGCCGCCGGCGTTGCAGCAGCGTCCGACGGCCGGGCTGAAATCCAGCATGACGCAATCGCCGCGCTCGATCTTGCATTCCATTGCATGCCAGGCCGGGCACTTGGTGTTCGGACCCGGCATGACAACCGTTGCAGGGTCGATGTCGGCATTCTTCTAGCGCGCAATGTTCTCCGCCGCACAGGCGACCTGAACTTCCGTCATCCCGATCTTGACCAGCTTCACCGCCTGTCGAAGCGTCTCGTCATTGATCGCGGTCGTGGCGTTCATGCCGGGAAGGCTGGGCGGCCACGAAGTGGCGACGCACAATTCGGTCGAAGTGCGGCTGATACCGCGAAGTTCATCAGCTCCCCCAGGGGATCTTGGCCCACATGCCAATTCGAACTCCTGAAGCGTTCGCTTGATCACTCGACGAGAGGGGCGCTGGCCGTCGCGGCTGCTGCGAGTGCGGACCGGACTGACGGGCTGGACCGTCTCCGGCGCTCGGGGGTTGCTTGCGGCGGCTGTCCTGGTCCAGTCTGCGCCAGCCCGTCGCTGCCTGGCGTATCGCGGCGGACGTCTCCTTGTCGGGAGGGCGAAGGGGGCCGTGGCGCAGCACACCGATCCCGGCCCCCTTCCGCATCCGGTTCCCGGGTCTCCGGTTGCCGATTGCCGCGATTTGGTCCAGCGTGCCCGCGGGCGCGGCCCGCCGGCAATCCTGCCAAGGCGCCAATGCGGGACCGCGCCGCTCCTCGATGTCGTTCCCGCCCTGGCGACCAGGCCGTCAAGTTGCTCGCCCCGGAGACGATGATTGAATCCTGCCTGCCGCGCGGAAGGCCGGTATCAGGCCGAACTGACCAGGTCCGGACGCGGGAAACGGGCCGTGGCGTCGAGCTCGTGCCCGACCGGGCGCACAGGACCCACGAGCTGAACCGTACGGCGCCGGCAAGCCGGTCGATGGGAGAGTGCTGCCGTTGCCCGTGGCGTCACTCGGATTGGCCGCGGTCGGCCGGTGCGGGGGTCACTGCCCGGGCTTTGGTGATCGCGTCCGGATCTCCGGGCCGAGACAAGGAGTCCGGGTCGGCTTCGACCGTGACAAAATGTAGCCACTAGGCTACATTCCTTTCAAGTTCGAGATGCGCAAGCCGGGTACGTACCTGAAGTGGACAGATGGCTTGCGAGATGTTCGCGGCCGTGTGCGCGTGCTGGCCCCGGGTCGCGCGACTGGCGGCGGGAAACCCGGGCGGTGTCGGCCCTGTCGGCGAAGGCGTCTCCGAACTGCGGATCGATCACGGGCCCGGCTACCGGGCCTGTTTCACAAGGCGCGAGCGCGCGATCATCGTCCTCCTGACCGGCGGAGACAAGGATTCGCAGGACCGGGACATCAAGGTGGCGAAGCGTCTCGCACGGAACCTGCAGGAGGCTGCAATGACGAGGACCGTCACCACACCCCATGACGTGGCCGAGCACCTTCACACTGCGGAGGACATGGCTGCATACTTGGAGGCCTGCATGGAGGAGGCCCCTTCTGACGCGGCCTTCATCGCCAAGGCGCTGGGTGACATCGCGAGAGCCAGGGGCATGTCCGAGGTTGCCGGCAACACCGGTCTGTCACGGGAAAGTCTTTACAAGGCGCTGTCGGGCGATCGCAATCCTACGCTGGACACGGTGCTCAAGGTTCTTGACGCTCTTGATCTTCGGTTCCGCCCCGAAGCGGTGCCGCGAACCTGAGCCCGCGGCGCTGGCTGCCGGGCCTGTCTGGCCCTGCCCCGCCATCTTCCCTGTGCCGAAATGCAACGTGTCCGACAAGCGCGGCGGCTGGAATTCCTCGGGGGGGGGGGGGGGGGGGGGGGGGGGGGGGGGGGGGGGGGGGGGGGGGGGG
>VXSG01000094.1 GCA_009838075.1 Boseongicola sp. SB0665_bin_10 | reverse complement strand
AACAAGGTTACAGGAGGCGCTCCACAATGCCTGCAGCAGATTGACCCCCGAGATTCTGGTGGTTCCCACTTGCTTCGCGAACTCTTCCAGCGAAACCGGCTTGCCCAGTTCCCTTGGAGAATCAGCCAATCCTCCCGACCCCTTCGCCAGATTCAGGCGGCCAGTTCTTCATTCCCTTGCGCTGTCGTGCTAGAAGGGAAAGTCCGCCCAGGAAGGCAAAGGGAGAACGCAATGGACATATGGCAGTTGCTGACATTCGTCGCGACCGGAATCTGCCTGTATTTGGCGTGGATTGCATACTACAGGCCTCGAAAGAGGCAAAGGCTCCAGTACCAGACCGCCGCAATTCAGTATTTCGACGAAGACGACTATGCCTTGCCTTCTGACGCCGCAATGACGTTTCGAGGGGAAAGTGTGGCGCGCCTCGCGAAGGCAAGGCTCATTGTATGGAACGGCGGCACGGATGCGCTGAGAGGCGACGACATCGTGAAGCATGATCCGTTGAGGATCAGGCTTGCGAGTCCCGGCAAGATACTCAGCCATTCCATAGTCGGCACACCAAACGAGGGGAATCTCGTCAGCGCAGACGAGCGACCGGGCTCGCAAGGCGAAATCCTGCTGACATATGACTACCTGAATCCTGGTGACGGTGCAGTCATCCAGGTGTTGCATGACTCGAAGCAGCGTGCTCCTGTCCTGGCCGGTGCGGCAAAGGGCTTGTCCGATGGTCCGCAAGCATTGGGCACCGTAACGCTCCACGACATCAAGGCGTCGAAGAAACGACGAAACGCGCTTCGGACCATGTTTGCGCTCGGCCTCGTAGTGCTCCTGCTGGGGGTCATTCGCACTGTACCGCTTTCGCCTGACGACTACAGCCGAATGCCCAGCGCCATTGCGTGGCTGGTTGGCGACGAAAGGAATCTCTATCTTTCCACGATGCTGATCATTCTTGGCCTGGCATACATGTCGTTGCCGTCGTACGCGTTCGTGACGGGCAGGCCCCGATTTCCCAAGTCGCTCAGGCGTTTCGTGCAGGAACCTCAGGACGGCTCCTGAAGGGCACGACCTTGAATTCCATCCCGAACTCGTTGGTCGAACCAATGACGAGCGGTCCAGCACTGTCAGGAGTGCCCGTCAAGCTGATCGCACTTGGAACCGCCTTGAGCATGTTCCGTGAGACAAATTGAAGATTTGCCGCTGTTTTTTGCTGTTGCTGTTGACGGGATTCATGTGCAAGAGTGCCGTGGCGGTCGAGACGGGAGTCCCCCGCGTCCGCTTGCGAATCAAGCGTCGGACTCCTCGTGCACGCGCACTTCCTGAAGCGCCGCCTGGTTTACCTCTACCGGCTTGGCGTCAAGCCACACCTTCTCTTCCCTTTTCCGTCCTGGATGGCTGGTGGCCTGACGGCTTGACCAAGACCAAGGGTCAGCATTGCGGTTCCGTCATGATGCCTTCCGTGCACGGCTGGCCTTCCAACGGCGACGGATGCTCAGGAGCACGTAACCCAGAAGTGCTCCAATGACGGCACCTGTCACGGCCCCGAACCACTCTCCGGAATATGCCGTTCCGAGCATCGCAACCCCAACGCTTGAGCAGACAACATAGCCGACTGTCCCTAATGTGACGGCACCGCCAACCGAAAACGCTGCGTCTTCCTTCACGTCATTCCCCATGCTCGATTCCTCTCCTGGTGTGGCAAACTGACCTTGAGGTCAGCGGCGCACTCGGAGCGTCACTGACCGGAATTCGCCAATCTTGCCACGACCTTTGGCACCGATCCAGCCTCGAGTTCCGGGTGACCATCACGCGGACCACTCAACTTCGACCGCGGCGGTGCGGCTGACCGGAGCGGTCAGAAAGCTGCAGATGCACCAACACTTGAACGCTTGTATGGCACTGATCGGTGGACACTGGTCACCCTTGCACGCCCGTTGTGATCCATTGGATCCACAGACAGTCATGAGAAGCCAGGCAATTGACACCTGGGTCACGCAAGTGGTGTCGCATCCGCCCATGCATTGCGCAGCGTTTTCAGGAGCGATTCGGCATTCCGGGAGTCCTCGATCGCGCTCACCATGAACGCCTTGTTGCCGACGTCCTTTATCGAGCATCCGATGAGCCAGCACGCCGTGCCGTCGATGACAATGAACCGGTCATGAAAATCCCGCGATCTTCGCGTCTCGACCCGCATCCGTGGGTGCTGTTGCCGGAACCGTCCTGTTTCCTGCACAAAGTCCGCTGGCGGCTTCGCACAGAGCAGCTCAACCTTCAGCTGTCTCCGAACATCGCGGAGAATCGTGAACACGGTTCCGTCGAGATATGGATCGACTATGCGAAGCGACCGGCGAGCGTGGCGAATGATGTCCCTGACATGCACGTAGGCGTCGTGCTGCGAGCCCTGCGGAAAGAACAGTTCGCGGACGGTTTCGTTTGCCGGAACCAGACGGAATCCGTCAATGCGCCACCCAATCCGCTGCAAGCCGGCGTCGAGCTGGTCGGCCATCTCTCTGCGGGCCAGTTCCTCGCAAATGATGAAGGCGACACGGAGCTGGTCTTTCTCTCTCAGGGCTTCGTAGGCCCGGTTGATCCGGGGCCGGTAAGCCGTCCTGCGAAGCTTGTGGGAGTGGTCTTCCCGTTCGTTGAGCCCCCAGTCGACTGCCAGGCCTGTCGCATCGACGACACCCGGTATCTCAAGGCTGTCAATCTTGAAGAGGCAGGCGAGAATGATCCGCCATGGATCGAGTTCGTTTCTGGAACCATCTTCACCAGGAAAATTCATTTCAGCACCCCGGAATTCCCTTCGACCTGAAGCTCGCCTGCGCGCTTTCGCGCCTTGTTGAGGTGCACGAAGTTCTCAAGCTGTCCCTGGAGCTCGTACGACCATTTCCATCCGCGGAAGAGGTCGCTCCGAAACCTGCATGCGATGATCAACACGGTGGCTGCGATGTTCGCCAGCGTCCCATCCTCGCAGATGAGCGCTCTACGCACAAGTTCCTCCGCATCGTTGGCACGACGGTGAAAATGACGGAAATGACAGCTGAACTCGCCGTCTGCAACATGCCGATCGCGAACACGGCCAAGTTCCTGACGAAACGTTTCCACGGTCAACAAGCCGTTCCCGGACCATCGCGCCGAAGATGCGACCGTCTCAATTGCACTGCCTTGCCCGTTTGGTGCCTTGGCTTCGAACAGGCTCCACAATAACTGGGATTCCGCAAACGCCCGGCGCTCCGCCTGAGACAGCTTCCGAAAGCCTGGGGCATGGTCCTGCAACCAGACAATCGCATCCATGCGGCAAGTCCGGTTCGTGTTTCTCCAGACACCACACAAATGGCAAGGCCTGACCAACTGAGCCAGGTCATCAGCCGGCGCGACTCAAGCCCGCGGCATCTGCAGGGATGCGTGAGCGAGCTCGCGGGCAGGCGTGAACATCCGGGAGCAGGACACCATTGACAAGCGGAGAATCCTTCAACCGGAATGTTCGGGAAGCGTCTGGCCTGTACGGAACTCGGTCAAGAGTGACGAAAGACAGGGGCAAGGAACTCAAGCTGAAAGGAGAAGCGCGCATGATCACGGCAGAAGAGGCAAGAGAGATGGCTGACATCAAGACGAGAATTGACAAGGAAGTGGCCAGATGCCTTGCCGACATAGAACGGCTGATCAAGAGCGAAGCCGACAGGAACGGCCAACTGTCCGTTTCCGTCGAAATCGGGCATGAAAGAGCCTTTGGGAATCGAGTGCTGTTTCAGATCCATGAAAGGATACGTGAAGCCTTGCAGGAAAGAGGGTTTCACGTCAGTGGCGACGTGGCGACACGTTCCTTTCTCATTGACTGGATCAAGGCATGAGTTTCCATGCAGCCCTGTCACTTCTGTTCCCGGTGTCCTGTCTGGATGCAACAACTTGTCCCGGAGCGTGCTGAACTCGCTTTCGACCAGTCGCTCCCGGCAAGGCACGTGTTTCGGGTGGCGGAAGAGAGGGTATTAGCCAGATTCATACTGAAATACACGCTAACGGCTGCGCGGCCGTAGTTTTGCGGGATCGATCTTGATTTCGCCGTATAGGATGACGTTCTTCCACTCGATTGGGCTGACGTGTCGCAACAAGTCATGATCGAACGGAAAGTCCTGCGCGGCCGTCATTCTCGAGATTTCCCTTGCCTGCCAATAGATGATGCACGCGAGGATGAGCGTCAGGCACGAACAGGTCTTCATTTAGTCGTAGACTTCGCGGGCACTGATGCGGCCTCTTTGCCCGTAATAGACGGCCCTTGCCAAAGCGTGGAGCTGCTCGACCTTTAGCAGCCCCCGGCGAACCCTGGCGCGCAGCTGCGGTTCCGACATGTACTGCAGAACGAACTCCGTTTTCAGCGCACGGCCGAGTTCCCGGTTGGCGGCATGGTAGCGGTTTGACGGCTGGAACCGGTTAAGCCTTTGAAGTGCGGCAGACGCTGTCGTGTGGCCGGCAGGGAAGGCTGCATGGAATTGGCCAATGCGGTCCCATTGTTCAGCGATGAGATTGAAGTTCACGGCTCGGCGCCCTCGCTTGAGAACCGGTTCCGGGACACCGTGGTCACGCGACGGCTCGGCGCATTAGATGCGCTGACGATGGAGGCTCCTGATGCGCGGACAGAAGCGCATCGCAATCATGTCAAACGCCGCGAAGTTGATCTCGGTATAGCCGTGGCTGTCCGTGTAGTGCTCCAGAAGGTCGAGGTCACATTCGTGGTAGAGCACGCCGTCGAGCACAAAAGGCGCGTCGTGGTCCGTGCATTCGATCGCGCGGCTGTAGAACGGGGCGTAATTGTCGGCGACGAAGGAATGGAACTCGAGCGCGAAGTCGTTGAAGCGCGTGCTGCAAGTCCGTTGCAGGACTTTCGGCCGCATGGCGAAGCGTTATCCGTCGCTTGCCGACGCGGTTCCGTCACCCCAATGGGTGGCGGCATCGAGACGGGAGATCCCGTGGACAATGCTGGCAAGCGCAGTGCGCTGGTTTTCCTCCAGCAGGCGCCAGTCACTGACATGCTTGAGCAATTCGTACGGGATGCCGGGGGCGATCCGTTCCATGGTAAGGAGACTGAGGTTACAGCCATGGGCGAGAATGCCGGCAAGAAGGGCGCACACCTCGTCCGGCTCGACGTGCCTCTCGCCCGGCCGGTGGAAGTGGGCACTGAAGCCGAGGTCGTTCTCGACCTCGATAAGCAGGTCGGCCAACCGGATGGTTCGACTGCGCGCGTTGAGCCATCGGCGAAGTTCGGCCAGGCTTCGCGAACGTGCCGGGTCGAGATGTTCCGCAGGGTCCTTTCTGAGCCGCCAGCCCTTTTCGTCAAACGTGACCTGCCGATTGTCGGGAACACCTTCGAGAAAGTGGTCGAAAGCTTCAGACAGGCGTGCCTTCAGATGTTCGACCACCAGGCCGGGATCGCCCGGGAACCCGGTGCGTGTCCAGAATGCCTCACGAACCTGATCCCATTGTGCGTCCGGCAGGAAGAACGCTTCGAACCGGCCAAAGTACTTTGCGCCGTCTATGGCCAGGTTCCCTGCCCGGACTTCATCGCGCACTTTGTGAAACAGCGCGCTTTCCCAGCAACGGCGATCGATCACTCCGTTGTGGCGGAGGAGCGGCTTGATCGTTTCTGACGCAAATTCAAGCGGAGCGTCGTGCGGCAGGCTGCGTTGCCCGGCGGCACGGCATTCTCGGTAGGAGAGCACCGCCTATCTCGTGCACGAGATAGGCGGTGCTCTCGAATTTGGTCGATGCCTTCATTGACGACGGTGAGCCATCCAATCGAGGAGCTTGCAGACAAGACCCTGAACATTCTCACGGGGGAAATCGCGGCCAGCGCGAAGGGCCCAATTCGGCTCCCGCCCAAGATCGTCGAACGCAATTCATTGCGGCGCGTCGCCAAATAGGAAATGGAGCCCCTCGAGGGACGCGCCGTGTCGACCAGTTTCGCAGAAATCGGATTTTCGACGCCTGTGCGAGAGGCCATGCCCAAGCGCAAACCGGAAGCCGACGTTCCCGAATGATCGTCCTTGCCGCACAGCTCGCCGCCGCTGTCGCGCTCCTGCTGT
>VXSG01000124.1 GCA_009838075.1 Boseongicola sp. SB0665_bin_10 | reverse complement strand
TACGCAGTGCGACCCGCGGACACGCACGCCATCGGGCAGGGTGGTCGTCCGCTGCGGGCAGGTGATGCCGGCTTTCGTGTAGTACGTCCGAACACTGTAGTCCAGCGATTCCCGTGCATCCTGCCGGATCGCCGCGACTCCGTGCTCGGTGGCCTTCCGTTTCAGGTCGGACGCGGGTGGCGGACCGGCGGACGACGTACGGGTATCGTCCGCGGCCCGTGCCTGCCTGGCCAACAGCATCTCCTGGTCGTGAACTTAGCCATGGAAGGTCACCAGCCGGATGTCGACAGCCCTGTCCGCCAGTTGGGACACCATTCGGTGGGCGCTCGCATCGAGACCGAGACCGACCAGGAGCATCCTGACGGGTCTGAGGGGCTCTCCCCGCTGGCTTCCGTACTATTCCTCGAAGTCCCCATGCGCTCGATGCCGTCCTTGCCGGATCGCTCGGCCAGAAGGGTTCCGATTCCGAGTCCTAAAGGGACCCTCTTCGTCGATGCCCACGAGGTCAACGAAACCGGTCTCGAGCGCGATCTGTCGGCCGAACCAGCGTGAGCCCGCTCATTGGCTTGTCCGGGTTCGCCACCTCGATCGGGCGGGTGCGTACGCCGATGCCGTGCTCGATCAGCAGGTCGATGAGAGTGGCTCAAGGCGGCCCTGCAGCCACCCGGCCACGAAAATGCTACTCATATGAGTATATGATCATAGGTGCGGGGTCTGCGGTCCGCCCGGACCATCGACTGACCCTCTACGCGGTGCTCTTGCCTCCGCCGTCAGTGCCCGGACGCCCAGCAACGGCTCTGCCGGGAATCGGTAGCCAACCGGGCGAGGCTATCGGACCGCGGCAACGCGATCCAGCCTTCTTTCGCGGCGTGCTCGCGATCCTCATCGGGAATCGGTTCACAGCAGCGGATTGCGGCTGCTCGAGTGACGAGGGCCGCCACGAGTGCATCGAACTTGTCGTCCGATTCGCGGCACCCCGATCGAACCTTGTCGGTGAGATTGAGGCCTGTTTCCTTGGCAAGGTCGCAAACGAGATTGTCCCGCTTATCCGCTTTGTCGGGCCCCTTGCCCTTGTAGCTCTTGAACGGCAGCCCCCATCTCTTAAGCGCCGCCGCAGGGTACACTTCGACGAATCGGCAGGTCTCGCCGCTCCGATCAACGTCTTCGCCGTCGTCGTGCACCTTCGCGAGCAGACGCGCAGCTCGCATCGCGGTCATCGCGATCTTGTCCGCGGACACGGAGAGGGGCGTCAGCCGCACCTTCTTCTTCACCGCGCGATCCGTCCTCCGTAGACGCAGCCGGGAGACGTCAACGCGGTCAATGGAGGGCCAATGCATGGAGTTCCAATGCTCTTGAATGGCCTGAACGAAGTCACCGGGCCACCCAAACGGCGCATCGATTCCGATCTTGTCCGGACCCGTGTCCGGGTGCCCGAACAGGTCAAGCAGGGCCGGGTCGTCCAGACCGATCCTCAGACATTCCACATCCGCGGATCCCCCGTCCCAGCGGATGCGGCAGGCGGCGGTTTTCTTTGCCTGAGAAGCAAGATCGACACCCAGAGTAACCATTGGCACGAAAGCTACCGATCCGTCGGGCCTGCAACCAACTGCACCCGCAGCGACCGCGCCCGCGTCGTCGGTTTGGTCGCACGCCGGCCGAGACGGCGGTCACGGGGCCGTCGCGGGCAAGCTGCTCCGACCGCTTGGTCGCCGAGCCTATCGGACGGCTCCCTCGACGTTTGCGATCTGTTACCCGTGGCCATTTAGGTTCCGAGCCGCTATTCGCACCGTAGCAGGCCGGCCTCGGGCCAGTCTTCCCGCACGGATAGTGAACATTGGCCCGGCCACCACCCCCCGAGTTCCTCAGAATGAAGGAAGAAGCAAGACCATGAAGAAGCCTGCTGTGATCCTTCTTGTGCTGGCCGTGATTGCAGGGTGCATCGAAGTCGGGCCGGAGGTTGCTCTCGTCCATGAGTATGCCTGGGCGGGCTCTCACGGCGCAGAAGCTCTGGGTTCTCACAGCGCAGAGGCTCCGCAAGGCACTCCTGCCAGCAACACCGACTCGGTGACCTACGCGGTGTTCACCGAGATCGACGAATCCGGGCGCGCGGATGGTATCCTGACCGTCATGAACGACTCGGCGCGCTGGCGCTACGATCCGTATCGCGGCCTCGTGGGCGGGTTCATGACGCGAGATTCCGCGGATGCCCCATTCCACATGCTCGCTGAACTCACCCGGGAACACGACGGGGCCAGGTGCAGGATGCAAGGGCCAGTGGATTCACTTGGCTGGTGGACCTCGGAACTGACCTGCGCGGGGGCCGTGGTAGACTCGGTGCAGCTTCTTCCTACAAGTCACGGTTTCATCACGGGGCAGGTCACCAGCCATTCGGCCGAAGGCCCGGACGAAGGAGTCCGGGTGTCGTACTGTCCTTATGACAACGACACATTCACCCTGAGCTCCTGCAAGGCGGCCGGCTACACTGGCGATGGCGGACAGTTCCGGCTGCGGGTTCCTCCCGGAGACTGGCTCGTCATCTACTCGATTTGGGATCCCATCTTTGACGAGTGGGAGTACTGCAGGACCGACCTGGACTCCGAGAGCTATCTGGGCAGCTTCGTCACCGTCCGTTTGGCGCAAGCCAGCGACGCCTCCAAGCACTGCCCCTGGTTCATCTGAGGCGCTTGGGGGGCACGCCACGCATCGCATGTGTCAATGGCCGCTGGGAAGCTGGGCGAATCGTGTGCGTTTCCCGCATGTTCCCGGCGTCCCCGCCCCGCGCGGCGATGGTCCTCCGTGACCAGCCCATCCCCGCGTGACGCGCTCACCCTCCCCCGTGCCGATCCCAACCAGCTGCAAGTCGGCGCGGCCACTGCGGCCGTGACTGCCATCCCCGCCCTCTTCTCCCCCAAACCACCGCAATGCCGCATCCAGGTGTCTCGGGTTCTCGTCCAGGTATTCGCGGATGTAGCGGGCTTCGGGGTTGTCCGCAACATGGGGCAGCACGCGCAAGTGGTCCCTCCAGCGCTTGCGATCCGCCGGCGCAGGGCTCGTTCTCGAACGCGAGGCGGAAGGGCCCGTCGCCCGTCGAAATTTCCACCGTGATGTCGATGCACGGTCTTAGCTGCCTCCCTACCGGACCGCCGCAGCCGCTCTGGTCACGGCCTCCGCGATCGCTCCGTGTCCGCCGCCCCAACAGGAGCGCCAGGGGCCGCCTGTCCACCGTTCGCGGATTCTCCGTCCGAGATGGGTCCGCATGAATCGCACGATGACGAGCGCGTCGTGTCTTGCCATGGCCCCTTCAATCTCGCCGAACTTGCGGCGCCAGTTCTCGCTCCATCCCGTCTGGATGAAGTTCACGCGAATGTGCGGGTCGGTATCCCGCAGCTTTCGGCGCACCATGTCCTCGGCTCGCGCCTGTTCCTCCCCACCGCCGACGACGAGGACCCTCACGGCCCGCGGCGGCTCGCCCTCCAGTGACGGCGCGGCCTCGGCTTCCTGCGCAGCGAGTGCGTTGTATCGGTCAGTCAGGCTGCTGTAGGACGCCGGATCAATCCCGTATCCACGAATTCGGTTCAGCACGCCCGCGGCGTCGTCCAAACCGGCTTCGCGCTCCCGAGTCGCCAGACGGTGAAACAACTTCTGCAAGACATGAACCGCTTCCGGGTACTTGCCGTGAGCCTCGAGGCACCTGGCCCGGGCTATCGTCGCGTCCTCCCACTGCCATGCCGGCTCGTACAGCGACCGATGCTCCAGCATCTCAAGGAACTCCGGCACGCCGACGCCGTCCTGAGCGAGCTTGTCGAGTCCATCCAGGGCCTCTGCCGCGGCTTCTCTATTTCCCTGCTTCTGGAACCCCAGTAGGGCCGATCGCAGATCAGCCGCCTGCGCGCTGGTGGTCCTCCCCTCGCTTTGCGCGCGCGCCTTGAGTGCGTCACACAGCGTCGGGCAATGGTCGAGCGCCGATTCGCAGCTCGCCAACTCGTCGAGCACACGATCGCCTTGTTCCTCGATGATGGCACTCACGACACGGTGCAGGTCCTCCTTTTCCTCTGGCAGCGCAAGCGCCTCGATCGTCTGCTCGATCAGGTAGTGCGGTATGCGCGCCCCGGAGGCCATCGACCTGGTCATCACGTCGGCTGCGTGTGCGAGCTTGTCTGCCGAGAGCTGCTGCGCCTTGGCGATACCGAAGTAGAGGTTGGCGTGTTCGACGAGGCTATTGGAATAGGAATCCGCGGTCTCCGAGAAACGGACGCGCGTGAATTGCAAGTGACGCTCGGCATCCTTGAACTCGCGGTCGCCCACGGCGCGCCCGAGCGCCAACACACCCAGGCAGTAGTGGCCGTGCGCCGAATAAGCTGTATCGATGTCGACGGACTGCTGAAAGTGATCGAAACCCTCCGCGAGCCTTTCCAGGAAGCTGGCGAGTTCGTCGTGGCGCAGGGGCAGCACGACTTCCTCCAACGCGTCGAAGCCGCCGGCCAGAAGCCCCAGGTCGGCGTGCACCATGGCATGGATATTAGGATCGGGATCCTGCTTCAGCAGATCTCCCAGCAACCTTCGAGCGCGGCGATGCTGGTGAAGGTGCCGAAGACAGTGCGCCATGCGGCGGTGAGCGTCGAGGAGTATCCGTTCGGTCGGTGGCACGCCGCGCCTCTCAAGTTCCCTGCGGGTCTTCATGAGAAGCTCGAAGAGAGGCAGCGCTTTGGGCGCGTCACCTTTCCCAAGGAGCTCGGTAGCGGCATCGAGCAGCAGCTCGAAGAGCGCCGGTTGTCCGACCAGGGCTCGCACCTTCACAAACTGCGCGATGTCGGTCGTTTGGCCTTCCCGGCGGAGCGCCTCGGCGATGTGTCGCACCGCGGCTACCGACGGCTCCGTCGATCCGTTGCCGAGTTCCCTGATTACGGGATTGGTCGCGTGCTCGCGAACGATGCGGTCCCATCTCTCGCGCCTCGCCCATCCCTGCACTGCACCGGTCCAATACCAGCGCAGTAGGGACGGATTCGCCGCTGGCACGTCCTCGCCTATGGACTTGTCGAAGAGCACGTCTCGCAAGCCGGCATGGAAGTAGGATTGGTGGTGCCGCCCGTTCAGCTTGACCAGTTCATCCACCACGTCGTCCAGCTGATCCTCGCTGAGCGCGCCCTCAATCCCTTGGGCGGTATCCACCGCAGCCAGGATCAGCAATCGGTCGAGCGTAGTGAACGAGGGTTGGCGAGTGGGATCATCCTGTTCCGGCTGGTCCTCCTCGGCATCATCCTCGACGGCCTCTTCCTCGGTCGCTGCCGATGCGTGCACCTCCAGGGCTGCAGCAGCGTCTGGCGCTTCGAGAAGCTTCTGGAGCCAGGCCCGTCCCGCCCGGCCTGCCGGCGCGCCAAAGAGCCGCAGCGTCAACAAGTACACCGCGGCCGCCCGCAAACCGAACTGTTCCACGATCTCGCGGGCCGCAGACCACACCACGTCGTCCTTCGCGTCTATGACCGACAACGATTCGACTCTGCCCTGATCGTGGGAGACACCCAGCCCGTTCATGAACGCGATGACCATGTCGCTTTGGCCGGGAAGGTGGTAGTACGTCAGAAGTGGCTCGGCGACCCGGAGGTCATCGTTGAGCGGCACATGCCTGATCGCCTTCACGACCTTCTCCTCCGGCCACCGTTGAACCGTGGCGGGCCGAAAATTGCGGGCTCTCGCGACGATCCGGTTCAACCGCTTCCGCGCGTCTGCGTCATCGGCGAGATAGGAGGTCGCGGCCGCCATCCGTTCGTCCGGTGTCAATGCCTTCCAGAGGTTGATCGCACCGAATCGCCTGGGATTGGTGATCAGGCGCTTCAGGCTGGAGGTGAGTCCGGTTTGGGGTGGGTCTGGGGGGATGGATGAGGGCTTCCGCATTGTTCCTCTCTGCGTGATTGATGCGCGGGGATTTGGGTCGCTATCCGGACCGAGAGCGTTTACGCGGCGTGGGGCCAGACAAATATACGAGTATGGATCGCGGGCTACTGGCAGGGCGACTGCCCTTCGCCGTTCAGCTACGAAACGCTGACTGCCGTCGAAGCCATTGAGGACCTGGAAGACGGGCAAGGGTCAGCGTTTCGATAGTGAAATGTCAACCCTTGCTTACATAATGTATGGTGCAGTTTACAAGTCCGCTCTACACCTGGAGCATCCGTCCCAATGTTGCTCCCAGCACGCCGCCATTCGCCGCTGCCGTTCCTCGGCCGTGGCCCTCACCTCCCCCAACCACGGGGACAAGCGGGATAGCGCCGACCCCTCTGA
>VXSG01000052.1 GCA_009838075.1 Boseongicola sp. SB0665_bin_10 | reverse complement strand
GATCTCCATGTGGCCCGCCCAGCGGCCCACCCCCGGTTTTTCGCTCGCCACCGCTCCCTCGACAACGAGATCGGCGTCAATCAACTCTCGCGCAATGCGCGACAGCCCTGCCGGCGTCAGGTTCAGGGCCTCACAGATCTCCGCCCGAGATGCAGCGCCGTGGTTTGCCAGGATTCGCAGAACGGCGGCCCTGTTTGTGCGTCGAAGCTCTGAGCTGGGGTTGTGGACGTGGTTCATCTGGCCAATTTGTTACCGCCGGTAAAAAATGATTGCAATGTCGCTGGCACGGTGTCAAGCTCCGCCGTGTCTGAACGCTGAAAGACATCGATCCAGCGCAGAAGGGAGGAATTCGAAATGAAATTCTGGACTGTATTGAAAGGCCTTGCCGTCGGCGTGGCCGTAGCGCTCCTGCCGCTGTCGGCAAGCGCGGAGGGCTATCCTGATCGCCCGATCACGTTGGTCGTGCCGTATGGCCCGGGCGGGGCGGCTGACTTGTCCGCTCGCATGATCGCGGGTGCGGCACCGGCTCATTTGGGCCAGCCGATCCTGGCCGTGAACCGCACGGGCGCCGCCGGCGTGACCGGATCGAACTTTGTCGTGAATTCCGCCGCTGACGGCTACACGCTGTTGTCGGCGCGCGTGGGAAGCCAGATGGGCGTGCCCGCGATGAACAAGACCATTCCTTACGAATGGGATGACTTCACGTTTATCGGCATGCTGGAAATCAACCCCTTCGTGCTGGTCGTGAACCCGGACAGCGGAATGGCAACTTTCGCGGATTTCGAAGCCAAGGTGAAGGCGGGCGAAGAAATGGCCTACAGCTCTGCCGGCGTCGGCACGCTGTTGCACATTGCAACGGCGGTGATGTCGAACGCCATGGGTGCGGATTTCGAGAAGCTGATCCATGTGCCGTTCAAGGGCGGCGGCAAGGCGCGCGCAGCGGTCGTCGGCGGTCAGGTCGATTTCTCCTGGCAGAACCTGTCGGCCGTGGCAGGGGCGTTGGAGTCCGGTCAGCTGATCGCGCTTGCCGTGACGATGCCGGAACGCCAGGCGATTATTCCGGACGTGCCGACGGCCGTTGAGGTCGGGTATCCTGACCTGGAAAAGATCATCGGTTGGTCGGCAATCTATGGCCCGCCGGGGTTGCCGGACGAGGTCGTGGCCAAATGGTCGCAAACCTTGGCGGCGTTGAACGAAGACCCCGCCTGGCTCCGGATGACCAAGAGCCTGGGCAACATCGTGTCAATCATGTCGCCCGAGGACACCAAGGCCTTCGTCGAAGCGCAGTACAACGTCTTTAACGGGACGATGGAAACGCTGGGCATGACCATCAACTAGCCGTCTTGGGGCGCCGAAGCTCGGCGCCCCAACCCTGTGCGAAGGGCAAGCGCTCGTGTCCCGTACCCGGCCAAACTTTCTGTTCATCCAAGCCGACCAGCTCGCTGCGCGCGCGCTGCGCGCCTATGGCAATTCGACGTCCAAGGCACCCAATATCGACCGCCTCGCAACACGGGGCGTGGTGTTCGAATGCTGCTATTGCAATCTGCCCATGTGCGGGCCTTCGCGCGCCTCGATGCATGCCGGCCAATTGCCCTTCAAGATCGGCATGTATGACAATGCCAGCGAGTTTCATGCCGACATTCCCACATTTGCGCACTACCTGCGATCGCTCGACTATCGGGTCGAGCTGTCCGGCAAGATGCATTTTGTCGGGCCGGATCAATTGCACGGCTATGAAAGGCGCCACACCACGGAGATTTACCCGGCAAATTTTGCCTGGACAGTTGATTGGTCGAAGGGCCGCGAATACCGCCCGACCAACCTGACCATGGCGCCGGTCCTGGAAAGCGGCCCGGCCATTCGCACCATGCAGATGGATTACGATGATGAGGTCGCCTACCACGGGCAACAGGCGCTCTACGACCTGGCGAGGAAGCATGACGACCGGCCGTTTTTCCTGGCGGTGTCATTCACTTCCCCGCACTCGCCGTTCGTGATCGGGCAGGAATACTGGGATCTCTACGATCATGATCGGATCGAGCAGCCCGCCGTGGCGCCCTTGGCCGAGAACGAGATGGATCACCTCAGCCGCAACTTGCATTACTGTCAGGCCCGGCATCGGTTCACGGTGACGGACGAGCACCGCCGCATGGCCAGGCACGGCTATTACGGGATGATTTCGTATGTCGACGAGAAGGTCGGCCAATTGCTGGATGTTCTGGAAAAGACCGGCCTTTCCGACAACACGATTGTCATTTTCACCGCCGATCATGGCGAGATGATGGGCGAGCGCGGCATGTGGTTCAAACAGCATTTCTTTGAGTGGGCGGCGGCCATACCCTTTATCGTGCATGCGCCAGGTCGTTTCGCACCGGCTCGCGTGGCGCAGAACATTTCCCTGGTTGATTTGCTGCCGACCCTGATGGACCTCGCCGAGCCCGGATTCGACAACTATGCCGCGCCGCTCGACGGCACTTCCCTGGCAGGCACGTTGGCTGGCGATGCGTCCGGGCTGCCCGATACGGTAATTTCTGAATTCGCCGCCGATGGCTCCACCGGTCCCAGCCGGATGGTGCGCAAGGGTCCTTGGAAGCTGATGTGGCTCGAAGGCGAAGACACGCGGTTGTACAACGTGGTCGAAGACCCCAATGAAACTGCAGATCGCTCGACTGGCGCCGACTGCGCCGAAATCAGGGCCGACCTGGAGGCAATCCTGTTTGACAACTGGGACCCTGACCGCTGGTTCAAGACCATCCGCGCAAGCCAGAAGCGCCGCCTGGCGATCCACAAGATCACGGCTGGAGCGCCGACCTACGTGAACCTCGTGCGCGATGACGACGCGCGGAGATACGTCCGCAATGCCGGCGCCGCCGACACGAAGGCAAGGGCGCGATTGCCTATGGTCGCCGCTGCGCAGCCCGACTGATTCGCCACAAAAGCAACTTGGGTAAAGTCCGCATTTTGCCTCGAGCCACATTCCAGCGTCTTGGCCAATTGTTCGGCAAGCAGTTGCCCAAGAGCCCGCACAACAAATTGATTCGATGGGACATGGGCAACTGCCAAGGCAATGGTGGACACGGGAGATCCTTGTCGTGCTCGAATGATCGCAAGCGTCATCTGGGTCCCATGCCTCGGCGCCGGTTCCCGTCCGGGGATTTTCGCGTTCAGTGTTCGCCACGAAGCGGGACATTCCCGGAGGGATGTAGATGGCGGCAGTTTTCCTGGCCGCAACGGGTCATGCCGCAGCAGGGCATGGCGATGCGACGGAGTCTCCATGCGAAGCTGACCTTCGTCTGAAGTGTCGTCGCTGGCCTGCTTCCGAGAAGGCCCGGATCGCTTCGGAGAGATGCGTGCCTGTCGCTTCGGTCAATGACATGGCGAGCGTCATGGCAGGGACGGTGCCGATGATGAGCTTCGAGGCGGCGACCCGTCACATCGCGAATATCGCGGGCCTGAACGCCTCCTCAAGCTCTCTGCAGCGCTGGTCACCGGCGCTCGGCGAGGAAGCGCTTCGGTTCGAACGCGAGGAGGTCGTCGTGGGCAAGCCGCTGGAATCGCGCATGTATCTCTCAATTGACGGGACCGGGGTCCCGATGCGCAAGGAGGAGACTGCGGGCGTTCGCGGCAAGCATGAGGACGGGACTTCGAAGTCCCGCGAAGCGAAGCTGGCTGTCATGTACACCGCCGAGAGGCGTGACCCGGAAACCGGCGCGGCGCTGAAGGACAGGGACAGTGCGACGTTCAGCTGTCTCGTCGACAGCGCGGCCGCGGCGTCCGGAAGCGCGGATCCCTCCGATTTCGCCAGGCGCCTTGGCCGGGAGGCGCAGCGGCGCGGGCTGCACGACGCCGGAGAGATCGTCGTCATCTCCGACGGGGCCGAATGGATGCGGAACACGAGCGACGAGATCTTCGGGGGCGGGAAGGTCACGTTCGTCCTGGACAAGTGGCAGCCCCGGAATGCGCATCCGACGCCGGAGGATGCGATCAAGGGGGTCCATGCAGTTGACTGAAACGGTGGAATGTGACGCGTCCTGGAGCAAGACAGAAGGGCGGGGATTCCCGCCGAACTTCGGCACGGCAACGAGTGGCCACGCCCCTGTTCGTTTCTGAATGATCAGGCATACGAGAGGCGTTGGCCACCCCTGCTGATACGTGAAGTCAGCCAGAGGGCTGGAACGTGTCGCGTTTCAAAAGGCGGTATGGGTCCCCAATGAAGGACTGACGGGCACATGTCCCGTTGCACACGCCGCCCGTTGTGCACGCCATGCCTTCTACAGGCGGCGGGAAGCCTCGACGGAGAATCCGTTGCGATTGGGTCGTGAACCATCGAAGCGCGTGGGTTGGCCGATCATGCATAACAGAACGGACGCTGCAATCTCTGGCGCGTACATGATCGTTCGACTGAGGATGAGGACACGTCCATTTGATCCTCGGGATGCGCGCTTCGGTGCGGCACTTGCGGAACAGAGGCCAAATGCGGTCTGGCACCAAAATGAACGGAACGCCCACGACGCACAACTTTCAACCTGCATTGCCGCAAGCCAAGCGAACTGCCGAATGCTGCAATTATGGTAGCGGAGGAGGGACTTGAACCCCCGACACAAGGATTATGATTCCTCTGCTCTGACCAACTGAGCTACTCCGCCACAAGAGACGGCACTCGTAGTTTGCCGTCAGCAAGACGTCAAGCCATTTGGACCTGCCCTTTTTCCGGGACAGGCAAGTCGCGGAATGTCAGTCTTGCAATGACATTCCAGATTGCTGGATCACGCTGCTTCGAATTCCGAGGTGACTGCCGGCTGGAAGCTCGGACGTTCCCGGGGATTCGCGGGACGCCCGCATGTCAGAGGTTCGGGTAGAGCGGGAACGCGTTGCAGAGGCGGGCGACTTCGCGCCGGACGCCCGCTTCGACATCGGCATTGCCGGTCTCGCCATTGGTGGCCAGGCCGTCCACGACCTCCACGATCCAGCGGGCAATTTGACGGAACTCGTCTTCGCCAAAGCCGCGTGTCGTGCCCGCCGGGGTGCCGAGGCGAATGCCGCTGGTCACGAAGGGCTTTTCCGGGTCGAAGGGTACGCCGTTCTTGTTCGCCGTGATGCGCGCGCGACCCAGGGCCGCCTCGGTCGCCTTGCCTGTCACGCCCTTGGGGCGCAGGTCGGCCAGCATCAGGTGGTTGTCGGTCCCGCCGGAAACGACGTCGATTCCGCCCTTCAAGAGCTCGTCCGCCAAGGCGCGCGCGTTGGCAACGATCGCCGCTGCATAGGTCTTGAACTCCGGCCTGAGCGCTTCTCCGAACGCCACGGCTTTCGCCGCAATGACGTGCATCAGCGGTCCGCCCTGAAGACCGGGGAAGACGGCCGAGTTGATCTTTCGCGCGATCTCCCCGTCATTGCTCAGGATCAGGCCGCCGCGGGGACCACGAAGCGACTTGTGCGTTGTCGACGTGACAACATGTGCATGCGGCACCGGAGAGGCGTGGACGCCGCCGGCGACGAGGCCGGCGATGTGGGCCATGTCGACGTGGAGCCAGGCACCGATTTCGTCCGCGATTTCCCGGAAGGCTGCCCAGTCCCATGTGCGCGAATAGGCCGTGCCGCCGGCAAGAATCAGCTTCGGCCTGTGCGCCAATGCACGCGCCCGGACTTCGTTCATGTCTAGAAGGTGGTCCTGCTGGCGAACGCCATAGGAAACCACGTTGAACCATTTGCCCGACATGTTGACGGGCGACCCGTGGGTCAGGTGCCCGCCCGAGTTCAGGTCCAGGCCCATGAACGTGTCGCCAGGCTGAAGCAGCGCGAGGAACACTGCCTGGTTCATCTGGCTGCCGGAGTTCGGCTGGACATTGGCGAAACCCGCGCCAAAGAGCTCCTTGGCACGTTCGATGGCCAGCGATTCCGCAACGTCGACGAACTGGCAGCCTCCGTAGTATCGCCTGCCGGGATAGCCCTCCGCATACTTGTTCGTCAGCACCGATCCCTGGGCTTCGAGCACGGCGGTCGACACGATGTTCTCGGACGCGATCAATTCGATTTCGTCGCGCTGGCGTCCGAGTTCTGACCGCATTGCGGCGAAGAGTTCCGGATCGCGGGTCTCAAGCGCCTCGGCAAGGAATCCGGAGTCGCGGTGCTGGACAGTCATGGCGATGCTCCCGTGCAGACAACGCGGTTTCTATATCGATTGACGTGGCCCGGAAAGCGTCGAAACCGGCATATCGACACGTTGCGGCGTCCTGTCACGCGAATTCAGGGACTTGAGTTTGGAAGAGACGCGGGCAATCGTGCCACCAACGGACGGAGGGATCATGCAGTCGGAACGGGCGGTGTCATTTCGCGCAAGCGGGGCGAAGGTGGCGCAGGAGGCGTTGACGGACCTGACCAGGCGGTTCGGGCAGGCACCGCCTGGTGAGGCGGACGTGATCGTGGCTCTCGGCGGTGACGGTTTCATGCTGGACACGCTCAAGGACGTGCAGCCCTTGGGCAAACCGGTCTACGGGATGCATCGGGGCACCGTTGGCTTCCTGATGAACGAGTTTCGCGTGGATGACCTGCCGAAGCGCCTGCGGGAGGCGGAGGAGGCCGTGATCAACCCGCTCCACATGCGGGCCGAGACCGCGGGCGGGAAGGCGGAAGAGGCGCTTGCGATCAACGAGGTGTCCCTGCTGCGCGAAGGGTCGCAGGCTGCGCGCCTTAAGATCAGCGTGGATGGCAAGCCCCGGCTCGATGAACTTGTGTGCGACGGCGCGATGGTGTCCACGCCGGCAGGTTCAACTGCCTACAACTATTCCGCGCATGGACCGATTCTTCCCATCGGGTCGCAGGTGCTGGCCTTGACGGCCGTGGCGCCGTTCCGGCCAAGGCGCTGGCGTGGCGCGTTGCTCCCGAAGACGGCGACCTTGCGATTTGACGTCCTGAATCCTGCAAAGCGCCCGGTGATGGCGGATGCGGACGGTCGGCCCGTCCGCAACGTGGCGGCCGTCGAGGTTCGAAGCGAACCCGGCGTTCGCCACAGGATCCTCTTTGATCCGGGCCACGGGCTGGAGGAGCGGTTGATTCGGGAGCAGTTCGTGTGAAGGTGCCCGGTGCCCGCGCTGCGACGCGGAGCGTCACGCAATTGGCGTGATCGGCAACGACCAAGGCGATCTACCGGTCATCGGGATACCCAAGGGTCGTCAGGGCTTCCCGAATCTCGTCCAGAATGGCCGGGTCGTCGATCGTGGCCGGCATCTTGAAGTCTTCGCCATCGGCCATCTTGACCATCACGCCCCGCAGGATCTTGCCGGAGCGGGTCTTGGGCAGGCGATCGACCACGACGGCGAGCCGGAAGGCTGCAACCGGGCCGATCCGGTCGCGCACGAGCTTGACGCATTCATTGACGACTTCCTCGTCCGGGCGCAACGTTCCGGAATTCGTGCAAAGGAAGCCCACCGGCAGTTGTCCCTTGAGCTGGTCGGTCACGCCGATGACGGCGCATTCGGCGACGTCGGGATGGGCCGTGAGCACTTCCTCCATGCCTCCCGTGGAAAGCCGATGGCCCGCCACGTTGATCACGTCATCCGTCCGCGCCATGATGTAAAGGTATCCGTCCTCGTCGACAAAGCCCGCATCGCCGGTCTCGTAATATCCGGGGAACTGTTCGAGGTAGCTCTTCCTGAACCGTTCCTCCGCATTCCAGAGGGTCGCAAGCGTGCCCGGCGGCAACGGAAGCTTGATCGCGATCGCGCCGAGTTCTCCCGGACTCACGGACTGCCCGCCGTCGTCGAGAACGCGCACGTCGTAGCCTGGCATGGCGACAGACGGCGAGCCGTTCTTCACCGGCAGCGGCTCGATTCCCATCGGGTTTGCCGCGATGGAATACCCGGTTTCGGTCTGCCACCAGTGGTCGATGACCGGAACGCCTAGGTGCTTGCGTGCCCATTCGATCGTGTCGGGATCGGCGCGTTCGCCGGCGAGAAACAGGATCTTGAGCGCCGAAAGGTCGTAATCCCGGATCAGTTTGCCATTCGGGTCCTCGCGCTTGATGGCACGAAAGGCCGTAGGCGCGGTAAAGAGGACCTTCACGCCATGCTCCTGGATGACGCGCCAGAACGTCCCGGCATCCGGCGTGCCGACCGGCTTGCCTTCGAACACGATCGTGGTGTTGCCGTGGATCAGCGGCGCGTAGCAGATGTAGGAATGGCCCACGACCCAGCCGACATCGGATGCGGCCCAGAACACGTCGCCCGGGTCTGTGTCATATATGTTCTTCATGGTCCAGTTGAGCGCCACCAGGTGGCCGCCTGTCGGGCGAACGACGCCCTTCGGCGCGCCGGTCGTGCCGGACGTATAGAGGATGTATGCCGGATGGCTGCCTTCCACGGGCACGCAATCGGCCGGGGTGGCTCCGTCCTGAACCTCGTTCCAGTCCAGGTCTCGGCCGTCGATCATTGCGGCGCGTGCCTGTTCGCGCTGGAAGATCACGCAAAACTCAGGCTTGTGCCTCGCCAGCTCGATCGCGGCGTCGAGAAGGGGCTTGTACTCGACGATGCGGCCCGGCTCGATTCCGCAGGACCCTGCAATAACGGCCTTTGGTGTGGCGTCGTCGATCCGGACAGCCAGTTCGTTGGCCGCAAATCCTCCGAAGACGACCGAATGGATGGCACCGAGCCTGGCGCATGCCAGCATGGCCACAAGCGTCTCCGGTATCATCGGCATGTAGACGACAACGCGATCGCCCTTGGAGACGCCCTTTGCCGCGAGTGCACCGGCGAGCCGCGCGACGCGGTCCCGAAGCTCGGCATAGGTGATCCGTGACTTTGTGTCGGTGACCGGACTGTCGTGAATGATGGCGTCCTGATCGCCGCGGCCGGCTTCGACATGTCGGTCGACGGCATTCCAGCAGGTGTTGACCAGTCCGTCGTCCAGCCATTCGTAGAGCGGCGCATTCCCGTCGTTCAGCGCGCGCGTCGGCTTGCGGTTCCAGTCGATGGCCTCGGCGGCCTCAAGCCAGAATGCCTCGGGGTCGGACTTCCAAGACGCGTAAACTTCCTTGTACCCCATCATTCCTTCCTTCCGGCCAGTGTTTGCTTGCCTTGCGCATGTGCAATTCGCCGCCGGATGTCCAGTCGCTCAATTGTCGCGCCCGGTCATCCGTTGGCTCAACCGTATTGCGCAACGGGAGTGCCCGCCAACGCGCTTGTGTTCAGAAGCCCGCGAGCCGTGACCGAAGGCGTGACGATGTGCGCCCGGTTGCCCATGCCCATCAGGATCGGGCCAACCTCAAGGCCGCCCGCCTTCATCTTGAGAATGTTTCGAACGGCGGAGGCCGCATCGAGATTCGCGAATATGAGCACGTTTGCCGGTCCGTCGAACCGGGCATGCGGCATGATTCGTTCGCGGATCGTCACGTCGAGAGCCGTGTCCGTGTGCATTTCGCCCTCGTATTCGAAGTCGCGCGGCGCGGCATCCAGAATTGACATGGCTTGGCGCATCCGCTCGCCGGTGTCGCAATCAAGGTTCCCGAACTGGCTGTGGCTGCAGAGCGCGATCTTTGGCTCGTGGCCAAACCGGCGCACATGTCGCGCGGCGCCCAGGACGACTTCAGCGATTTGAGGGGGCGTGGGTTCGGGATGAACATGCGTGTCGGCCACGAACAGCGGACCGTCCTCGAGAATCACGAGGCTGAGCGCCCCGACCGGACGAAGCCCGTCCCTCGCAAGAACCTCGGCCACGTAGCGCAGGTGCCAGTGATACTGCCCGAAGACGCCGCAGATCAAGCTGTCGGCTTCCTGCCTGTGCACCATGACGGCGCCAATGGCAGTCGTGTTCGTGCGCATGATCGCCCGGGCAAGCTCCGGGGTCACGCCGCGGCGCTCGAGGAGGCCGTGATAGGTGGTCCAGTAGTCGCGATAGCGGGGGTCGCTTTCCGGGTTCACGAGATCGAAGTTCTCGCCCAGCCGGATCGGCAGCCCGAGCCGTTCGATCCGGCGTTCCACCACTTCCGGACGTCCGATGAGAATGGGGGTGTCCGACATCTCCTCGATCATGGCCGTGGCGGCGCGCAGCACGCGTTCGTTCTCGCCTTCCGCGAACACGATGCGTCGGCTTGCGGTCGAGGCCGCCTCGAAGACCGGCCGCATGATCATCGTGGACCTGTAGACGGCCGCGTTCAGCTTGTGGTGATAGGCGTCCATGTCCTCGACCGGCCGGGTGGCAACGCCGGTGTCCATTGCGGCCAAGGCGACGGCGGAGGCCACCACCCGCATGAGACGCGGGTCGAAGGGCTTGGGAATGAGATAGTTGCGTCCGAACGTCAGTTCCTCGCCCTTGTATGCGGCGGCGGCCTCGGCACTCGTGGTCGTTCGCGCAAGGTGCGCGATTCCATTGACGCATGCCAGTTTCATCTCGTCGTTGATCGTGGTCGCGCCGACATCCAGTGCGCCGCGAAAGATGAACGGAAAGCACAGTACGTTGTTCACCTGGTTGGGGAAGTCGGAGCGGCCGGTGGCAATGATCGCGTCCGGCGCAACCTCCCGCACCTCGTCTGGCATGATCTCGGGTTCCGGGTTGGCCAGCGCGAAGATGATGGGCGGCCGGGACATTCTGCCGACCATGTCCTTCGAGAGGACCCCGGGACCTGAAAGGCCCAGGAACAGGTCCGCTCCGACGATGACATCGGCCAGCGCCATCGGCCCTCCCGGCTGCGCGAATTCCTCCTTTTGCGGCGTCATGTCGGCCTTGCGCCCCTCATGCACCAGTCCCTTGAGGTCGCACAGCCAGATGTTCTCGCGCTTGACGCCCAGCTTCAGGAGCATGTTCAGGCAGGCGATTCCGGCAGCCCCCCCGCCAGTGGACACCACCTTGATGTCCTCGAACGCCTTGCCCGCAACATGGAGCGCATTGGTTGCGGCCGCGCCCACGACGATGGCGGTCCCGTGCTGGTCATCGTGAAACACGGGGATGTTCATCCGTTCGGCGCACATCCGCTCGACGACGAAGCAGTCCGGCGCCTTGATGTCCTCGAGATTGATTGCTCCGAAGGTCGGTTCGAGCGCGCAGACGATCTCGGCCAGGCGCTCGGGATCGCTTTCGTCCACCTCGATGTCGAAGCAGTCGATGTTTGCAAACTTCTTGAACAGGACCGCCTTGCCTTCCATCACCGGCTTTGCGGCAAGTCCGCCGATGTTGCCAAGGCCGAGCACAGCCGATCCGTTGGTCACGACGGCAACCTGGTTCGCGCGCGCCGTGAATCGGCAAGCGTTCATGGGATCGGACTTGATCTCCAGGCAGGCTTCCGCGACGCCCGGGCTGTAGGCGCGCGCAAGGTCGCGTCCGCTGGCGAGAGGCTTGGTGGCCCGAATCTCCAGTTTGCCGGGTTTGGGCAGTTCGTGGTACTCAAGCGCAGCTTGCCGGAGGGCGGTCTCGCGCGGGTCTTCAGACATTCTGTGCCTCCAGACAGGTAATTCGGCATCTCATTCGCAGGCTTGGGAGGTTCGGTCCTGCCGCCCTGCCATCGAAACGACGCCACTCTGCGTTGAAGATTGCAATTCGGCAAGCCCGACCACCTGACGGCCTATTGCGTTCCATGAGCGGCCACGCCACCCTTGCCGAAACGGGAGCCATCCATGGACTTGATCAAGGCGGCCGACGAAGTGCGCAAGAACGCCTATGCGCCCTATTCCGGTTTCAGGGTCGGTGCCGCGCTTCGCTCGGCTTCGGGCCGGGTGCATGCCGGCTGCAACGTGGAAAACATCGCCTATCCGGAGGGCACTTGCGCGGAAGCCGGCGCCATCGCGGCCATGATTGCCGCCGGCGAGACGAGCTTCGTGGAGATTGCCGTCATTGCGGACGGCCCGGAACCGGTCGCGCCGTGCGGCGGCTGTCGACAGAAGCTGCTCGAATTCGCCGATCCGGCGGCGACTGTCACGATGGCAACCGTTGCCGGCAAGAGCCTGACGATGAACGTGGCGGAACTGCTGCCGGGTGCCTTCGACAGTTCCCAGACGGGCGATGCCTGAATGGAAGCTCGCACGATCATCGCGAGGCTTCGGGACGGAGGCCAGCCGAACAGGGATGAACTGAACTGGCTTGCCGCCGGCCTTGCCAGCGGATCGGTGACCGACGCCCAGGCCGGCGCATTTGCCATGGCCGTCTGCCTGCGCGGCCTTTCTGAAGAGGCGCGGGTCGCTCTCACCCTCGCGATGCGCGACAGCGGCGACGTGCTGGCATGGGATGTCGGCCGGCCGGTCGTGGACAAGCATTCGACGGGCGGCATCGGGGATTGCGTGTCGTTGCTGTTGGCGCCGGCGCTGGCTGCGGCGGGCGTGGCGAACCCCATGATATCAGGTCGGGGGCTCGGGCACACGGGCGGCACCCTGGACAAGCTCGAAGCGATCCCGGGTGTTTCGACGGAGATCGACCAGGCCGGGTTTCGGAGGATTGTCGAGGAGACCGGCACGGCGATCGTGGCTGCCTCCAGCCGGATCGCGCCCGCGGACAGGCGGCTTTATGCGGTGCGTGACATCACGGGAACGGTCGAGAGCATTGATCTCATCGTGGCCTCGATCCTCTCGAAGAAGCTGGCGGCAGGGCTGGGCGCCCTGGTTCTCGACGTGAAATGCGGGTCCGGCGCGTTCATGACCGGAATGGAGGATGCGAAGGCACTGGCGAATTCGCTGGTGGTGACGGCCAACGGTGCAGGATGCCCGACGGTTGCGTTGATTACGGACATGAACCAGCCACTGGCGCCCGCGGCAGGCAATGCGCTTGAAATCGCCGAAGTGATGCGCGCCCTGACCGGAGCCGCAAGCGGGCGATGGGTCGATCTCGCCCTGACGCTTGGGTCCGAGCTTCTCGTTCTCGCCGGCGTCGAGGAGACGTCCGAAGCCGCAAGGGACAGATTGCGCGAGGCAATCCGGTCAGGTGAGGCGACAGCCCGCTTCGATTCGATGGTGGCTGCGCTTGGAGGCCCGGCGAAGTTCAGCGAAGAATGGAGGTCGCGCCTGCCGGCTGCCAAGGTCGTTCGCGAAGTGGCTGCGCCGGCTGCCGGCCAGGTTGCCGCGATTGACGGGCGCGTGATCGGCATGGCGGTCGTGCGGCTCGGGGGCGGGCGCATGCGTGACGACGACCGCATCGATCCCTCCGTGGGATTCTCGGACATCCTGCCGCTTGGGGACGAGGTGGCCAAGGGCGACCCGCTTGCCAGGCTGCACGCTGCGGATGAGGCTGCTGCGGTTGCGGCAGAGCGCGCGTTCCTCTCTGCAGTGCGCATCGGCGTGGCGGACGAGGCAGGCCCGCTGGTCATGGAGCGGGTTGGCTGATGCCGCGCGCCTACCTGATCGTGATGGACAGCGTGGGTGCCGGCGGCGCGCCGGATGCGGAAGGCTATTTCAACGGGTCGGTTCCCGATGCCGGGGCCAACACGCTTGGTCACATTGCCGAGGCCTGCGCCGCCGGACTTGCCGAAGAAGGGCGAACAGGTCCGCTCAACATGCCGAATCTCGGAACTCTCGGGCTTGGCGAGGCGGTCAGGCTGGCCTCTGGCGCAGGCATGCCCGGGTTCGCGACCGATCCGGCCGGCCTTTGGGGAGCCGCGACCGAAGTCTCGCGGGGGAAGGACACGCCGTCGGGTCACTGGGAGCTTGCGGGAGTGCCGGTGCCCTGGGACTGGCATTGCTTTCCGAACGAGATTCCCGCCTTTCCGCCCGAGATCATGACGGAGGTGGCCCGGCTTGCCGGCACGGAAGGAACGCTGGGAAACTGCCACGCTTCCGGCACCGAGATCATCGAGCGCCTGGGCGATGAGCACCTTCGGACAGGATGGCCGATTTGCTACACGTCCGTTGACAGCGTCTTCCAGATTGCCGCGCATGAGGAGCGATATGGCCTCGATCGCCTGTTGACTCTCTGCGAGGCATTGGCGGCGTTGCTGCACGAGATGCGCGTGGGCCGCGTGATCGCTCGCCCCTTTGTCGGTTCCGGCGACGCTTTCGAAAGAACCCCGAACCGGCGCGACTTTGCGATTCCGCCGCCGGCGCCGACGCTCTGCGATTGGGTCGCCAGGGCGGGAGGCATGGTTCACGCCATCGGGAAGATCGGAGACATTTTCTCCATGCAGGGCATTCATGACGTTGCCCGTGGCACGGACGCCGAATTGATGGAGCATCTCGTCCGTCTGGCAGGCGATGCCGAGGACGGAAGCCTGACCTTTGCAAATTTCGTCGAGTTTGACTCGGTCTATGGCCATCGCCGCGACGTCCCGGGCTACGCTCGCGCGCTGGAGTGGTTCGATGCCCAGTTGCCGCGGGTGCTGGAAAGGCTCGGGAGAGACGACTTGATCCTGTTTGCTGCGGATCACGGCAACGACCCGACCTGGCGGGGAACCGATCACACGAGAGAGCGTGTCCCCGTCATCGGTCATGGCCTCGGCCGGCACGCGGTCGGGCATGTGGGATTTTCCGACCTTGCCGCCTCGATCGCGGCGCATCTTGGCGTGCCGGCAGGCGGACCGGGTCGAAGCTTTCTTTGAACAGGGGATAACGATGCCAGAGCACCTGACCGTAGTCGAGCACCCGCTCGTCCAGCACAAACTGACGCTCATGAGGGACGCCGACACCCCGACAGGGCTGTTCCGCCAGCTCCTGCGCGAAATCAGCACGCTCCTGGCCTATGAGGTCACGCGAGACCTCCCGGTGACGACCCGGCAGGTGCACACCCCGCTGGAGTCCATGGATGCGCCCGTTCTTGATGGCCGAAAGCTTGCCTTGGTATCGATCCTGCGCGCGGGCAACGGCCTCCTGGACGGGATGCTTGACCTGGTGCCGTCTGCACGGGTCGGGTTCGTGGGGCTCTATCGTGATGAAGAGACGCTGCAACCGGTTCAGTATTACTGCAAGCTGCCTGAAGCGCTCTCGGAGCGCCGGGTCATCGTGGTGGATCCCATGCTTGCAACGGGGAACAGCTCGGCCGCGGCAATCGCGCTCGTCAAGGATGCGGGCGCGGTCGATGTCCGGTTCCTTTGCCTGTTGGCCGCGCCCGAAGGCATTCGGCGCATGGCGGATGCGCATCCGGATGTGCATGTCGTGACCGCCGCGGTGGACAGGCGATTGAACGAAAAGGGCTACATTGTCCCTGGGCTCGGCGATGCCGGAGACCGGATGTACGGCACCCGGTAGCTGCGAACGCTCGCATTCCGCACCATTGCAGGGGCCGGTCCCTTGTGCCGTTCACCTGCAGGAGCGCCCCGAGGCGCAGCCCGGGTTTGTCCGGGTCGGCGGGTTCATTCCTCGCAAATCCCTTGAAGCGCTATCCAGTCCCCGTCGTCCAGTATGGGCGGCGTTGCGTGAGCAACCGCAGATGCGACCGTCCCTGTTGACAGGCCCGCCATGTCCTCCAGGCTGGCGTTGGCCCTGATTGTCATGCCGGCGGCGGCAATGCGGTCCATCAGGACGTCTGTCGGGACGGGTGACGGGACCGACGTGACCACATGTTCCGCCATTCGCGTCACGGCTTCATCCGGCACAGTTCCCTGGGTGAGCAGGACAAGCACCGTCCTGATTCCCGCCACATGCAGCAGGCGTGCGACAGGGTCGCCGTGGCCGCGCCGAATGTCTTCGGCCAGGACATGGACTGCCAGAATCTCGGGCGTGTCCATCTGCTTGAGCAGCTTGTGCGCAAGCAGGATGGTTCCGCCCGGCAAATGCGCTGTTTCGGGCAACGTGGAAGGCAAAACCACGAGTCGCAGGGCATTGGCGCCAAACAGCCGGGCTTGAAGATGCTCGAGGGCGCGACCTCCGGATGGCGCTTCGCAGGGCGGACCTGTCATTCGGTCCATTTTCGATAGAAGCGACGTGCCGATGGACGTGCGCGCCACGTCTGGCAGCAGCGACGCGGTGTGGCGCGCGGTCGCGCCCGGCAGCCAGAACGCCGCACCGCCCAGCATGGCAACCAAGAGCCCGATGGCGACGAGCCGACGCACCCTTCCTGAACGTCCCTGGCGCCGCCGAACGGATTCGAGGACCTTTTCGACAGCCTCGACGAAGGCGTCCTCGGCGAGTTCAAGGGTTTCGCTGGCATCTCCTTCGGGACAGTAGAGCGCGGGCATCTGACCTGGATTCGTGCGTTCCATCGCCGGCAGCGACCAATGCGTCAGGGTGATTTCGGTCGGGGTCGAGATCGTGATGGTAGTCTTGCCGACGGACACGATGACGTCCCGACGCTGCGCGTTCGGACTGCGGCGCCAGATGCCTTCCGCCTCAAGCCGCTGGTACTTCGCCAATACGGTCACGTTCCCGCCGCCGTTGCTGCCCGCTTCCACGCACCATAGCGATGCAACGCGCGTGTCTCAATCTCGTCCGTGCTTGCCTTGAAGGACGTGACGGCTTAGCACGGGCGGGCATGGAGAGTGAGCCGGGCCATGAACGACGATCCCAGAACCCTTGTCTCGACGGGCTGGCTGGCCCGGCATCTTGATGATCCGGACATCAGGATCCTGGATGCATCATGGTACCTGCCCGACATGAAGCGCGATGCCCGCGCCGAATACGATCTGGGCCATGTTCCGGGCGCGCGTTTCTTTGACATAGATGAAGTCAGCGATCACCGGTCGGGGCTGCCGCACATGGCTCCGCAGCCGGAGAAGTTCGTCAGCAGGATGCGTGCGATGGGCGTCGGTGACGGGCACCAGGTCGTTGTCTATGACGGTGCAGGGCTGTTTTCCGCGGCGCGCGTGTGGTGGTTGTTCCGCCTCATGGGCAAGGCGGACATCGCCGTCCTGGACGGCGGGTTCCCCAAATGGAAAGCGGAAGGCCGTCAAGTCGAGGATGCGCCGCCGGTCATGCGCGACAGGCATGTCACTGTCAGCCGCCAGAACCAGCTCGTGAAAGACGTCACGCAAGTCGCGGCGGCATCCAAGCTTGAAGATCACGAGATTCTTGACGCCCGCTCGCCGGGACGGTTCCGGGGCGAAGAGCCCGAGCCGCGCGAGGGTCTGCGTTCCGGGCACATTCCCGGCTCGACCTGCATCCATTACCGGACGCTGCTCAATGATGTTGGCACGATGAAGCCCGTTTCGGAGCTGCGTGCCGTGTTCGAGGGTGCAGGCGCGGACTTGTCGAGGCCCGTTATCACCACCTGCGGGTCCGGTGTGACGGCCGCGATCCTGAATCTCGGGCTTGAACGGATCGGACATCGGCATCACGCACTCTATGACGGCTCCTGGGCCGAATGGGGCATGTATGACGACCTGAAAGTGGCCAGGGGATGAGCGTCCAGCAGGCCGGTGCCAGGGTTTCCTACACGATCACCCATCTCGAGATGGAGTCCCGGCCGGATTATGACTGGCCGAAACTGCCGTCGGCGTCGTCATCTGCCGCGCTCTTGAAGTCGGAGGACGCCCCAGTCTGGTGGTTCCTGACGCTCTATGATGCGGTCGGACGGGACTACGCGTGGGAGGACATCCACGCTTGGGAACACGACCGGATCGCCGAATGGCTTTCCGCGGACAGGATGTCACTCTACACCCTGTTCGAGAACGGCTGGCCCCAGGGATTTTTCATGCTCGAGGAGAAAGGCAGGGACGTCTGCGACCTTGCCTATTTCGGGATCGTGCCGGAATCCGTGGGCAAGGGTCTGGGGAGCTGGCTGCTCAGGACGGCCATTCTCACGGCCTGGGAGCGCAAGGGCGTCGCAAGACTCACCGTGCAAACCTGCACGCTCGACCATCCCCGCGCACTTGCACTATACCAGAAACACGGATTCACGCCGGTACGCAGGGAAAGACGCACCCGTCGCCTGACCCGCGACCGGGATCTCTCGCGAATTCCAAGCTGAGGACATGCCATGCTGACCGACCTGACCCCGCAGCCGCCAGACAAGATTCTCAGACTCATGCAGATGTTCGCCGACGATCCGCGGACCGAAAAGATCGACCTTGGCGTTGGAGTCTACAGGAATGCGGACGGCGTGACCCCGGTCATGCGGGCAGTGAAGGCGGCAGAGCGCCGCCTGGTCGAGGCGCAAGAGACCAAGGCGTATACGAGCCTCAACGGCGATCCGGCATTTTGCGGCGCCATGCGCGACCTTCTCCTGAAGGACAGCGTTGGCAAGGAACGAGTTGCCATTGCTGCGGAACCCGGCGGCACGGGCGCGATCCGGCAGGGGCTTGAACTGATGCGGTATGCAGATCGTGCCGCGACGGCATGGTTGTCCTCGCCGACCTGGCCGAACCACCTGACGATCGCAAGATACCTGGGCGTCCCGATGCGCGAGTATCGCTATTTCGACGACGCCACCTGCGATGTCGACTTTGCCGGGATGATCGAGGATCTGGAGGACGCCAAGAGTGGCGACCTGGTGCTGGTGCACGGTTGCTGCCACAATCCGACCGGTGCGAGCCTGACCGCCGAACAATGGCAGGCCTTGGCGGAACTCCTGGCCAGGACGGGCGCCATTCCGTTCATTGACATCGCGTATCAGGGATTCGGCGACGGGCTGGACGAGGACGCGTTCGGCACGCGCCTGCTGGCATCGCGCATGCCCGAGATGCTGATCGCGGCGAGCTGCTCGAAGAATTTCGGCGTGTACCGGGAGCGAACGGGCGTTCTGGTCGCGATCGTTCCTGATGCGGGTTCGAAGCCGCGGGTTCAGGATACGCTGGCCTTCCTGAACCGGCAGAACTTCTCCTTTCCGCCGGATCACGGGGCGCGCGTGGTCCAGATGATCCTCGACGATCCTGGCCTGCGTGCCGACTGGCAGGCGGAGCTTGAGGAAGTGCGCAACGGAATGCTGGGGCTTCGCGATCGGTTGGCCAGTGAACTTCGCCTGCGGTCGAACTCGGAACGCTTCGATTTCATCACGCGGCATCGGGGCATGTTCTCGCGCATTGGCGCAACGCCCGAGCAGGTTCTTGAGCTCCGCGAAAGCCATGGAATCTACATGGTGGGAGACAGCCGGATAAACGTGGCCGGGCTGAATTCCGACACGGTGCCGGTACTGGCACAGGCCATCGTTGACGTGGGAATCTAGGTCGAATTTTCTTTTGGGGCCAGAACGTGATTCCCGGCGCAGGATGTCGGACCGAGGATCGCGGCGTCGACAAGGGAGCCTGCTCTCGCATCAAGAGAGGGCAACGCGCCTTCGCGGTAGAATTCTCGGCCGAATCTCGGGTTCCGAACGGCTGGGCCGGGGTCCTTTGACAATCAAGCCGCGACCGCGCCGGAGACGAGAGGAATCGCTGCCGCAAGGCTCTCGTCCGTCCTTTCGCGGCGCGCCGCCAGCGTCCGGACATGCATGGCAATCCGGAGCAGGTTCTCGATCCGGTGCCGTCCCTGGATGGCTCCCGGTCATGATCCTGGTGCCCCGACCGGTTCCGCATCGCGGGAAGCATCGTTTCCGCGCCGCGCTCTTCGACGTCCCGAAGCAGCCATCGTGTCGAACGCCCTGTCCCGATCAAGGTCCCGGACCGCAACCGAATTGCCAACGGCCCTAACGTGCACCGTCGATCACATCGGTGCCACGAATGGCGAGGCGTTTGGCCATTGCCCCGTGCGTCCCGGCATCTGCAGCGGCGGCAGTGCCGGCACGGACCCGGTCGGCAATGCCCACCCAAATCACCGAAAAGCGGAAGAGCGCGAAGGCCTTGTGAAAAGTCGTCAACGGCGCAACGCCGGGGTTGCCGGCCATGTAGCGTCTGATGAATTGCGACTCCGTCGGCAGGCCCAGTGCCGCCAGGTCCAGGCCAAGGAGGCCACCGTATTCCTCCGGCGACGTGTGCCATGCCATGCAGCAGAACCCGAGATCGGCCAGCGGATGGCCCAAGGTCGACAGCTCCCAGTCAAGGATCGCGGCCACGCGTGGCTCGGTCGGGTGGAAGATCACGTTGCCCATGCGGTAGTCGCCATGCGCAAGGCTGATCCGATCGTCGTCCTCCGGCTGGTTCGCGGTCAGCCAGGCGGCAAGCCGGTCAAGTTCGGGGATCGGGTCGCTCCGGCTCTCCTGCCATTGCCGCGACCAACGCGCGATCTGGCGCTCGAAGTAGTTTCCAGGCTTTCCGTAATCCGCGAGCCCGACCTCGTCAGGGCGAACCGCGTGCATCGCCGCCATTGCGTCCGCCAGCGCCATCCAGAGCGCGCGGCGCTCGGCGTGGTCGGCGCCTGCAAGTGCGCCGTCGGGGAAGACGCGGCCCTCGACGCGTTCCATAAGGTAGAAGGGCGTGCCGAGTGGTTCCGGGCCGTCGTGATAGAGTATGGGGCGAGGCACGGGAACTCCGGCGGGGTGCAGCGCTGACATGACCCGGAACTCGCGGTCGACGGCGTGGGCGCCGCGCAGGATCGGGCCATCGGGCTGCTTGCGCAGAACCATGCGCTCCGGCCCGTAGGTCACGAAATAGGTCGGGTTGGACTGGCCGCCGGCGATCCGCTGAAGCTCCCATCGGTCTGCTGCGCCGAAGTGCTTCGCGAGAAATCCTTCGAGCAGGTCCGGATCGAAGTCAGCCCTGGCGGTCATCCGGCTACGCCCCACTTCCAGAATTCGCGGCCTTCCTTCCTGGCATTGCGGTGCAGCACCATCCTGTGCACCTCGTCGGCCCCGTCGACCAGCCTTGCCTGGCGGGCATAGCGGTAGACCCATTCCAGTACCGTGTCCTTGGAGTAGCCGCGGGCGCCGTTGATCTGGATCGCGGTGTCGGCGGCTTGGTGCAGCAGGTTCGCGACATGGACTTTGGCCATCGACACCTCCTTTCGGGCGAAGCTGCCTTGGGCCTGTTCCCACGCCGCTTTCATCACCAGCAGTCGCCCGACCTCGATCTGCATGGCCAGATCGCCCAGCATCATCTGGATGCTCTCCCGATTCGAGAGGCGCTCGCCAAAGGCAAACCGTTCGTGGGCGTAGGTGTTGGCGATCTCGACGCAACGCTTCGAGAGGCCCAGCCACCGCATGCAATGGGTCAGCCGCGCCGGGCCAAGGCGGATCTGGGTGAGTTTCAGCCCGTCGCCCTCTTCCATCAGCAGGTTCTCGGCAGGAACCTCCATGTCCTCGTAGATGACTTCGCAATGGCCTCCATGTTCCTCGGGACCCATGATCGGGATGCGGCGGTCGATGCGGAAACCGGGCGTGTCCCTGTGATGCAGGAAGGCCGTGAGGCCCTTGCGCGGGTCGTCCGAGGTGCGCGCGATGAGGATGAAGTGATCGGACTCCTCGGCCCCGGTGACGAACCACTTGCGGCCACGGACGATGTAGCTGTCGCCGGTCCTTTGCGCTGTCGTGATCATCATGCCGCCCGGGTCAGAGCCGGAACCGGGACGCGGTTCTGTCATCGCAAATGCGGAACGGGCCTTTCCTTGCGCAATCGGCTGCAACCAGCGTTCTTTCTGTGCATCGGTCGCGACCTGCTCCAGGACCATCATGTTGCCGTCGTCGGGGGCCGCCGAGTTGAACACGCACGGTCCGAAGATCGACCGGTTCATCTCTTCGTAGCAGACTGCCATGCCGACCTTGCCGAGTCCCTGCCCGCCGGTTTCCTTCTGCAACTGGAGGCACCACAGCCCCTCGGCCCTTGCCTTCTTTCGGAGTTGCTCAAGCACATCGAGACGGATGTTCTCGTGCGCATCGTAGTTCGCTCGTTCATCTTCCAGCGGCATGACCTCGTCTTCGACGAAACGTGCGATACGGGCGCGGAAGTCCTCGATTCGGGCGGCTATGGTGAAGTCCATGGTTCTTTCCTTCAGAGCGAAGAGACAAGGTGGCCGCCATCGACCACGATCTCGGTGCCGGTCATGAAGGCGCTGTCGTCGGAGGCCAGCAGCAGGAGCGGGCCGTCGAGATCGGACATGCTGCCAATGCGCCGCTGCGGCACGCGCTTGATCAACGCCTTTCCTGCGTCGGAAGCGAAGAAGTCGCGGTTCAGACCGGTCTCGATATAGCCCGGGCAGAGCGCATTGACGCGAATGCCGTAGCGTGCCCATTCCAGCGCGAGACTCTTGGACATCTGCACGACTCCGGACTTTGCCGCGGCATAGGCCGACAGGTTCCCCGCAACGCGGAGCCCGAGGATCGATGCGATATTGATAATGCTGCCGCCCTTGCCCGCGTCCACCAGCCTTTGCCCCGCGGCCCTGGCGACGCGAAACACGCCGGTGAGATCGGTGTCGATGACCCGCGCCCAGTCTTCCTCGGTGGTCTTCAACGCCGGGCTGTCGACGGCGACACCGGCATTGTTGACCACGATGTCGAATGCGCGGCTCTCGAAGACCGCAGCCACGGCGGCGGGATCGGTCACGTCCAGGGCAGCTGCTCGCGCCCTTCCGCCGTCGCCCTCGATCTTCGCGCAAAGGCTCTGCAGCCGGTCCACGCGCCTGGCCGCCGCGGTGACTTCGGCCCCTTGCTCAGCCAGGGTCCGCGCGAAATGAGCCCCCAGGCCGGACGACGCGCCGGTGACCAGTGCTGATTTTCCGCTCAGTTTCATCGTGGCACCTCGATAGGACTTTGGCGACTCCGGCACGTGTCGGCGACCAACGACTTGATCAACTCGCGGGTGTCTCCAGTCCCTGCACGAGATCAAGGGCGCTCGTTCGCCGCTCATGTGCATGAGCGCAGGGGAAGCATCGATATAGCGAAGGACGCGCTCGGTCAACGACAGTCCGTTGCCACCGGAGGTCAAGTGCGCGCAACCGGAAGAACGTTCGCGTCACTCGACCGCCCGCCCAGAAACTCGTGCCGGAACACGCAGCGCCGGAACCCGGCCGTGCAACGCGGCACGGCATTGGCTGACAGCCCGCGCCGGCATCATCCAGCCCGTGCCGCACCCGCGCCCCGGCATCCGTTTGCACTGAGCGGGAGGCGCATCACTTGCATGCACGCCCGTGTCCCTTGTCTTCGCACAGCTGATTGGGAGGGAACCCCGGCAGGCGCCTCGAATGACCGGACCTGCATGTTGATCCGCGGGGACGCTTCCGCGGCATTCGGCTGCGGGGCAGGAAACGCTCCGCAACAGGGCCAGGCAACCTGGAAATCGGCCCGGCTGCCAGGGATTCGACCAAGAGCGATCCGGGCAAGCGGTCCCGGGCACGCATCGAGCTGGACTGCAGGGTTGAGACGGCGATGGCGCGACCTATCCGTTTTCCCTCAGGATCACGCCCGCAAGATAGAGCGAGCCGCAGATGAGTATGCGAGCCGCCGGATCGGACTTGACGATCTCGGCCAGTGCATCCTGAACGGATTGGGCGATGGTTGTCGGCAGGCCCACGGATGCGGAGGCCCTGGCGGTATCCTCTGCCGGAAGCGCCGCCGCCTCGCCCGGAATCGCGACGGCATGGAGACTCTCCGCCACGCTTGCGAGCGGCAGGAGGTAGCCCGCCACGTCCTTGGTCGCGAGCATTCCGCAGATAAGGCGTGTCGGCCGTTCCGGCAGGGTCTTGAGCGTTTCCGCCAGCGCCTCGCCGGCAGCCGGATTGTGACCGCCGTCAAGCCAGAGTTCCGCCCTTGGCGCGGCCTCGACCAGCGGGCCTGTTTTCAGCCTCTGCATTCTGGCCGGCCAGAATGCGTTGGTAACGGCGCCAAGGGCCCCGGCTTCACCCAGGCCCAAGTGCCTGAGCGCCGCGATGGCCATGCCTGCATTGGCGAATTGATGCGGCCCTCGAAGATTTGGAACCGGCAGGTCGAGGACGCCGGATTCGTCCTCGAACACCATTCGGCCATGCTCTTCGCGAACGTGCCAATGCTGTCCAAAGGAAATTGTCGGCGCGTCAACTCGTGCAGCCTCGGATTCGATGACTTGCCTCCCGTCCTCATGCTGAGGCCCGATGATGACCGGTATGCCGCGCTTGATGATGCCGGCCTTTTGTCCCGCAATCTCCTTGATCGTCTCGCCCAGGAACTGCTGATGGTCGAGATCTACCTTGGTGATGATGGAAAGAACGGGATTGTCCACGACGTTGGTGGCGTCGTGACGCCCGCCAAGGCCGACTTCCAGCAATGTCCAGTCGGCGGACGTTTCCGCAAATGCCAGAAAGGCCGCCACGGTCGTGATCTCGAAATACGTGATCGTCTCGCCACCGTTGGCCACGTAGACCTTTTCGAGAAGCTCCAGCAGGTCCCGTTCGGAGATGATCTTGCCCGCCACGCGGATTCGCTCATGGAATCGGGCAAGGTGCGGCGACGTGTAGGCGTGCACCGTCAGGCCTTCAGCTTCCAGCCCGGCGCGAATCATGGCCTGGGTCGAACCCTTGCCGTTTGTGCCGGCGACATGGATCACCGGAGGCAACCTGACATGCGGGTTTCCGACTGACGACAGGCAGCGGTCCATGCGGTCCAGGTTCAGGTCGATGACCTTTGGATGCAGGCGCTGCATTCTTTCGAGCACCGCGTCTGTGGACGCGAATCGCATCGATGCGGTTTCGTCGCCGAGGTCCGGCATCGCGCACATGCAGCTATCCGGACGCCGCTGCCGGCTCCGATTTGGCGTCGCTCGGAGGGGGAAGTTCGCCCTTCACGGGAGGAGGCATGTTGAGGAGCATGCGTGCGATGCGTGATAGTTCGCCCTTCATGTCACGACGATGTGTCACGCGATCCAGCATGCCGTGGTCCAGGAGATACTCGGCACGCTGAAAGCCTTCGGGCAACGTTTCGCGAATCGTCTGCTCTATGACCCTCGGGCCCGCAAAGCAGATGAGCGCATTGGGTTCCGCAATTTGAACGTCGCCAAGCATGGCATATGACGCCGTGACGCCGCCTGTCGTCGGGTTCGTGAGAACGACGATGTAGGGGAGTCCGGCATCGCGCACCAGTTCGACCGCGACCGTCGTGCGCGGCATCTGCATGAGGGACAGGATCCCTTCCTGCATGCGGGCGCCGCCGGCTGCCGAAAAGAGGACCAGGGGACGTTTCAGCTCAACCGCACGATTTGCGGCAGCGATGACGGCGTTGCCAACATACATGCCCATCGAGCCGCCCATGAAGCTGAAGTCCTGGCAGGCTGCCACAATGGGCGTTCGCTCGATCATGCCTTCGGCGACGAGCATTGCCTCCTTTTCCTCGGTCTCGCGCTGAGCGGTCTTGAGGCGATCCGGGTACCTTTTCTGGTCACGGAACGACAGCGGGTCGGGCTTGGGCAGCGGCACGTCCACTTCGGCGAACACGCCGTCATCGAACAGCGCGGTCAACCGGTCGCGTGCGGAGATCGCCATGTGATGATCGCAGCTTGTGCAGACGCCCAGGTTCTCGGTCAATTCCCGGTGGAACAGCATCGTGCCGCATTCCGGGCATTTCGACCAGAGATTCTCGGGTGTCTCCCGCCTGGAAAACAGCGAGTTGATCTTGGGTCGGACGTAGTTCGATATCCAGTTCATGAGCCTGCCCGATTTTCGCTCACAGTTAAGCAGGAAGGACAGGAATTGCAATCACGCGGTCTTCGCTTCTTCGCTTGTCGATCCGCGCGGTGACGTCTATGCCTCTAGCCGCCGAAATTCCGGGAGCCCGCCATGTTGAAGAAGAGATTCGACAAGTCCAGCCTGCCAAGCCGCCACGTGACCGAGGGTCCGGCCCGAGCGCCGCATCGGTCATACTACTACGCAATGGGAATCTCGGAAGAGGAGATCGCTCAACCCTTCGTGGGCGTGGCGACCTGCTGGAACGAGGCGGCACCCTGCAACATCGCCCTTGATCGCCAGGCGCAGGCCGTGAAGCTCGGTGTCAAGGAAGGGTTCGGCACGCCCCGGGAGTTCACGACCATTACGGTGACGGACGGGATCGCAATGGGCCACGAGGGAATGCGTTCGTCGCTTGCCTCTCGCGAGGCCATTGCGGACACGGTTGAACTCACGATGCGCGGGCACTGCTACGATGCACTTGTCGGCCTGGCCGGCTGCGACAAGTCGTTGCCTGGAATGATGATGGCGATGGTGCGGCTCAACGTGCCGTCGGTCTTCATCTATGGCGGGTCGATCATGCCGGGCCGCTTCGAAGGCCGTGACGTGACGGTTCAGGATGTCTTCGAGGCGGTGGGCCGCCACCAGGCGGGCCAGGACTCGGACGAGGAACTGCGTGCCCTCGAAAGGGTTGCCTGTCCGTCTGCCGGAGCTTGCGGCGGCCAGTTCACGGCCAACACGATGGCCTGCGTATCCGAGGCGATCGGCCTCGCGCTCCTGAACTCCTCTGGCGCGCCCGCGCCGTACGAAAGTCGCGATGCGTTTGCCACGGCGTCCGGCCTTGCCGTGATGAACCTCCTGGAAAGGAACATCCGCTCGCGGGATGTCGTCACCCGCAAGAGCCTCGAGAACGCGGCTCGCATCGTTGCCTGCACCGGCGGGTCGACGAACGCCGGGCTGCATCTGCCGGCAATCGCCCACGAGGCGGGAATCGAATTCGACCTCGAGGATGTGTGCGAGATTTTCCGCGACACGCCCTATTTCGTCGACTTGAAGCCGGGTGGCCGGTTCGTGGCCAAGGACCTGTATGAGGTCGGGGGCGTGCCGGTCGTGATGAAGGAGTTGCGCAAGATTGGGCTGATTCACGAAGAATGCGTCACCGCATCCGGCGAGACCATGGGCGAAGCGCTCGACAGGATCGAGGCCAGCGCCGATGGTCGCGTGATCCATCCCGTCGAGAAACCGATCACGAAGACGGGCGGCGTCGTGGGTCTGAAAGGCAATCTCGCCCCGGAAGGGGCGATCGTGAAGGTTGCTGGCATGAGCGAGGAGGAACAGGTCTTCACCGGCCCGGCCAGGGTTTTCGAGTGCGAGGAGGACGCATTCGCGGCCGTCAAGGCGCGCACCTACAAGGAAGGCGAGGTCATCGTCATCCGTAACGAAGGCCCCGCAAGCGGTCCTGGAATGCGCGAGATGCTGGCCACGACCGCCGCGCTGTCAGGACAGGGCGCAGGCAAGAAGGTGGCGCTGATCACGGATGGCAGGTTCTCGGGTGCGACCCGGGGCTTCTGCGTTGGACATGTCGGCCCGGAGAGCGCGCGGGGGGGAGCGATCGGCAAGCTTCAGGATGGCGACATGATCACCATTGATGCGATCAAGGGTCAACTCAGCGTGGATCTGAGCGACGACGAACTCGAGGCCCGGACCTACACGCCACGGGAAACGATCTACACCAGTGGCGCGCTATGGAAGTATGCGCAACTCGTCGGGTCTACGCGGCTTGGCGCAGTGACGCATCCCGGCGCCAAGCGCGAGGCGCATGTCTACGCCGACCTGTAGCCCCTGAAGGCGACCCCTGAACCATCGGCGGCGACGCGCATGGTCTTCGCGACGGAAGGCGTGGATTCGAAGGATGCCTTCGCGGCAGCCAATGGCCTGCCGCCGGGATCCGGCCATGGTGTTCTGTCCGCTAGTCTCCTGAATGGACGTAGCGCTTGTCGCAATACCCGCATTCGACCCACCCGACCTGCGGGTCGATCGAAAGCCAGACACGCGGATGGCCGAGCGCGCCTTCACCACCGTCGCAGGCGACCCGCAATGTCGAAACCGTCTCGCATTCCGGCGGGGGCGGGCCTTTCTGGCGCTCTGTGTCTTTGGTCATGCTGACTTGGACCTCGGTTGCGTGCTGAATGCGTGGCGGACAAGCGGTAGCCGCAGTTGATCAGGAATTCAACATCGGCCCGAGGGACCGGCCGGCAAGCATGTGCATGTGAAAGTGCGGGACTTCCTGCCCGCCGTCCGAACCGGAATTCGCGATCAACCGGTAGCCGGCGCCTTGGTCCGGCGTCACGCCGAACTCGCGGCAGATGCTGCCCAACGTGCGCCAGAAGTCGGCGATCTCGCTGTCGTTCGCCTCGGCGGCGAAATGATCCGCAGTCACGTACGGGCCCTTGGGGATGACAACGACGTGGTGCGGAGCCTGGGGCGCGATGTCCTTGAAGGCCAGTGTATGCTCGGTTTCCTTGACCGTCGTGTTGGGAATCTCGCCGCGGAGTATTTTGGCGAAGATGTTCTGATCGTCGTAGTCGTAGCTCATGGTGGTCCTCGGCTTGAGTTTGCGGCCTTTCGTCCAGGCGCCCCTTGCGGTCCGCAAGGCACCGTTCCGGCATCCAGACCGGAGCGTTGGGCGCCGGCACGCTCTTATCCCAATTCGTCGAGCTTGAGAAACCTCGAATTCCTGCCGCTGCCTGGGTCGATCCTCGATCTGCGCGGCGCCCGCCCGCCTGCTTGCGGTGCGCCGAGATGTCGCGATGCCGATCCCGAGAGCCGGCCCTTCCATGAGCGAATTGCTTGGGCGCGGCCGTGCTCGCGTGGTGCGTGGAAGCCGGGCGGACGGGTGCGCGGGATGTACCGAGTTGCAACGAATCGCTCCGATGTCCGATCGCACCGCAACGGTTCGGCCGGCGGCGGATGAAGCAATCGCGGCCCGACTCGGGCGTCTTTCGTGCCTGAAATGGGGAGCATGTGGCGGGATTCCGCGAATTTCCTGCCTTTGGGATGCTAGGATGTTTCGCAACCGGGCCTTTCTGCTTATAGTCCGCCGTGGTCGCGGCATTCAGGACGACCCACAAAGCACACAGGGGGGGAAGATGATTCGATCGGAGCTGGTGCAAAAGATTGCCGAAGAGAACCCACACCTTTACCAGCGAGATGTCGAACGTATCGTCAATACCATATTTGATTCGATCATTGATGCAATGTCACGGGGCAACCGGGTTGAACTCAGGGGCTTCGGCGCGTTTTCCGTCAAGAAGCGGGAGTCCCGGATCGGGCGCAACCCCCGGACCGGCGAAAGCGTCAGCGTCGACGAAATGCATGTACCGTTCTTCAAGACCGGAAAGCTGTTGAGGGATCGCCTGAACGGAAAGGCATGATGCGTTTCATCCGCGTCCTCTTTCTGGGAGTTCTGGCAGTTGCCCTGATCACGGTCGCGATGGCGAACCGCGGCCCGCTGAGCGTACGATTGCTTCCTGCCGAAGTTTCGCGCCTTGTCGGCTTCGACTGGGAGATCACCCTGCCAACCTTCGTCGTTCTCTTTGCCGCGGGCGTGATCGGACTGGCGCTTGGATTCCTGTGGGAATGGTTGCGCGAGCACAAGCACCGTGCGACGGCAGCCAGCGAACGCAAGGAGCGGCAAAGGCTTGAGCAGGAATTCAGCAAGGCCGGAAACTCTTCTGCATCGCAGGACGAAGTCATTGAAATCCTTGAGGGCCGCTGACGGAGGCGATAAACCCGCCCCATGAAGTCAGGGACAAGAGTGAAGATCTGCGGGCTGTCGACCGCGGACACCCTGTCGGCGGCGGTTGAATTCGGCGCCGCTTATGTCGGGTTCGTGTTCTTCCCTCCGTCTCCACGGAACCTGGAGCCTGCCGCTGCACGTGCATTGGCGCTGGACGTCCCGCCCGGCGTGGCCAAGGTTGCATTGACGGTTGATGCCGATGACGCGTTCTTCGACATTCTCACGGCAGAGGTCCCACTGGACATGCTGCAGCTTCACGGTTCGGAGACGCCGCAGCGCGCCCGCGAGGTCCGGCACCGCACGCGGCTGCCCGTCATGAAGGCGATCGGCATCTCCGACGCGGACGATGTGGCGAAAATCGAACAGTACGAGAAGGCCGTGGACCAGATCCTGATTGACGCGCGTCCGCCGAAGGACGGCAAGCTGCCAGGTGGCAACGGGCTTTCGTTTGACTGGACCCTGATTGCGGGCCGTCGCTGGACCGTTCCCTGGATGCTGGCGGGCGGCCTCACCTTCGAAAACGTGGCCGAGGGCGTTGCCCTGACCGGCGCCCGTCAGGTTGACGTGTCCTCGGGCGTGGAGAGCGCTCCGGGCGTCAAGGATGCTGATCTCGTCAGGCGGTTCCTGGATGCGGTTCCCTGACCGCCGCTTCAGCGGGACGGCGCCCCGTCAGGGGCCGCACGGGCCCGGAGCGACCGCCTTGGCCGCAGGGGCGTCTCGGCGGCCTATCGTCCGAAGATTTCATTCAGGATTCCGCTGATCATGCGTTCGGCAAAGTTGCCTTGCGGCTTTCGGCTTGGGATCTGGCTCTCGGGAACGGCACGCGCGATGGCGCCTCGATCCGGCATTGGCAGCCTGCGGACCGGCAGGCCTTCGTGGACGCCAATCATCGTTTCCTTCCAGATCTCGGCCGGCAGGCCGCCTCCGGTCACTCCGGTAAGCGGGGTGTTGTCGTCATAGCCCATCCAGACTCCGGCGACGTAGTCCGCCGTGAAACCGATGAACCATGCGTCCCGCGCTGCCTGCGTGGTGCCGGTCTTTCCTGCCGCAGGACGATCGGGAAGGCGCGCGCGCGTGCCGGTTCCGGTCTCGACGACCCGGCTCATCATGTAGACGAGTCGCCGGGCGGCCGATTCGCTGATCACGCGTTCGCTCGTTCCGCCGGCTTGTTCGAGAAGCGGCGCATCGTCGCCCCTGATGCGCAGGTCCACCAGGCCGTAGGGCACCACTGACGAACCTCCGTTCAGAATGCCGGCATAGGCCCCGGTCATGTCGAGAAGCGTCGACTCCGCAGCGCCAAGCGCCATCGCCGGTCCGGCAGCTGCATTGACATCGATGCCGAATCCGGATGCGACACGCACGACCGCGTCGCGTCCGACGCGGTCGTATACCTTGACCGCCGGAATGTTCAGCGACTCGGCCAGGGCCTCCTCAAGCGTCACGACGCCCCTGTACTCGCTGGAATAGTTGTCGGGGCACCATGATCCGGAACCGCGCACGTCAAGGCAGAGCGGTTCGTCCCGGACCTGCGCATTCGGCCTGAAGCCAACGTCCATGGCCGCGCCATAGACGAAAGGCTTGAAGGCAGACCCCGTTTGCCGCTTGGCCTGGACGGCCCGATTGAACTGGCCCGCGATGCCCTTGACCTTTCGGCCACCCACCATGGCCCGAACCGCGCCGTCTGCGCTCATGACCACGATGGCGGCTTGCGCCTTGGAGCCTTCCCGGACCTTGGTGTCAAAGACGAATTGCAGCGCCTTGTCCGCAGCCGCCTGAATGTCCCGGTCGAGTGTCGTGCGGATCACGACATCTTCAGTCGTGTCCCGGGTCAGGAATTGCGGGCCAAGATCCATGACCCAGTCCGCAAAATAGCCGCCAGCGCGGGCCGCGGCCGCGGACGAAAGTCGGGCGGGGTGTTGGCGCGCTCGCTCAGCCTCGCTGGCAGAGAGGTGGCCCTGCTCCTCCATCAGTCGAATGATCGTCGCCGCGCGATCCCTGCTGCGTTGCAGGTTGGCGGTAGGCGCGTAGCGGCTGGGCGCTTTCAGAAGGCCGGCAAGCATGGCCGCTTCCGCCGGTCCGACATGCCTGGCAGAAATCCCGAAGTAACGCTGCGCTGCGGCCTCGAATCCGCGCGTGCCGGCACCGAGATAGGATCGGTTCAGGTAGATGGTGAGAATCTCGTCCTTGGAGTATCGGGCTTCCATTGCCAGGGCGTAGACGGCCTCCCGGACCTTGCGACCGAGCGTCGTGCGGCGGCAGTCCGCTTCGAATTCCGCCTCGGACATGCCCGTCTCCGGCCCGTAGCGCTTGCCGATGCAAAGCAGCTTTGCCGTTTGCTGCGTGATCGTCGAACCGCCGTGACCCTGGAAGGGGCCGCGGCCTTCCTGGAGATTGATGCGGATGGCGTTGGCAATGCCCCTCGGCGAAATGCCGAAATGCCGATAGAAGCGCTTGTCCTCCGTGGCGATGACAGCGTTCTTGAGATGCGGTGACACGCCGTCCGGCGTGATCGTGCCACCGAACTGTTCGCCACGCCAGGCGAAGACGGCACCGTTGCGGTCGAGGAGCGTGACCGATCCGCGGGACCGGGCATCCACGATTTCCGGCAAGGGCGGAAGCGAGGCCGCATACAAGAGAACCGCGCCCGCAATGGCAATTGTGGCAATCAGGGAAACGCGCCAGCCGATGCGCCACGTGATCCGCGCAAGCGTTCGCAGCAGCCATGCGGCTGGAGCGAGGAAAATGAGCCTGCCCAGACCCGCTCTGCCCCGTGCCTTCGCACCTGACCGTGCTGCGCGCCGCTTTCCGGCGGCACGCGTCCGTCGCTTCTTGTTCGGCCCGCTCACTTTGCTCGGTGCCCGTCTTGTTTCCTGCCTTCCCGCCAGACTACGATGTCTTGGCCCGGATGTGGAGCGGCATTCCAACAAGGGCCGATGCGACAGAGTGACCTGCCGTTCACGGGCATGCCTGCAACTGGCAGAATCCGCGCGGAACGGATCAATGGGTCGGGGATTCTCGTCGGCATGCCTTGCTGGCCGCGTGTGCCTGAAAGGAGGGCTGAATGCCGGAAGTTCACAGGGGATCCTGCCTTTGCGGGCAGGTTGCCTATACGGTGCGGGGGCCGCTGCGCCCGGTCGTGGCGTGCCACTGCGGGCAGTGCCGAAAGACGAGCGGGCATCATGTGGCGGCGACGTCTGCGCCTCGAGGCGCCGTGGAGATTTGCGGCGAGCCACGCTGGTACGAATCCTCCGAGACCGCGCGGCGCGGATTCTGCGGCACCTGCGGTTCGAACCTGTTTTGGGACGGTCCCGGCGAGAACCTGGCGATCTATGCGGGGACGCTTGACGATCCGACCGGTCTCGGACTTGTCGGGCACATCTATTGCGCGAACAAGGGCGACTATTACGAGATTCCCGATGGATTGCCCAAGGCGGAAGGCCGGGACCCCAAGCTTACGACAATTATCCTAAAGGAGGAGTGAAGCCGCCCCTTCGAGTTTCAGGAGCGCGATCTTCTTCTCGATTCCGTCCGGAGCCGAAAATCCGCCAAGGTTGCCGGTTCCCGTGACCCTGTGGCAGGGAATCATGATCGCAATGGGATTGGCGCCACAGGCCTGGCCGGCGGCCTGGGCGGAGATGCCGAGCGCCCCTGCCATCTGTCCGTAGGTTCGCGTTTCGCCATAGGGAATCTCGCGCAGCGCGTCGAGGAACCGAAGCTGCCGTGGCGACGCCTTGGGCGCCAGCGGCAGGTCGAACTCGGTCAGCTTGCCATCGAAGTAGAGGGCGAGCTGACGTTGCGCTTCAAGCAGCAGCGGCGTGGAATCGCCGGCGTCGCCGCCCCAGTCGAGGCGCGAGATCGCGGATTTCTCGTCGGTCAGGGTCAGCGACCCGATCGGGCTGTTGCAGGTCAGGGCCGGCATTGGCCGATCCATCCAGAGCCGAACCGTTCAGGCGCGTCCGGGGTCATCCGAGCGCGGCATTGCAACGGGCGCAGGTGCCCGGATGCGCGTGCGTGCCCACGTCCGGCAGGATCTTCCAGCAGCGCCCGCACTTGTTTCCCTCGGCCCTCTCGAAGAGCACGGCGATTCCATTCGCCTCCGGCAGTCGGAAGGCTTCCGCCGGCGCGGGGTCTCCCGTGACGGAAATGGACGACGTAATGCAGACATCCGCGAAGTCCACGGTCTTCAGCGCATCGCGCACGTCCTGATCCTCTACGCAAACGATGGGCGCGGCTTCGAGCGCGGCGCCGATCCGCTTTTCGCGCCGCTGGATTTCGAGCGCGGCCGTCACGACCCGCCGAACGTGGCGGATTCCGACCCATTTCCGGGCAAGCGGCTCGTTCAGCCAGTCCTTCGGGGTCTCGGGAATGTCGGTGAGATGCACGGAAGAGTCGTCGCCCGGAAATCTCTCCAGCCACACTTCCTCGGTCGTGAAGACGAGAATGGGAGCAAGCCAGGTCGTCAGCCTGTGGAACAGCAGGTCGAGCACGGTTCGCGCCGCCCTGCGGGTCAGGCCGTCGCTGGGGTCGCAGTAGAGCACGTCCTTCCGGATGTCGAAATAGAAGGACGAGAGATCGGAAGTCGCGAATTCGAATACGGCCCGAAAGACGCCCTGGAAGTCATACGCCTCGTATCGCGTACGCAGCTTGTGGTCGAGTTCCGCCATGCGATGCAGGATCCAGGCTTCCAATTCCGGCATGTCCGCCGGCGCAACGCGTTCGTCCTCCGAGAATCCTGCAAGATTGCCGAGCATGAAACGCATCGTGTTCCTGAGGCGCCGGTAGCTGTCCGCGACACCTTTCAGGATCTCCGGCCCGATGCGCTGGTCGCCCGTGTAGTCCGTCTGCGCAACCCAGAGGCGCAGGATGTCGGCTCCGAATTGCTTGACCACCTCGTCGGGCACGATCGTGTTTCCCAGGGACTTGGACATCTTGTTGCCTCTCTCGTCCAGCGTGAAGCCATGGGTCAGCACGCCACGGTAGGGCGCCCGACCCCGTGTGCCGCAGCTCTGCAGCAGGGACGAGTGGAACCAGCCTCGATGCTGGTCCGTTCCTTCGAGGTACAGGTCGGCAATGCCGTCCTCCGTGCCGTCGGGACGGTCGCGAAGCGCGAAGGCGTGGGTTGATCCGGAGTCGAACCAGACATCGAGGATGTCGAAGACCTGTTCGTAGTCGTCCGCGTTGGCATCGTTGCCGAGAAAGCGTTCCTTCGCACCTGGCTTGTACCAGGAATCCGCGCCCTCCTTCTCGAACGCGTCGAGAATCCGGGCGTTCACGGCGTCGTCGCGCAACAGGAAGCCGGGTTCGTCCGGCTTGGCACCGACCCTGACGAAACAGGTCAACGGCACGCCCCAGGCGCGCTGGCGCGAGAGAACCCAATCGGGCCGCGATTCCATCATTGAATGGAGACGGTTGCGACCCGACGGTGGTGTCCAGTGGACGTTGTCAATCTCCTTCAGCGCGCGCTCGCGAATGGTCTCGCCATGCTCGTCCAGCCCGTCACCCACGGGCCGGTCGATGGCCGCAAACCATTGTGGCGTGTTGCGGAAGATGAGCGGCGCCTTCGATCGCCAGGAATGTGGATAGCTGTGGGTCAGGCGGCCGCGCGCGATCAGGGCACCCGCTTCGGCAAGCTTGTCGATGATGCGCCTGTTCGCGTCGCCTTCCTTGCCGTTCGGCTTGACGATGACGGCGCCGCCGAAGAACGGGAGATCCTCGCGGAATGCGCCGTCTTCAAGCACGTTGTATGTCATCGGCAGCCCATGTTTCAGTCCAATCTGGTAGTCGTCGTCGCCATGAGACGGCGCGGTGTGCACGAACCCCGTGCCGGCTTCCGCCGTAACGTGGTCGCCTTGCAGGAGCGGGACGTCAAAGTCCCACTCTCCGTTGTCGGCATGACCCCGGAGGGGGTGCGCGCAGGTGATCGCGGCAAGTTCCGCGGCATCGACATCCATGAGACGCCGGTACATCGTGGCTTCGAGCCGCGCCTGTGAAAGCGTCGCCTCCGCCAGTTCGTCGGCAATGAGATACAGGTCCCCGATTCTCGCCCAGCATTCCTCCGGACGTCCCGTGACTTCGTAGAGTCCGTAGCTGATTTCGGGCCCGAAGCAGATGGCCCGGTTCTGCGGAATGGTCCAAGGCGTCGTTGTCCAGATCACGACCCTTGCGCTCTCCAGGCGCGATGCCCGCAATTCGCGGTCCGTGCCCGTGGCCCGCTTCGACGCTGAATTTCCGCCCGTAGCCGCCGCGTCGCGATCAAAGGCCACGACGGGGAACTTCACCCAGACGGTATGGCTGTGGTGATCATGGTACTCGACCTCCGCCTCGGCCAGCGCCGTCTTCTCGACAGGCGACCACATCACGGGCTTGGACCCTCGGTAAAGCGATCCGTTCATCAGGAACTTCTGGAATTCCTCGGCGATGACGCGTTCGGCGTGATAGTCCATGGTCAGATATGGATCGGCCCAGTTTCCGGTCACGCCAAGACGCTTGAACTCGTCCCGCTGGATGTCGATCCAGCTTTCGGCGAAGCGGCGGCATTCCTGGCGGAACTCGACCACGTCGACCGCGTCCTTGTCGCGTCCGTTCTTGCGATACTGCTCCTCGATCTTCCACTCGATCGGAAGGCCATGGCAATCCCAGCCAGGGACGTAACGCGCGTCCTTTCCCATCATTTGCTGGGAGCGGACCACCATGTCCTTCAGGATCTTGTTCAGCGCGTGCCCGATATGCAGATGTCCGTTCGCGTAGGGCGGGCCATCGTGAAGCGTGAACTGTTCACGTCCTTGCTTGCCGCGAAGCCGGTCATAGACACCGATCCTCTCCCATCTCTCCAGCCAGCCAGGCTCGCGGCCGGGCAGTCCCGCGCGCATCGGGAAGTCCGTGGCGGGCAGGTGCAACGTGTCCTTGTAGTCAGGTGTGTCGGCACACATCAGTTGGAGTCCTTCGAGGTGGATGTTCGGGCGACGGAGCGTCTCGGCGCGTCACTCCCGGCGGCTCGCTTGTCAGAGCGCCGGGCACGTAATTCGAGTTTTGATCGTCTTGCAGGTCACGAAGCGTTCTATAGGCAGCGAATCCGATCAGGACAAGGCGGCTTGAGGCGGAGATTGCGCGTCCTGTCGCAACCGTTGACGAACAAGGGCGGGCGGGCCGGTCGTCGGCGCTGCCACGTGCATAGATCGGTGTGGCCAAGTCGTGAACTAGGTGCTTTACCGGAGTTGTGTCAGTGCCGCCTGGGCCGAGAACGGACATACAGATGGCAGAATGCCTTGAAGACAGGAAAGCTCGCGCCAGTTCGTGGTTCAGAAGCCTGCGCGACGAGATCGTGGCCGCGTTCGAGGGTGTCGAGGACGCTCACGTCAACGGTCCGAATTCGGACTGCCCGGCCGGTCGCTTCGAGATCAGCGAAACAAGGCGCGCATCGGACGACGGGTCTGACGCGGGCGGCGGGATGATGAGCGTGATGCGCGGGGGACGCGTCTTCGAGAAGGTCGGCGTGAATGTCTCGACCGTCTACGGGATGCTCGGCGCGCGTGCGCAGTCGGCCATGGCGGCGCGCGGCGTGCCGGGAATGGAATCGGAACCGCGTTTCTGGGCATCCGGCGTTTCGCTTGTTGCACACATGCAAAACCCTCATGTGCCTTCCGTTCACATGAACACGCGCATGTTCTGGACGCCCGGCGCGTGGTGGTTCGGAGGTGGGTCCGACCTGAATCCCTGCATCGAGAATGACGAGGACACGGCTGATTTCCATGCCGTGCAGAAGGCCCACTGCGACCCGCACGGTACCGACATCCATCCGCGACTGAAGGCCTGGGCGGACGAGTATTTCTTCGTGAAGCATCGTGGCCGGCCCAGGGGAGTCGGTGGAATCTTCTTCGACGACTGGAACACGGGTGACTGGGAGGCGGACTTCGCCTTCACGCAGGATGTGGGCCGCGCCTTTCTGGAGGCATACTTGCCGATCGTCGAGCGTCGCCGCCTGACCCGGTGGTCCGAACAGGAAAAGGACGTTCAGCTTCGGCATCGCGGCCTCTATGTCGAGTACAACCTCGTCTATGACCGGGGCACGAAGTTCGGCCTGGAAACCGGCCATGACTCGAATGCGGTCCTGATGAGCCTTCCGCCTGTTGCAAAGTGGGACTGAGCCCGGCGGCGGGCGCGGAAGCGGCGCTCATTGCGGAATAATTCAAGTGGTGCGTGCTCGCGCCATATGTGCTGAGAACTCGCACTCCGAATCCCACTTCATTGTTGCGCCCCCGCGCCTTCTTCCCCGCCCCTTCACCCGATAAACGCGGTCCGTCTCCGGTTTCGGAAATTCGGCCCTTGGCGACGCCCAATCCTCCATCCTGCCGATGATCCCTGGCATCACCATCTCCCGTCATTCATGTTGAGGCGACCGCAGATCCGACCCTCGAAACGACGTGACTCGCCGATGACAATGGCAGGCGGGCCTCCCGGTGGAGTCCGCATTCATGGGTCGTGCGGGGTCATGCCGCAGCGAACCGCTCCACCGTGATCTGACTGGCACGGTTGCGGGCCTGCCACAAATCGTGGGCCATCTGCATGCCCAGCCAGGTCTCGGGCGTCGAACCAAATGCCTTCGACAGGCGAATGGCCATCTCCACGGATATCCCCGTGCGTTCGTTGACCAGTTCCGAAAGCGCCTGCCGCGTGACGCCCAGCCCCTCGGCGGCCCGCGTGACCGTCAGCCCCAAGGGTTCGAGGCACTGCCGCTTCACGATGCCGCCAGGATGCGGCGGGTTGTCCATCGCCATGTCTTCGTCTCCTCAGTGATAGTCCAGGTAGTTCACGCCGACCGCCGCGCCGTCCTCGGACCGGAACGTCACGCGCCAGTTGCCCGACACCCGAATCGCCCAGTGCCCTTTCAGCGGCCCCTCAACTCGTGCGGCCGAACCCGGGCAGGTTCATGGCCTCCGGCCCCTGGCTGAGATCGAGCGTCGCGAGGATGTCCCTCAGCCTCGCGACATGCGCCGGAGCCACGCGGCGCGAAGTCTTCCCCTCGTGCAGGGCCTTCAACCCGCCATGCGGGAACGACGCGATCATCACGCAACCATGTGCCGTCGCCTGCCAGTTGACAATTCACGATGCAAGAGATGACCAGGGAACAGTTCGAAGAACAAAGGCGCGTTCTGCAACAGGACCGGGACAAGGGAAATTGTCCGATCTGGAGCGGGTTTCCGGCCCAAACGCGGCAATTCGGCGACTTTGCAGGGCACGATCTGTTCTGGTCTCCACGCGCGGGAGAAGTCTTTCGGCACGTCCGCCCACCAGTGCCCGACATCCAAATTCGAGAAGAGAGGACAAGAAAGCGGGTCTCATCATGGATATGAGAGAGGAATTCAGCATTCGAGACGACCGGAAAGGATGAGGAGAACGAGGTCCCTGAACTCACGAACGCCTCGGCATGGGAAATGAGCCAACCTGCCCCGTTGTCGATCGAAAGGCGCATCGACCGGGCCCTGCGTGTCATCGGCCCGCCACCGAATTCACTGGATGTTCAACCGAATGAAGTCTTTGACGCTGGAGCCCTTTTCATGGCTGCGGCCGAATGCGGCGATCTTGTCGAACTGCGTTGGCTTCTGCGTCAAGTCTAAGATGCATCGGCAAGGAACTCCTTGGTTGATCGGGCAGGCAACATGACCAAAATTTTGGTCATAAATGGAGGAAACTATGCAGATCGCAATTGCAGCAGCCAAGGCGAAATTTGCCGAACTGGCCCGCAAGGCTGAGGCGGGAGAGCCTTTCATCAATACACGTCATGGCCATCCTGTGGTGACGCTGCATGCCATTGGCGGCAATGAGGATGTCCCGTTGATTGGCGCAATGAAGTGCAAGATCGAGATTTCGGATGACTTTGATGAGATGCCTGCAGAATTCATGGTGGGACTCTCAGCGCCGACGGTGCCTGAGTGAGGCTGCTTCTCGACACCGAAATGTTGCTTTGGGCCCTGAACGATGATCCCAAATTGACATTGCAGGCGAGGAAGGCACTTCAGGACGCGCAGGACCGAATCGTCAGTGCGGTTTCCATCCGGAAAGCTTCCATGAAGAGGTCGATGGGAAAGCTCCGGATCGAAGGAGACCCCATACGCTGCGCGAGGGCTGCTGGTTGCGCTCCATTGTCGGTGACTTGGTCTCACGGTTACATGGCCGGCGCATTGCCTCCGCACCATGCGGACCCCCTTTGATCGTTTGCTTGTCGCGCAAGCCCAATCCGAACGACTGACAATTCTCACCGCCGACCGGGCGTACTGGCGATACGATGTGGACTTGATCTGATTCCGAACCCGGGCCGGAAACGATGCCTTCGGAAAAGGATTCAGAACACCGCCGGTTCATAGGAGACGTGGTCAAGATAGAGGCCGTCGGGCGGTGCAACCGGACCGCAGGCGGCGCGGTCCCTTGACTCGAGTGCCATCTTGACGTCGCCGCCAGCCCAGGCTCCGGCGCCCACGCGCTCCAGGGTCCCGATGATCGAGCGGACCTGGTTGTGCAGGAAGCTCCGGGCCCGGAAGGTAGTACGCAGTTCCAGTCCGCCCGGGTAGGGACGAGTCTCGAAGCTGACCTCGCCCAGGGTCTTCACCGGGCTCTTTGCCTGGCACATGGTCGAGCGGAATGTCGTGAAGTCGTGCGTGCCAAGGAGATGTCCGGCCCCTTTGCGCATGGCATCCATGTCCAGCGGATGCGACACGCGCCACGCCTTCCCGGCGTGGTGCGTCAGCCGCGCACGGCGGATTACGATGCGATAGACATAGCGCCGTTCGATGGCGGAATATCGGGCATGCCAGTCATCCTCGACCTGCTTGCACGCAAGGATGGCGACAGGGTTCGGCTTCAGGTGGTGGTTCAGTGCCTCGGACAGCCGGAACGGATCCCAGCTTCCAGTCGTGTCGCAATGGGCGACCTGTCCCAAGGCGTGAACGCCGGCGTCAGTCCGTCCCGCGGCCACCACGGGCGGGGTTTCAGGTTCGAGCTGCGCAATTGCGCGTTCGACAGCTTGCTGGACCGACGGCGCTGTCGCCTGCCGTTGCCAGCCCGAAAACGCGCGTCCGTCATACTCGATTTTGAGCGCGTATCGTGGCATGCCTTGGCCATAGACAGCGCCGGATCAAAACGCAACTCGCGCTCCCGTGGCGGCAGCGGGTCGGGCGACGCTTGCTGCTGGAGCCAAGATCCTGTGCCGCTGCGGACCGTGGGTGATGCGTGTCGCGCAGGCGGGCGGATGAGAGGGCAGGCGGGGTTCTTCGTCCGCGGGCATTGAATCAGATTGACGCAGATTCGGATTCTGTGCGCTAACCCCCGCATAGGGCTGCTCAGGACAGGGAGATGAACATGCCGACCGACGGAACCTCGGAAACCGGTCTACGGCGAATCCGGCTTGGAATGGTCGGCGGCGGGCGCGACGCCTTCATTGGAGCCGTGCACCGGATTGCCAGCCGAATCGACGACAATTACGAACTGGTGGCGGGTTGCTTCAGTTCCACCGCCGAGAAGAGTCAGGCATCGGGTGCCGATCTTGGCCTGGACTCCAAGCGGGTGTACGACGACTTCCCCTCGATGGCGAAACGGGAAGCCCGTCTCAAGGACGGGGTCGAGGCGGTCGCGATCGTCACGCCGAACCACATGCACTATCCGGTCGCACGTGAATTCCTGAAACGCGGCATTCACGTCATTTGCGACAAGCCGCTGACCTCGACGCTTCAGGACGCCAGGAAGCTGGTCAGGCTCGCGGAGAAGGCGGGCGTGAAGTTCATCCTGACTCACAACTACACCGGTTATCCGATGGTGCGGCAGGCGCGTGCCATGGTCGAAAATGGGGAACTTGGTGAAATTCGCGTGGTGCAGGTCGAATACGTGCAGGACTGGTTGAGCGAGGACCTGGAATCAAGCGGCCAGAAGCAGGCGGGCTGGCGCACGGATCCGGCGCGGAGCGGGGCGGGCGGTTCGACCGGGGACATTGGAACCCATGCCTTCAACCTTGTTCAGTTCGTGACCGGGTTGAAGCTCGAAGCGCTATCGGCAGATCTTCATGCCTTTGTCGAAGGCCGGCGCCTGGATGACAACGGGCACGTCCTTCTGCGATTCGAGGGCGGTGCGCGCGGCATGCTCTGGTGCAGCCAGGTTGCGCCGGGCAACGAAAACGGCCTGCGCCTGAGAGTGTACGGTACCAAGGGCGGGCTCGAATGGGCGCAGGAGAGTCCTAACCATCTATGGTACGCTCCGTTGGGAGAACCCAGGCGATTGCTGAGTCGAAACGGGGCCGGCACTGGGCCCGAAGCCGCGCGCGTCTCCCGCATACCGCCCGGTCATCCCGAGGGTTACCTGGAAGGTTTTGCGAACATATACTCGGAGGCCGCGATCGCCATCCGGGCCTCCACGAGCGGCGCTTCCGTTCCGCGGGAGGTGATGTATCCGGATGTTCATGACGGCCTTGCGGGCGTGGCCTTTGTCGATGCCTGCGTCAGGTCATCCGGCCGAAACGCCGCTTGGGTGTCTTTCGCTGCATGAGTGGTTTCTCGAACGACTCCGGACCAGGAACGGGCCCCGAAGTTCGGACAAGCCCGTCATTGGCTGCGTTGAAGGTCAATCCTGCCATGCGCACCTTTGCCGCCGGACTGGTGGTGCGCGGCCAGCACCACGAATGGGAACATTCCCGTTTCGCACCACTGTCGCAATGACCGCAGTCTTGCGCAAGCTCATCGTGATCACGGAGGCATTCCTGATGGCCGGCGAGCAAACGAACGATCGCCATTCAACGCAAGCAATGAGCGGCTGGTTGAGCATGGCGGCGACGTTTCAGTGCCGGTGATCTATGGCAGGCTGGATTCCATGAACTTCAGAACATCTGCTGCATTCCTGTCCGGCGGAAACACCGGAAAGAAAACCCGCCTGACCTGTGTGCCGTGCAGGACAAGAGTCAGCCTCTTTACGAGCAACTTGCCGTCAACTTCCATCGTCGGAAGGCGAAGCGCGGTCGTCAGTTGCAGCCCTGCGTCCGACAACAATGCGAATGGAAGGTGCAGCCGATCCGCCGCTTCCCTTTGGCATTCGGTGCTCTGCGTCGAAATTCCGAAAACGGCTGACACGCCCTTGTCGGCGAGTTCCTGCGACAGATCACGGAATGCGCAGGATTGCGGCGTGCAGCCCCTTGCGCCGGGGATGTCATCCCAACCGTCAGGCAGTGGCACGTCCGGTCGACCGGTCATCGGATAGAAATAGAGAACGCTCCAGCCTCTCAGATGTCCCGGATTCACTCGGCCGCCACGTGTCGAGGGCAGGGGCACGCTTGGCATGGACACACCCTCCAGGTGGCTGGCCGATCCGTCATCGACTGGAGCCGGAATCGTTTGCCAATCCAACGCCTCGTGAATTTTCTGGTTCATTGGCCGCTCTCAAGCAGGTACAACGAGAAGGAACCAAGAGACGCGCCAAAGAACAAGTCCATCCGGCCATTCGACTTGTTCATCGCGCGACTGAATGTACGGATTCCACCTCGCCACTTTGTGGAAACCAGAGACAGCGAGATGCATGGAACAGGAGACCCCGCAATCCTCCCCTTCCCGAAAGAGAGTGCATCCTGCGCGGTGGAGAGATGAGCGAGATACAAAGTGCCAAGTCCCTGATCAGGGCGTTTGTCGGCGGACTGGATGTTGCGGCACCGGGCGAAGAGGCGAGGGCGGTCTTTCGCGAATTCTCCGCGGGCGGACTTGCCTACCGCGGGGTTCACCCTTTCAACATTCAGACGGGTTCCGACAGCGTGGCAGACCATGTCTGGTCACCTTTGAAGGCGGCCATGCCGCTCCTGCAAAGGCGCAAGGACATCTATCTCTGCGGTCACAACAACCTGCCTGGGCGATCAGGACTCTGGGTTGTCGAAATGGGCAACCTGCTGGGCGACTTCACGCGAGACTGGCTGGGCATCCCGGCAACAGGCAAGGCCACATACATTCCTTACGTGTCGTTCTACCGAATCGAGGCCGACAGGATCGTCGAGATGGTCGAGTTCCTGGACGTCCTCGCCGCATTGACCCAAGCCGGGCTGAACCCTTGGCTGCAAGACCACACAGGGGGCTTCATGATGTCGCCGGGGCCGCGCACCCATGACGGGCTGCTTGAGGGTCCGCAGGACGCCGCGGCAACCGAGAAGACATTCGCGCTTACGCATGCGATGTTGGCGGACCTGGCGAAGTCGTACACCTCTCCGGCCGAGCACATGAAAATGTACTGGCACGAGGAAATGAACTGGTTCGGCCCGACCGGTATCGGGGCCTCCCTGGGATTTGCCGGCTACCGGCGCGGCCATACAGGTCCGTTTGAACGCAAGCTCGACACGGTCGACATCCTGCATGAAGAGGTGACCGTTGCCGAAGGCAATTTCAGCGCCGTCATGTGGTGGCCGTGTCTCAGAATGCGCAACTCCGGGGACTACATGGGTGTCCCTGCCAATGACTCTGTGGCCGAGATGCGCGTGGTCGATGTCTATCGACGCGAAGGCGACAGGCTTGCCGAAAACTGGATCTTCATCGACATGCTGCATTTCCTGAAGGACCAGGGCGTCGATGTTCTGGCAAATCTCCAGACAGGCACTTGACTTGACTGTTTGCGCGTGGGCGCGATTCCGGCAAAGAGATCGTCCCACGGCGGCCCTGGTACGGTGGCGCATGCCGCCCGGTTTTGAAGCTTCGCCGACGGAACGCTTGCAAGGCCGCACATGCCGGATGACTTCGGGCCGGCGCAGAGCCTTGCTGGCCTTGATCCCGACCTTGGCGATGTCGTCGATTGGATCACCGACTGTCGTTCGCGATGCGGTCTGGTCCTTTGCGGCAATGGATTGCAGACAGGCAGCAAGAAGATCGTCGCCGATGCACGCACCATAGGACCGGCCCCTTTCCTGCAGTCATTCCGGGCGGGGAAGACGCGACCTGGGCGGGCGATGAAGAGGTCGGCTCTCACGAGTCGCGCCGGACGCGCACGATCGGAACCAACCGCAGGTCAATGCCTCAGCCCGCGACCACCTTCCCGGCCTGATAGAGCCACCCGGGCATGGGGCGTTCCAGCTCCCACAGTGACTTCATGGGCCGTTCCGCCGCAGGAGCCGTTGGAGCGACTGCGACCGATTGTAAGTTCGTCCGCTCTGCCAACAGCGGGCAACGCGTCGAACTCGCGGTCGCAGCGAATGACCTGTTCGGCGAAGCTGCACTGCGGAGTTGCTTGACTCGATGAATGGCTGGAATGGGCCGTCACCAATGTTTCCAATGTCGACCATTGATCTCAATGACCTGGAACGGAAAGCGATACACTAGGCGGAACTTCAGGGGAGGCGAAAGCGGTTTTCTGCAACCATCCCGCTGATTTTCAGGGGTTTTCCAATCCGGCGACGGCCGGCCAACCTGTCAGTCTTATGGGAACGTTCTGGTCCGGTTTCACTCCGAGCAGCTGGAAGGCCCGTTTCTGGACCGGGGTCGGCGCGGTGACGACGCACAGCAGGGTTTCGTCATGGCCCGGCAGGCGCAGCTGGTTCAGCGCCATGCCCGAGAGATCGTCGAGAAGGGTGCGGAAGCTGTGGACCGGAAGCCCGTCGGGGGAGAGCTTGGTGTCGGCCTTGGCCTTCGCGCGCTCCGAGACCCTGGCCGGCTCCACCGGCGAGTTCCGCTGCGCCCGGGCGCCCTCCCGGTCGTCGTCCTCGAACAGGAGCGGCGCGAGGCGCTGGCGCATGTGCCATTCCACGTGACACGCAAGCATGCACAAGAACACGTGGGCGCGGACGTGATCCTCCGAGTACACGTGCACCGGACGGATCCGCAGCCGCGAGGCCTTCATTGTCAGGAACGCGCGCTCCACCCGCGCGAGGCTCTTGTACGCCTCAACCGCCGCCTCCGGCCCGAGCGACGCGGAATCCAGGCTGGTGCGGATCACGTAGACGCCGTCGAGCCGCGCCTCGGCGGCGATCCGGGCCTCCAGCCGGCGCCATGAGATGCCGCCGTCCGTGACGTCGATCTCGAAGTGCTTCCCGACCTTGCGGCGGTTCGCGTCCCGGCCCACCCGGCGGTCGATGGCCTCGCGTCCCTTCAGCCGGCCCGAGCGCACCGACGCCGCGATCGCCTCCAGCGCCTCCTCCGTGGCCTTCAGGAGATCCTCCCGCTTGCGGGCCCGCTCCTCCCGCAGCCTCGGGTTCAGGCAGACCATCAGCCGCTCGCCGGGGAAGTCCGGGCCCGTGACCTCCGCCACCGCGTCGGGAACCAGCGCCTCCGGCACGAGCGGGGCCGGGGCGCCGTCCGCGCCCTCCCTCAGCAGCTTCCGGATGTCGCTTGTCTTCAGCGCCGAGATCCAGTCGAGCCCCGCGGGCTCGAGGTCCTCCCGGATCCGCGCCGTCGTCAGCATCCCCCGGTCGCCCACCAGCGCCACGCGGCCGATGCCGAAGCGCTTGCGGACCTTGTCCACCTGGGAGGCCACCGTGGACGGGTCCCCGGCGTTGCCGGGAAAGACCTCCACCGCCACCGGGCAGCCGTCCGCGGCGCAGAGCAGCCCGAACACGATCTGCCGCTTGCCCCTCTTGCCGTCGCGGCTGTGTCCGAAGGCCGCCAGCCGGCAGCGCCGTCCCTCCAGGTAGGAGCTGCTCACGTCATGCAGGATCAGCGTGTTCTCTCCTTCGAGGTGCCGGATCCGTCTGCCGCTCCCGCAGTCCCGGCCGGAAACGTGGATCAGCCCGTCCGGTCCTATGCGCATGGTGTGAGGGGCTGCAAGCGGGCTGACGTCGATGTTCGCGATATGGCTTTGGGCGTGGACATCAATCACGACGATCTAATGGCCCGGATTGGGGTTGTTTCCGTGTATGCCGTCACCGAAAATCGGTACATACGCGCGCGATGTTTCCGGGCGGACCAGCAGTTCGTGAACGGTCTTCGGAAAGCCGTTCAGGACAGTCTTGATTTCACCTGTCTCCGCATTGAGAAACAGGATCTGACAGCCAATTTTTTCGACGGCGATGCATCCATGCGCCGTCTGGGCCGCTGTGCCATTGGAATTGCGCATAGTGAGCTTTCCGCTTGGCCCGATGAAGCTTGCATTGATGCCCGAGCGATGATGTTGCAATCGGCCCCGAGCTTGTCAACCAGTCGGACCATTGGGCTGCGCCTGCGGCGGAAGTGGTCTTGGTCCAGGAAAAGGCGAATACAGGGTCTCGATCGCCGACCATCGCGTGTCCGTCGATTTGGCTTGATGCCTGTCCGGCGACTGCCTGCACCGCTCCCGAGCGGTGTCCTCCCGATCCTCGTGGGACTTTCTGCCCTGTGCCCGTTTGGAGCGGAAAAAAATGCCGCATTCGCGGATGCCGTTCAGTTCTTGTTGCTGGCTCCAACGTTTCGGAAAGGCGCGCGTCCGCGCCGGCCGCCCCTTGGTCGCTACGGCAACACGAGAATCCAGAGCCAGACGGTAAAGACCGACAAGGCAGTCCCGAACAGGACCGACGAAGCGGCAGCGCGTCTTGCCGTACCGTACATGTTCGCGAAAATGTACGTGTTTGCCCCCGGCGCCATCGTGGCGGTCAACACGACGGAACGAAACGCGTCCCGGTCAATCGCCATCGCGGATGCAGTGCTCCAGGAGATCACCGGATGGACAAGCAGCGACACGATGCAGATCAGGGCGATGGCCTTCAGGTCGCCTTCTGGCTTGTAGCGCACCAGGACTCCGCCCAGTCCGAACAGGGCTGCAGGAAGTGCAGCGGCGGACAGCAGGTCGATGGCGTCTGACAGAACGCCTGGAATACCGATTCCGAACATGTTGACCAGAAGTCCCAGGACAATGCCGACGATCAGCGCGTTGTTGAACATCGCCTTGCCGACATGAAGGGAGGTGCCAAGCGGCGACATTCCGGCACCGCGGACAATTTCCATCGCGGTGACGCCGACGAAGTAGCAGAATGGAGCATGAAGGGCGACGATTGCGTAGTTGCCGACCAGTGCGTCGGCCCCATATGCGAGTTCGGTAATTGGCAGGCCAAGCAGAACCGAGTTCGAGAACATGCAACAGAAGCCGATCGCGACCGCATCCGGCCAGGGGCGCCCGATGAGCAGGCGGCCAAGAACAAGACCGAGGAGGAATCCTGACGCTGCGCCCGTGTAGAAGCTGAGAAGCAGGGGTAAGTCGAAGCCCTTGTCGAGATCGATCGAGGACAACGCGCTGAAAAGGAGGCACGGGATCGCGAAGTTCTGCGTGAACTTCATCAGGGCGTTGACCCCGTCGTCACTGAAGAAGCCCTTCCAGACCGCAAGGTACCCGGCCCCTATGACCAGGAAGACGGGTACCACAACGTCCAGAAGTGCCTGCATGGCTCAGACGGAAATTGTAAGCCGCATGCCGTCATAGGCCGGCTCGACGTTGTCCGGTGTCTCGGCAGTCAGCGTGTCATAGTCGAGGTCAATGTGCATGTTGGTGAGAATGGCACGCCGAGGCGCCGCGCGTTCGATCCAGCCAAGCGTGCGCTCGAGATGTGCGTGGGTCGGGTGCGGGTCACGGCGGAGCGCATCGACAACCCAGATGTCCAGACCTTCAAGATTCGCCCAGGCGTCGTCATTGATCTCGGCAACGTCAGGCAGGTAGGCAAGATCGCCTACCCGGAAGCCAAGCGCGTCGATCGAGCCGTGGCTCACGCTGATCGGCTGAAACGTGATCCTGCCGCCTTCTCCATCGACATTCACGTCGCCCTTGATCGTGTGCATCTCGAGAATTGCCGGGTATGGCGAGCCTTCGGGTTGCGTGAAGGCGTAGCCGAAGCCCGAATACAGCCGTTCCTGCGTCGGCCCGTCCGCCCACACGGGCATTCGCGAGCGCCGAGCATAGACGATGGGCCGCAGGTCATCGATTCCGTGCACGTGATCGGCATGGCCATGCGTATAGATCACCGCATCGAGATCGCCGACATTGGCGTCCAGCAATTGCTGGCGCAGGTCGGGAGAGGTGTCGATCAGCACCGTTGTCGTGGCGTCGTCTTCCACCCGCTCGACCAGGAGCGAGCACCGCCGACGCCGGTTTCTGGGATTCGCGGGATCGCAGTCACCCCAGCGCCCCCCGATCCGGGGCACGCCGCCTGACGAGCCGCACCCGAGAACGGTGAAGGTCAGTTCCGCCATGCGGCAGCCTTCGCAAAGAGTCGCTCGAAGTTCTCTTCCGTTCGATCTGCAAACTCCTTGTAATCCATTCCGAAGACCTCGGCACCGACCCGCGCAGTGTCGGCAACGAAGGCCGGCTCGTTCCTTCTGCCCCGATTGGGCGGCGGGGCAAGGTAAGGCGCGTCGGTTTCCAGCAGGATCCTGTCTATCGGTGCCGCAGCAAAGATCTGCCGAAGAGCGGCACTTCCGGGGAAGGCGGCGATGCCGGACATCGAAAGATAGAATCCGAGTTCAAGAGCTCTCTCGGCGAGCGATGGCCCCGAGGAAAAGCAGTGCATCACGCAGGAAAACGCGCCCGCCCGATGTTCCTCGGTCAGGATCCGCGCCATGTCCTCGTCCGCGTCACGGGCGTGAATCACGAGCGGCAGACCGGTTCGGCGCGCGGCCTCGACGTGAATGCGAAGGCTCTCTTGCTGCGCGGCGATGCTGTCCCGCGTGTAGTGGTAGTCGAGGCCGGATTCGCCGATGCCGACGAATTTCGGATGGGCGGACAGGGAGACCAGTGTCTCGGGATCCGCCATGGGCTCCTTGGCCACTGACATCGGATGCGTGCCGGCGGCGTAGAACACCGGAAGGTGAGCCTCGGCGATTGCGCGTATTGCGGGTTCAGCGGCAAGCCGCGTGCAGATCGTCACCATGCGATGAACGCCCCGGTCGGCAGCGCGAGCGACGACGTTGCCAAGCTCTCCTTCGAACTCGGAAAAATCAAGATGGCAATGGCTGTCCGTGATCCGGGCCGGAAATGACATTGGTTCCGTATGGGTAGGTTCTTGTAGAGCGTCAAGCCGGGCGAGCCGTTGTCGGTTCGGGATTCTGTCCTGGTCGCGGCGTCAGTGCGCGGCAGTCGCCTCTATCCGGAGGAATGCGTCAGTGAGCAGGCTTGCCGGGTCGATGTTGACTTCCCGGCCGTGCGTCAATCGAGTCGACAGTTCCTGCTGCAGCTCCGCCCACGCATGCGCGCGACCGGCGCTCGCGCCGAGCCGCTCCAGCGTTTGGAGTTCGCCCGGCATCACCTCGGAATCGGGCGGCGATCCTGCGGCGGTTCGCGCAAGGCGGGCCAGCGCCCGGTCCAGCAACCTCACGGCGAGGTCCAATCGCCGCTCGGCTCCGCGTGCCGACGTCTCTTCGGCGAACTTCAGGAGCTTGGCCCGGTCCATGGATGGCGCCGTGGCGATCACGTCCATGACCTGCCCGTAGAGTTCAAGGCCGCCTTCGTTCATCAGCCGGACCGCTTCGCCGACCGAACCGTGCGCAAGGGCATGAAGTCCGTCGGCGCCTTCTGAAGCGATGCCTGCTTCGCAAAGGGCCAGATCCATGTCGGCTTCGTCCAGTTCCCGCAGCCTCAGGATCCGGCAACGCGACCGGATCGTTGGAAGAAGTCGCGCTGGCTGATGGCTGACCAGGATGAGAACGGTGTTTCCCGGTGGCTCTTCCAACAACTTGAGGAGAGCGTTGGCGGCGGAAACATTCATGTCGTCTGCCGCATCCACGATGACGACTCGGCATCCGCCGTCGGTGGCAGTCAGGCCAAGAAACCTGTTGAGCCTCCGGATCTCGTCGACCGTGATCCAGTTCTTCAGGCGCTTGCGGTCAAGGTCCCATGCACGCCGGATCAGGAGGCAGCCGGGCTCGGACAGCGCGGCGACACGGCGGGCAACGGGATGATCTGCGGACATGTCAAGGCTTGTCGGAGCGGAACCGTTGTTGCCGGCCTGGCCGCCCGTTCGTGCCAGCAAGAACCGCGCCATTGCCCAGGCCAGGGTCGCCTTTCCCACGCCGCGCGGTCCGATCAGGAGCCAGGCATGGTGCATCCGTTCATTGCCGAGTGACGCGAGGATCTCGGCCACGGCATCCTTGTGACCGAACAGCCGCAGGGTTTCGCGCGGATGCGGCGCACCGTCGGCGCGGTCGGCTTCGGGAGGGCTCTCGTCACTCATTGGCGCGGATCCGCGATCCGGGAAACGTCACGCGCTATGGCATCGACGTCGCGATGGCCGTCGATCAATTGGCATCGGTCGGGATTGTCGCTTGCGAGCGCGCGAAATCCCGTGCGCACGCGATCCTGAAATCCTTGTCCCATTCTTTCGAACCTGCGTTCGCCGGAATTGCGGTCCAGACCGCGCTTGAGGGCTTCGGCTGGATCCATGTCGATTATGAACGTCAGGTCAGGCTCCTTGCCGATCATTGCGTCGTGGAGCTGGTCCACGAGCGCCCGCAGTTCCGGTCGAGACGCACCCTGATACACGCGCGTTGAATCCGCGAACCGGTCCGAGATCACCGTGGCGCCCCTTTCAAGGGCCGGACGAATGGTCCTTTCCAGATGATCGCGCCTCGCTGCGGTGAAGAGCAGGATCTCCGTTTCCGCTGACCAGCGCTCGGGAGAGCCTTCGACCAGGAGCTGACGTATTTCCTCTGCTCCGGGCGAGCCGCCAGGCTCGCGTGTCAGGACGACGTCAAGACCCTTGGAAGTCAGGCTCTTGGCCAGGATCCGGGCTTGCGTGGTCTTGCCGCACCCGTCCGTGCCTTCGAATGTGATGAGGCGCCCTGCGTTCATTCCAGGAGGCTCTGCACCTGCCCAATGGCCATGTCAAACAAAAGGGAGGACGAAGCACGTACGCGTGGTATGAAGCCGCCGCGGGCTGCTTCGCGGTCGGAGACAAGCGGAACCCGCCTTTCCGGGATGTTCGGGACGGCAACAACGAGTTCCGCCACCTGTGCGCCTTCGGCGACCGGCGCGTCGATCGGCGAGAGGTACTCGATGTGCATCGTGACGCTGTCCTGTCCGACGGTCGGGAAAGGTAGGCGGATGTCATCGCCTGCGATCGCATTGACGCTGGATTGACTCCCTACCCAGACCGGAATCTCGCCAATGACGTCACCCTTGGAGGCAAGCTTCCTGATGGTGAACTGGCGGAGTCCCCAAACGATCATCGCCTCGGCTTCGCGGCGGCGTGCTGCCGCGCTCTCGAGACCGGTGAAGGCAAAGATCAGGCGCCGTTCGTTCTGGACGGCGGACCCCACCAGGCTGTAGCCGGTCTCCTCGGTGTGCCCGGTCTTCAGGCCGTCCGCGCCCAGGCCAATCCCCAGAACCGGATTGCGGTTGAACCTGTTGGCCGGCGAGCGACCGTCATAGTCGAATTCTTCCAAGGCGAAATACCGGTAATACTCGGGAAATTCCGTGATCAGCAGCGCCGCCAGCTTCACCAGGTCGCGGAGGCTCATCCGATGTCGTGGATGGGGCCAGCCGCTGGCATTGGCAAAGGTCGAGGCCTCGAGCCCGATTTCGCGTCCCCGCAGGGTCATCCGCTGTGCAAATGCCTCTTCCGTTCCGGCCAGCCCTTCAGCCACGACCACGCATGCGTCGTTGCCGGACTGGACGACGATCCCCTTGATCAGCTCTTCGGTGGTGGGTCGGTCGGTTTCATCAAGGAACATGGTCGAGCCGCCCATGTTGCGGGCCTTGGTCGAGACGGTGAAAGTCGTGTCCAGGTCGATTTGGCCTTCCCTCAAAGCCTCGAAGACCATGTAGAGCGTCATCAGCTTTGACATCGACGCGGGCGGCTTTGGCGTGTCCGCGTCCCTTTCGAAGAGCACCGTGTCGGTCTCGAAGTCATAGATGAGCGCGGCTTTCGCGGGGGTTCCGTATACCGGCTGCGCTGCAACCCCCGAAGCCGCAAAGACGGACACTGCAAGGACGAACGAAAGGGCTGCGACCTTCCTCAACAGGGTGCAAGTCGCTGTTGCCCCTGAATTGGCGACGCATTCATGCGGCTGGGCGCCTTCGACCCGGCCCAAGGCGAATCCAGGTTCTCGATCATTGGCGCTTGCCGAATGCACGCCTCGAGATCCGCAACTCTTGACCCGGGATGCGCTTTCGAAATGCGCATTCCGCAAGTGGAGAGGCTTCGCACAATCCAGCCCGGCAGTTCCGAATGGAAAACTGGATGAGAAACTGGCTGGCATCCGCGTCATTCCTGTCGTCCTTGGCTCGTGCGGCTCACTCAGCCCGAACCCTCCAGGGCTGACTCTTGCCTGCATTGGCTGAAATGCTTAGCTCTTGCGCCCTTGCAAGAAAAGGGCTTTCCGGAGGTTCGGGCAGAATTGCACCGGGGGCTTTCAGAATCGCGCGGCGACCGATACCAAGCCCCGACCGGAGGAGTGGCAGAGTGGTCGAATGCACCGGTCTTGAAAACCGGCGTGCGTGGAAGCGTACCGTGGGTTCGAATCCCACCTCCTCCGCCATACGTCCTTGTTTGTGAGCATTTTCCGGTCCCGAAACGGTCTGTTGCATGTCCCGGTGGGGCCTGCGGAGATGCGCCCCGACTCGGAGCCCGCATCGCTCCCCTGGCCTGCGGGCTGCAGGCGCCGCTTCCAGCGCAGGCCCGTGTCGGGCATGAACGGGATGGCGTTGAAGACTTCCTCCATTCCAGGCTGGTGTGGGCGGACCATCGTGCCGGGGGCCGGAATCAGCATGCGAGGGACCCGGGCACCGCCCGCTCCCCGTCCATCGTCTCATGTCGGCCCAACGGCCGTCAATGCTGCTCCAAGGTGTCGGTTTCCAGGCCTTGCGACCCTCCCTGCCTGGCGTGAAGGCCAGCTTGGAAATGCCACGCCAGGGGGGGACCCGCTGCCCTCTCTACGGGCGCTCCGTCCGTGTCCAGGGGAGCCTGCCAAGCATCTGCCCCGGCAAGTTGCGCAGGAGCGCGTCCGCCGCATCAAGGTTGTCGAACACCGTCGTCATGATGCGACGAGGGTTCCATTCCGGTGCGATCCCGAACGTCGTCACCAGGCCGGGCTGGCGATGACCACGCGAGTCCTGGCCATGTCAATGAGCGCCAGGGGCGAACATGGCCGAGCCAGGACGGAGGCCGCGAGAAACAGCGGTCCGAGCGCACAGCACCGCCACTGGATCATCGCAAGGGCGACCACGTCCGCCGCCGCACTGCGTTGCGGCCACTAGGACCCTGTTCGCGGCGAGGTCGGAGCGAAGCAGCCGCAGCCCCCAGACCGGATCCTTCACGAGCCGGACCCGGTCCCGGCACTCCTCGATGACGACGGCAGCGGCGAAGAGGCCTCCCCCCTACCTGTTCGCGGCCATCAGCTTGGCCGCGCGCCTGCAGCCCGGTCAGCATTGCCCGTCGAGCTCGTACGCGGCGCGCACGTGCTTCAGTCCGAGAACGTAGCCGTCATGGTCGCACCGCCCCATGACGGCCCGTCCGACGACCCCAAGCCTGCCGCGCAGGGAAAGCTCCGAGACATTGCGCTCGCAAATGTTGCCGAAGATCTTGACATGATTCTTCTTCTCGGACCGGGCCGGGAGCGGATGGCCTCCTCACGCGACATCTGCCGCCCTCACCTACCTATCAACATCGTCTCCCGCCTCGCGCAGCTCCTGCATGATGCAGCAGTCGGTCGTCTGTCCGATCGACAACTGCCTTGCCGCCGCCGTGGCGGTCACCCCCGACTCGACGAGCCGCCGCAGCGCCGCGGCCTTCTCTTTCGGAAGCGGCGGGCGTCCCGGCGCCGCGCCTTCTCGCGGCCGCCAGGCCGTCGCGCGTTCGCTCGGCGATGAGACGGCGCTCGAAGTGAGCGATCGCGCGGAAGACGTGGAAGACCAGCTCGTCGACGGCGGAGGATGTCGCGACGTCCTCCAGTAGGCTGACGAAGTGAAGCTCTCTGGCTTTCAGGTCCTCGACGATCTCCAGCAGCTCCTCCAGCGAGCGCCCGAAGCGACGTCCGTGAAGACGCGAATGGCGCAGGCGTCCGCGAGACGGTCCTTCTGGCCGGATGCGTCCTGATCGGCCGTCGAGACGCGCGCGCAGCCGAGGATGTCGCCATTCCGGGCGGAGCGGCCCGTCTCCTCGCCGGTCGTTTGCGGGACCCTTCCTTCGTAGGTCGAGGTCTTGGCCACCCAAGGCTCCCTTTCCTTTCCGTCTTTTTTTGTCCCCATATGGCGCCGCGTCCCGAAACGTGAAAAAGCCTTTTCGGAACGGTGGCCTTGAACTCCCGGTCAGCCGGGACCACTTGTCCGGCAAGGGGCACACATGATCGACCGTGACGGACTGCGTGACATCCTTTCCGCCATCGGAAAGGAGCTCCGCAAGCCGGCCAGGCTGACACTGATCGGAAGCGCGGCCTCCATCATCTCAGGACAGGGCGGCAGGCAGACACCGGACACCAACGTCTGGCAGCCGACCTCGGACTTCGATGCGGACGACATTCGGAACGCCTGCGAGAAGGCGGGCATTCTCTACGACCCCAAGGGATTGATTGGCGACGAAGATGAATACATCCAGATCGTCCGCGAGGGAATCGTCTCGCTCCCCCACGGCTTCAGGACGACGGAGATCGACCGCTACGGCCACCTCATCGTGGAAAGGCCCCCCGCCGAGCTGATCGTCGCATCGAAACTGTCACGCGGCAGCGAAACGGATCTGGAGGACTCTGCATGGTGGGTCGCGAACGCCGGCTTGTCGTTGCAGGCGGTCGAGAAGGCGATTAGGGAACTCCCCCGGAAGGCGGATCGCGAGACCGCGGACGAAAACCTGGTCTTCCTGAAGCTCAGCCACTCTGGGGAGGACTGATTCTGTGAGCCGCAGCAAGAGGACACTCCGCGTCATGGCGGAGGACGCCTTGGTCAAGAAGAAGGTGTTTTTCGTCATGGCCCGGCGCGACTGGGAGCTACTCCACGAGATCGCCTGCTACATCAGGGACGACGTCGACCCGGCCTTGGCGTTGACGGATCCGTCAAGATACCGCCTGCTGCGCGAGGCCGTGACCCACTGTCACGTGCAGGGTCTCACGCACATGACGCCGGAACGGATTCGTGCAGTCACCGGGTGGACGCCCGAAGACGTCCGTCGACCGGCTTCGTCCGCCGGACGAAAGTCGAAGTCATCGGAAGAGCCTGCAGGCCTTTCCGTTCCTTCAGCGACCCCTCCATAGAACTCGCGCAGGGGATGCTGTTGTCCGATTGGTCGCTCGCGAGAAACGAGGGGATCGGCGCATGCTCATCTTTGTCGTGCCAACGCGAACGGCCGAAGAGGCTGCCGCGGGCGTCGCAACGGCGCGAAGCCAGAACCTTGCGCCGTCGAAGTGCCGACCCACGAGGCTTTCCCTGGTGCATGTCCGGATGTGTACAAGCTGAGGAAAACCCAGATCAGGATCCCCGGAAACCGCCGAAAGGGACCGAATCCGGGGTTGACTCGAAACATGGATGCTGCCGCGTTTCCGGCACTTGAGGGGTCGGGTCGTGCGCTAAGACCTCTCGATGGCTCTGATCGCTTCGGTGAGCGCCTTGCCATCCTCGTCCAGGAGCGCAGCTTCGCGCAGGCGGCTCGTGCAGGCGGCCGCATCCGGGCGGCCTGCGACCTGATCCACAATGCCAAGAACCTTGTCGAAATTTGACAGGCCGCGCGCGTGCGTGTCGGAATAGCCCTTGATCAGCCGACCGCAACCGAGGACTTCGGTGGCGAGCGCGGGGTCGTCGGCAGCGGCTCGGGCCGCGCGCGACAGCCACCTGTCGAGATGTGCCTGCTCGACCGCGTGGCGTCGCGTCCTGCGACGATACCGCTTCAGGCCACCGAGCGCGTAAAGAAGGAGGAACGGCCCCAGACGGTCTGACCGCAGCCGCCTGCCTTTGGAAAACCAGCGGTCGACGCGAGCCATTGCGCGAGGACTGGCCGCGATTCGGGCACCCAGCCGGGCGGGCAGCAGTCCGACGATCTCCTCGGCCCGGGGATGCATGTATTCGGTCAAATGCAGCAACTGTTGCGGTTCGGTTCCCATCTCGACAACGATACGGTCGTTGCGCGAGGCGCGGGTCTTGAGATCCGCCACGCGGATAACGTCGTCGTAGGCCATGGCGTTGGCAACGTATTTCGCCGCGGCCCTGGTCAACGCGTGGTCGTTGTCGACCCCGTCGGCGTCCACGAAGGGTGCCATCCGATCAAGGTACTCCTGTCCGTAGTCCGCATCCATGAAGTCGACGACTTTGCGCAGCCCTGCCATCGCAATTGGCCGGACAGGCGCCGGCAGATCGGACACGCGCCCAGCCAGGCCCTGCCACCTGTCGAGCAGATGCGCGGGACCGGTGGCACCTTGGGCGGGTGGTGATCGTTCCGGCGCGTCGCCTGACGGCACACCCTGAAGGCACGCGTGGAAGCCGGCGTCGAAGGCGCGCAAGCTGGCCTCGACTTCCCGCTTGCCGGTTCGGATTGCGTCTTCGAAGTCGGCCCTTTCGAAGGGCAGGCATCGTGAAGCCGCCAGAGTGCCGAACAGCGTGGCAGAAATGACGGATCCGCTTTCGACGGCCAGTCTCTCCATGTCGAAGCAAATGAACCGGGCGGCGGCGATTTCGGCGGCGGCGCGAACCTCGGCCGCATCGGCGATCCCGTCGCCGGGCACGGTCTTTTCCGAGACGGCGAGATCCCGGTGGGACGATGCGATGAGTGTCGTCCTGTCCGGGGTCACGAAGCCGCGCGCGATGGCGCGCCCGGCCTCCATCAGTTCGGCGGCGATCAGGATGTCGACATCGCCGGCGGCGGGAGCGAGAGCAAACACCGGTTGTCCGGATCCGGTCCTGGCCATCTCGACATAGTAGACCGTCGCACCGGTGCGCTGCGCCACGCCGGCGACCGAGGTTGCCTGGCAGGCATAGCCCTGTGACCTGGCGAGGGTTTCGATCCACCTGGTCAGGACCCCGCCGCCCTGGCCGCCCACCGCCATGATCGCGAGCTTGATGACGTCGTCGGGGCCCGGCCTGGCCTCCTTTGCCGGGACTGGCTGGTGCAAAGTCATGCCGCCCCCCCAAAGGAAAGCGACTTGCGTTCCCGACGGCGTTGCAGCCTGCCGATGAGCCACGCGGCAATGCCCGCGCGCCAGCGTTCGAAACCGCTCGGGTTGTGCACGATGTCGGCGCGGTAGAAGCTCGGACAGAGTGCCGCGGCCTCTGCCACCTCGCCGCAATTCCCGCAGCCGACGCATGTCTGGTCGATATGCGCCACCGGATCGTCGCGGAGCGGGTCGTCGAGAGTCTTGAGCGACAGCGACGGACAGCCCGAGAGCCGGATGCAGGCATGATCGCCGGTGCAGATGTCCTCGTCGACGCCGAAACGGGGCACCTCGACGCGCGTTCCGGCATTGATGGCTTCCTGCCGGAGCGGTTTCTCGCGGCGCTGGCGGTTCAGCATGCATTCGGATGAGGCGATGATGACCTTGGGGCCGTCATGGTCCGTGGTCAGCGCTTCGCGAAAGACCTCGCACATGCGAGGCACATCGTAGGTACGGTCGATCTCGCGGATCCAGTCCACGCCGACTCCCCTGACGGCGGCGCTGATCGGGTTGTTCGTCGCCCTTGTCGGGTTGCTGGCGCGGCTCGACGGCACATCCTGCCCGCCGGTAGCGGCGGAATAGTAGTTGTCCACGATCACCGCAACGCTGTCGGAGCGGTTGAACACCATGTTGCCGATCGAGGACGCAAGGCCGTTGTGCCAGAATCCTCCGTCGCCGATGATGGAGATCGCCCGCTTGCTGCCACCGCCGTCGAACGCGGAATTCGACGCAGGCCCGAGGCCGTAGCCCATGGTCGAGCCGCCGATCTCGAAGGGCGGGAGCGCCGCGAAGAGATGGCAACCGATATCGCCGGTGATCTGGTGTTCACCAAGTTCCTGCTGGACGATCTTCAGTGCTGCGAAGATCGGGCGTTCGGGGCAGCCGGTGCAGAAACCGGGCGGGCGGACCGGCACCGTCTTCGAGAGGTCCGGGATCTCGGGCGCATCCCGGTTGGGCGCGCGGACTTGCCTTGGCAGCAGGTCGGGCGCGGTTTCGCGAAGGAAGGCGGTCATGCCGTCGCGCAGCACCTCGCCGGTGTATTCGCCGGCCATCGGCAGGACATCCTTGCCCATCAGGCGGGTCTGGACGCCTTCCCTGAAGAGCATGGAGCCAATGGTTTGCTCAATGAATTCGGGCTGGCCCTCCTCGACGATCAGGAGCGCGTCCTTGCCGCGCGCGAAGTCCAGCACCTCCGTCCGCACCAACGGGTAGGTGACGTTCAGGACATGGAGCGGCACTTCCGTGTTGCCGTAGAGGTCGGCAAGGCCCAGCCGCTGCAGCGCCCTTGTCACGCCGTTGTACATGCCGCCCTGGAGAACGATGCCGACCTTGCCCTGCCTGGGGCCGAAGCGCTCGTTCAACGCCCGTTCGGTGATGAATGCCTCGGCGGCGGGCCAGCGGTTCTCGATCTTGTCCCTCTCATGCGCGTAGGACATGGGCGGGAGCACCACGCGCCGGAAGTCCTTTCTCGGTTCCGCCAGCGCATCACGGACCGTCAGCGCCGGCGGGATGTTGTCGGCAGCCTCGAACTGTCCCGTGACGTGGCAGGACCGGATCCGCACCATCAGCATCACTGGCGTTCTGGACGCCTCGGAGAGCTCGAAGCCCTGCTTCACCGCCCGCACGATCGAGGGCAGGTTCGGGCGCGGGTCCAGAAGCCAGAACTGCGACTTCATCGCAAAGGCGTGGCTGCGCTCCTGCATGATCGAGGAGCCTTCGCCGTAGTCCTCGCCGAGAACGATCAGCGCACCGCCGTTCACGCCCGAGGACGACAGGTTCGCCAGGGCGTCCGACGCGACGTTGACGCCGACAGGACCCTTGTAGGTCACGGCGCCCCGAATCGGGTAGTGGACCGAAGCCGCCAGCATCGCGGTAGCTGCGGCCTCGGATGCGTTGGCTTCGAACCGGACTCCGAGCTCGGCCAGCAGGTCCTGCGCGTCGGCCAGCACGTCCATCAGGTGAGAGATCGGTGCGCCCTGGTAGCCGCCGACATAGCCCACGCCGGATTCCAGCAGCGCCTTCGTGATTGCCAGGATGCCTTCGCCCGTGAATGTCTTGCCGGCACCGAGGCGCAGGTGTTCGACTTCTGACTTGAACGAGCGCTCGGCCATGTGCCGTCAAGCCCGAGGAACGAGCGCCAGGGCGCGGATGGGCGAGCCGGTGCCGCGCTCGATCTTCAGGGGCGCCGCCATCAGGATCGCACCCTTGGGCGGCAGCTGGTCAAGATTTGCGAGTGACGCGAGGCCGAAACAATTGTCGCGGTGCAGGAAATTGTGCGCCGGATAGGGGGGCGAGAACTTGCCTGCCATGCCGGCATCGGTGCCGATGCACTGCGCGCCCCACCCGACGATTCCCTTGGAGAGCAGGTAGTCGATGCACTCCGTCGTCGGGCCGGGGCTGTGCGATCCGTCTTCATGCGGGTCGGGATCCTCGTTCAGGAACAGCGCCTCGTCATCGGAGCGCTTGTCCCAGTCGGTGCGCATCACCACCCACTCGCCAGGATTGATCTCCCCGTGCTCCGCCTCCCAGGCCTTGACGTGCTCGGCAGTGAGCAGGAAGTCGGGGTCTCCGGCGGCCTCCGAAGAGCAGTCGATCACGTTGACCGGCGCAACGAGACGCTGGACGTCGAGAGTGTCGGTATAGCCGTCCGCGAAATCCTTGCCCGAAATCCAGTGATGCGGCGCATCGAAATGGGTGCCGGAATGTTCGCCAAGTACCATCCAGTTCCAGGCAAAGAACGGCCCGTCGGCGTCATATTCGCTGATCTTGTGGATTTCGACCTTGGGCGTGTTCCTGGCGAAGTCCTCCGGAAGGCGCAGGATCGGCGTGTCTGGACCGAGGGTGGCCGTGCAGTCGACGATCCTCACCTGGCCGGCCATCAGCATTGCGCCGAGCTGGCCCAATAGATCTGCAGGGTTCATGTCGGCTCCTGTCTGCGGGCCTGTCGCCGCAAAGCGGGACATGCGGCGGGTCAGCACCGCCTCGGCGATGTCGAAGACGGTGTCGATGGTTTCGGCCGCGGTCATGTTGCCGGGCGAAAGGCGTACGAGCGGTCCGCGGAAGTCCACCGAATAGCCTTCGACCCCCAGTGCGCCGACCACGGCGGCGGCTTCCGGCTTGTTCGGAAAGCGCAGCATGACCGATCCGCCGCGCCTGTCGGCCTCGCGCGGCGAGTGCAGCGGCAGGCCTAGATCATCTGCACGCGCGATGATCCGGTCGACGAGGCGCCGGTTCCAGGCCGACATTTCGGCGTGATCCTGGCTCGCGTGCCACCTCAGGGCAGGCAGCGACGCGATGGCCGCCATCGACCCCGGGGTGCCGCCGTCGAAGCGGCGGATGTCGGGGGCGTACTCGAACTTGTCGATGTCCCAGGAGAACGGGTTGTTCTGCGAAAACCAGCCACGGCCGTCGGGCTCCAGCTCCAGTGCCAGCGACTTGTCGACGTAGAGAATGCCGGCGCCGGGTGTGCCGCACATCCATTTCAGGCTGGTCGAAACGACGAAATCGACCTTGGGGTTCATCGCGTCAAAGGGAATGAGGCCCGCGGCCTGGGTGATGTCGACGCCGATCATGCTGCCCATCTCCCGGCCAAGCGCGACCAACGGCGCCAGGTCGGTCAGTGCCGATGCGGTCGACGTGACCCAGGTGAGGAGCGCCAGTCCGACATCCTGGCCCCAGCGGGCGGCAAAGTCCTCCGCCTCGACCCAGGCCTTGCCGTCGCTCAACGGCACCGTGTCGAGCGTGAAGCCCATTTTCGGCGCCAGCCCCGCCAGCAGGAAATGGATCGATGGAAAGCAGTCGGCGGCCACGAGCACGCGCTTGCCGCGCAGCATTCCATCGGGGAGCGACCGCACCAGCCTGTGCATGCCGTCGGTTACGCTCTCGCAGGTGGTCGTTGTACCCTTCGGGGCGTTTATGATGCGACGCCAGCAGTCGATGAAGTCCTGCCGGCGCAGCAGCACGTAGCCCCATTGCTTGTCATTCGGCGCGGCCCAGATTTCGGCGAACTCGGCAGCGGTTTCGGCGAGTTGCCGCTCCTTGCCCGGGTACATGCCAATCGAGTGGTAAAGAAAATACCCGGCGTGCCTGGTGTTCGTGAGCATGTTGCGGATCCGCAAAGGCGTGTCGCAGGGCAGGTTAGTCGAATGCCTGACGGCGGTCCACTTTCGCGTTTGCGAATTAGTCCCTTCTAAATCGCGCCGAGTTGCCTATAGGTTTCCTGAAGGAAAGCAGCAGGACCGGAACATGGGAGGCGAACTGGAGAACGGACCGGGGCGGCGTCGCGCAACGGGAGTCCCCAGAGTCGCTGTACGGCCCGGCTATTCCGTTTCGCGGATCATCAAGGGTGGTTGGCAGCTTGCCGGCGACCATGGCGCGGTGAATGCGGATAAGGCGATTGCCGACATGGTCCGCTTCGTCGATGCCGGCGTCACATCCTTCGATTGCGCCGACATCTATGCCGGCGTCGAGGAAAAGATCGGCCGGTTCCGTGCCGGTCTCGTTCGGGCCTGCGGGCAGGACGCGCTGGACCGCATCAAGGTCCACACAAAGTACGTGCCTGACCGGGACAGTCTCGCGCGGCTCACGCTCCGTGACGTCGAGGCGGGAATCGACCGCTCGCTGATGCGGCTTGGGCTGGATCGGCTGGATCTGGTGCAGTTCCATTGGTGGGACTATGCCGTGCCGGGCCATGTTGACGCGGCGGGGCACCTGGGCATCCTGCGCGACAAGGGCAAGATCGACCTGGTCGGGGTGACCAATTTCGACGCCGAGCATTTGGCGGAACTGTGTGACACGACAGATGTCGCGTCGGCCCAGGTGCAATGCTCCCTGCTCGACCGCCGCGCCTCGGGAGACTTCGCCGCGCTCGCAAGAGGCAGAGGGGTCAGCCTGTTCGCCTATGGCGTCCTCGCCGGCGGTTTCCTGGCGGACTCCTGGCTCGGCAGGCCCGATCCCGGGTTCGACTTCGAAAACCGCAGCTTGGTCAAGTACCGCCTGATCATCGAGGAGTTCGGCGGCTGGGCGCTGTTCCAGGACCTGCTGGCGGCACTCCGTGGCGTGGCCAACCGGCATGGATGCGACATCTCCGCCATCGCGCTCCGTGCCGTTCTGGACAGCCCTGACATCGCGGCGGCGATCGTCGGTGCGCGCTACGCCGACCGGCTGCCGCAGACTCTCCGTGCCTTCGAAGTCGAGTTGACGGACGGGGATCGTCGCGAGATCGAGGCGGTCCGTGGCCGCTCGACCGGGCCGCGGGGTCCCGTCTACGGTCTGGAGCGTGACGGTGCCGGGCGGCACGGGCGGATCATGAAATACAATCTCAACAGGGGTGACGACCGACTGGGCGGCGTCGCGCTTGCGGGCGAGGTCACCTGACCGTGGCCGAGGACGCGCTCTTGCAGCTTCGTGGCGTCACCAAGCGGTTCGGGGGCTTTGCTGCCGTGGACGCGATCTCGTTCGACCTGCCGCGCGGCGCGATCGGCGGGCTGATCGGGCCGAACGGCGCCGGAAAGACGACGCTCTTCAACACCGTGGCGGGGTTGACGAGGCTGGATGAAGGCGAGGTGCTCCTGGACGCCGTGCCGATCCAGAACCGCCCGCCGCACCGGATCTTCGCGGAGGGCCTTTCCAGGACATTCCAGATCCCGCGCCCGTTTCCCGAAATGTCGGTTCTCGAGAACGTCATGCTGGTTCCGCGAGGGCAGTCGGGCGAGCGCTTCTGGAACAACTGGCTGCGGTCCGGAACGGTGGCGCGGGAAGAGCGGACGGCTCGCGCGCGGGCCGACGAGATCATCGAGTTCTGCCGATTGGCCGGCGTGCGAAACGATCAGGCCGGCAAGCTGTCCGGCGGGCAGCTGAAACTGCTGGAGCTTGCGCGCGTTCTCATGGCCGATCCGAAGATCATCCTTCTCGACGAGCCCGCCGCCGGCGTGAACCCGTCATTGATGTTGACGCTGGTCGACCAGATCAAGGCGCTGAACCGGCGCGGCCACACCTTCCTGATCATCGAGCACAACATGGACGTTGTCATGTCGATCTGCGATCCGATCTTCGTTATGGCGCAGGGCCGCCTGCTCTACGAAGGCGATGCCGCAGGCGCACGTCGCGACCCTGCCGTGCTGGACGCCTACCTGGGAGACGTGCCATGACCGCGTCGCACGTGCTGGAGGCCCGGGACGTGATCGCCGGCTACGCGCCGGATCTGCCGATCCTGCACGGGGTTTCCGTCCATGTGGATGCGGGCGAAGTCGTGTCGATCATCGGCCCGAACGGTTCCGGGAAATCAACCCTGGTCAAGGCGATCGCGGGACTGGTACGGGTGTCGGCCGGCAACATTCGGCTTGACGGGCGCGACATAACCGGCGTTGCAGCGCACAAGCTGGCCGCCGAGGGCATGGGCTACGTGCCCCAGACCGGGAACGTCTTTGCAACGCTGACTGTCCGCGAGAATCTCGTGATCGGCGGCGCGCCGCTGTCCAAGGCCGCCGCGCTGGAGCGGATCGAGGAGATCTGCGCCATTTATCCGATCTTGAAGGACAGGCAGCATGACAAAGCAGGTTCGCTCTCGGGAGGCCAGAGGCAGATCCTCGCCGTCGCCCGTGCGCTCCTGACCAGGCCGAGGCTGATGCTCCTGGACGAGCCGACCGCGAGCCTCTCGCCGATGGCAGCCCGCGAGCTCTTCGATGCGGTGCGCGGCCTTGCCGAGGGCGGCGCCGCGGTCCTGATGGTCGAGCAGAACGCGAAGGCGGCGTTGCGCGCGTCGGACCGGGGCCATGTTCTGGCCGAGGGGCGGAACCGGATCGAGGGGCCGGCCGCCGACCTGCTGGCGGACGAGGCGATCGGCGAGATCTTTCTCGGTTTCAGGCGCGATTCGGCGACGACGGAGGGCCCGGGATGATCCTGCAGCATGTCGCGGACGGCATTCTGAGCGGTGCCATCGTCGCCCTGGGCGCGATCGGCCTCAGCTTCACCATGAAGATGCTGCGCTTCGCCAATTTCTCGCATTCCGAACTGCTCACCTGGGGCGCCTACAGCGCACTTGTCTTCGTGGCGTTCTTTTCCAGTTTCGGCGGGTTTCTCGACCAGACCATCGGGCCGTTCTCTTTCGGGCCAGGACTTCTGCTCGCGATGCTGTGCGCCTGCGTCGCCACCGCGATCATCGCGCTCCTGCTGCATCGCTTCGTGTTCGATCGACTCAGCCGCATGGCGGGCCACATGACCATGGTCTTTGCCAGCTTCGGCGTGGCGCTGACCCTCAGGCACCTGGTGGTGCTGATCTGGGGTTCCGACCCGATCTACTACTCCAGGGAGTTGCAGTTCGCCATTCTCCTGCCCGGCAACGTCCGCGTGATGCCCGACCAGGTGTTCCTGCTGGGCCTGACCGTGGTCGTGGTCATCGCGTTGCATCTCTTCATGGCCCGCTCGCGGACCGGAATCGCCATGCGCTGCGTTGCCGAAAGCCCCGACCTCGCCCGGGCGAGCGGCGTCAATGTCGACCGGATCATCACGTGGGTCTGGGCGATCGGCGCTTCCGGCGCGGCGATCGGCGGCGTGCTCTACGGCATGACCGTGCAGCTGCGGCCGGAGCTTGGATTCAGCCTGATACTGCCGCTCTTCGCCGCCGCGATCCTTGGCGGCACGGGCAGCCTTTACGGCGCCGTCCTGGGCGGGCTGATCGTGGGACTGTCGGAAAACCTCTCGGTGATGATCATCCCCACGACCTACAAGCCCGCGGTTCCGTTCCTGCTGATCCTCGCGGTTCTCTACTTCCGGCCCGAGGGCATTTTCGGAGAGCGTTCAAGATGATCGGGCTGGTCTCCTACATCGTCTTCTTCCTGATCCTGTCGCTGATCTTCGGGGTCGCCGTGCTCGGGCTCAACCTGCAATGGGGCTTCACCGGGCTCTTCAACGCCGGTGTCGCGGGGTTCACCGCGATCGGCGCCTACACGATGGCTATCCTGACCGGCCCGGCCCGGGACGCGGTCTTCGGCGGCTTCGAGCTGCCCTTTGTCGTCGGGCTGATCGGCGCGATGGTCGCGTCTGGCACGGGCGCCGTGGTCGTGGGCCTCGCCACGCTGAAGCTCCGGCACGAATACCTCGCGGTGGCCACATTCGGGATCGCGGTGACCATCCAGCTCGTCTGCCTGAACTGGGAGTACCTGACCGGCGGCACGCTTGGCCTCATTGGAATTCCGAACCCGTCGAAGGCCTGGGCCGACGGGCCGCTGGCACAGAACGCGTTCTACCTGGGTGTGGTCCTGGTCGTGGTCGGGCTGACTTTCGTCGCCCTGGAGCGGATCGTGAAATCGCCGTGGGGCCGGATGCTGAAGGCGATCCGCGAAGACGATGTCGCCGCCGCCAGCCTGGGCAAGTCGCCGGAGCGCGTCCGTCTTGAAGCCTTCGTGCTCGGCTGCATGATCATGGGACTCTCGGGCGCTCTTTATGTCGCCTTCATCGGCTATGTCAGCCCTTGGGACTTCCTGCCGATCGTGACGTTCCAGATCTGGACCATGCTGATCGTCGGTGGCAGCGCCAACAACCGCGGGGCGATTCTTGGCGCATTGATCGTCTGGGGTGTCTGGACCATGAGCGGTTTCGTCATTTCGCGCGTGGTCCCGTCCGAGATCCAGGCCCAGGGCGGCGCGATGCAAGCGGTGTTGATCGGGCTGATCCTGGTCGTTACGCTCCTGATCCGCCCACGCGGCCTGATCGGGGAAGAGTTGCATGTTTCGCGCCACGCACGGTCGTGATGGTGGACAAGGCCGCGAAGACGGGGTTTGATGATTTGCGGCGCAAGGAACATGGTCGCCCAAGGCGACACATCGGCCGGTGCCAAGGCCCGGCCCATACTCAAGGAGGAGCACATGTTGCAGAAATTTCGATTGGCGGCAGTTGCCGCCCTGCTCATCGGGATCGGTTCTTCGGCCCACGCCGTGGACTGCCCGGTCAAGCTCGGCGCGATCTTGCCCGTCAGCGGGCCGATGGGCCAGGTGGGCGAGCGGATCGCCGAGACCGGTCTTTTTGCGGTCGAGCAGTTCAACGAGGCGGGCGGCGTGCTTGGCTGCCCGGTGGAATACGTGCTGCGCGACACGCAAGGCCAGTCGGCGGTTGGCGTGGACGCGGCGAAGAGCCTCGTCGACCTCGACGGCGTGCAGGCGCTGATCGGCGCCGTGTCCTCGGGTGTCAGCCTGCCGGTCCTGACGTCGGTCGCCGTGCCGTCCAAGGTCGTGCAGGTTTCCTGCTGCTCGTCGTCCGAGAGCTTCACGGCGCTCGCCGAAGAGGGCAAGACCGAGGGCTACTGGTTCCGCACCTACGCCACCAACCGCAGCCAGTCCGCCATTGGCGCGAAGCTGACCGTCGACAGCGGTTTCGAGAACACTGCAGTCATCTACGTCAACACCGACTTCGGCGTCGGGCTCGCCAAGCGCTTCGAGCAGGACATTGCCAGGCTTGGCGGTTCGATCACGTCGATGGTGGCCTACAACGAGAGCCAGCAAAGCTACCGTGCTGAGGTCACCAAGGCGTTGGAAGGCAATCCGGATTCGCTATACCTGGTGGCCTTTCCGGTGGACGGCGCCACGATCACCCGCGAGTGGCTGGGCCTTGGCGGCACCGACAACCTGATCGTGAACAACTCGCTGCGGTCGGACGACTACTTTCAGGCCGTGGGCTCGAAATTCCTGCAGAACCTGCAGGGTTACGACAGCGCCCAGCCGCGCCTGCCGTCGGTCGACTCGTTCAACGAGATGTTCGAGGCGCGGTTCGACAGTCCGCCGAACGGTCCTGGCCTGCACTCCGTCTATGACGCGGTGACGGTGGTTCTCCTGGCAATGGAAGCTTCCGGCGACATCACCGGCGACAACATCCGCGACAACATCCGCCTTGTCACCTCGCCGGACGGGATCGAGGTCTATCCCGGCCCTGAAGGCATCGCGCGCGCCAAGGTGCTTTTGGCGGAAGGCAAGACGATCCGATACGTCGGCGCCACGGGCGCCTTGTCGTTCGACAGGAACGGCGACGTGCAGGCGCCGAAGATGACGTGGAAGCTTGACGGCGACGAGAATGTCGAGACCGGTTACTTGAGCACCGCGGAGGTCGCCGAGCTGATCAAGATGCTCGACGAATAGTCGGCTGGCATGACCTGGGGGCGGGCGTCGCGGCGCCCCCCTCTTCCTGCATCGGGAGGACGCGATGGCCGGCAAGCGCAGCCATGTGTTCAGCGGGTCGGTCTACGAGGAGATGGCCGGGTATGCCCGTGCCGTCGTGGTGGATGACCGGATTTTCGTTTCGGGCACGGTTGGCGTCGATTTCGCGACCGGCGAAATGCCCGAGGGAGCGGAGACGCAGGCCGCCACTGCGCTCGACACCATCGAGACGGCGCTGGTCGAGGCGGGTTCCGGACTGCACGACATTGTCCGGGTGCGCGTCTACTTGACGGACGCGGACGACATAGCGGCGATCGCATCCGTGCTGAAGGGCCGCATCGGCTTTGCCCGCCCGGCGAACACCACGGTCTGCGCGCCGCTTGTCGTGCCTGGCGCACGGGTTGAGATCGAGGTCGAGGCGATCCGCGGATCCGGCACGCCTGCATGAGCTGCAACACCGCCTTCATTCGCGTCAGGCGTTCCGTGGACGACGTCTTCGCCTTCATGGCGGATCCGGCAAACATGAGCCTCTGGTCGTTCGGCACATGGCGGACCGAGATCGACGCCTCCGGGCTGGTGCGCGGAACCTCGATCAAGGATGGCGCGGTGAACTACGTGCGGATCGAGGCTCATCCGGAACAGAGGCTGATCGACTACCATGTGGGTGCCGCACCCGACAGCCTGTCTCCACGCATCTTCGGGCGGGTGACGGCCGAGGACGTCTTCGGCGACGGCCTGGGCGCCGGGCTGGCATTGACGGTCCTGCGCACCGCCGAAATGGACGATGCGCGATGGGACATCCTGATCGCGACTCATCGGGTCGAACTGGACATCGTCAAGTCGGCGCTGGAGACCGGCCATGACCATCGCACCGCCTGACAGGGTCCGCCTGACCGGGGAATTGACCATCAGCCGCATCCTGACCGGCCTTTGGCAGGTCGCGGACATGGAGCGCGACGGCACGGATCTGGATCCTGACGAAGCCGCCGATCACCTTGCCCACTACGTCGAGAGCGGATTTGACACGTTCGACATGGCGGATCACTACGGCAGTGCCGAGGTCGTCGCCTCGCGTCTCCTGCAGCGCTTTCCCGACGCGCTGGCCTTCACAAAATGGTGCCCGTCGCCCGGCCCGATGACGCCGACGGTCGTGCGTGCAGGAGTGCAGGAAAGGCTGGACCGGCTCGGGATCGCGCGCGTCGATCTCCTGCAGTTCCACTGGTGGAGCTTCGGGCACCCCGCCTGGCTCGACGCGTTGCATGAACTTGCGACGCTGCGCGAGGAGGGGTTGATTCGAGAGATCGGCGTGACCAATTTCGACGCGGTGCACCTGCACCTGGCGTTGTCCGACGGCGTTCCGATCCGGACCAACCAGGTCGTCTGCTCGCTGCTGGACCGCCGTTTCACCGGGCCGCTGGCGGAGACCTGCGCGCGCCACGGCGTACGCCTTCTGGCCTATGGCACCGTCTGCGGCGGCTTCCTGTCCGGGAGTTGGCTGGGTCGCCCGGAGCCGGAGGACGTTCCTGACTGGAGCAAGATGAAATACCGCCGCTTCATCGAGGCCGCCGGCGGCTGGGAGGCCTATCAAGCCGTTCTCTCCGCCGCCGCCGAGGTTGCAGCGAAGCACGACGTCTCGGTGGCAAACGTCGCGACGCGCTGGGTCATGGAACAGTCCCATGTCGCCGGTGTCATCATAGGTGTCAGGCCCGGCGAAAGAGATCACCGGGCTGACAACGCCCGGATCTTCGGGTTTGCCCTCGACGACGAGGACCGTGCGGTCCTGGCCCGGGCTTTCGCCGGCACCGCCCCTGTCCCCGGCGACTGCGGCGACGAGTACCGAAGGCCCCCCTTCCTTACTGCCAGCGGCGACCTGAGCCATCACCTGGGCACCGTCGCCGCCGCCTATGACACCGACACCGTGCCTGGGCGTCCCGAACAGAGCCGTGCGCTGTCGGGCAGCAAATGGGAATCCATCGCCGGCTATTGCCGGGCTCGGCGCATGGGAGAGCGCATCCTGGTCTCGGGGACCACGGCGACGGCGGGGGCCGACCGCGTCGTCGCGCCGGGCGATGCGGCCGCACAGACGACCTACGTCATCGACAAGATCATCGGTGCCGTCAGCGTCCTTGGCGGAACGGCCGAAGATATCGTCCGCACCCGCATCTACCTGACCGACATCGCCGACACCGAAGCCGTCAGCGCCGCCCATGGCCGCGTTTTCGGCGCCTTGAAGCCAGCCAATACCCTGGTCGCGGTCAGCGATCTGGCCGGCGACTACCTGGTCGAAATCGAGGCCGAGGCGATCGTCTGCGCCTAGCCGTCCTTCTCCCAATATGGCGTCGAGCGCGCTTCCGGCAGTCCGGTCGTCCCTGCATGGGAGAACCGTCGCGTGCCGATCCGCGTGATCCGGAACCGCCCGCCGCAATGTGGATCCGGGCAGGCAACCTCGGCGTCCGTCGACATCCAGTCATTCGGGTCGGTTTCGCGCTGCTTGGCCGGCAGAAGCGGCAGCACCGCGGCGAGCGCATACATCGATATCCTCTGTCCCTTGGCGAAGACAAGGTTCTCGCCCTCGACGGTGAAGGACTCGCCCTCGATGTGTCGGCAGACCGGCTGCCGGCCGTCCAGAACGACCTCGACCTTCAGGTCATGGAGAATGAATTCGCCGTCGTCGTTCTTCACGCTGGAATGCCCCCTCCTTGAATTTCGCCGGAACGCCCGAAAGCGCCCCGGATGTTCTGGAATTGAACACTTGGATTCCGCCAATGGCAATTGTACGGGGCACCTTTCCGCTGCACCGGCCCGCTGTTTATGTTTGGCGAGGCACTGGTACGGCCCGCCCGGCGCAGGAATCCGGTGTCGACTCCCGCCTGCATGTTGCCGGGAAAGCAGGGCGATCACGAATCACCGGACGAGATTGATGTTGCATCTTGGGGCCAATGGCCCTATCATCATCGTGTCGAAGGGCAACGGTGCCCGGTTCAAAGGAGAAACAGATGACACATCAGGAACAGTCGCTCGCCGACGACAAGATGCGGGCGGAGATCGCGAAGCTTCTCGCCGAGACCCGCCAGGTGGACGACAAGATGCGGGCGGAGATCACGAAGCTTCTTGCCGAGACCCGCCAGATCGGTGTGAACACATTTCTCGCTCCGGCGTTGGCGGCAGCGGCGGTCATGGGCGCGACAGCGGCGCTCGTGAAGCTCTTTTTCTGATGACGGGGGACGAACTGCATGAGGCCCATCGAAAGCTGGGTCTCAGCGCCAGCCGAGCCGCGCGGCTCTTCATGGTTTCGAGCGGACGCACCGTCCGACGCTGGTGGAGCGGCGAAAGAGACGTTCCGGGACCGGTCATCGTTCTGACCCGCGCCTTGGTCGAGAGCCCGTCGGTGCGACGTTTCTTCGGCGTCACCATCGACGAGGGCTGATGAAGACGCTGCCGGCACGGGCGGATCGAGGCCGCCTCCTGGTTCGAATCTTGTCCCACGGCCATCCCTGGTGCCGAAATGCTGGCGACCGGCATCCGGAAGGTTTTGCGCAGCCTATCAACTGTGGAGGCCGCCAAGGTTCTTGCCGCCCAGGGCTTTGGGGTGCTGAAGAGTCTGGCGTCCACGGTCAAGAAACTGTCGGCCTTTGGCGCGTCGATTGAGGTGGACGCGGTCCCCGGCGAAGCCGACAGCGGCGATCTTGAAGACGACCTGCCCGACACCTTCGCCGCCGTCGGACGCGCCGCCGCGGCCGCTGGCAAGGGTTGGACGCTCCTGATTGACGAAGTTCAGCACCTGGAAAGGGCGGACCTGTCGGCGTTGATCGTCGCGCAGCACCGGATGAACCAAGTCCAGGCGCCGGTCGTGTTTGTGGGCGCGGGCCTGCCGCAAATGGCCAGACTGGCCGGCGACGCAAAATCCTACGCGGAGCGACCGTTCGCGTACCCCGAAATCGGTGCCTTGGACCCGGACGCCGCATGTCTGGCCATCCGCAAACCCATCGAAGACGAGGGTGCCTCCATTGGCGCCGCCGCGCTCAACGCGATCGCGAAAGGCACCCAAGGGTACCCGTTCCACCTCCAGGCCTGGGGGTCAGAGGTTTGGGATCAGGCGGAGGGCCCGTCCGTGGACCTGAGCGACGCGTTGAACGCGCAGCGGCGCGCGCTCGAGGCGCTCGACGACGGCTTCTTCAAGGTGCGGACGGATCGCCTGACGCCGACCGAGATGGCGTTTGTGCGCGCCATGGCCGATCTGGGCGACGGCCCGTACCCAATCGCGGAAGTTGCTGCGGCGCTGGACAAATCCTTGGGATCGTTGGGACCCACGCGCGCGAACATCATCGCCAAGGGGATGATCTACAGCTCCGGCCACGGCGTCCTGGATTTCACGGTGCCGCTCTTTGCTGACCATCTGCGGCGGCAGCGGGCCGGGCCGGCCTGAGCGAAGCCACATCCTTGCACGCGTTCACAGGCGGACGGGCGGTCCGTCGGCGCTGAGTTCCGCTCGTCGACCGATGGCGAATGAAGCAGTTCTTGGCCAAGTGTCCGTCGTGCTCCTCAAGTCGCCCTTGCCTTGAGCGCGGCGATTGTTGGCTTGACCAGGCCGGAACAAGGACCCAAGGCGCGGTTTGCCGCCGAATTCCCGCTCTTGCGAAAGGCTGCCGGCATGGAACGGGAACCACCAAACTCCGCGGGTTCAATTGGCATGAACGATTCGAAACCAAAGCCGATTGCGAGTGTTCGAACTTGAAAAGGGCAGAACGGGGACGGGACCAATCAGTCGGATGACCACACGGATTTGGTGGCCCCCCACAGGTATCTCAGGCCCACTTGCGGCTCTGGCCGAGGCCTGCTGTCTCCTGCCGGGTCGGCATCGCTTGCACACGCGCCTCGATCGATGAACCGTGCCCGTGTTGAAGGAACCGACCTGAAGGGCGATTTGGTTAGGCATATATGGCCCGTTGTTCTCGGCTTCCCTCCTGGGCAGGACAACTGCTTCGCCGTCACGTCCGGCGTTCCGGCCAGTCATGCAGCATGACCGCAGCGGCCTCTTCGGTCAGTGCGGCGTCCCTTGACCGAATCGGGCGCGGTCGTGAGGCGCAGAGTAATCGACGTCCGGTCCCATCGGAACGATCCGGGTCGGGTTTATCGCTGCGTGGCTGCCATAGTAGTGCTTCTTGATGTGCAGGAAGTCCACCGTCTCGGCGATGCCGGGATGCTGGTAAAGATCCCGGACATATCCCGAGAGATTGGGGTAGTCCGAGATCCTGCGAAGATTGCACTTGAAATGTCCGAAATAGACGGGATCGAATCGGACAAGCGTGGGGAACAGACGCCAGTCCGCTTCCGTCACCGCACTGCCAGTGAGGTATCTTTGCGAGCCAAGCCGGCCTTCCAGCCAGTCGAGAGTCTCGAAGAGGGGAACGACTGCCTCCTCGTAGGCATCCTGCGTGGTCGCAAAGCCGGCCTTGTAGACACCGTTGTTGACCGTGCGGTAGATCCGGTCGTTGATTTCGTCGATTTCGGGCCTGAGGGCCTCCGGATAGTAGTCTCCGGGCCGCGCCCCGACCTCGTCGAAGGCTGAATTGAACATGCGGATGATCTCGGAGGACTCGTTTGAAACGATGGTTCCCGTCTGCGCGTCCCAAAGCGCTGGCACGGTCACGCGCCCCGAATAGACGGGGTCTGCCGTCGTGTAGACTTCATGCAGGAAGTCGGCGTCGTTGACGGTGTCCGTGGTCGATCCGTCTTCAGGCGTGAACGTCCATCCCTGGTCGCCCATGAACCAGTGCACGACCGACACGGGAATCAATTCCTCAAGACCCTTCAATGCCCGGAAGATTAGCGTCCGGTGCGCCCACGGGCAGGCAAGCGACACATAGAGATGATAGCGGCCGGGCGCGGCCCTGAACCCGTGAGCGCCGCCAGGGCCGGCAGATCCGTCCGCCGTGACCCAGTTGCGAAACTGCGAGTCCCTTCGGACAAAGCGTCCGCCACTTGTCCTGGTGTTGTACCACTGGTCGACCCACTTGCCGTCTTGCAACAGTCCCATCCACTTGCTCCCTCGAATTCCATGCCCGCGCATCTGCCCTCGGAATTCGCTGTTTGCTCCAGGCGCGCTGTCCCGGTCGCGTCGGCCGGACCGGACGGGCGCGAGATAGCACTTTCGGCAACCGTCGCGCAATGAAACCCGAATCCGCCGACCCTGCACCGGTCTGCGACCGCGACGTCCCACGATGTGACCCCGCACAAGACCGTCAGGCAGCGGCGCGGGCAGGCAATGTCGAACGCGCATTCACGCTTTCTTGCATACGTATTCACAATGCCGTAAGGTCTTTGCGCGATTTGCAATTCAATTGGGAGGAAGAAATGCGCAAACGGACTTTTCTGAAGGCGGGAGCGGCAGCGGCCGTGATGCTCTCGCCGCTGTCGGTCGCGGCGGCGGACGTGCCGTACAACCTGATGGCGGGGAAGCCCTACGAAGGCACCACGCTCAACATCCTGAGCGTCGTGACGCCCCAGTTCGACGGCTTGATGCTGCGGGACGACGAGTTCACCGAGCTGACGGGCATCGAGACCGAATGGACGTTCATTCCCTTCGCCTCGTTGCAGGAGAAGATCAACGCTGAAGGCCTTGCCGCGAGCGGCGCCTTTGACGTGGTCAACTATCTCGACAGCTGGGGCCCTCCGAACGCCCACTGGCTGATGCCGATCGACGACCTGATGGCACGGGACGGCATCTCGATGGATCGCTATCCGGCCGCCTTTGCGCGGTCGGCGCAGTTCGAGGGCCAGACCCTTGGCTTTCCGTTGCGCGCGCACCCGCAGGTCCTCTTCTATCGCAAGGACCTGATCCCGAACCCGCCGTCAACTTGGGAAGAGGTCGCCGCGATGGGCGAGACCTGGGAACATGACGACATCTCTCCGGTCGCGCTCTACTTCAACAACGATGGAAACCGTCAGGCACTCTTCATCTGGCTGAACTTCCTGTGGGGTGCGGGCGAGGACGTGTTCAACGACGACGGTTCGGCCGGATGGACCACCGACGCGGCATTGAAGGCAACCGAGGACTACGTGGGGCTCCTGACGGAACATGGCGTCGCAAACCCGAACTCCGTCGCATTCGTCGAACAGGACGCAAGGCAGTCGTTCATGCAGGGCAATTCGGCGATGATCCCCGGCTGGTGGTGGTTCTATTCGGCGTTCCTGAACCCGGAGACGTCAACGCTGACGAAGGATCAGGTCGGATTCGTGGGCATGCCGTCCTACGCCGACACCACCAAGACCTACGCCATCTCGATGCCTTTCGCGATTTCCGAGTATTCCGACAGCAAGGACGCGGCATGGGAGTTCCTCAAGTGGCTCTCCAATCCCGAGATGGACAAGGCCAACGCCACCGTGCGCGAAGTGAAGGGCAAGAGGATCGTCAACAACGTCGTGACTCACATCTCGTCGCTTACCGATCCGGAGGTGAATGCCGCGAATGACGGGATCCAGATGGCGGCCTGGGACTCGCTCAAGGAATCCGACATCATGCCGCAGATTCCGGAATGGCCGGAGGTCGGCGACATCCTGTCCGCGGCGATCGCCGAAGCGGCGGCGGGCGGGGACACGCGCCAGTTGATGCTGGATGCAGCGGAGCAGGCCAACAGGGTGCTGCGTCGCGCCGGACGCATCGAGTAAGCGATCCCTTGCGGCCTGGCCGGTTCGCGGTCAGGAAAGCGGCGAACCATCCCGCAGGAATGCGGGGTGGTTCCAATCGGAGCAATCGCCAATGCGCGACAGCACTCTGAAATACCTCTTGGTCCTGCCCGCAATCGTGGTGGTCTTCGCCACCGCCATCTGGCCCTTGATCGAGAGCCTCAGGCTGTCCTTCACGGTGGGGCGTCTCAGCAGGCCGGGTTCCCTGGAGCAGTATCTTGGCTTCGAGAACTACATCTGGGCCTTTCTCTACGAGCCCGCGTTCTGGAATTCGGTCTGGGTCACGGCGATCTACACGGTCCTGACCGTTGGCCTGACAACTGTCCTGTCGCTGGGGCTGGCCTTGCTGCTGGCGCCGGGCGGCCGGTTTCGTTCCGGCGTGCAGACGCTCCTGATCCTGCCATTCGCCATGAGCCCGGCGTTGATCGGGGTCAGTTTCCGGTTCATGTTCAATCCGGAATTCGGCCTTTTCGACGCCGTGTTCGGCGCGCTGATCCCGCCGCTTGCGGATGTCAGCTGGCTCGTTGACCCGGTACTCGCATTCGCGGTCTGCGTGATGGCCGATGTCTGGGGCTGGATTCCGTTCCTGACCCTGGTCCTGATCGGGGGCCTGGCCAGCGTGCCGCAGGACACGATCGAGGCCGCTCAGGTTGACGGTGCATCGGGCTGGCGGGTCTTTCGCGACGTGACCCTGCCGCAGCTCGCTCCCGTGCTCGCAGTCGTCGTCATCCTGAAGTCGATCTTCAGCCTGAAGACCTTCGACCAGATCTTCATGCTGACGAACGGAGGCCCCGGAACCGCGACGCAGACGCTGAGCCACTACATCTATTTCAACGGCATGAAATACGGACAGATCGGGTATGCCGCCTCGGTTGCCTGGCTGATGGTCATCCCCATGATCTTCCTGACCTACGCCTATGCCAAGTTCGTGTTCCGCAAGGAGTGACCTGATGCTCGGCAGACGGAGAAAACAGGTCATTGACGCCGTGCAGCTGGCGCTGATCCTGATCGCCATCCTGATCATGCTGGTGCCGATAGCCTGGATCTTCATGGCCGCCTTCAAGAACCACATCGACGTGTTCCAGCTAAAGCTGTTCTTCACGCCGACGCTCGAGAACTTCGGCACGGTTTTCGAACCGCCCTTCTTTCTTGGCCACAAGTTGATGAATTCGACCATAGTGGCATTCGTTACCGTTGTGCTCGCGATCCCGATCGCGACCATGGCAGCCTATTCGTTCAGTCGCTTCAGGCTCACGGGCGAGACGGCAATGCTGGTCGTCATCCTGGCCACGCAGTTCGTGCCTGCGGTGGTCATCATACTGCCCTTCTTCGTGATGTTCCGCGACATCGGGCTCCTGGACACGCGGATCGGGCTGATCCTCGTCAATCTTGCCATCGTCATGCCCTTCGCGATCTGGATGATAAAGGGCTTCATCGACGGCATTCCATTGGACACCGAAGAGGCCGCAATGGTCGACGGTTCGTCGCGGCTGCAGGTCATTCGCAACATCGTCCTTCCGATGGCGGCGCCCGGACTGCTGACCGCGGGCATCTTCTGCTTCATCATCGCCTGGAACGAGTTTCTCTTCGCGCTGATCCTGACGAACAAGGACGCGGTGACGCTGCCCATAGGGCTTGCGCTCTTCAAGGCCGAAGAGGGTGATCTCTGGAACCTGCTCAGCGCCGCCGGCATCATCATCATGCTGCCGATGTTCGTGCTGGCGCTCATCATCCGGAAGTATTTCGTGCAAGGCATGACCATGGGGGCGGTGCGCTGATGGCTGAAGTCATTCTCAAGAACCTGACCAAGCGGTGGGGCGAATTCGTTGCCGTCGACGGCCAGTCGCTGGAGATTTCCGACAGGGAATTCCTGGTCCTCCTGGGTCCGTCCGGTTGTGGCAAGACCACCACCATGCGCATGATCGCAGGGCTGGAAGAGCCCACGGAAGGCGAGGTCTGGATCGGCGACAGGATGGTCAACGACGACCTGCCAAAGGACCGCGACGTGGCCATGGTCTTCCAGAACTACGGTCTCTATCCGCACATGACGACCTTCGAAAACATTGCCTACCCGCTGCGCGTGCGAGGCATACCAAGCAGCGACATTGAGCCACGCGTCCGAAGGGCTGCCGAACAGGTGGAACTGACCCGGTTCCTCGACCGAAGGCCCAAGGCACTTTCGGGCGGCCAGCGCCAGCGCGTGGCGCTGGCGCGAGCCATCGTGCGCACGCCCAAGGTGTTCCTGATGGACGAGCCGCTGTCGAATCTCGACGCCAAGCTGCGCGTCACGATGCGGGCGGAGCTCAAGCACCTCAGCCGCGAGCTGAAGGTCACCACGGTTTACGTGACCCATGACCAGATCGAGGCGATGACGCTCGCAGACCGAGTGGCCGTGATGAAAGACGGCGTGATCCAGCAGCTCGGATCGCCGGACGAGATTTACAACGACCCCGCGAATCTCTTCGTTGCCGGCTTCATCGGTTCGCCCGCAATGAACCTGATCACCGGCGCAATCCAGGGTGGCCAGTTCGTCACGACCGGGGGCACTCAATTGGTGCCGGTTGGCGGCGATGATCGCAATGAGGTGGTCCTTGGGGTTCGCGCCGACGACATCCGCGTGTCCGAGGCCGGAAAAGGCAACATCGATGTGCCCATCTACGCCTTCGAGAACACGGGAGAGGCAACGCTCCTTACCGTTCAGTGGGGCAGGCAGCGCGTGATCGCAAAGGGCGACAGGTATCTGCGCAAGGAGCAGGATGACATGATCGGCATCGCGCTGAATCCGGAACACCTGTATTTGTTCGACCCGACCTCGGGAAGCCGAATCAGGACCTGATTGCGTGACCATGGGCGACCCGGGACTCAACAGGCCGCATGGCGGGAAGGTCGAGGCCAGAACTCTCCGTTCGAAGGGCTTCGCCGGCAAGGTGCATGCGCACGTCTGATGCTGGAACCACTTGTGCTCATACCTGGCGCGATGTGCGATGGGCGCCTCTTTGCTCCGCAGGTCGCTGAATTCTCGGCAGAACGACCGGTGATGATCGTGCCCCCCGTTGGTGCGGCCACGATTTCGGGTCTTGCACGACGCATTCTAGATCTCGCTCCGCCGGAATTTGCACTTGCGGGCCTGTCAATGGGCGGGATCGTTGCCATGGAACTGTACAGGCAGGCCCCGAATCGTGTCAGGCGCGTGGCCCTGATGGGCACGAACCCGTTCCCGGAGTCGCCCGAAAGGGCCGCGCTGCGCGAAGCGCAGATCGGGAACGTGATGAATGGCGGTCTCCGCAAGGTCATGCGCGAAGAGATCATGCCGGACTATCTCGCGGACGGCTCGGTGACGAGCCCGTTGCTGGATCTCTGCCTGGAGATGGCGGAAGCTCTCGGACCGGAGGTCTTCACCGAACAGTTTCGCGCGGTTCAGTCACGCCCGGACCAGGGCGAAACGCTGCGTGGCATCGCCGTGCCGGCTCTGGTAATGTGCGGGCAGCAAGATCGGCTCTGCCCGGTTGATCGGCACGAATTCATGCACGACGCGATCCCCGGCTCCAGGCTGGTCGTCGTTCCGGGCGCAGGGCACTTGCCGACCCTGGAGCAGCCCAAAAGAACGAATGAGGCATTGAGAGATTGGCTGAGGGCATAGGTCCGGGAAACCTCCGCGCAGGGCCGCACGGCGATCTTGGCCTTCATTGCCCGGATCTCGCGTCGCCTCAGGCGTGATGGCTTGCAAGTTCGGGTCGCCGCTGGCCCCTTTCGATGTCCTGCACGCGAATGGGAAACCCGTCCTTCTGGCGGCTCGCTGCTGGTCCAATCAAGACGACATCTTGAAGAACGGCGCGAAGTGTGGACGAGAATTGCAGACGATCGGCACGCCGTGAACCGACGGGCGCAACTGTGCACATCCGCGTCCTGCAAGGTCAGGCTTTGTGACCATGCCGCCAAGATCGCTCTGCCACGACCTCGCCATTCCAGAGCGCGTCGAGCTCCAAGGCAACGGACATGCCGTCAGGTTCCGCACGGCCGAGCAGGCTGCTCTCGATTCGTGCGATCCCGTCAGGCCGTTCGATTTCGTAGACGACCGAAACGGCACACCTCTGAACGGCATGGTCCTTGGTCGACGTGGTGCAATTCATCTCCGTCGTCGACGAAAAGCTCAGGCCAAGTTCGGGAATCCGGGTCGTTGACCACGGTTGCTTCCAGCGATGGCAGCGCACGCCCTCGGCCGTCTCGCCACTCTCGCGACAAAGCGGGCCTTCAGAGCGGCGCTCCCAGGAAGGCTCGGGAGGCAGGTGCCGAGGAGGTGCCACGTCTGCCGCCGGCGAGACGTCTGACGGGCAGGGCAAGTCAAGGCGTGCGCCTGCCGTGTCGACCTGCATTTGCGCCAGTTGCGGCGCAGGCCAGACCAGCGGCCAATACGAGGCGGCGAGGCACAGGCGGATGCGATTCCCTTTCGAGAAACGATAGGCGGTTGACGGGAAGCGCATGGACAGCCGCGTGGTCTGGCCCGGGAAAAATCTCGCGTTACCGTCCTGGGTCTCGTCACGCTGCAGGTTGATGACTTGCCGCGCGACGAGATTTGATCGTCCGTTCGTATCGACCTCGCACAGGCGGCACACCAGTTGTGCGTGGGCGATGTCCCGCACAATGCCGCAGTGAAGCCTTGCGTGTCCAACGAGGACGACTTCCGTCTCCAAGGGTTCGGTGTCGAAGCAGAGTGCGCGCGCGTCATCGGGAGACTGATCGAGCGGCAGGCCGCCGACGCGCCCAAAATATCCTGTATCCCCGGCGCAGGCGCCATGCTGCGGGTCTGCCGGCACCGATTGTCTCGTGCCTGGTCCGGTTCGCCACGAGAGCCCGGCCTTGCCCGGATAGAGGGCCGCTTCCTTTGCATCCGCTTGGCCGAGATCAGTGGATATCCATCGGCCCGCCCTCGTTGCGATCGGGTCTGCGGGGTCGTCGAATTCACGCCGCCAGAGGCGCAGTCGAGGCCATTTCGGCATGGGTGCGTCCTTCAGCCAGTGATCCCACCACGTCAATGCGACATCCTGGAAGCTCATTGCCGGACCTGGCTCTCCGTGATCGGGATAGTGATGTCCCCAAGGCCCGACGATGCCATGGCAGAGATCGGGACGTGCCTTGACGAGGCCGATCACGGAATTCGAATACCTGTCCGCCCAGCCGCCGATCGCAAGGATCGGGCAGGACAGGTCATCCGAACTGAATTTCACCGAACCGTGGCGCCAATAGACCCCACGCGTCTGGTGATCGATCCACGAGGAAAGCGGAAAGCTCAGCCCCTCCAGCCTTTCGCGCCACATTTCCTTCCAGCCCTCGCCGACCGTCGCCGCGTCCGGCGGTGCGGCAAGGATTGCGGGCAGCGTGGCGCCCCATTCGAGGCTGTCGGTCAGGAGACAACCGCCCATCCAGTGTATGTCGTCCTCGAAGCGGTCGGTGGTCGCGCAATTCGCGATCACGGCTTTCAGTGCGCGCGGTGCCCTGACCGCGGCCTGCATGCTGGAGGTGCCGCCCCACGAAGTGCCGAACATGCCGACCTTGCCGTTGCACCAGGGCTGCGCGGCGATCCAGTCGATCACGTGCCGGGCGTCAGCCAGTTCGTCATCTGAATACATGTCCGGCATGTGGCCTTCGCTGTCGCCCGATCCGCGCATGTCCACGCGAAGGCAGGCGTAGCCACAGGACGCGAAGTAGGGGTGGTTCCGTTCGTCCCGTGCGCGGACCATGTCCCGTTTGCGGTACGGAATGTACTCGAGAAGCGCGGGGACCGGCCCTGAACCTCGTGGCAGCCATATCCGTGCCGCAAGTCGCACCCCGTCGAGCATCGGAATCCACTGGTGTTCGACTTCGTCGAATTCGAAGACCTGACTGCCGAGACCTTCCGTCATCCTCGGTCCGCAAGAGAACTGCCGAGACAAGGATTGGCGCCCGAGCACAAGAGAGCAAGGGAGAATATCAAGAAATGCCTTGTGGGAATGTGAATCTGTGCGAGACTTCAGGACGTGACTCACGCGGTCCTTGGGGGGAAGCAAATTGAATGACGCAAAGGGAATCTCGGCTTTGGGCATCGCGGGCTTCGTGAAGTGCCCCGCCTCGCCAAGGTCCCGAATTGCGTTGAGCACGCATGGCTCGGGGTGCGGTCGTCCTGCGCGCGCCCCAGAACCTTGTCGAACGCAACGCCCCTTGGCCAACGAAGTCCGCACAATGGCGCAAGTGCTGGCGCTTGAACCGGGCTGGTCATTTGCCGGCCAGTCCTGTGCGGTTCAGCACTTCCGCATCACTCGAGAATGCAATCCATCAGGGAGTAGACCATGAAGAACGTGTTATTGGGCGATGTTTCCCGCCGATCATTCTTTGCCGCACTGGGCGCATTTGGTGCCGCGACAATGGTGGCACCAAGAGCCGCGCTGAGCCAGGATGGCAAGGTCCTGACGTTGCGATCCTATTCGGACCTGCAAGTGCTTGATCCGGCGTTTCGCCTGTCGTTGCCGGAAGACGACATCATTCGCTCGATCTTCGCGCCAATGGTGATACCGCAGGCGGGCGACACATGGGGTTGGAAGCCGATCGCGGTGGACTCGATCGAACAGCTCGACGATGTGACCGTCGCGTTCAAGCTGAAGGACAACATCGGCTTCACCGACGGCTATGGCCAGATGACGGCCGAGGACGTGAAATTCTCGATCGAGCGAATCGCTGATCCGGCCATGGAAAGCCCGTATGCGGGAGATTGGGATGCCCTGAAGGAAGTCGAGGTAAAGGACACGCTTTCAGGCCTCATTCACTTGAAGAACAAGTTCGTGCCACTCTGGAGCACGACGCTTCCGACGCCGGCGTCCTGCATTCTCTCCAAGAAGGCAGTGGAGGAGTTGGGCGAAAAGATCACCACGAATCCCGTGGCCCAGTCTGGCCAGTACCTGCTTGCGGAGTGGCAGCCAAAGCAGAAGACGATCCTGAGGCGCAATCCCGGCTGGGCGCATGAGCAGGGCGGATTTGAAGAGATCCATATCATTCCGATCGAGGATCCGGCCACTGCCGAGCGCGGCTTTGAGGCGGGAGACCTGGACTACACCTGGACCTCCGTGTCGTCCTTGCCGCGGCTCAAGCAGAACCCGCCAGCAGGTTCGGTGGTCCTGGAGAAGCCGTCGCTCGCCTATGTCTGGCTTGGGATCAACCAGGACGCCGAGCCCTTTACCAACATCAACATCCGCCGAGCGGTGCAACATGCCATTGACCGGCAGACCGTTGTGGATGCGGCCTACTATGGCGCCGCCGCGGTAGGAAACGGCATCCTTGCGCCGGGCCTGCCAGGGTCCCGGGACAGCGTGACCTACGACTATGATCCGGACCGTGCGCGCGAGCTCCTGGCACAGGAGGGTGCGACAGATCTCAATGTCACGCTCGACATCCTCAACCAGTCCGAACGCCTGGCGGCCGCGCAAGTGATCCAGGCAAATCTTGCTGACGTGGGGATCAACTGCGAAATCAAGCAAAATGACAGCGGCACGTTCTGGACGCTCGGTTCCAAGGACGGCGACTACTATCTGAAGTTGCAGCTGGTCCTCAGCCGCTTCTCGATGCAGCCTGACCCGTCATGGGCGACGGTCTGGTTCACGCCGGAGCAGGTCGGCGTATGGAACTGGGAACGGTTCGACAATGCCGAGTACAAGGCGCTGCATGACCAGGGTCTCGTCGAAAGCGATCTGGCAAAGCGAGACGAGATCTACAAGAAGATGCAAGGTCTCATGGACGAAAGCGGTTGCTACGTCTTCCTGACTCACGAGGTGGTTGGCGCGATCCATCGCGACACGATCAAGCCGGGGCTGAAGCCGAACGGGGAGTCGCTCTTCTCCGAGTTCATGCCCGCCTGAACGCGACTTGGGCGGTCCGGTGACGGGCCGCCCAGTTTCATGGAGCAGGACACAAGTGCTCTTGCTCTCGAAGTCCGGGTCCACTCGGAAACAGTCCGACCACAACGGGACCGGGCCGCAAGAATTGGCCCCGCATCCGGTATCGCGGTGGGTGAGCGATCAGGCCGCAGTTCGGTCTCAGGGTCGTCAGGTGCCTAGATCAGCCTCTTCTCGCGAAATTCCGCAATGTCCCTGGCCGAATAGCCTGCGGCCTGCAGTATTTCGACTGTATCGTGACCCATGGGAGGGCAGGCTCGCGGCGTGTTGTCGTCACCGGTGCGGATCGGGGAACGCAACATCCGGAACTCCTCGCCGCCATCGAGCGCCAGGGTTTCGATCTTCTTCTCCGCCGCCAGGCTGGAGTCCTGAAGCGCGGTGAGGGGGGTGCGTATCGGTGCAACCGGGACATGCCCCCGAAGCTTGCGCAACCACTCATCGCTCGACTTGGCCGACAATGCCTCGTCCAGGATAACTGTGAGTTCGTCGCGTCGGCTTAGCCGGTCAGCAAAGGTCGCGAACTGGGCATCTCCGGCAAGATCCGGGCGCCCGACGGCTTCACACAGCTCCGGCCAGAACTTCTCCTTGTTGCACATCACGTATATCCAGCCGTCCGAAGTGCGGTAGAGTTGGCAGGGCACAAGCGAGACATGGGCCGAACGCGGCACGCGCAAGGGATCATAGCCTGAGTTCAACGCCCAGGTGTTGAGATAGCTGAGATTGTAGAGGGCGGTGTCGTAGAGGTTCACGTCGATGTCCCTACCCTGGCCGGTCGACCGTGCGGACAGGACTCCCGCTACGAGACCCAGTGCCATGTAGGTCCCTGCCATGAAGTCCACGACGGACATTCCCACTCGGGTTGGAGGTGCTTCGGGCTCGCCGGTGAGGTGGAAGTAGCCGGTCTCGGCCTGCATGAGGTAGTCATAGCCGGGCCAGTCGCGCCTCGGTCCCTCGCGGCCATAGCCCGAGCAGTGAGCGCAGACGATGGCGGCGTTTGCCGATTTCAGGGCATCGAATGTCAGGCCGAGCTTCTCCGGGACGTCTCCACGAAGGTTGTTCGCCACGGCGTCAGCGGAGGCGACCAGTCGCCTGAAGATCTGTTGCGCTTCCGATCTGCCTAGGTCAAGCGTCAGGCTCCTCTTGTTCCGGTTGATGGATTGGAAGAAGAGGCTGCCGTCATCGCCTTTGGCACCTTCGACGAAGTAGGGGCCGAGAGCACGCGCGTAGTCGCCGCCGGACTGGCGGTTTTCGATCTTGATCACTTCTGCGCCGAGATCGGCGAGGTGCTGGGTACCGAACGGACCGGCCCCGTATTGCTCGACGGCGAGCACGCGTATCCCTTCGAGCGGCAATCCCATGTCAGCCCTCCCTCTTGCGGACAGCATCAATTGCGGGCCGCCCGCGTTTCGATGCACAGCGGCAGCGGATCATGGTCGGGCGCGATCTTGGCACACGATTTTCCAACGCCTTTCTTTCGGCGTAGGGCGTATCGCAGTCAAGGGCCGGTGCAGGCAGCTTGATCTTCCCAATATCATGCTTGGCGTCGGCTCACACGCCGACACCAGGCAAGTTGGAAGGAAGCCGCGCCCGGGACGGGACAAGTCCTTGCACGCATTTGATAGACACTCTGAGCTTAAGACCATATTGATCGAACTCTGAAGAGGTCGGACGGGCATCAAGTGTGGCCCGGCCGAAATTCGTCAGGCCTCTTCGGTTTCTTTCTGCCGTTCCTTGACCCAGGCAATCATGTCGTTGCAACCCGCAATATTGCGCTGGATCGCCTCTCGTGCTTTCCCACCGTCACCGTTACGCAGGCCGTCGAGCACGTCGTAGTGGGCAGGTTGTTCCATGTCCGCCTTACCCAACGTTTCCAATTGGTAGATGCGCAGAATTGGCCCCTTCAGCGCCCACATGTTTTCCTCGGTCGCATGCACCAATGACATATCCGCAACAGCCATAAGGTTGCAATGGAACCGGCGATTGAGACGCGCTGCTCGCGTCGGGTTGCCACGAGCTGCTTCTGAATGTCTTCAAGGCTCTTGAGCTGCTGGGGCGTGATCATTAGCGATCTTGTCGACGGGCAAATTTCGGTTGAGATCGGGGACAGCCGATGTGATCCCGCAAGGTGACAACTGGAAAGTCATGAAGAATTGCGACAACAAGTGACATCAAAATCCTCACTTGCTTGCGATGCTGTCATTCAATATTTTTGCTATCAAGTGAAGATATGGAGGATGAAATGGCAACAATGACTGTTAGAAACCTGTCGGATGATGTGCATCGCCGCATCAAGTTTGTAGCGGGCCAACGCGGTATCAGCGCCGAGGCAGCAGCGCGTGAGCTTTTGGACGAAGCAACGCGCCCTGCCGAAAACCTGGGTGATGTGGTTGTTTCGTTTGCGCGGCAACTCGACGTTGATTTCCCAGAAATCGAACGCTCTGACGAAACTTTGGAAGCGGCGGATTTCGGGTGATCGTACTGGACACAAACATAATCTCCGAGCCGAACAAACGCCTTCCGGCTCAGCAGGTAGTCGACTGGTTGAATAGCCAGCAGGCCCCGGCGTTGTTTACGACCTCAATCAATGTGGCGGAACTTCGCTTTGGCATTGAGCGGTTGCCCTACGGGAAGAAAAAAACCGCGCTTTGGGCCGCACTGGATTTCACGCTGGGTAGGCTTTGCGCCAATCGTATTCTGTCCTTTGATCTGCCTGCGGCTGAAGAACTTGCGCGAATTAACACGCAATGCGAGGCGACAGGTAAGAAAATTGGTTTGGCAGACGCTCAGATAGCAGCGGTTGCCAAGGTCAACGGATTCGCCGTTGCGACACGAGACGCCACACCATTCGAACTTGCTGGCGTAACCGTCATTGATCCTTGGAAGTGGCCACAATGAGCAGCGCAAACACTCTGTCAACTATCGACAAGGCCGCCCGCTGAAACCGGGGTCGATTGACGAGGACGTCGCGCCCGTCGCCTGCCCACACTGCGCCGCATCCTCAGGATGGTCGAGGCGATCCCCAGGCCGAGGCGCACCGGCCACGCTTCCCCGGGGTCCGCCCCGTGCCGCATCGGCCCAGGAGATGGCCACATGATTGCCCGGAACGGACTCATGTCGCCACGAAAACGGCGGACAGTCGCTCGCGTGCCGATGGAGGACCACCCTCCGAAATTGTCGACAGGCCCGGTGAAAGCCCGCGTCCCGCCGGTGCTTGCGTCCTTCCACGAACGCCCGATCCACGCTCCGGCAAGCGCGACAGGCCTGATCGCGCCCTCTCCGGGCTCGCGGCCAGCCATACTTTCTCCATAGCGGACACCGCCGCTCGCAGCTTCGTTCAATGAGATTAGTCAGCCGTGGGAGGCTGACTAATCCTTAACATTATGGTGATCTTGAGGAAATATGAGAAACCCCATTGGAGCGGGCGATGAGATTCGAACTCACGACCCTTACCTTGGCAAGGTAATGCTCTACCCCTGAGCTACGCCCGCGCTCCGTTTGGTGGAACGGGGATATTGATGTTGAATGGCTTCTGCAAGCGGAAACCGCCAACCAAATGCGGCAAATTGCAGGACAAGCGCGCACATGCCGCAATGCGCTGATCGAGATCGAGACCACGGGTCACGGTGCATGCTGAATTCGAGCGGACGGTCCGAAGGGCGTGGTGGCGTGACACTGGTCCGGCCATCGCATGCCGCGTCCGCGTTACGTGTCAAGCGCCTTGAGAATTATCCCGCGCAGCTTGTCAGCAACAACATTTGGCCTGTGACGGGTCATCGAAACGTGCCCAAGCCCCTCCAGTTCGTGGAACACGCCTTTCGGGGCGAGGTCGGCGACCACCTTGCACATGGACGGCGCGGTCTGGACGTCCTCGGAAAAGCTGATGACATGCATCGGAACCGGGCATGTCTTCAAGGCTTCACGGCAGTCGAAGTCGAGGCAGGCTTGCCATTGATCGATCAAGTCCTGCGGATCACGGTCCGCGAAGCGGGTCGTGTAGGCCTCCTTGACTTCCGCCCAAAGCTCCGGGTCGTGCAGCGCCTTTGCGGGGAAGGCGTAGGGGGCGTAGTGCGGTGCGAGGAAATACTCAGGCAGGGAAATGCCGTCCTTCCGGAGGTCGATCTCCGCCTGCATCCAGTCCTTGGTGAAGCCGTCGATGAAGGCAGCGGTTCCCATGGGAATGGCCAAGCGGACTTTCTCCGGAAAATCTATGGCCACCTGTTGGGTCACGAGACCCCCAAGGGAAAGGCCGCAGACGACCGCGCTTCCGTCGCAATGCGCGTCGATCACGGCCGCGCAGTCGCGCGCAAAGTCCGCGATCGTCCACGGGGCCGGCGGCGACGTCGTCTTTCCCGCGCCGCGCGGGTCGTAGGAGACGCAGCGGAATGCGTCCGACAGGAGCGCGAACTGCTGGGAATAGCTTTCGGCAGTCGCATCTCCTCCAGGAATGAAGACAACGTCCGGCCCGTGGCCGTCGATGACCACGCGCATGGCGACTTCGTCATTCGCAAAGTGATGGATTGCCGCCTTCGGGCCAAAGTCGGGAAATGCGCCCACCGCTTCTCTCCTCACACAAGATCCCGAGGCACATCCTCGTTCCATTGCCGTTCGGCCACTATCCCGTCGGCATCGCGCGCGACAAGACTGGCTTCGATTCGCCAGCAATCTCGCAATGCGTGCACGCTGACTTCGGTCCTCACCTCTGCCTTCCAGTCATCGCGCGAATAGGACTCGCACCAGCGACAGGTCCCGATGGCGGAATTCGGATCTTCGGGATGGACATGGAATCGCTCGCTGCAGCTGCGCTTGACCGTGAGGCCCGTATGCATGTGCGTCGCGGGTCCGGCACTGCTGCTCCGCGAGTACGTCTCGCCGCCCGTCGTCAGGTCGACTTCGCGGCGCCGGTCGTAGTGGCTTCGGGAATGCTGCTTGATCGGGGCAGGGCTGGCACCCTCCGGTGGCGGGAACGGGGCCAGTTCTTCGTCGCTGTCACGATTCGGGCGAACCGGCAGATCAAGCCGGGCGCTGCCGGGCTCGATCCTGAGCGTCGCCTTCTCGCTTGACGGCCAGATCACTGGCCAGAGGGCCGTGGACAGCGCCAGACGAAGCCGCTGGCCCTTGTCGACACGCTGCCCGCAGGCGTTGAGTTGAATCGTGACCGGCTGGGGCTGTGCCAGCGGCATCCGCTCCGGACTTGTATGGCTTGCCCTGTGGGTCAGGTTCAGGACTCCGTAGCTGACAAGCGTCGCGCGGCCATCCTCGCCCACGGCGGAAAGGACCGCCGCGACATTGGCGTGATGAGTATCGCTGGACACGTCTGCGTGAAGGAGCGGAAAGCCAAAGATGTCGAATTCTTCGTCGAGTACGTCCGTCTCGAAGATCGTCATAAGGCCGGCCTCGCCGTTCTGGTCCAAGGGACCGTCTGGAATCGCCCCGTATCCGCACCATGCGCCCGACGTCCAACCGGCAGTCTCTGCCGAGGAAAGCGTGATGCCCTTCCTCGAAGGCGAGGCCGTCAGTCCGTGCTCTCCCGGATAAAGGGAGAGCACTTCCTTCCTACCGCCATTCCATTCGGGTTCCGCCACCCAGCGGCCGGGCCGGTCTTCGTTGCGCGGCGACGGCACCGCGGGAAAATTGACCCAGGCACGGAGTTCCGGTTCCTCCATGATGCCGGTTTCGATGCCCTTGAGATGCTGGTCCCACCAGCGCAGGCATTCCTGCAGGAAGCCGATGCGCGGTCCGGGCTTCGCGAAGTGCGGATACTTGTGGGCCCATGGCCCGATCAGCCCCTTTTTCGGACCCGGCAGGTGCTCGAGCATGCGGAAGATCGCGTTGGTGTAACCGTCGGCCCAACCGCCCACCGCATATACAGGAACCTCTATGTCGGCGTAGTTCTCGCAGACCGAGCCGTGAGCATAGAATCCGTCACGCCGCTGGTGTCGGAACCAGTCGAGCATCCACAGCCCGTTGCTTTCGAGCCGCTCCACCCACATCCCCCGCCATCGGTCTCCCACGATTGCGGGATCGGGAGGCGTGTTGCAGATCGAGAAGGCCGTGGCCCCCCAGCTCAGCTTGTCGGTCAGCATGCAGCCGCCCATGAAATGGATGTCGTCGGCGTAGCGGTCGTCGGTGGAACAGAGCGAGATGACTGCGCCCAGTGCTTCCGGACGCCGGGCCGCGACCTGAAGCCCGTTGAATCCGCCCCAGCTGATCCCGATCATTCCGACCTTTCCGGAACACCAGGGCTGGGCGGCAAGCCATTCGATCACGGCCAGGCAGTCGTCCTGCTCCTGCTTGAGATACTCGCCCAGGCAGACGCCTTCGCTGTCGCCCGTGCCGCGTAGGTCGACACGGACGCCGGCATATCCATGTCCCGCGAAATACGGATGGGTCAGGTGATCACGTTCAACCGTTCCGTCCCGCTTGCGATAGGGCAGGTACTCGAGAATTGCAGGCGCCGGATCCGATTCCGCATCAACGGGAAGCCAGATCCGGGCCGCGAGCCTTTTTCCGTCGGGCATCGGGATCCAGGCGTCCTCGATTTCGCGGACTTCGCGCGGGAATTCGGTCCGGATCTCTGCACTCTCCAGCATTGCTCACATCCCGTTTCGTGGAATCGAGTGATCCCACTGCACATGGTGAAATTCCTCCTCGCCGTCCCAGCAGGTCACGGAAGCGCGCAGGTGGAAGTCCGTCTTGGTGGCCGTCATTTCAGAGCTGGTCTTGATCCGCACGCGCCAGTCATCGCGCTCGAAGCAGCTTTCCTGGTCCATCGTAGCCCGCGCCGAAAGTGGGTCTTCCGGATGGATCCGGTAGACTCGATCCGAAACGTCGCCCATCTCGGTGCCGGTCTCGTCGAGGCGCAACCGCCCGACGGGGCCGAACACGCCACCGTCAAGAAAGAAGCGCGCCGCATGCTCGCCAGTTGCCAGGTCGATGTGGAGAGACCGGTCCATCGAACCATCCCGGACAGTTGTAATCGGGCGCTCCTTGTCCGTGGGAGCTGGCTCGGGCAGGACACGAGGTTGATCTGCCACGCCACGGCGAACCGGAAGCGCCAGCGCCGAACGGCCCGGTGTTACGGTCAGCGTGACCGGTTCCGGTGCGGGCCAGAGGATCGGCCAGTAACAGGTTCCCACTTGCAAGACGAGCCTGTGGCCTCTTGCAAGCCGGTGGCCGATGCCGTGCAACGGAACCGTGACGGTCATCTCCGTACCTGGAACCGCCGGCTCAGGAGCGGTGTCGGAAACGCGGTGCGCGAGATTCGCGAATCCGCGAGTGATCAGTGTCTGTGCGCCGTCCGGCGCTTCGTCCACGAGCAGCGCAGCGACGAATCCCTGCGGCCGATCCGTGAAAGCGGCGAGGTTGAGCAAGGGTTGCCCGAGTATGTCGATGGGGGTGTCCGCCGGCTCTGATCGGAAATTCAGCGCACCTGCCGCATCGACCCGACAGTCGACGGGCATGTCCCCCGGAATCGCGAACGAGCACATGTCCCCGCCTGCAGAACCAAAGGTCTGCGGCGAACACACGGACATTGCGCCGCCGGACTCGGCGGCCGGCCCGAGCCGGCCCGCGTTCAGCCAAAGCGTCTCGATGCTCACGTTGGGCGAGGGCCAGGCGGCTTCCTCGACCCAGATGCCGGTGCGCTCATCGCGGAAGCCGGCGGGAGGCGCCGAGTCCTGCAGGTAGAACCGCAGGCGCGGTTCGTCCATCAGGCCGGTGTCGATGCCCTTGAGGCAGTGGTCCCAGAAGCGGATGACCTCGCCCACGAAGTCCATGCGGGGTCTTGGCAGGCCCTCGTGGGGATAGAGATGAGCCCAGGGTCCCATCAGCACCTTGACCGGCCCGTTCAGGTGCTCGGCAATCCGGAACGGCGTGTCGCGGAAGAGGTCGGCCCAGCCACCGAAGAAATAGACCGGAATCTCGACATCCGCGTAGTTCTCCGAGATCGAGCCCCTGCGCCACATTTCGTCATGGACCTGGTGCTCCAGCCATTGCGCGGGCCAGAATGTCATCGCTTCAAGGCGCTCCTTCCACATGTCGCGCCAGCGATCCTCGCCCACGATTGCCGGATCCGGTGGCATCGCGTTGTAGAGCTGCATGATCGAGCCCCACCAGAAATTGTCGTTGGCAAGCACGCCTCCGTAGAAGTGGATGTCCTCCAGCCAGCGGTCATCGGTCCCCATGACCGGCGCGATTGCCTTGAGTGCCGGAGGACGCTTCGCGGCCACCTGAAAGGATGTGTAGGCGCCCCAGGACTTGCCGAACATGCCGACATTCCCGTCGCACCATGGCTGTTCGGCGATCCACGCAATGACGTCGACCCCGTCGGTCATCTCCTCTTCCGAATACTCGTCCAGCATCACCCCCTCGCTGTCGCCAGAGCCACGCATGTCGACCCTGACTGCCGCGTATCCGGCATCGGCGAAGTGCGGGTGCATGCTTTCGTCGCGCATCCGGGTCCGGTCTCGGCGACGATAGGGAATGTATTCCAGTATGCACGGCACGGGCGAGCGCTCGGCCTCTTCGGGCAACCAGAGCCTTGCGGCAAGGCGGATGCCATCGGGCATGGGAATCCATGCGGTTTCGATGATCTTGGTCATTGAGCTCCCTCAAGTTCCGGTGGCTTTGCGCCAGGTTCAAGCGGCGTGTGGCACGCGACCTTCCTTGTCTCTCCCTGGACGAATTCCGGGGCTTCGGACTTGCAGCGCGCTGCGACCCACGGGCAACGGGAATGGAATTCGCATCCGGCAGGTCTGGCAAGAAGCGACGGAACTTCGGCCGGCAGGGCGATTCGATCACGCGCCTTGTCCGGGTCCGGCTCGGGATTGGCCGAAAGAAGAGCCGCCGTGTAAGGATGGCGCGGCGCGCGGAAGATCTCGTCGGTGTCGCCCGCCTCGACGAAGCGCCCGAGATACATGACGGCCATCCGGTCTGCCACGTGATGCACGACATGCAGGTTGTGGGTGATGATGATCATTGCGAGGCCAAGCCGCTCGCGGAGATCGTTCAGGAGATTCAGCACCTCGCCCTGCACCGACACGTCGAGACCGGCGGTGGGTTCGTCCGCGATGATGAGCGCGGGGTTCAGGGCAATCGCGCGGGCCACGCCGACTCGCCGTGCCTGGCCGCCTGACAGCTGATGCGGATAGCGGTCCGCAAACTCCGGCGTGAGCCCGACCAGTGACAGAAGCCGCGGGACCTCAACGCCTGGGTCCTTGTCGACGATCCCGTGAATGCGGAACGGTTCGGCAATCAGGTTGCCGACTTTCATGCGGGGGCTGAGCGAGCCGACAGGGTCCTGGAACATCATCGACATGCGCCGTCGCAAGGGTTTCATCAATCTTGCACCGAGCGTGTCAATGCGTTGTTCGTCGAACCGGATCGATCCGGCGGAAATGTCCTGGAGACCGTTAATCGCGCGAGCCAGGGTGGTCTTGCCCGATCCGCTTTCGCCAACGATCGCGAACGTCTCGCCTGCATGGAGATCGAAGCTCACGCCAGCCACGCCCAAGATCGAGCGTCGGCGCATCAGGGGGCCGGTTTCGAACGTCACTTCGACGTCGCGGACTTCGAGTATCCCGCTCATCTCGCCGCCGCCAATACGCACCGGGCGACGTGCCCTGCCGCGACGGCCACGTCGGGCGGGGTCTTGTCGCAGGCATCGACGCGTTGGTCACAGCGGGTCGCAAATACGCAGCCGGGCGGCCTGTGCCTGAGATCCGGGACCTCGCCCGGAATGGTGGGCAGATGCCGCGTGCGTCCGGATTGCCGCGCCGGGTCGCATTCAAGCAGGCGTCGCGTATATGGGTGGCACGGCGCGTGAAACACCTGCCGGGTGGTTCCGCGCTCCACGACTTCGCCCGCGTACATCACGACGACGTCGTCGCAGAGTTCGGCTATGACGCCGAGATGATGCGATATGAAAAGCACCGAGCAGGCGATGTCCTGCTGCAACTCCTGCAGGAGTTCGATCGTGGCCACTTCGAGCGTGGCATCGAGCGCGGTCGTCGGCTCGTCCGCAATCAGGAGCGCGGGCCTCATCATCAGCGCCATGGCAATCGCGACCCGCTGCTGCATCCCGCCTGAAAACTCGTGCGGATACTGCGCGAGCGCGGACTGCGCGTCGGGGATCCGTACCTGGCGCAACATTGCTTCCGACCGCGCGTCTTTCTCGTTGCGGGAGCGCCCGGACCGATACTGGATGTTCCGCATCTGGCGTCCGACGGAGAGAACCGGGTTCAGCGCGCCCATCGGATCCTGGAAGACCGTCGAAATGCGCTGGCCCCGGAGTTCCTGCATTCTGGCAGCACCGAGCCTCGTGAGGTCCTCGCCCTCGAACGTGATGCTGCCGGCATCGACACTTCCATTGTCTGCCAGAAGCCCGAGGATCGCGTTTATCAGCGTGGACTTGCCGCAACCGGATTCCCCCACGACGCCGACAATGCGCCTCTCGGGAACTTCGAAGGAGACGTTCTTCAGGGCGTGCAGCTGGCCGCCTTCGGTCGAGAACGTGACATTCAGGCCCTTGATCGCGAGAACGGTCATTCGCGCCTCTTGAGGCGCGGATCGAACAGGTCGCGCATCGTTTCGCCAAGGAACGTGAATCCCAGCGTGGTCAGGATGATGGGCAGTCCGCCGGCAACCGCAATCCACGGCGTGTCGCGAATTGCGGTGAAGCCGTCATTCAGTATAGAGCCCCAGGATGGCGTGGGCGGGCGGACGCCCAGCCCGAGAAAGCTCATTCCCGCCTCGATGGCGATCACGACGGGGATGTCCATGGAGGCGAGGATCAGGAGGGGGCTGATCACGTTGGGCATGATGTGATGGCGGAGGATGCGCACTGTGCCGGCGCCCATGCTCTGCGCGGCCGTGACGAATTCCGACCCTTTGAGCGCAAGTGTCTGGGTGCGGATTATTCGCGCGTAGCCGGGCACGTTCACCAGGATCACCACAACGACGACCGCCGTCAATGACGGGCCGAACAGCGTGACCAGCGCGAGCGCCAGCATGACCGTGGGAAAGCTCTTGATCGAGTCGAACAGGAGCAGCATCACGGCGTCCAGCCAGCGTGGGCCGTAGCCTGCGACGAGGCCCAGCACGACCCCGATCGCCAGCGAGGTGGCCGTCGCGAAAAGGGCGACCGAAAGAGCGATTCGCCCGCCGTGAAGAACGCGGGAAAACAGGTCCCGTCCCAGGTGATCGGTGCCAAGGAGGTGATCGAGGGACGGGGGCTGGAACCGGTCGCGCGGAGAGATGCGCGAGGGTTCAAATGACGTGAGGAGGTCGGCGAACACCGCGCCGCCCACCATCAGGAGGACCAGCGCGATGCCGAACGCGCCGAGGGGCTCCTTCAGCACGCGCATCATCGTGCGCGTCCGTTCGTTCCTGCGGAGATCAGAGACGGCTGCGAACACGGGGATCCAGGGCTCCTACAATCAGGTCCGCCACGAGGTTGAGCAGGACGAAGAGGATCGTGGTGACCAGCACGGCACCGGTCACGAGCGGGTAGTTGCGCGTGAGGATCGCGTCATAGACGAGCTTGCCCACGCCCGGGCGGGCGAAGACGATCTCGGCAAAGACCGCGGACGACAGCATTTGCCCTATGCCGACGCCCAGCAGCGTCACGGTCGGCAGGATGGCGATGGTCAGCGCGTAGCGGTAGGTGATCATGCGCTCGGGCAGGCCGAACGCGCGTGCGGTCCTGATGTGCTGCGATTCCAGGACCTCGAGCATGGACGCCCGCACCATGCGCGCGATGTAGCCAACCCAGCCAAGTCCCACCGCCAGGGACGGAAGGATCAAGTGCACGAGCTGGTCCCCGATGTCGCCGGGCTCGCCCGCGCCGATGGCGGGAAGCCAGCGCAGGGCCACCGCAAAGATCAGTAGGGCGTAGATGGCCACGACGAAGGACGGAACCGCGATGACGGCTACCGACAGGACTCCCACGATCCGGTCGGCCACCGTGCCGCGTTCGACTGCGGCCCAGCAGCCGAGCGGAATGCCAAGTGTCACCGACCAGCTGATCCCGCCGAAAATGAGTGCCAGCGTGTATGGAAGCTGCTCCATGACCACTGTTGCGACGGGACGGTCTGACAGCACGTCGCGCCCGAGATCGCCCTGCCATGCCGCGGAAAAGAAGTTCCAGAACTGGACCCAGACAGGCTTGTCGAGCCCCATCTTGATCCGAAGCCCTTCCCGCATTGCCTCGGTCGCGCGCGGACCGAGTGCCACGGCCGCCGGATCGCCGGGAATGAGATAGATCATGCAGAACAGGAGGAGCATCGCCACCGAGACGATGACCAAGGCGAGTCCGAGGCGCTTGACTGAATATCGCAGCATGGGACCGGGTTTCCCTGGCAGGACCAGTCGCGCGTCAGGCTGGCGCGAACCGGAAGCCGGCGGACTGACCGTCCAGTCGCGGATCCGGTCGGGGCCTTGCATGGCGATTCATCTGGGACTCCTTGGCGATGGCTTCGAAGGTCGCTTGGCGATTCGCATGTGTGCCGGCAGCGCTTGGGCGTGGATAGTGACACAGAAAACCTGGTTGAGAAGGGGAGCCTTCGCAAAACTTCCTGGGTTGGGCGGATTTTCCCCGCTCGGCGCGTGAAACTGCAACCGAAGCCCCGGGCAACGGGCCTGCCCGGCATGATGGCGTTGCAGATGCAAAGAGGAGCCGGGCGGTGATCCCATGTCCCGGCGCCCGAACATGCCTCGTTCCGCGGGCGTGCCACCTCGTCCGACTCGCGGCGGTCATCGGGATCGAGCCCGGATTGCCTGTTGCTGCTGTTCGAGTCGGCCGGCGCGAGCGTTCGGGATGCTGGCGGGGCGCACGGTTGCGGAAGCGTGGAAGGCGCTAGGCCGACTTTCTCTTCCGAACTTCCTTTGACATCATCCTTCGCTTTTCGGCCATGGATTCGCGTCGCTGTTGCTCGATGCCCAACCTGAACGACTGCTCGACGAAGTCGATGTGGTCGTGGGCCGCCCTTTCGGCCCGGGCCTCGTCGCCTTCGATGACCGCCCTGCCGAGCACGAGGTGCTGTTCCAGGAGCCTTTTTCCGGACCCGTCGATCGTCTTCAGGAAGTCGCGGTTGTAGAACAGGCCCTGCCGCGTGAGTTCGTAGATCGATGCCATAACGTGAATCAGCGTCGCGTTCTGGCTCGCATCGACGATCGCCGCGTGCAAGGCATAGTCCGCCTCGCGGGAAGCTTCGGAATCGTTCTCGCGCCATGCCCTTTCGTTTTCGGCAAGAATTTCCTCGATCCTCTCCTTGTCCGCCCGTGTCGCGCGGCGTGCCGCAAGTCGGGCGGCAAACCCTTCCTGCTCGCGGCGATATTCCAGGTAGTCGAAGAATGTCTGCTCGTTGCGCCCGTAGAGCGCCAGCAGCGCCGGAAGCATGGCCTGCCCGGTCAGCGGCGATACGAATGTGCCCTCGCCGTGCCGGGTGCTGACAAGCCCGCGTTCCTCGAGGACCTGCAATGCCTCGCGCAGCTTCGGGCGGGACACGTGCAGCATCTCGGCGAGTTCGCGCTCCGACGGCAGTCTGCGCCCCTGTTTCAGAACGCCCGAAGCAATCAGGTCCTCGATCTGCGCGACGACGGAATCCGCCAGTGATTCGTGTCCAACGGGTTCAAAAAGCGCCGTGGATGTCATTTCGGTTGCCTCGCTGACTGGAAACCGCAAGCAATGTGGTCAAGGAAAATAACCACTTGGCCGGAAAATTCAAGCGGTTTTGCAGGTTGCCGTGAATCATCTTAACATTTTGTGCATAAAGCATTTTTTGTCTGATCTCTTAATGCGGATGCCAGCCGGTCCCGGACATTGAGCGAAACGGGCGGCAATCTTGTCCGGTAGATTCGGCCCCAATTGGTAAAGAAAGTTGTTGACTCATAGTCATGGTAAATAATATTGACCATTGGTAAGGCGCCGGTCGATCCCGCGCCCTGTGAACGGAACGCATGTTCCAAACCTTTCTGGAGGAGACTTCCATGAAAAAGACCCTGACGAGCCTCGCCCTCGCCGCCAGCCTGATCGCTGCGCCGGCGGTTGCGGCCGACAAGCTGCTGCTGAAGACGCCGATCGCCTTCTCGACGTCGCTGCCAGGGCTCGGCTCACCGATTCCGCGCGTTGCCGAACAGCTTGACCTGATGTCGGGCGGCACGCTGAAGATGAAGGTGTACGAACCGGGCGAACTGGTCCCGGCATTCGAGATTCTCGACGCCGTGTCGACCGGCAAGATCAACTCGGGCTACACCACCGCCGGCTACTGGGCAGGCAAGATCCCGGCCGCGCCGCTCTTTTCCGCCGTTCCGTTCGGGCCGGAGGCGGGCGAGTACATGGCCTGGATCTACTACGGCAACGGTCTGGCGCTCTACCAGGAGATGTACGACCAGGCGGGCTACAACGTCCATGTCATCCCCTGCGCCATCATCGCGCCGGAGACCTCGGGCTGGTTCGCCAACGAGATCAACTCGCCGGCCGACCTGGAAGGGCTGAAGATGCGTTTCTTCGGCCTCGGCGGCAAGGTCATGCAGAAGCTTGGCGTTGCCACCTCGCTGCTGCCCGGCGGCGAGATCTTCCCGGCGCTGGAGAAGGGCGCCATCGACGCGACCGAGTTCTCGATGCCCGCCATCGACGCGCGCCTTGGCTTCCACAAGCTGGTGAAGTTCAACTACTTCCCCGGCTGGCACCAGCAGGCGACCCTGTTTGAGCTGATCATCAACAAGGACGTCTGGGCCGAAGTCAATGACACGCACAAGGCGATCATCGAGAACGCCTGCAAGGCGTCGATGACCGACAGCTTCGCGGAGGGCGAGGCGATCCAGCACGACGTGCTGATCGACAATGTCGAGAACAACGGCGTGACCATCAAGCAGTGGTCGCAGGAAATGCTCGACACCTACCGGTCCACCTGGGACGAAGTCGCTGCCGAAGAGGCGGCCAACGACGCGTTCTTCGCCAAGGTTCTCGCGGACATGAACGAGTTCCGCGGCGGCTACCAGCTCTGGAAGGAACACGCCTTCCTGCCGCGGAAGTAGCGGCCTCGGGCCCCGGGGCGGCAGGTCGCGCCGCCCCGGATCGCCAACTTTCCCGAAATTCGGTAACGTGCGGGCACCCGTCGGCGCTTGTGCCTTCCGGACGGGATCGAGAGAGGATACGGACATGGCCGCGAACGCACCGAAGGACCCGGTAGGGACATACGAAGGGCTGCTCGAGCACGAGGAACCCGACCGCCAGAGGATTGCGGTCGCCATCGAGCGGGGTGTCAAGGCGATCGGCCATGTGGTGATGTGGGCGAACGTTCTCCTGATTGCCGCGATCTTCACCCAGGTCTCCCTGCGCTACCTGCTCAGCCAGAACTACCCCAAGCTCGACGAGATCCAGTGGCATTTCTACGGGCTGGTGACGATGATCGGCATTTCCTTTGCGCTGGTGTCCGACAGTCACGTGCGGGTCGACGTGCTGCACATGCAGCTCAGCCGCCGCGCCCAGCGGATCATCGAGGTTCTCGGCATCCTGACGCTCCTGGTGCCGTTCCTCTACCTGATGATCGACCAGGGCTACGACTATTTCTACGAGAGCTGGCGGGTGAACGAGCGTTCCGACAGCCCCACCGGGCTGCCTGCCCGCTGGGCGTTGAAGGCGGTCATACCGATCAGCTTCGTCCTGCTGGCGCTTGCCGCGCTGGCGCGGCTGATTCACGACGCCCATGCGCTCTGGCACGGTCCGGCATCGGAACGCGAGGGCGCGCGACTGCGCAGGATCGTGCTGGTGCTGCTTGGCTTTGCCGCAGTCTGCGTGGCGCTGACGTTCCTGGTGGAATCCACCGAGGAAAAGCTCGTCATCGCGATGTTCCTGACCTTCATCGCGCTCCTGTTCACGGGCTATCCGGTCGCCTGGGTGCTGGCGGGAGTCGGCGTGGCCTTCTGCGGACTGGCCTACCTCTTTGACAACGACCTGATGCTCTGGACAGGGCTTGAGAGCACCTTCACCGGGCTCGACTACCTGACCCTCGGCGCAGTCGTGAACCGGGTCTACGCGACGATGTCGAACGCGGTCCTCGTCGCGCTTCCGATGTTCATCTTCATGGGCCTGATGCTTGACGAAAGCGGCGTTGCCGAGCGGCTGATGAGCTCGATGCAGCGTCTTTTCGGAACCGTTCGGGGCGGCCTGGCGATGACCGTCACGCTGATCGGGATCATCCTGGCCGCGTCCACCGGGATCATCGGTGCATCGGTCGTGCTCCTGGGCGTGCTTTCGCTGTCGTCGATGATGCAGCAGAAATATCAGCCGACCCTGGCCGCCGGCGTCGTCTCGGCGAGCGGCACCCTGGGCATCCTGATCCCGCCGTCGATCATGCTGGTGATCATGGCTGACCAGATGGCGCTGTCGGTCGGTGACCTGTTCATGGCCGCCGTGTTCCCCGGCGTGATCATCGGCGCCCTGTACCTCACCTACATCTTCGTCCTGGCCCTGGTCAACCGCGACGCCGCCCCGGTGCCCGAGGGCGCGGTGCGGCCGGACTGGCGCGCGGTGCGCGACGTGCTGATCGCGGTCATCCCGACATTGGCGTTGATCCTTGCAGTGCTTGGCTCGATCTTCGCCGGGATCACCACGCCGACGGAGGCCTCGGGAATCGGTGCGCTGGGTGCAACGCTCCTGGCGTTCGGCTACCGCAAGCTGACCATGCAGAAGCTGTGGAACGTGCTGGTCGCCTGCTTCAACACCACGGCTTACATTTTCGCGATCTTCCTCGGCGCCACGGTCTTTTCCTACGTCCTTCGCGAACTCGGCGGCGACGAGTTGATCGAGCATCTGGTGCAGTCCACGGGACTTGGCGCCAACGGCACCGTGATCTTCATCCTCTTCATCGTGTTCCTTCTGGGCTTCGTGCTTGACTGGATCGAGATTTCGCTGATCGTGCTGCCGCTCATGCGGCCGATCATCAACGCGCTGGGCATGGACATCCCGGGCTTCGGCGTGATCGATGAACCGGCGCTGGTCTGGTTCGTGATCCTGGTCGCGGTGACGCTGCAGACCTCGTTCCTGACGCCGCCCGTGGGATTTGCGCTGTTCTACCTCAAGGGCGTCTGCCCGCCCGAGATCAAGCTGACGCACATTTACCGCGGCATCATCCCCTTCGTGATCCTGCAACTCGTCGGCCTGGGGCTGGTCTTCTACTGGCCAACGCTCGCCACCTGGCTGCCCTCGGTCGCCTACTAGGGAACCTGACAAATGCGGCTCAAGGACTGCCATAACTTCCACGACTTCCGGCGGCTTGCCAGGCGCCGCCTGCCGGGGCCGATCTTCGACTACATCGACGGCGGTGCCGACGATGAAGTGACCATGGCCGAGAACACGCGCGCCTTCGACCGCTGCGACCTGCTGCCTTCGGTTCTTCGCGGCGTGTCGGAGGTCGACATGTCGGTCATGGTGATGGGTCAGAAGCTGGACATGCCGGTCTACTGTTCGCCAACGGCGCTGCAGCGGCTGTTCCACCACCAGGGCGAGCGTGCGGTCGCGGCGGCGGCGGAGAAGTTCGGCACGATGTTCGGCGTGTCTTCGCTCGGCACGGTTTCGCTGGAAGAATTGCGCAAGAGGCACAGGAACCCGCAGCTCTACCAGTTCTATTTCCACAGGGATCGCGGCCTGAACATGGCGATGATGCAGCATGCAAAGGAGGCAGGCGTCGAGGTGATGATGCTGACGGTCGACTCGATCACCGGCGGCAATCGCGAGCGCGATCTCCGCACCGGGTTTTCGATACCCTTCCGGCTGACTCTTGGCGGCATGATCCAGTTCGCGATCAAGCCGATGTGGGGCATCAACTACGTCACGCATGAACGCTTCCGCCTGCCTCAGCTGGACGCGCATGTGGACATGAGCGGCGGAACGAGTTCGATAGGCGCATATTTCACCGAGATGCTGGACCCGTCGATGACCTGGGACGACGTGACCAGGATGGTTCGGGACTGGAACGGCCATTTCTGCCTGAAGGGCGTCATGACCGTCGAGGATGCCCTCCGCGCCGCCGAGATCGGCTGCACCGGCATCGTGCTCTCGAACCATGGCGGTCGGCAGCTCGACGGTTCACGCGCACCAATGGACCAATTGGCCGAGATCGTCGATGCCGTCGGCGACCGCCTGGACGTGATGATGGACAGCGGCATCCAGCGCGGCACGCACGTGCTGAAAGCGCTGTCGCTGGGGGCCAAGGCCGTCGGCATCGGCCGCTGGTACCTCTACCCGCTCGCCGCCGCCGGGCAGGCCGGGGTGGAAAGGGCGCTGGGGCTCCTGCGTGCCGAGATCGAGCGCGACATGAAGCTGATGGGCGTGACCCGGATCGACGAGCTTGGCCGCCACAACCTCCGGTACCGTGCCGAGGCCGGGTCCTTGCCATCCGCGCAAGGAACGGCTGCATGACCAACGACGCGCTCCTTGCCCGGCTTCGCCAGGTCGTCGGTCGCCGTCACCTTCTGACCGGCCAGCGCGCCACCGAGCGCTTCCGCCGCGGCTTCCGTTCGGGCGAGGGCGACGCGCTTTGCGTCGTGCGTCCCGGCACGCTGCTGGAACAGTGGCGGGTGCTGCAAGCCTGCGTCGAGGCTGACAAGATCGTTGTCATGCAAGCCGCCAACACCGGCCTCACCGAAGGCTCCGCGCCTTCGGGCAGCTACGACCGCGACGTCGTTCTGATCAACACCCGCCGCATGGACAGGCTCGAGCTGCTTCATGGCGGAGCGCAGGTTGTCAGCCATCCCGGAGCCACGCTTTTCGCGTTGGAGAGACTGCTCCTGCCCCTCGGCCGCGAGCCTCATTCGGTGATCGGCTCCTCCTGCATCGGCGCCTCCATCGTCGGCGGCGTCTGCAACAATTCCGGCGGCGCGCTGATCGAGCGGGGACCGGTCTATACCGAGTTGTCCGTCTTCGCGCGGATCACGGTCGACGGCCGGCTGGAACTGGTCAACCATCTCGGCATCGATCTTGGCGACACCCCCGAGGAGATCCTGACGAACCTCGATGACGGCACTTATGAGAAAAGGCCCGGTGCCACGAACCGGCACGCGTCCGCGCGGGACTATTCCCGGATCGTGCGCGACGTCGATGCGCCGACCCCGGCGCGGTTCAACGCGGACAAGAACAAGCTCTTCGAATCCTCCGGCTCCGCCGGCAAGCTGGCCGTATTCGCCGTGCGCCTGGACACGTTCCCGAAGCACGGCAAAGAAAGCGTGTTCTACGTCGGCACGAACGATCCCGGCGATCTTGCCGACCTGCGCCGGCATGTCCTGGCCGAGTTTCGGTCGCTGCCCGTCTCAGCGGAGTATGTCCAGCGCGAAGTGTTCGACATCACGGAGACTTACGGCAAGGACACGGTCGTGATGATCGACAAGCTGGGAACGGACCGGCTGCCGCTGTTCTTTGCCATGAAGGGTGCAGTGGACGCGCGCCTGAAGAGCCTGCCTTTCCTGAACGGCTTCACGGACCGCTTCATGCAGGGGCTGTCACGGATCTGGCCGCGGGTTCTGCCCAGGCGGATGACCGAGTATCGCGACCGGTTCGAGCATCACCTGATTCTCAAGATGAAGGACGGCGGGATCCAGGAAGCCGCGGAATGGCTGCCGGGCTTTCTCGAAGCGCGTGACGCGGATTTCTTCGAATGCACCGCGCGCGAGGCCCGGATTGCCGGCCTGCACCGCTTTGCCGCCGCAGGCGCCGCGGTCAGGTACATGGCGGTCCATTCGCGCGATGTCGAGGACATCATCGCCCTTGACGTTGCATTGCGGCGCAACGAGCGCGACTGGCTCGAAGTGCTGCCGCCGGAAATCGAGGAACAGATCGTTCACAAGCTCTACTACGGCCATTTCATGTGTCACGTGATGCACCAGGACTACATCGTCCGGAAGGGTGCCAATCCCGCGGCGATCAAGGCGGCGATGCTGCGCATCTTCGATGAACGCGGCGCGGAGTATCCCGCAGAACATAACGTCGGCCATCTCTACAGGGCCAAGCCCGATCTCGCGGCCCACTACCGGCGGTGCGATCCCACCAATTCCTTCAACCCCGGCATTGGACAGATGCCCAGGTCCCGCAACTACCAGTAGCAGTCGCTCTCATGACCATCGCCGCAACCGCCTTGGCCATCAATGACGAGTTGGCCGCTGCTGTCACCGTCGAAGCCGGCGGCCAGACTCGCACGCGGAATGTCGCGTGCCACGGGGCCTTCGCCAGCCCGCCCGTCCACCCGCACCCGACGCCTCGGAACGCGGCCGACTTCGCCGCCGAGATGTTCGAGGGCAGGATCACCGACCCGATGCCGTCGAGATGGTGAAGGCAACGTGGCGTTCTCTCCAAACCGTGACGCTCCATCCCGTTGTTTCGGCGGGGCGCTACGATCCCAGTTCCACCAGAAGATCCTTGGCGTCGATCTGCGTGCCGGGGGCCACATGCACGACCTTGACCACCGTGTCGCGGTCGGCGTGGATCCCGGTTTCCATCTTCATCGCCTCGATGGTCAGCATGAGGTCGCCTTGCTTGACCTGGGCACCTTCATGCACTGCGACTGACGCGACGATTCCAGGCATCGGCGCGCCGACATGGCTCGCGTTGGATGCATCGGCCTTGACATGCTTCACGGCCACGCTTTGCGCCGAGCGGTCGGCAATGCGCACGGTGCGGGGCTGTCCGTTCAACTCGAAGAACACCTTGGCGACGCCTTCGTCGTTGGTATCCGCGACAGCCTGAAGCTGGATTTCCAGCGTCACCCCGGGGTCGATTTCCACGGAGATTTCCTCGCCTGGTTCCATGCCGTAGAAAAACGTGCGCGTCGGCAGCGTGCGCACCGGCCCGTGCACGTCGTGGCGCTCGGTGTATTCGGCAAACACCTTTGGGTACATGAGATAGCCGCCAAGGTCCTCATCGTTGAATTCCCGGTCGAACCTGTCATTGATCTCGCGACGCACCCCTTCAAGGTCCACGGGCGCCAGATCCGCGCCGGGTCGCGTGGAAGCCGGCTTCTCGCCCTTCAGGATCTTTTTCTGAATGTCCTTGGGCCAGCCGCCCGGGGGTTGTCCGATCTCCCCGCGCATCATGCCGACAACGCTTTCCGGGAAAGCGACCTCGCGTGTCGGATCAAGGACGTCCTCGACGCTGAGACCCTGGCTCACCATCATCAGGGCCATGTCACCCACGACTTTCGACGTGGGTGTCACCTTCACGATGTCGCCGAACATCCTGTTCACGTCGGCATAGGCCTGTGCAACCTCGTGCCAGCGTTCCTCCAGTCCGAGCGAACGGGCCTGGGCCTTGAGATTCGTGAACTGGCCACCCGGCATCTCGTGAAGGTAGACCTCGGAAGCGGGGGCCTGAAGGCCGGACTCGAACGCGGCGTAGTGACCGCGCACCGCCTCCCAGTAGTTCGAGATTTCCCGAATCGCGCCGATGTCGAGCTGCGTGTCGCGCCCCGATCCCCGGAGCGCCTCGACCACGGTGCCGAACGTGGCCTGGGACGTGTTGCCCGAAAGCGCGTCCATCGCGCAATCCACGGCATCGACGCCAGCCTCGGACGCGGCGAGAATCGAGGCGCAGGCAATGCCGGCGGTGTCATGCGTGTGAAAGTGGACGGGCAGGCCGACCTCCTCCTTGAGCGCCTTGACCAGCGCCCGGGCGGCAGCCGGCTTCACGAGGCCCGCCATGTCCTTCAAGCCAAGTACATGCGTGCCGGCCTTCTTCAGCTCCTTGGCCATCGATACGTAGTACTTGAGGTCGTACTTGGCGCGATCCGGGTCGTGAATGTCCCCCGTGTAGCAGATCGCGGCTTCGAGGATCCCGTCGGTGTCGAGGACCGCGTCCATCGAGACGCGCATGTTCTCGATCCAGTTCAGGGGATCGAAGACCCGGAAGAGATCGACGCCATTGCGGGCCGCGCACCGAATGAAGAACTGGACCACGTTGTCGGGATAGTTCGTGTAGCCAACGCCGTTGGAACCCCGGACAAGCATCTGGGTGAGGAGGTTCGGCATGGCGGCACGGAGATCGCGCAGGCGTTGCCAGGGGCATTCCTCCAGGAACCTGTAGGCCACGTCGAAAGTGGCGCCGCCCCAGCATTCGACGCTGAACAGGCCGGGGAGGTTCGCCGCGTAGGCCGGAGCCACGTTGATCATGTCGATCGAGCGCATCCGCGTGGCGAGAAGGGACTGCGGTCCGTCCCGCATGGTCGTGTCGGTGACCAGGACGCGCTCCTGCTCCAGCATCCAGTTCGCGACGCCCTCGGCGCCTTCCGACTTCAGAAGATCACGCGTGCCGGAGGCCGGCTCTCGGGTCCGGGGCGCTGGCGGCACGGGCTCGCGGAGGCTCGCAGGCGGCTTTGGACGGTCCCTGGTCTCGGGGTGGCCGTTGACGGTCACGTCCGCAAGGTAGGTCAGGATTCGGGTTGCCCGGTCGCGTCGCGGTTTGAAGTCGAAGAGCTCCGGCGTCTCGTCGATGAAGCGCGTGTGATATTCGTTGCTGAGAAACGTCGGATGCTTCAGCAGGTTCTCGACAAATGCGACGTTGGTGGACACGCCGCGAATCCGGAATTCGCGAAGTGCACGGTCCATCCGGGCAATCGCGGCTTCGGGAGTTGGGGCCCAGGCGGTGACCTTCTCAAGAAGCGAATCATAGTAACGCGTGATGACCGCCCCCGAATAGGCCGTGCCCCCGTCGAGCCGGATCCCCATTCCGTTCGCGCCCCGGTAGGCAGTGATGCGCCCGTAGTCCGGGATGAAGTTGTTCGTGGGATCTTCCGTCGTGATCCGGCACTGAATGGCGTGGCCGTTGAGGGCGACGTCGTATTGCGACGCTATTCCGGTCGCTTCAACCAGGCCCTTGCCCTCGGCGACAAGGATCTGGGCCTGGACGATGTCTATTCCGGTCACCTCTTCGGTCACCGTGTGCTCTACCTGAATGCGCGGATTCACCTCGATGAAGTAGAATTCCCCGGAATCCATGTCCATCAGGAACTCGACGGTTCCGGCGCATTCGTAATGCACTTCTGAGGCAATCTTCTTGCCAAGGCCAGCCAGCCTTTCGCGCTGCGCGCCCGAGAGGTAGGGCGCGGGCGCGCGCTCGACCACCTTCTGGTTCCGGCGCTGCACGGAGCAGTCGCGTTCCCAAAGGTGGTAAATGTTGCCGCGGCTGTCGCCGAGGATCTGCACCTCGACGTGGCGTGCGCGCTGGATCATCCTTTCGAGATAGCCCTCACCGCTGCCGAAGGCCGCTTCCGCCTCGCGGCGCCCTTCCAGGACCTTCTCCTCGAGCTCGTCCGGCGACATGATCGGGCGCATGCCGCGGCCGCCTCCTCCCCAGGATGCCTTGAGCATCATCGGATAACCGATCGCCTCGGCTTGCTTGCGCACGAACGCCATGTCGCTGCCAAGAACGTCGGATGCGGGAATGACCGGCACCCCGGCCTTGATCGCGACCTTGCGCGCGCTTGCCTTGTCGCCAAGCGCGCGCATTGTTTCGGCCGTTGGCCCAATGAAGGTGATGCCGGCTTCGGCGCAGGCCTCGACCAGCGCGGGGTTTTCGGAGAGCAGTCCGTATCCCGGATGAATCGCGTCGGCTCCGCTTTCCTTGGCGACCCGGATCACCTCTTCGATGGAAAGATAGGCCGCGACCGGGCCGAGCCCTCTCCCGATGCGATAGGCTTCGTCGGCCTTGAACCGATGGAGGCACAGCTTGTCCTCCTCCGCGAAGATCGCGACGGTTCGCTTGCCGAGTTCGTTGGCAGCGCGCATGACGCGGATGGCGATTTCGCCACGGTTGGCAATCAGGATTTTCTTGATCTCGGCCATCGTACGTCCCCGTCTGTCATGTGCGGCACGTGTTATCCGCCGGCGGTGGTGTCGGCAATCTCCGAATGGGCGGTGACGCGGCTCGGAGAACGGGAAGCCTGGATTCCGCGGCAGGTCCGGGACGCGGCCCTTCAGGAACGTGCGGCGCGTTCAAGTTCCTGGAATCGAGGACGGAATGACGCGAGCGGCAAGATCCGAGAGTCGCCGCGCGCCAATCTGGCCCATGTTCGCGGTCATGTCGTCCGACAGCACATGAACCAGGTGCGGCGGCCCCTTCCGGCCGAGCGCTCCGACAGCGTAGTGGAACGCACGGCCCAGCATGACGAAGTCGGCCCCGATGGCGAGTGCGCGAAGGATGTCGAGGCCGCCCGTGACCCCGCTGTCGAATACGATCGGCGTCTCCGGGACGGCATCGCGGATTGCGGGCAGGCATTCGATCGAGGCAGGACCGCCGTCGAACTGGCGTCCCGAGTGGTTCGAGACCCAGATGCCGTCAACGCCCATTTCGACAAGTCGTTTCGCGTCTTCCGGCCTCTGGATGCCCTTGACGAGGAAAGGGCCGTCCCAAAGCTCGCGAATCTCCGCAACGTCCTGCCAGCCCGGTTCGCCCCTGATGACATGTCCGGCATGGGCTACCGAATTGTAGTCTTCCGATTGGTCGACATAGTCCTCGCAGAACTTCAGGCTCGGAATGCCCTCCCGAAGCGTTCCCGACGTCCATGCGGGATGCAGCATCATCGAGAGGATCATGCCTGCGGTGATCTTGGGCGGTATCATCAGGTCGGCGCGCCGCTGACGCTCGCGGCGGCTGTCGACGGGGACGTCCACCGTCAGGACCAGCGTGTGGAATCCGGCTTCGCTCACGCGACGAAGCATGTCGGCGCGAAAGTCCTGGCGGCCCGGCATGTACATCTGGAACCAGCCCTGGTCGCCAATGATCGGGGCCAAGGTCTCCGGCCGCACGGTTGCGACGTGCGACATGACGTAGGGAATGCGGGCCTCGGCGCAGGCGGCTGAGAGGATCTTCTCGGCCCCTGGCCACATGATGCCCGACATTCCGACGGGGGCGCATCCGAAGGGAAGGGGGTAGCTGCGTCCAAGAAACGTGGTGGACAGGTCGAATTCGAGCGACCCTTCCAGCACTGCGGGCCAGAAGCGGATGTCCTGAAGCGCGGACCGATTGCGCCGGGTCTGGTCCTCGTCGCCGGTCGAGCTGTCGAGGTACTCGAACACGAAGTGCGGCACGCGTCGGCTTGCACGCAGCCGGAGGTCTGATACGGCGGGATAGCGTGTGTCGAGTTTCATGCGCGCAATTAGGCGCAATCGTCCGGATTTTGGAAGCGAATTCGAGACTTCGTGCGCAGATGTCGCCCGGTTGCGGGCGCTGCAACGTGCAGGCCGGGCATGGGTCGGCCGCCCCCGGCAGGCGTGCCACGGCGTCTTTCTCGGCAGTCGTCGCAGACGAGCGAACCGCCCGATCAAGGCGCATGACCTGGCGCATTTTGCCGCGCGAACGGATCGAGAACGTGCTTTTACTCCGGGTTCGGGCGGGTTAGACTTTCCGGATGAGCGATGCCTTCGAAAGCGAAGACTTTCCCGACAGGATGCCACTCTCCATGCAGGCGATCGCCGCGCGGGGCACACCATACCTTGAAGATCTGAATCCTGCCCAACGAGAGGCCGTGGAGATGCTTGATGGCTCGCTGCTGATGCTGGCAGGAGCCGGCACAGGCAAGACAAAGGCGCTGACGACGAGGATTGCGCATCTTCTGAACACGGGAACGGCGCGACCGAACGAGATCCTTGCCGTCACGTTCACCAACAAGGCTGCTCGGGAGATGAAATCGCGCGTTGCCTCGCTTCTCGGCCAGACCATCGAGGGCATGCCGTGGCTTGGGACGTTCCACTCGATCTGTGCCAAGCTGCTTCGCAGGCATGCGGAGCTCGTGCACCTCAAGGCGAATTTCACGATCCTTGACACCGACGACCAGCACAGGCTGCTCAGGCAGATCATCGTTGCTGAAGGAATCGACGAAAAGCGCTGGCCTGCGCGCCAGCTGGCGCACCAGATCGACGGCTGGAAGAACCGTGCCTGGACTCCCGACAAGGTGCCCGCGTCGCTTGGATCCGTCTTCAACAACAGGGGCGCGGAAATCTATGGCCAGTACCAGGAACGTCTGCAGGTGCTGAACGCGGCGGATTTCGGCGACCTGCTGCTCCACATGCTGGAAATCTTCAAGAAGCACGAAGACGTTCTCGAGCAGTACCAGCGCTGGTTCCGGTACATTCTGGTGGACGAATACCAGGACACGAACGTTGCCCAGCACCTCTGGCTGCGGCTCCTGGCGCAGGCCAACGGGCAGATCTGCTGCGTTGGCGATGACGACCAGTCGATCTACGGCTGGCGCGGCGCCGAGGTCGGCAACATTCTCAGATTCGAAAAGGACTTTCCGGGTGCGCACGTCATCCGTCTCGAGCAGAACTACCGTTCCACCGCCCGGATCCTGAACGCGGCCGGCGGCGTGATTGCCCAAAACAGGGGGAGACTTGGGAAGACGCTGTTCACTGACCGTGACGAGGGCGAGAAGATCCGCCTGATCGGCCATTGGGACGACGGGGACGAGGCGCGTTGGGTCGGCGAGGAGATCGAGGCGCTGCAGGGAGGCACGAGGGGCATGCGCCCCTTCGAACTGGGCGAGATCGCGTTGCTTGTGCGGACGTCGTTCCAGATGCGCGCCTTCGAGGACCGGTTCCTGTCGATCGGGCTTCCGTATCGCGTCGTAGGCGGTCCGCGCTTCTACGAGCGCCTCGAAATCCGGGACGCGATGGCCTACTTTCGCCTTGCCGTGTCTCCGGAAGACGACTTGGCGTTCGAACGCGTCGTCAACACGCCGAAACGCGGACTTGGTGATCGCGCGCAACAGAAGATCCAGACCTCAGCCCGGGCAAACGGCGTTCCGCTGATCGAGGGGGCGCGGGCGCTTCTGGCCGCGAAGGGCCTCGCCGGGAAGGGCGCAGGCGAGCTGCGGAAGCTGATCGACCTGATCGCCACGTGGCATGCCCGCGTGACCGACGGCGCCGATCACCTGGAGCTTGCCGGCCGGATCCTGGACGAATCGGGTTACACCGAGATGTGGCAGAACCACCGGACTCCCGAAGCCGAGGGAAGGCTGGAGAACCTGAAGGAACTGGTGCAGGCACTGGAGCAGTTCGAGAACCTGCAGGGTTTCCTGGAGCATGTTTCGCTGGTCATGGACAACGACTCGGACGATGCCGGCGAAAAGGTCGTGATCATGACGCTTCACGCTGCCAAGGGGCTGGAATTCCCGGTCGTGTTCCTGCCGGGATGGGAGGACGGGCTGTTCCCGTCGCAGCGCACGATGGACGAATCCGGCGCGAAGGGGCTCGAGGAAGAACGTCGACTGGCCTATGTCGGACTGACGCGCGCCGAGGAGGTTGCGTATGTGAGCTTCGCCGGAAACCGGATGACATACGGGCAGTGGCAGTCGACGCTGCCTTCGAGGTTCATTGACGAATTGCCGGGCGGCACGGTGGAGGTCCTGACGGCGCCAGGGCTCTACGGGCGCACGCAAGCGGCATCTTCGGACATGGCATCCAGGGCAAGCCGGGCGGATGTCTACAACTCACCTGGATGGAAGCGCTTGCAGTCGCGCTCGGGCCGGAGGGGACTTGGCCAGCCTCGGGAGGCGAAGAACACGATCATCGATCTTGATGCGGTCTCGGCATTCACGGAGGGCGAACGCGTGTTTCACGAGAAGTTCGGTTATGGCGCGGTGACGGAAATTGAAGGCGACAAGCTTGAGGTCGACTTCGAGAAGGCGGGCAGGAAAAACGTGCTCGCGGCCTATGTCAGGGCGGCCGGCGAGGCGGGAGACATGCCGTTCTGAATCCGGGTCGTCCGGTGCGGGGCGCGTTCAGGCGGCCCAGTTGCCGTCCCGGAAGACCGCGACACGATCACCGGCCGCCGTGATGCCGTCGACATCCGTGTCCTTGGCACCGATCATCCAGTCGACATGGACCATGCTGCTGTTGCCGCCGCGCCCGGCGATCTCGTCCTCCGACGCTCCGTCGCTGTCGCGCAGGCAGTCCTTGTAGCATTGGCCGAGCGCGACATGGCATGCTGCGTTTTCGTCGAACAGCGTGTTGTAGAAAAGAATGCCGCTTTCCGAGATCGGCGACGCGTAGGGCACCAGCGCCACCTCTCCGATGCGGCGCGCGCCTTCATCGCTTTCGAGGAGCTTGCGAAAAACCTCCTCGCTGCTTGAGGCATTGGCCGCCACGATGCGGCCCGCCTCGAACCGGACTTCAATGTCCTCGATGAGGGTGCCCTGGTAGGCGAGCGGCTTTGTGGCCCGGACAGTTCCGTCGACCCGATCCTTGTGAGGGACCGTGAAGACTTCCTCCGACGGAATGTTCGGGTTGCAGACAATGCCGTTCTTCGCCTCGCTCGCGCCGCCCATCCAGCAATGCCCGTCCGCCAGGCCGACGGTCACGTCAGTGCCGCTGCCCATGAAATGAAGCGCCGAGAATTCCAGGCCGTTCAACCAATCGCGCCTTGCGGCAAGATCCGCGTTGTGCGTGGCCCATGCCGCGGCCGGATCGTCCTGGTCGGTGCGGGACGCGGCGAAGATCGCCTTGGCCAGTTCGGCCTGTGCCCCGTCCTCGTCCAGATCCGGAAATACCAGCTTTGCCCACGCACGCCCGGGATAGGCGGCAATCGACCAGTTGATCTCGAAGCCCGAGATCTTCTCGAGCGCCGGACGATAGGCTTCCGCGTTGGCTCGCGCTGCACGGGCGACGCTTTCCGGCTCCTCCGAAGCGAGCGCCATCGGGTCTTCCGCGGCTATGTGCAACCGCGCCGCGTTGTTGCCATAGGCTGCGGCCATGCCCTGGTAGAGCCAGTCGGGCGCCCGGTCGAGGCTCTCCGGTCGTCCGAGCCTGTAGCGGGCCCGCGTGACGTCCTCGTCGCTCAGTATCGGCGTGACGAGGCCGCCGCCATTGCGGTACGCGCTTTCGGTTACGCGTCGCACAAGCGGCAGCGCTTCGGCGGAGGCGGTGATCAGGAGATCCTGGCCTTCGGCCAGGTTCACGCCTGTCGAGACGATGGTCTCGGCCAGACGGTCAAGCTGGGACGCGTCGAACGGCAGGTTGTCGGGCATTGGGCGGAGGCCTCCTTGGAGCACTTGAGTGTCATGTCACAGCAACTCAAGGAGGAGAAGGTCGCAATAGGGAAACGGCGTGGAAAATGACGGGTCATTTGCTCACGCAAGGCTGCGCCAGGGTCAGTGCACGAATTTCGAAAATGTCCGGAAAGTGGTTTAGGCTGCGCGCCTGGCCTCTTCGGCCGCGGCAAGCTCTGCCGCGTGGCGACGCTCGCTCTCCTCGCGGCTGAGTGCCACGGATGTGCGGACGCCGTTGCCGACGAACGCCATGAGACCCTTCACGACGCGCTCGTTCGGGTCAATGCCCGCGCAGGTCAGCACCTCGCGTCCATCTCGCGACCGCGCCCAGCGCGCGATCTGCTCGGGGCCGTTTCCATATTTTTTGTCATCGGCAATGGCGTCATCAAGAGCAGCGAGAACCACGGCCGCGAAGAGCTTGCGCGCGCGATTGCCCTGTTCATTGTTGAATGCAGTGCCGTCCACAAAATCTATCATACCAGGTCCTTCGGTCCTCTTTCTTGCAAGTGATTGGCATGACGTCCCTTATGCAGGTTTTGGCGCCACTTTTGCTATTCTTTTTCGGAATATCTGCCATGCGCCAGATGCATATCATTCTCGAATTTCACGGATGCCGCCCATATTGCGGATGCGCATCCCGTCAAATATACGGCAAGTGCCATCTGAATCAACAAGACATCGAGCTTGTCGCATGCCAAGGATCAACGGAAACGAGATTCGGCCCGGCAACGTGCTGGAACACAATGACGGCCTCTGGGTCGCGGTGAAGGCCGAGCATGTCAAGCCTGGAAAGGGTGGCGCATTCGCTCAGGTGGAGCTCAGGAACCTTCGAAACGGCTCCAAGCTGAACGAGAGATTCCGTTCCGCCGACAAGGTCGAGCGTGTCCGGCTGGAGCAGAAGGACCAGCAGTTCCTGTACGAAAGCGACGGCATGCTTGTCTTCATGGACAGCGAGACATTCGAACAGACCGAACTTCCCGCAGGCATCCTCGGCGAGCGCCGACCGTTCCTGCAGGACGGGATGACGATCCAGGTCGAGTATTACGAGTCAGAAGCCCTGAACGCGACGCTGCCCCAGAAGGTGACGTGCACGGTCAGCGAAACCGAGCCCGTGGTGAAGGGCCAGACGGCGGCGAACAGCTTCAAGCCGGCGCTTCTCGACAACGGCGTTCGCATCACCGTTCCGCCCTTCGTTGGCGAAGGCGAGAAGGTCGTGGTGAACACCGAGACGATGGAATACGCCGAACGGGCATAGGTTCGGGCCGCATCGCTTTCGCCGGGCCGCCGCCACGACATCGCGTTCACCGCCCGTCCGGCACGCATGCGCCCGAAATTCAAGCTGACCCGCAACCGACGTCGGGGGTGAAGCGGGATGTCGTGCCTTTCGCCACAATGCCGTGCCAGGAGGTCGGCAGCGCGAACGCGATGAGGGACCGATCGCGCATTGAGGAACGCCTTCTAGACGCGATCAGGCTGCGCCCGGCATGCTGTTGGCAACGGCGTTGCGATGGCCTAGGCGGCAAGTCGCACGCATGCAGTCACTTCGCTCCATGGATCCTGGAAACTTGCGACGCAATTTTCATGACATGTCGCGAGGTGGCGCTTTCGGTGTCCTTGGCGAAACGTGAAGCCGGCGTGGCGACCGCTATCGCGCCTACCGCTACGCCGCGAAAACCGATGATCGGTGCAGCGATGCCAACCACGTCGCTCTCATATGTACCCGACGCCTTGGCATAGCCTGACTCATGCACCCGCTCGATTTGCCCAAGCAACCTGTTGCGGTCCATCTCGGTGTTGCTCGTAAAGCGGAGCAAATTGCCGCTCAGGACCCTTTCAACCTGCGCAGCCGGCGAGGCCGACAGAAACGCCAATCCGGACGCCGTTGCATGAAACGGCAGGGCTTCCGCGGGATCGATGTAGACCCGGGTGCCCTTGATCTTTGTCTCGACGATTCCGGTTGTCATCAACCTGTTGCCAACGAGCATGCTCGAATGTGCCGTTTCGCCGGTGGCTTCCGCAAGATCGTGCAAGGCCTGCGCCACCTCGCCTGCCACCGGATGGGTGAGATCGCGCAGCATCGACAGCCGCGTCAGGGATGGCCCAAGATAGTAGGACTTGTCCTTCGGCGACTGTTCCAGGATCCCGTGCCGAGTCAGGTCAGAGACGTAGCGCTGTATGTTCGACTTGTCCCAGCCGAGTTGCCGGGCAATCTCCGACAAGCCCAGGTTGGGGGTGCTCTCGGAAAATAAATTCAGCACACTCAAGGCCTTATCTACAGTGCTCATGTTCTTGCTCCTGAGCGGGACGCGAAATTGTTGACTCGCGGGCACATAATGTTGATCAATATCGCACCAGCATGTCAAATATCGATCATCTCAGGGAGAAAATGATGAAACACACGCTAGCGTCCATTGCTGCCGCAGTCGCTGTCTTGAGTGGAGGCGCCGCCCTCGCCGAATACCCGGAGAAGCCTGTGAGCTTTATCGTGCCTTGGCCGCCGGGAGACCTGGAAGACGTTCTCACCCGCATGATTGCCGAGGACTTCCAGGCGGAGTACGGCGTTGCAGCTGCCGTCGTGAACAAGCCCGGCGGCGGCGGCGGACCATTCCCCGGCGCAATCGAGGTGGCGACCGCCCCGGCCGACGGCTACACGATTGGGTCCTTTGTGGTCGGCGTGCCGCTGATAGGCCACAAGATCGGCATCCCCGAACTCACCCCCGAAAAGTTCGATCCGCTGGGAATCTTCGTGACCTACCCGTTCGTCGTCGTCGCAGGCGGAAATGCCCCATATGACACGATCGAGGAAATGGCAGAACACGCCAAGTCCAACGAGTTGGCGCTTGGGCATTTCGGTGCAAACCTCATTCCGACCCAGGTCACGATGGCTTACGCCAATGCTGCCGGGTTCGAGTGGGGCGCCGAGGCTGCCTACCCGATGCTGGACTGCAACACGCTGGCTTCGGGTGACGCCGACGTCATCAATACGACGTTGCAACTGGTGCTGCCGTGCCTGGACAACATCAAGGTTCTGGCGTCGGTGACCGGGGAACGAATCCCGATCACGCCGGATGCGCCAACGATGGGTGAGCTTGTTCCGGAACTGAGCATCTCGTTGTGGAACGGTCTGTTCGTGCACAAGGACACTCCGCAAGACGTGCGCGACAAGATCATCGCGGTTGCCGAGAAGACGGTGATGGGCGAGCGCGCCCAGAAGCTGGCGAGCGAAACAGGAGCCAGCGTGTACTGGGTGGGCGCTGCCGCCGCGGCAGAGCAGATCCAGAAGGACATGCAGACGACGGCCACGATCCAGTCGATGCTGGAATAGGCGTCGGCTGATCCAACCGGGCTGGCGCAGTCATGCGCCAGCCTTTCAGAGGAGTGCTAGTCTTGGTTCTCTGGATGCGCACATGACCCAGCATCGCGAAGAATCCATCCATCGTCCGGGTGTCTTGATCTTCATCACCCTGTTCGTGCTGTTCGCGATCTTTCTTCTCTCCCAGCTTGCTGCCGAGACCCGACTTGTTCCCAACGCAAAACTCGCGGAGCAGCCGCGCTTCTGGCCTGCCATCGGGGTCCTTTCGATGGTGGGTTTCGGACTCGCGCAAATCGCGTTGAGTTGGCGGGTCAAGACGGGCTGGGATCCGGGTGAAGTGGCGGTTTGGCTGCGCGCCTTCGAATACTTGGCCTGGTTCATGGCCTACGTCGCCGTGGTGCCGGTGATGGGTTATCTTGCCGCGACCGTGGCGTTCACGACTTCGCTGGCCTTTCGGCAGGGCTATCGCGACGCCAGGAGCCTGGGCGCCGCCGCGCTTCTGGGGCTGACAATCGTCTTGGTGTTCAAGACCGGCCTATCCGTGAAAATTCCCGGCGGTGCGGTCTATGAATACCTGCCCGGGCCCTTGCGCAGCTTCATGATCGTGAATTTCTGACCATGGAACTGCTCGGCTCCGCAATTCTGATCCTTGCCCGTTGGGACGTTGTGGCCGCTCTGCTGGTTGGATCAGTTGGTGGCGTGATCATCGGCGCCATTCCAGGCGTCGGGGCGGCGGTGGCCATTGCCATTCTCCTGCCCGCCACCTTTTCGCTGGACCCCATCGTAGGGCTGTCCGCGTTGCTGGGAATCTACGGATCGTCCATGTATGGCGGCGCCATACCGGCCATCCTCATCAACACGCCCGGAACTGCCGTCAACGCTCTCACCACTTACGAGGGCACGCCAATGACCGAGCGTGGGGAGGCTCGGCGCGCGTTGTCGCTGGCCTATTCCGCGTCCTTTTGCGGCGCCGTCTTCTCGATAGTCTGTCTCATCCTCCTGTCCCCGGTCCTGGCATGGATCGCGCCGATGTTCGGAAGCCGGGAAATTTTCCTGGCCGCTTTGCTAGGGGTCATCCTCGTGGTGCTGGCGCATCGAGGCCAGATTCTGCTTGCAGGCATGATGGCGGGTTTCGGCATCTGGCTGAACACGATCGGGCTCGAGACGCTTCAATACTCGCAGCGATACACCTTTGGGCAAACGTGGCTGTCAGGCGGCGTGGACCTCATCGTCGTGGTTCTGGGCGTGTTCGCGATCAGCCAGGCATTTGTCCTGCTCGTCGAGCCTGACAAGCGCGCCCATGCCGAGCCGATCACCGGGGGGCTGTTGTCCGGGTTCAAGGAACTGGCGGTCTACAAGCGCGTCACCGCGGCATCCGGCAGCTTTGGCGTCATGATGGGCATGATCCCGGGCGTGGGCGAATTCACCGCGCAGTTCCTCAGCTACACCTACGCGCAGAAGACCTCAAAGGCCCCGGAGTCCTTCGGCAAGGGGTCGCCGGAAGGCTTGATTGCCTCAGAGGCGGCAAACAATGCAGTGCCGGCCGCGGCGATGATCCCGCTGCTTGCGCTTGGCATTCCGGGCGAGGCGCTCACCGCGATGATGCTGTCAGTGTTCTATGTCCACAATGTCATTCCCGGACCAGGCCTGTTCCAGAACCAGCTGGACTTCGTTGTCGCAATCTACCTGGCGCTGCTCGTCCTGAACGTGCTGGTCCTGGTGTTCCTGCTGTTTTCGACGAACATCCTGCTGAAGGTCATCGAAGCCCCAACCCGTTTCATCGGCATGGCCGTCCTGACGTTATCGTTTGTCGGGGTGTATTCGCTGCGCAATTCCGCCATCGACTGCGCAGTTGCAGCCGGGTTTGGCATCTTCGGATTCATCATGAAACGGTTCAGCCTGCCGATCGTGCCGATCATTCTCGGCATGGTGCTTGGCGGCATCATGGAAGACAAGCTGCGCACGTCCATGATGCGGGTAAGGACGCCGTTCGATTTCATCGACCGCCCGATCGCGTTCATGCTGTTCCTGATCATCATCATTGTCGTGGCAAGCCATGCCTTTGGCCTTTGGCGCGCTTTCAGGTCATCACGGGAAAGCGGCCGATGACAGCATTCCCGGGCGGAGACCAAGCCGGAACACAACCAGTCGGACTTCCTGAAGGGAACGTGCCAGGATCGAGGCACGACGGGAGGAGGGCGCGTGAAGGACAGTAATTTCCTGAAGGAAAACAACGCCAAGCACCTGTGGCACCCAATGGCACATCCGGCGGACATGCGTGCCAACGCACCACAGATCCTGACCAGGGGATCGGGTGTGCGAATTACCGATCTTGACGGGCATGAAGTCATCGATGCCGTCGGTGGACTCTGGAACGTGAACCTCGGCTATTCCTGCGATGCCATCAAGGACGCCATGTACGCGCAGCTCAACGCGCTGCCCTACTACTCGATCTTTCGCGGCACGACCAATGACGTTTCGATCGAACTCAGCTGGATGCTTCGCGAGTTCTTTGAACCGGATGGCCTTACCCGGGCGTTCTTCACGTCCGGAGGGTCCGACGGTGTTGAAGTCGCGCTGCGCCTGGCGCGGCAGTATCACAAGTTGCGCGGCGAAGAAGGCCGGATCAAGTACTTCAGCCTGAAGAAGGGCTATCACGGCACGCACGCTGGCGGAGCCTCGGTTAACGGCAATTCGCCCTTCCGGACGCAGTACGAGCCGCTGCTGGCCGGATGCCACCAGATGCCGTGCCCATGGACCTATCGCAATCCCTTCAACGAAAGCGATCCCGAGAAACTTGCCCAGCTCTGCCTGCAGGCAATCGAGGACGAGATCGCCTTCCAGAACCCGGCGACCATCGCGGCGTTCATCATGGAGCCCGTTCTCGGCGCAGGCGGCGTGATCGTTCCGCATGCCAGTTTCATGCCCGGCGTGCGCGAGATCTGCCACAGGAACGGAATTCTGCTGATCGCGGACGAGGTGATCACTGGCTACGGGCGCACCGGAAGCTGGTCGGGCGCGCGCCACTGGGGCGTCAAGCCGGATTTCGCGGTGACGGCCAAGGCGATCACCAACGGGTACTTTCCCTTCGGAGCGGTCATGGTGAGCGAGCATGTGGCCGACGCGTTCGAGGGTGACGAAACGGGTCGCGCCTACATTGCTTCGGGGTACACCTGTTCAGGCCATCCCGTCGGTGCAGCGGCGGCGATCGCGACGCTCAAGGAAACCGTCAAGCTTAACGTCAACGACAACGCTGCGGCGCGAGGCATGCAGCTTTTCGAGGCGCTCAAGGCGCTCAAGGACAAGCACGGCATCATCGGAGACCTGCGCGGCGGCGAAGGCCTCATGGCCGCGTTGGAACTGGTCGAGGATCGTGAGACCAAGACGCCGATCGATCCGAAGGTGGCCAAGCGGGTTCATGACGCGGCCTATGAAGACGGTGTCATCGTCCGCGTTTCCGGACCCAACATTCTCCTGTCGCCGCCGCTGGTCATTTCGGAAAGCGAGATCGAGGCGATCATCTCGGCGCTCGACTCCGGCCTTGGTGCGGCCTGACAGCGGGTAGGCAGGCTCGTCATGGCAGCAGACCTTCCAGCCCGGGCGCCAGTTGTCGTCATCGGCGGTGGCATCATTGGTGTCTCCACGCTATACCATCTGGCCCATCGCGGCGTACCCGCCGTTCTGGTCGAACGGCGCAAGATTGCCAGTGGCACGACCTGGCACGCCGCCGGAATCGTTGGCCAGCTTCGCGACAGCGCGGCCCAGACGGAACTGGGAAAGTACACGGCCAGGCTCTTCCAGGACCTTGAGATCGAGACGGGTCAGGCGACGGGTTACAAGCAGAACGGCACGATCAACCTCGCACTGAGCGACGTGCGTCACGAGCAATTGCTGCGCGGCAATGACCACGCGAACCGTGTCGGAATTCCAGCCAGAATGATGCCGATGGAGGAATTGTCGGAGCATTGGCCCGACCTTGTCACGGAAGACGTGATTTCAGCCTTTCACGTGCCGTCAAACGGGCAAGTCAATCCGCTTGATGTGACGGTCGCAATGCAGAAGGGGGCCAGCGCGCAGGGTGCACAGGTCTTTGAGGCGACCAGGGTCGAGCGCCTGGAGGTCCGTGACGGAAGGGTCGTCGGCGTTGTCACGGACCAGGGCACCATCGCAACGGACAAGGTCCTGATTGCGGCCGGAATGTGGAGCCACCCATTTGCCAAGTCGCACGGAATCACGATTCCGCTTCATGCCTGCGAACACTTCTACATCGTGACGGAACCCGTCGAAGGCCTGCCTGCGACCCAGCCGATCCTCAACATCAGCGAAGAGCGAACCTACTGGAAGGAAGATGCCGGCAAATTGCTGATCGGGGCGTTCGAGGCGCAGGGCAAGACGTGGGCCAAGGATCATCCGATCCCGGAGGATTTCGAGTTCGACGAGCTTCCATTCGACATGGAGCATCTGGAGCCCGAACTTGAACGGATGTTTGCCCGGATGCCGTCGCTGGGCACCATGGGCATTCAGACGTTCTTTTGCGGACCGGAGAGCTTTACGCCGGACGGCCGCCCGTACCTGGGACCGGCCCCCGAAGTGCGGGGCGTCTTTGTCGCGACGGGCATGAATTCCAACGGCATCCTCAACTCCGGCGGCGTCGGGCTGACCATGGCGGAGTGGTTGATCGATGGCAGCCCTTCACGATCAATGGGTCCGCTCCTGGCGGCACGCGCACATCCCTTCCAGGCCAATACCCGCTACAATCAGGATCGGGCGGCCGAATCCGTGGGCTTTCACTACGGACTGCACTGGCCCGGACATCAGGTGCGCTCCACCCGAGGCGTCCGCCGCGTTCCGCTGCACCGCGAGCTTGAGGAAGCCGGGGCGTGCTTTGCCGAGCGGATCGGGTGGGAAGTTCCGATGTATTTCGACACCGATGGTGGCGGCTGGGCCGATGCGCCGTCGCTTCGCTGGAAGCCCTGGTCGCAATTCGTGCAGCAGGAGTGCATCGCCGCGCGGGATGCGGCCGTCCTGGTCGATCAGTCCATGTATGCAAAGATCGTGGTGCAGGGCCCTGACGCGCAGCGCGTTCTTGACCGGATCTGCGGTGCGCAGATGGATGTCGCACCCGGGGCTTCGGTGTATACGCAGTTTCTGAACAAGAACGGCGGGATCGAGGCAGACGTCACCGTCACCCGGCTGGGCAAGGACAGCTTCATCGTCGTCACCGGCCATCCAGGCCAGATCCGCGATCAACAGTACATTCGTCAGCATGCCGAGGCGGACATGCGCTTCGAGGTCTTCGACGCAACTTCGGCACATTGCCTGCTTGCGATTCATGGCCCGAAATCCCGCGAGATCCTCCAAGGTCTCAGCCTTGACGACTTTTCGGGTGATGCGTTTCCCTTCGGCGCCGCGCGCGAGGTTGACCTGGCCTATGCCCGGGGATGGGTGATCCGACGGTCCTTCCTGGGCGAACTTGGCTACGAGATGCTGTTTCCAACGGAGTTTGCAGCGGGGCTCTACGAGGCCATTTGCGATGCCGGTCGTCCGCATGGCCTGCGGCACATGGGGATGTTTGCGCTCAATGCCTGCCGGATCGAAAAGGGATTTCGCCATTTCGGTCATGACATTGGCGAAGACGATACGCCGTACGAGACCGGTCTCGGCTTTGCCGTCGATCTCTCGAAAGACGATTTCGTTGGCCGGGCGCGCCTGGCCGCGCAGAAAGAAGCGGAAGCGCCGGCAACAAAGTGGCGGACCGTCTGCATCAATGTTCCGGGCCTGACCGCCGGTGCAGGGCCCTATCTCATCCACAACGAACCCGTCTGGAAAGGCGGCGAGATCGTTGGTTTCGTAACGTCCGGCGATTGGGGCTTCCGGATCGAGGCCATGGTTGGATTGGCGAGTCTGCATTGCGGCGACGGCGTCAGCCAGGACTGGATCGATGCGGGAGGCTTCGAAGTCCAGATCGCCGGAGAGATGTGTCCGCTGAAGGTTCAGTTGGCACCGTTTTATGACCCCGGGGGCGAGATCATGCGGGGCTAGACCAGAAATTGGGAGGGCAAGATGAGTGACGCAAGGACAATTCTGGTGATCGGCACCTACGACACGAAGGATGCCGAGCTGAATTTCGTGTGTGATCGTATCCGAGGTCTTGGCGGCCACGTGATCTCGATGGACGTGAGCGTTCTGGGTGATCCCGAAGCACCCACTGACATCTCGAAGCACCAGGTCGCCGAGGCCGCCGGCAAGACCATCCAGGATGCCATCGACAGCGGCGACGAGAATCACGCGATGCAGATCATGGCCGAGGGGGCCGCGAAACTGACCGCGAATCTTCATGCGGGCGGCAAGATTCACGGAATGCTGGCGTTGGGCGGCACAATGGGAACGGATCTCGCCCTTGACTGCGCGCGCGCCTTGCCGATCGGCGTGCCGAAATACGTGGTCTCGACCGTTGCCTTTTCCGCCCTGATCCCGCCCGAGCGTCTCTCTGCAGACATCCAGATGATCCTGTGGGCCGGCGGTCTCTACGGGCTGAACGACATTTGCATGGCGACGCTCAGCCAGGCGGCAGGGGCGGTCTGGGGAGCCGCGCAAGCTGTGACGGCGCCAGACCCGGACCGCCCGGTCATCGGCATGGTCAGTTTCGGGTCCTCGGCGCTGAAATACATGGTGCACCTGCGCGAACCGCTGATCGATCGGGGGTTTTCGCTGGCAGTGTTTCACGGCACCGGCATGGGCGGCATGGCGATGGAGAGCCTTGCCGAACAGGGCTATTTCGCCTGTGTCCTGGAGCTTGCCGTCGCCGAAATCGGCAACCTGATGGTCGGTTCCGTCGTCAATGCCGGCGCGGACCGGATGACCGCGGCGGGGCGTCGGGGCACGCCGATCATAGCCGCGCCCGGATTCGGCGACATGATCGACTTTGCGGCCTGGCAACCGGTGCCCGAACGCTTTCGCGATCGCCAGTTTCACGCCCACAACCGCCTGCTCGCCTCGGCCGCCCTCTCCGCCGAGGAACGCTGCGACCTGGCCAGGGAGGTCGCGGGGCGACTCAAGAAGTCGAAAGGTCCGGTCCGGTTTGTTCTGCCGACCCATGGCATCCACGCCTGGGACACCGAGGGCATGCCCGCCCATGATCCGGAGGCGCTGGCAGCGATGGTCGAGGCCTACAAGGCCGAGATGACCGCGCCCATCGAGTTGACGGTTATGGATTGCCACATCAACGACCTGGCGTTTTCCGAGAAGGTCGTGGAAATCATCGACCGTTGGGTCGCTGACGGCACCATCAGGATGGCGTGAGCCATGGTGGATCAGCGATTTGAGGCATTGTTCGAACCCGTCCGGATCGGACCGGTCACGGCACCCAACCGGTTCTCGGTGGCGCCTTACGCCAACGGCAATTCCTACCTTCAGCCCAACGGTGCGATCGGCAACCGCGCGATGCGGGCCGAGGGCGGTTGGGGCATCGTGGGGATGCAATTGACAGAGATCGATCCGACGTCGGATCTCTCTGGCCTCCCTTATGAACGACTTTGGGACGACGGCGACGTCAAGGTGCACGCACGCTCGGTTGAACTGATCCATGAACACGGGGCGCTGGCGTCGATCGAGCTTGGTCATACGGGATTGAGGTCGCGCGGGATCGAAAACGGCTACCCGATCCTCGGGCCGTCAAGCATGCCGTCGTTGAAGCCGGAAATGCCCTATTCGGCAAAGGCGATGGACAAGTCCGACATCCGGCGCCTGCGGCGGTCGCACCGGGCCGCAATCGGGCGAGCAAAGAAAGCCGGCTACGACATCGCCTATGTCTATGCCGCGCATGACGCGTCGATCCTGTGGCACTTCCTGCAGCCGGCTTACAATTTCCGGACCGATGAATACGGCGGCTCCTTCGAGAATCGCCTGCGGCTTCTGCGCGAGGTCCTGGAGGACGCGCTGGACGAAGCCGCAGGCGAAATGGCGATCGCCTTGCGCTTTGCAGTGCACGAAGCAACAGGACCGAGGCGCATCCAGTTCGACGGGGAAGGACGCGACACGGTGGAGGCATTGGCCGAGTTGCCCGATCTCTGGGACGTCAACGTCTCGGGCTGGAGCGCGGACAGCAGCACATCGCGCTACGAACGGGAAGGCTTTCAGGAAGACGTGACGAGATTCGTCAAGCTGGCAACGCAAAAGCCGGTCCAGGGAGTCGGCCGGTTCACGTCGCCCGATGCAATGGCAAGTCAGGTCAGGCGCGGCGTGCTCGACATCATAGGCAGCGCGCGGGCCTCCATCGCGGACCCCTTCTTGCCGACCAAGGTCCGGGAGGGCCGGGTGGACGACATTCGCGAATGCATTGGGTGCAACGTGTGCGTGTCGGTCGAAGTGTCCGGCATTCATGTGCGCTGCACCCAGAATCCCACCGTCTCCGAGGAGTGGCGTCGCGGCTGGCATCCTGAATTCGTGCCAAGATCGGAAGAGACGAAGAGCGTCCTGATCGTCGGAGGAGGCCCTGCCGGGCTGGAGGCGGCGCTGACGCTGGCACGTGCAGGGCACGAGGTCACGGTCGCGGACAAGGCGCCGGAGATGGGCGGCCGGGTTGCGAAGGAAGCGGGAATCAAGAACCTGTCTGCCTGGGGTCGGGTGCGCGACTATCGGCTCTATCAGCTGCAACAGATGGCAAATGTCAGCCTGTTTCCGAACAGCAACCTCGATGCTGACGGAATTGCGGAGTTCAACGCCGACGAAGTCCTCGTTGCGACGGGTGCACGCTGGCTGGATGACGGACGCGGTCGTTCCAACCTGACGCCAATCGAGGGATTCGCGGGTCATGCGCTGACCCCCGACGACATCCTGCACGGGGCGGTGCCGCACGGAATGGTCGTCATATATGATGACGATCACTACTACATGGCGAACGCGCTTGCGGCGCATCTCGCGGACAAGGGGCATGACGTTCACATCGTGACCGGCGCGCCGATCATCGGCGGCTGGATGATGAGCACGCTCGAGCAACCAAGAATGATCGCCGAATTGAAGGCGTCCGGCGTGCACATGCATCCAAATTCTACGGCCACGAGCTGGGAGAACGGTGCCCTGCACATCGTGCGATCAGATACCGGTGACCGGGTCGACCCGATTCTCGGCGCGACATTGATATCCGTTACCAACCGGATGCCGGACGAAGCACTGTCCCGCGAACTGCACGGACGAGACATCCCGCATCGCACCATCGGCGACGCCGAGGTCCCGGGAACGATCCAGGCCGCCGTCTATTCTGGCCATCGGCACGCCCGCGAACTTCTTGGAAGCGAACCCGAAGACCGCATCTTCAAGCGCGAACGCCCGACACTCTTCATTTGAGCCTGCCCTTCCCCCTTCGGGGCGGGCGAACGGGATGCCGGCATGGATCCCTGCAAGGGCCGGCCCGGTGACACCGCCGCCCTCGTCAGCGTCGTGTCCAGAGCGGCGTCTCGCGTTCGAGGTGCGCGAGCCGGAATCCGACCCGCGCCTTCCGGCAACCAGGGATCATGCCCCTGATCGGTCGCCTTGGCCGGATCCCGGCAGTTCGATTCCCGCCGGCATGCCACCAGGTCCCCTCGTGGCAATCCGGATGCTTGTCGCCTCCCTGGCCGGGCCTTGCGCCATGCAGCCCCGCAATCAGACGCTCGAGCATCTCGATGCCGAGGGCCTTCTCGCAATTTTCGGCCACGCGGACCTGCCGGATTCGCAGCACGTTATCGCGTCTTGGCGCGGGAAGACCGCCAATGGAATTCCAAGACCGTGCCGCAACGGTTCGACAACGAATGACAAGAGAGACTGCCTCGAGTTGCCGCGTGTCGTTCGCGTTCCGATCAAGCCTGGATCGGAATGTGCAGGATCAGGATTCGTGGCGACGCCAGGTCTCTATCATCCAGCCGAGCATGATCGCGTTCAACAGGTGCCAGACGAAATGCGTTCCCAGCGGGAAGGCCATGCAGAGCAGTTCATCCACGGACCGGGCCGTCAACGAAACGCAAAGGATCCCCGCGCCGATCGCAAGGTTCCGGGACGTCACCGGGGAGGATCGCAGCAACAGCGCCGAGTAGACGAGGATGAGAAGGGGCAGGGGCCAATAGAAGCTCGAAATCGCGAAGAAAGGCAGCGTTTCGAAGATCCGCGTCAGGACCAGGGAATAAGGCAGGAAGGCCAAGGTGCCGATCCCTGAAATCCAGATCGGCCAGCCCATGAAGTCGCGGTTCGAAATGTAGAGATAGGCCAACGTGAACAGCACGATTGCCGCGACGTCAGCGAGCGCGGCCCATCCCGTTGCAAAGGTGTGGAACAGTCCCGACCCGACTCCGATCAGGAAGAGAAGCGCCGACAGCATCTGCCCTGCCGGCATGCCGCGCGTTCGCGCCCACATCACGATTGCGGCCACGAGGAAGGCCAGGTTGGTGGCCGCGTTGACAGGTTCGGACCAGAACGCGGGATCCGTCCGTTCGCAATATCCGTCGATTGAGCCTGTCAACTCCATGTCGTCTCCTGTTATCCTGATTGCAGGACATTTGGGAGGTGCAAATGAAACTCACTTGGCTGGGCCACGGCGGATTCCGGATCGAGATCGAGGACCAGACGCTGCTCCTGGATCCGTGGTTGAGCGGCAACCCCGTCTTTCCGGAGGAGAGCCGCGACGCTGCGATAGCGGGTGCCACCCACATCCTCCTGACTCATGGGCATGGCGATCATACGGGAGATGCGCTTGCGCTGTCTCGGGAGACCGGGGCGCCGCTCGTCGGCATCTACGACCTGATGGGCCATTGGGAGGCGACCGAAAGCGTGGCGACGGTGGGATTCAACAAGGGCGGCACGGTGTATCTGGGCAAGGTCGCGGTCTCGATGGTTGCGGCGACCCACTCGTCCTCGCTCGGTTCCGAAGCAGGACCGGTTTATGCTGGCGCCGAGGCCGGATACATCATTCGCGGGGAAGGGCATTGCATCTACGCCTCGGGCGACACCGACATCATGGCGGACATGGCTTGGATCGGCGAATACCATGCGCCGGACATCGGGATTCTCTGCGCTGGCGGGCACTTCACGATGGACATGAAGGGCGCCGCCTGGGCGGCGACGAAGTACTTCAATTTCAAGACAGCGATTCCCTGCCACTACAAGACCTTTCCGATTCTCGCCCAATCGGCGGAAGAACTTGTGGCCGGCCTGCCCGGCGTGGACGTGCGCACCCCGAACGTGATGGAGACGCTTGAGATCTGATCCTTGTCGTGCGTTTTGTGGCGGCTGCCGGCTCGCGTGGCCTGCGGCGGCATTGGGGGATTCCATCGGTGCGTGCGTGCCGCGCCGCGGGCATTGGGGCGTTCTTGAGGAACGCCGGCGCGGTCGGCGCCTACGCGAAGAGCCACATCAAGAGCACTGTTGCCGCGTTGGCCCTTTGTTGCCCCGACCAATTGCCGAGGTGCCTGATTGAGAGCATGATCTCTGGAAACGTCACGCGCATTCCAGGTGTCTGCGCCAAACTCCTTGCGCTTGCATCCATGTCAAGGCTGGCCCTGGTTCCGGTCGCCGCAGCCCATTGATTGCTCGCGGTGTTGCGAGGCGGTCCCGCGGACGTGGCGGACATGCCCGCCGACCGCATGTTGCGGCGCGAGGGTCCAGGTTTCGTCGTCGATCTGCCTTTGGGCCTCTGCCACGTGGACGCAACTCTGGCCATGGAGGCGACGGACGCGATACTTGTCCCATTCGGGACATTTCCCATGGACGCGACATCCGCGTGCCTGCGTGTCGCCGCGACCAGGGTTTCCAGGCATCATTCGCCTTCTTCCGCTCCGATCGCCCATAACCACGAACAAGGCTCGTGATCATCGAGTTCCCGCGTAGTCGTTCAGCGTCATCACTGCCTCGCCATGCTCGGTCGATGCAACCGCCGTCACAAATCGACGGTCCGCCGTCACCATCGTCGCGCCGATGCGGAGCGCGAGCGCAAGATACATGCAGTCGTAAACCGGATGGTCGAGCGCCAGCGCCAGACGAATCGCATCCGCGCTGACGGTCTCATCGTCGTTCCAGCGCAGTGGCATGTAGGGAAGCAAAGCCATGGCGGCACCTGCATCGGCGCGTTCGATCTGACCCTGCCGTGCCTTGCGCCACAGCGCATTTGCGACCTCTGAAGCCATCAGGCGCGGGGCGTGCAGTTCCCGGGTGCTCGCCGCCAGTTCCCGCGCGGCATTCGAACCGAGCTCATCGACCAGCAGCTTGATCGTCACGCTCGCATCGACAACGAAGCGCATCAGAAATCGTCGTGATGACCGTAGTCGCGATCCTCACGAATCAGCACTTCCGCAGGGGTTTGCTTGCGGCCCCTGGTCTTTTCCCGTAGCCGGTCCGACGCCTCCAGGAACGCGGCGCGCTTCGCTGCCATGTCGTCGTCGGACGCGCATTTCAGGATGTGCCGCACCTCGCCCTCCAGAGAGCGGTTGTTCGACAAGGCGCGCCTCTTGAGGCGGTCCACCACGTCGTTGTCCAGCTGTCTCACGTTGATCGTCGCCATTGGCCTGCCTCCAAGAGTGCTATCATATTGATAGCGCATCGTCGTGGCCCATGCAACAGGGGTGCAAGGCATCCACATGCAGATTCCGGGCAAGCGGTCTGGCCCGATCATGCGCGTGCAGGTTGAACAAACTTGGCACTGAGACTCCCATCGGCACGCCGGAAGCGCCGTGCTGGTTCGCCACGCGAAGCCGCGACGGATGCCACCGCCCGACTTGCCTGCCTCGGTCCGGCCCCTTCCGTGCCCGACGGGTGTTCGCCACAAGGTGCTTCGGGAACAGCGCATGCCTGGTGTGTCGTCGAGGCCGACTTGTAGCCCGTTGATCTTGCCGCTCGGGTGCACGACGATCATCACGTCGGCGAACCGCAGATGCTCTTGGAGAATCGCTGCGTCCGTGCCGGGGAGCGCGCCCGCCGAGAGAGACCATCGCCGCATGCGGTGGCTCCTGGCTCCGTCAGCGCTTGTCCTGGAACATTTCCCGCAGCAGCTTCGCGGAAGCCTCCGCGCCAATTCGGTCATAGATTTCGGGTACGTGGTGCGCCTGAGGATGCGAGAACACGCGCGCGCCATGGGCGACCCCGCCCGACTTTGGATCGGGTGCGCCGTAGTAGAGCCGCGCGATCCTTGCCGCCGAAATCGCCGCTGCGCACATGGCGCAGGGTTCCAGTGTCACGTACAGGTCGCACCCTGCCAAGCGTTCGGAGCCAAGGCGCATCGTTCCGGCACGAATGACCAGAATTTCCGCATGTGCAGTCGGATCGGACAATTCGCGCGTCCGGTTTCCATCGCGCGCCAGGATCTTTCGGTCAGGGCCGATCAGGACCGCGCCCACCGGCACTTCGTCCCGATTTGCGGCGGCGCGTGCCTCCTCCAGGGCGAGGTGCATGTAGCTGTCGAATTCCATGCCTTCCCTTGCTGTGCGAATTGGATGGTATCAAGGGCGAGCGCGCCGCGTCCCGAATTTCGCTGCGGAAAGTGCGGTTGGCACTTCAGCAACGTGGGGAGCCCGGCAATGCCAGCAGCGACTGCAGACAGTGCGGTGCCATGCGCTTGCGTGCGGACTCGGGCGCGTCTCGCGTGGTGTTGAAGGTGGCTCTCAATCCGCCATGTCAGAGCCCCCTGTTCCTTGGCATGTGGATGAATTCCCACGGGCTGTTGAATTCACCGACCGGCACTTCGATCAGTGTCGGCCCTGCATGTGCCATCCCCTCTCGAAGGCGTGCGCGCAGTTCGTCCGGGGTTGTTGCGCGAAGGCCCTGGGTTCCGAACGCCTCGGCGCATTTCACGAAATCGGGATTGGCGAGATCGGTGGCGATGAAGCGACCCTGATAGTGATCTCTTTGGAGGCCTCTCACGTTGCCGAAATGCCCATCCGAGAAGACGACGGTCGTGAGCGGGATTTCGTGAAGGACGGCGGTCGCCAGTTCGTTCAGGGTGAACATGATCCCGCCATCGCCGCAGAAATTCACGACCGGAACGTCTCGCCTCGCGTCAGCCGCGCCGAGCGCCGTGGCATAGCCGTATCCAAGAGTCGCTTGGTAGCCGGGAGTCACGACCGTCCTCGGCAGGTAGCTCGGGAACCCGAACCGTGAAACGTATCCCATCTGCGTGATTTCATCGACGAGAATGCCGTTGCGCGGCAACTCGGCCCGAATGGCCCGAAGCCACGCCAGCTGTGCGGCGAGCTTCTCGGATATCCTTGAGTTCACTCGGGCCTTTTCGGAAAGAACCGTCTCGACCCAATCGTCGCGCTTGCCTTCCTTGCCTTCCAGCACTGACAGCAAGGCTGGCAACGCATCGCCAAGATCGGCGCAGAGACCGACCGTCGGATTCCTGATCCGTCCGATCTCATTTGGGTCAATGGTGACATGGATGATCTTCAGGTTGCCATCTGTGCCCCAGGCCATGATCTGCGTTTGCATGCGCGACCCAAGCCCGATCACCAGATCGACCTTGGGCCAAAGCGCATGCGCGACGGGCATGGTGACATGCAGTGGCGCGTCCGCGGACATCACGCCCTGCCCGTTTCGAAAGGCGACGACCGGTGCGGAAAGCGCTTCTGACAGCCGCCGCACGTCTTAGCTGACGTCCAGCGCGCCGCTGCCGACCACGATCAAGGGCGACCTGGCCGACTGCATCAGCCTTGCGGCCTCGGCCACTGCGTCCTGATCGACGGCGGGACCGGGGTCGGCAGTCACGATCAACTCGCCAGCAAAGCCCGTATCCGACTTCCACAAGTCCACCGGAATTTCCAGGCCGACCGGTCGCGGCGGCCCCGATTTCAAGGCACGCCATGTGTCCCTAAGGATTTCATCCGTGTCCTCCGCGCGACCAAGCGTCGAGGCCTTCTTTGTCAGTCGCGCCAAAATGCCCAGCTCGTCCGGAATTTCATGCAGCACGCCGAACCCCTTGCCGATCGTGTCCGTTGGAATCTGTCCAATCAAGGCAAGAACCCGCGAATGGATCGAATGCGCGGTCGAAAGGGCGCCTGTCGAGTTCAGAAACCCTGCACCAGGCACGACACAATACGCCTGGGGACGGCCGGTCGCCACTTGCGCTCCCATGGCCATGTAGGCCGCGCCTTGTTCGTGGCGTGTGTGCAAGATCCGCAGCTTGTCCCTATTGTCATAGCAGGCATCCATGAATGGATCGAGTTGGAACCCGGGCAGGCAATAGAGCGTGTCGAGGCCGTTCGAAATCAGTGATCGTACGGTCAATTCAGCAACTGTTTGTGCCACGATGCCCCTCCTGAATTGCTACCCCAATTCTGCGGCATGAACGCCTTGCATCGTCCCATTTCTGGACAGCTCGCGATGCCCGATGCCGAAAGGGAACCAATTGCAACCATCAGCGTTCACGTGTCGGCGTCAAGGCTCGCGCAACGTATCTCGAACCGTTCTGCCCGCATCGACAGTCTCGCGTGTTTCCGTCGCAAAGGGTGAGGACGCAAGTCGCTGCATGACGCGCTCGGCTGCCTTGTGAAACCCCGTAGGCAGGTCCAGCTCCCCCAGGGCAGACGCGATCTCGCGCATCTCTGGCGTCCAGCGCTCGGCATCAGCCGGCATGCGGGGGATGACGCTCTCCGCCCGTGCCAGAAGCGACTGCTGCGACATTGCCAGTTCCTCGACATAAGCCTCGAACAGGCCTGCGCGCTCTGCCGCCGTGAGCTGATTGACCAAGAGTGCGTTCAGACCCTTGGTCAGCCCGGCGTAGAGCATCTTGAACATCGAGGCTTGTCCGGCTTGACCTTGCAGGACGACATGATCAAACGCTTGCCCGTCAAGAAACGCGACCGTGCCGGCGTGGCCACCGGAGAGATATAGTCGCGGGCGCGAGTCCGCAGTCGGCGGGCCGCCCACAATCCCGCCATCCAGGAACGGCAGGTCTGCATTTTCGCAAGCACGCGCAATGCGCTGCACTGTTTGGGGTGCAACCGCGTTGGCATCCACAAACACGGGCCTTTCGGAAATTCCTGCGCTTTCGGCAGCCAGAGTCTCGGCAAGAGGAAGCGCCTGGTCGGGCGGCACGATGGAAAACAGGAAGTCGACTTCGGTCATGAGCTGGTTCAGGCTGCCGGTGATCTCGATCCCGCGCCCAATTGCGCGCTGGACGGACAGGTCGGATCGTCCGCGCAGATCGGTCAGGACACGGTGACCGGAGGTCTTCAGGGCGGTTCCCACGGCCGCGCCCATCGTTCCCATACCAAGAATGCCGATGGCAGCCAAATTCTAGCCCTCCGGAAGAATCGCAGTCGCGACCAAATGGAAGATGCAGCCTTCGGGCAGTTCGGGCCGGATCGTGCGGCGGGCAGGTCGAAGTTGCGGACTTGGGTACATCCCCGGCCAGAGCGGGTCAATCGACGACCTGTCACCGAATTCCCGGAGATTCATCTCGACCCGCACGTCATCCTGGGGATCGGCGATTGCGTCATCGAGGGCATCGCTCAAGTGCAAGCGGCAATACGCCGCCTGACGTGCCTTCGAGGCCGGGCATTTTCCCCTCCCGGGATCGGGGTCCGAGATTGCGGAGGTGACCAACAAGCCGCGCTCCAAGAACGCGGCGCGGTCTCGGAGCGGAGCAAGAACAGGACTTGACGACGGATGGCTCATGAGAATCTCCGCTTGAAGTCACCCCGGTCGCGGCCCGCGCATGCATCACTAAGCGACGATCGAGCGAGGCCGCAAGACGATGTCTCTTGTTTCAACGCCGACAATGTCTTGCCTTGGTCGAACCGGCTTTGCCGTGCTTGGGTGCAAATGGCGCATGTCCCTGCGGATTCTCGAGGTCCCAATTTGCCGGTGCATGATCGGCATCGACCGTTTGACGATCCGAACGAAGGACTTCGAGCCGATGCCACTCGAGATCGAGAAATTCGGAAGAACGCTTTCGAATTGCCATCTTGCCGCTGACGTGATCTTCCAGGCAAGGGAGGATTTCGTTGATCCGCCCATATTGCGGGGTGGAACTCGTGGAGCCGGCCCGCAAGGGAAACTGACTTTCTCCCCGCGCCGGCTCGCTCGATGTCCTGCACCCGCCCGGGGAACGACGGCAGGACTTCGAACGGCTCCGGACGTCGCCGTCTCCTTGCGAGAATGCCGCGGGACAGCGTTCCAATTCACCGAATCTCCACCAGTTCTTCGTCGTACTCATGGGCGATGGCTGCAGCGAACTCCGCATTGCCGATGTCTTCAAGGCACCATGTCACCGCCGGCGGGTCCGGGAACCGGAAAGTGCCGCTCTTTCCGCCGCGAACCATCGCGAGCGGAATCGTGAATTTCGCCGTATCGATCGACAGCCCGGCACCGACCGCCTTGATCAGCGCCTCCTTCAGGGTCCAGAGGCGGTAGAACAGCTTGACCTTGTCCCGTGCGCTCACGGTCTCGAATTCGGCCCGTTCGTCCGGGGAGAAGAGCAGCCGGATGCAGACATCGAGATTGCGGTTGGTTGAGCGTTCCTCGACGTCCACGCCGATTCTGCCCTTGGGCGCCAGGGCGATCAGCCCGTGCCGGCCGCTATGGCTGACGTTGAAGCTGATCGGTGCCGCAACTCCGTTCACTCGGGCGAACGGCTTGCCGAATTTCGACATCCCGAACGAAAGATCGCCATTGCTGCAGTTGAGTTCGCGGCAGAGCAACGATCGGAGCGCCGCTCGGCACAGGGTGAATTCACGGCTCGGCCGGGGATGCACGAACCGGCGCTGACGCGACAGCTCCGCTTCGTCGAGCCAGTCCAGTGCCTCCCTTTCGCGGGATGCATGGCGTGACAGATCAACGTGAAAGACCATGGCGGTCTCCGAAGCGTGGAACCGATGCCAATGGAAGGAATCATCCATGGACGCCACCGCTGCGGACCGGATTGCGATAGGCCTCGACGGCCGTTGAAGCGCCACATTGAGGTGGCCGCAGCCCACGTTTCGCCAAAATGAAGTGCGGGAGCGTCATTGCAACGGCTCCTCCGCGTCTCTCGAACGAACGTGCGTCCGCACCGGGGGCGACACCCCGGTACCGTAGCGTATATCGACGATGGGATTCCGAAGAGCGGAGCGCATCCCGCAAGCGGAACCAAGGAGTCGGTGCGGTTCCAAGTTGGCCCAAAGCGGGGAAGCGGCAGGCCCGGGGTTGCGGGCCAGATTGAATTTCGCCTTCTGCAAGGCCCTCGAGGACCGGGTTTCGGGCCTGCTGAACTTGACGGCCATCTCCGCCTTCCTGTGCTCGCGGGCGACCTTCGCATTTCCGAACCTGTTCCGCCAGTCGCCAGGAAGGGCGCTGTTTGTCAGCCTGGGCGCCGAACGCGAATCGAACTCCAGGTCTTCCGACGTTCCATTTGCAACGCGGACAACGGGAGGCCTGGACCAAGGGACCAAGTTGCGGCCGCAGTCCTCCATGTCGGCATCGACGGTGGCGGCAAGTCGCAGCCCGCTTGTACCGTCACGAACGCGGCACCGGCATGTTTGAGTGTTGCCGTGGCTGGGTCGGTGGGAAGTGCGGGCAGACCTGAAGCTCGATTGCGGGAGAAAGCCCGTCGGACGACGGAGACTTGTCAAGAATTGCGGCAAGCGGTAGCGTGCCGTTGTCTTCGGGCAGGATGAGAAAACGCGAACTTCATTACTGATTGAATTGCGCTTGGCGGAATTGCTGCGATTCTTTTGTTCCTGTGGAACATCCATGGCAACATGAGAACGATATCAGATCGTGTGTCTCGTCTCGAAGGTCGCATGTCCGGCGTTGAAGGGCGGATCGGCATGCTGGCCAGCCTGTTTGGACAGAAGAAGGAGACGACATCATGAGATACCTTGCCCTGATCGCGACCGTTTTTTTGCTAGCTTCCTGCTCCCAGGCGTCCGACTACATTGGCCAGATCACGGGACAAGGCGAGGATGCCGCGCAACTGTGAGAGCGACACCGGTGATGTTGACACGCCACCGGTCCATCTGACGACGTGGCATCGGCGGCCTGAAGCGGTTGAACGCGGTCATGGATCTGGTGGGACAGGCGACGAGAAGGATCTGGACGCTGCTCCCGAGCGCCCGCGAGACGTAAACCAGCTCGGCAAGCTGGTCGTTGGACTTGCCACCAGGCAGGCCTAGGACGAGGCCAGGGACGTTGACGCGACCAAGCGCACGGCCGGGCTGATTGGCCGGGCGGCGCGGTCCGGCAGGGCGACAGGGCCTCGTCGCCTGTGACCGACTCCGGATCCAGCGCTGCGGGCAGGACGCCCCGTCCTGACGCCGTCAAGGCGACATTGGTCCTCGAGCGTCGGGCGAGGATCGCAGTTTTGCGCTGCCGGCACGGCACTCGAGGACGGTGCCCGGTTCGACCGGGAACCGGATCCTGCCCCGTCCCATGGGCACCCGCTCATGTCGTTCATGGCGCCTTCCATGCTTCCCGCGTCATGTCGATTGCGGCGCGACCGCGCTGCGTCTCGACACGTCATCATCCATGTTTCGCGACCTGCCGGATGTTCCTGCCTTGCCAATGAGAGAAGGCCTGCAATGTTGCGTTCGTTGCCTGATTGCGAGGTGGCGCCGGCGCTGGATGTGGCGAAGATGCGGGGCGGTCCGTTCGGCACGGGCGGAATGCCAAGAGGCGGGACACTGACGATCTTTCGGGCCGTCGGCTTGATCGCAATCCTAAGTCACCGGCAATGCTCCGGAAATGCCCGGCGGCCCAAGCCAGCACGCGGTCTGTGACCTCGTTTCGGGCTTGGGCCGCCGGCCAACTTCGTCGGCGTCCGTCAACGCCACCCGCTTCAGGCGGGCGGACCTTCACCGTTCATGCTGCGGCCTTTGCGGGCACATAGGCGTTGTCTTCCGACAGTGACTTCAGCAGACCGTAGGTCATGAACAGCATGATGACCGAGATCGGCAACGCCGCGGCGATGGATGCCGTCTGCAGCGCAGTGAGGCCACCGGCCAGCAGCAGCACTCCGGCAACGAATCCTTCGCCGAGGCCCCACACGATCCGGAAACGCTGCGGCGGGCTGTCGTTACCCATGGACAGCATTGTGGTGATCACGAGGGTGCCCGAGTCCGATGAGGTGATGAACCAGGTCGCCAGCAGCAGTGTCGCCAACGCCGCCATCAGCCATTGCAGGAACGCGAGTTCGGTCAGCTCGTCAATGGTGGCGTAGAGTGCCGCGGGCAGGTTCCACGCACGCACCAGTTCGACGATGCCTGCTGTGCCTGCGCCACCTTCGGCCATCAGTTCCATGTAGATGGCATTGCCTCCGAACATGCACAGCCAGAAGAAGGAAATCGTGGTGGGCACGAACATCACGCCTACCATGAATTCGCGGATCGTGCGGCCGCGGCTGATGCGGGCGATGAACATGCCTACAAACGGCGCCCAGGAAATCCACCATCCCCAATAGAAGACCGTCCAGCCGCCTTGCCAGGCAATCTCCCGCTCGGTGCCGGCTGTCCAGAAGCCCATCGGAATGAAGTTCCATAGATAGTCTCCGATCGAGGTCACGAAGAAGCCCAACAGCCACTTGAACGGCCCGAAGCACAGGAAGAAAGCCAGCAGTGCCACGGATAGCCATATGTTCCATTCCGAAATGATGCGGATGCCGTTGCCTACGCCAGATACGGCCGAAAGCGTCGCAACGATCGAGATGATCAAGATCAGGATGAGCTGCGTTGCTATGCCTGGATCGATTCCGAACAGCACGTTCAGCCCTGTTGCCATCTGCGTCACGCCGAGACCGAGCGAGGTCGCGACTCCGAAGACCGTGCCGAACACTGCCAGAAGGTCGACGCCGTGCCCGATATGGCCATAGATCCGGTCGCCAATGATCGGATAGAGCGACGAGCGCAGCGTCAGCGGCAGCTTCTTGCGGAAACCGAAATAGGCGAGGCACAACCCGACGATCACGTAGATGGCCCAGGCGTGGAATCCCCAGTGGAAATAGGTCACGCGCATGGCATGGACGGCACGGTTCATGTTCATGTCGATCACGCCGGCCGCGTCCGCGTGCGGATTGTTCGGATATCCGAATGCACCCGAGTTGTCGAAATAGAAGATCGGCTCGGCCACGCCGAAGAACAATATGCCGATGCCGACGCCTGCAGAGAAGAGCATGGCAAACCAGGAGAAATTGCTGAACTCCGGCCTGGCATCGTCGTCTCCCAGCCTGATCGATCCGTGCCTCGAGAACATGAGGTAGAAGCAAACAGCCATGATGAACACGACAATCAGGATGTAATACCACGCCAGCGACGCCTCGATCCAACCTCGGATCGCCTGGTAGATGCCGTTGGCGAAGTCGACATTCAGGATCGTGAAAACAACGAACGCAACGACCATCCCCTTCGCCGCGAATCCCATGCCGGTATGAAGGCCTTTCATCAGGCCTGCATCTGCCACGAGCGTTTCCGGTCTTTTCTCCGCCATGACGCGCGCTCCTTTCTGCTTTTCCAGGGAATTCCGCTTTGCAGTCATTCTGCCAGCCACCAAAGGTGGTTGCGCAGTGCTCCGGTCCAACATTGGCGGAGCGCGAGGCGCGGTGACGGTATCGCTCCCTGCAACGAAGCCCGCCTGCCGCATCGCCATCGGACGGGCCAAGATCGACGCCTCTGTTTGAACCTTGCAACGGACATATGCCGCAAGGCAAGACAAAATGTCGCAGGGGCATTGCATGCCAAGCCCGCGCGCCAAGGAGGCTTGCTGTCTGCGAGAGGATGGTTCCTGAGGCCAAGATTGCGATCCCTCGCATGACGTGACTACCCGTCGGGGCCACATCGTCCGGCCCGGCACCCTGTTCGAACGAGGAGTCTCCGCGAATGACGCGGGCCACGCGGGATCACGGGCGCGGGGTCAGTGGCGGGTGTCCCCGTCTGACGACCAACCGGAAAATTCGGCATGTCCCAAGGAATGCGACGCGATCTGTCGCGCCGGCCACCGAAGGACGGCGCGGGAACGCGGGAAACGTCCCGGGACCGCGAACGCAAATGGCCGGGTCAAATGGCGCTTTTCAGTGCCGTCGAAACCCCTATAATTCCCGAACCGCTTCTGCGGCGCGGGGCTTCGACTCCCCGTGTCATGATTCGGGAAGTTCTGTAGGGCGGGCGTGAGTTTGCGTCTGTCGAATCTCTGCTGGAGGAGGCAAATTCTCATGTCATCAACCGAAGACCGCATCAAGAAGATCATTGACGACAATCTGGACGTTGGCCGCGAGCCCAATTTTGACGCAAAGCTCGTCGACTCCGGCGTGTCGTCGGTGGATTGCGTCTCGTTTTTCAAGCTTGTCAACGAAGAGTTCAGTCTAGGACTGGCCGCCGAAGAGTGCCGGCAATTCGAGACCCTGCGGGATCTTGTGAACTTTATTGACGCACGCGGTTGACAGAAAGTCGGGGAGCGCATGCGTGCCGCAGCGCTCCCGCCGCCAAAGGCCCAATTCCGGTCCTTGAATTGCTCGAGGCGGTGGTCGTGGACTGAACCATGATTCGAGAGTTCCGGCGCCAATTTCGGACCATGCCGAGGACATCGTGCGACCAGTGCTAAGATTTCGTGAAACCGTCCCGGCTTCGGCCAACCAGGCTCGCATGAAGTGATTTCGAACCACGTTCCAGTCGAAGACCCTGATCGGCAGGAATCCGGTCTTCTGTCCGCGCCAGAAGAGGCGCTTTGGGAGGTGCCGACCCCTCATTCGACATGCGATGTCCAGTTGGACGAGCAGACTGTAACCACGGTGCGTCAGCACGGCAATCCATCCGGTCCTCGGCTCGTGCTGAGCCATGGCAACGGTCTCGCCGTCGATCCTTACTATCCGTTCTGGTCCTTGCTGGCCAACGACTTCGACCTGATGGTCTACGACCTCAGGAACCACGGACGCAACAAGGTCGGCGACCAGCAGAATCATAACATTCCGACGCTGATCTCCGACCATGACGCGATTCTCTCCGCCGTTGTTCGGCAATACGGGGAAAAACCGACTGTGGGCGTGTTCCATTCCCTTTCCGCGTTGATAACTCTCCTTTCCTTCAGCGATGCCTATTCCGCGCTGGTTCTGTTCGATCCGCCCCTGTGCAAGCCCACTGCCAGCGAGCAGGAGTTCATCCAGTCTGCGGAACGAATGGCCGCGACAATCCGGAACCGAACCGTGCGATTCAAGTCCGAGCAGCAATTTGCCGAACTCCTTTCCATCTTCCCCGGATTTGCCCGTGTCGTGCCAGGCGTGCGAGAACTCATGGCACGATCAACTCTTCGCAGGACCGCCGACGGAGAGGCATTTGAACTCCGTTGTCCTCGCGAGTACGAGGCCCAGATCGCGGAATTCGTGAGGAGCTTTTCGCCTTTGCTGGACTTGACGACGCTGACCTGCCCAACGAAGGTCATCGGCGCCGACCCCACGCTTCCATTCACTTATCTTCCCACATTTGACCTGGGTCACGTTTCCGACGTCGACTATGACTTTGTGCCCGAGGCGTCGCACTTGCTGCAATTGGAGCAGCCGGAGCAGTGCGCGGCAATGCTGCGGAATTTCCTGGCAGGCCAGGAAATCGTGTAGATCGACCGCCCGCGCCCGGACGGGACGTGCAATCCGGATGCTGACATCGCCTGCGAAGGGTCCTTGAAAGGACGCGGCAAGACCCGTGTCGCAGGTTGCGGTGGCGGCGGTCCGGCCGCCTTCAGCCGAAGGGCCTCCTTGATCCTCTGCGCCGGCGGCATTCTCAACTTGCGGGCGCCATGCGCCTCCTCATGGACCGCGGCAAAGCGTGTTGAGCCATTGCTCGAAAATGCCGGCCTCCGGCCGAAGCATCCGCCGCGTTTCCGGGACTGACCTGGTCACGAGCCTTGCGAACCGGTGATCAGTTGCTGCCAAATTGCACGCCTTGGGCGTCTCGGGCCAATGCCCTCACACGCGATCGAACCAGAAGCTCCGACGCTGGAAGGGATATCCCGGCACCGAGATGCGCCGTCGCGCCTCGCCAGCGAAGAGACCGGCAAAATCGAGCGCGAGTCCTGCCTCGTACACATTCGCCGCTGATCGAACGTGGCCGCCTTCGCCATCGGGGCCGATCTCCACGATTGTCGTCTCCCCCAAGTTCGCTGACGCCGCCAGCCCGTCAGACGATTCCGGAGAACGGAATACGCCGGCGCTCCAGTTCGATCTGTCAGGCATCGTTCCCGGCTGGATCATCTGGCCCGACTTGCCGTCCAGCAACGGCACTTGGACAGGCGCAAGCGAAACGCCTTCCAGGAACGACTCGACATCTCCGGTCGCCCAATCCACGCCATCATTCCCATTCAGTTGGCCCCGCCTCGCCGCAAGCAGAACGCCGGTTTCAAGGTCGAACACACCCGCCGCCTGCGCAGCCGCGATTTCGCCAATTCCGCTTGCACAAATCGCGCCAGGCGAGATCCCCAGGCTGGACCAGAGCGCAGTCACTGCACATTGAAGGGCGTAGGCGGAGGTCTGCATCAGCAAGGGATCGTCCCCATTCCGGGCTTCCCCTGAAATCGTGTCGAACAGGGACATGCCGTGTTCCTCGCGAAGTGCCGCGTCGCAACGCTCCAGGACTGCCCGCGCCACTGGCTCGCAATCGTACAGCACTCTTCCCTTTCCTTGCCAGTCACCGGCCTCTCCGGAGTAGACGAACGCAGGCCTTTCGTGCCGTTGCGATTTCGCGGTGCTGCCGCCTGCGGAAACTTGCTCCAGTCCTTCAGTCAGTGTCGGAACGTCCTTGAAGATGACGCCCGCCCGACACTCGAAGTGACTGCGCCCGATGGCTGCCGTCCACGACATGTCAGCAAGAAACGACATGCCAGCATCGACGTCGGACGAGATGTCCGCTGCGTGTTCGTCGAGCCAACCGAGATACCGGTCGGCCAAGTCCTTGAGTGCACTGGAGGACTTGCCCGACAGGGGCAGCAGGCGCATGCCGCGTGGCTTGAGCCCGCCGTTCACCAGTTCCCCGTTCCCAGGAGACATCGGCAGACGCGCCGATACGCGCTGCGCGGACCCGGCCGGGGAACGTTGCACGCCGCTCTGCCCGGCTTCGCCAATTTGTGCCTTGTATCCCTCGACAAGCAGATGGGCATTCGTGCCCGAAATGCCGAATGCGCTGATTCCGGCCGTCGGTTGGCGATGAGGCGCTGGCGGCCAGGCCGTCTCTTGCGCCGTCACCTGCACCGGAAGCTCGTCCCAATCGATGTGCGGGTTGGGATTCCTGAAATGCAGGTGCTTCGGAATCACGCCATGCCTCATGGAGAGCAAGACCTTGATGAGGCCCGCGACCCCTGCGGCCGCTTCGAGATGACCGATGTTCGTCTTGACAGTGCCGAGCAGGAGCGGGCGCTCCGCATCACGTTCGCGGCCGTAGACCGCAGAGGCCGCACGCACTTCGATCGGGTCCCCCAGTTCCGACCCCGTGCCATGCACTTCAAGGTAATCGAGATCCCGAGGCGCGATGCCTGCCTGCGCCAACGCCTCCTCGTAAAGACGCTCCTGGGCGGTTCCGTTCGGGACCGTGAGCGCCGCCGCGGCGCCATTCTGGTTGACCGCTGAGCCCTGGACGACACCCCAGATGCGGTCGCCGTCCGCCTCGGCGTCCTTGAGACGCTTCAGTATGACGATGCCACAGCCTTCGCCGCGCACGAAGCCGTCCGCGTCGGCATCGAATGTCCGGCACAGCCCGGTGCGTGACAACATGCCATACTCGCGCATGAACCGCATGACGGGTGGGGAGAGGATCGCATGCACGCCCCCGGCAAGGGCCAGATCAACTTCGCGCTGCCTGAGGCTCGCAGCCGCCTGGTGCACGGCCACCAGCGAAGCAGCGCAGGTCATGTCGAGCGGGACCGCCGGCCCCATGAAACCGAACGAAAACGCGATCCGTCCGATTGCCACGCTCGCAGCCGTTCCGAGATAGCTGTCATCCTGGCCCGCGGCCGCGATCAGGTCCCGGTATTCGCTGCTGCCCAAACCGGCGAACACGCTTGCGCGGGTGCCCTTGAGCAGTCCGGGATCGATGCCCGCATCCTCAAGTGCATGCCAGCTCGTCTCGAGCAACATCCTCTGGCGGGGGTCCATCTTTCGCGCCTCGATCGGCTGTATGCCGAAGAATTTCGCGTCAAACTTGTCGAGACCCTCGACGAAGCCGCCTCGGCGATTCGTGGCCTCCGCGGCCGTCGGGTCTCCGATGATGCCGCTCCATGGGCCTTCATCACGACGCCCGTCAGTCACCGCTTCGGCGCCTGCCTTGAGCTGGCGCCAGTAGCTGAACAGATCTGGAGCGCCGGGGAGGCGGCACGCCATGCCGACAATCGCGATCCGTTCCTGGTCATGCTGAACGCCGCTGGAACGCTCCGACGCCGGCTGGACCTGCGGCACCGGCGGCGCCTTGGGCTGTTGCTCCGGCACCGACCGTGCTTCGGGCTGCGGCTTGGGCGCCGGTTGCGCTGGCGGCTGCGGTTCTTGCGCCCGCCGTGCCTTGGGCTGTGGATCGGGCGACGGTCGCGGCGCCGCTTCGGAATCGATTTCGCCGAGTTCGTCGCCAATGTGGCGGGCCAGCGCCTGGATCTCGGGATAGTCGAACACCACCGTGTTCGACACCTTGCACTGTCCGGCAAATGCGCGATTGAGCCGGTTGCGCAGTTCCACCGCCATCAACGAGTCCATTCCGAGGTCGAAGAACCCGACGGTTGGCGCAGGCGCCGACGGCAACCGAAGCACCGCCTGCAGTTCCTGCTGCAGGAACGTCACCAGCAGGCTATCGCGTTCTTCCGCATTGGCGTTGGCAAGCCGGGAGAGCAGGTCTTCCGAAGACACGCCGGCATCTGCTCCGTCTTCGGCGACCGACGAGAGGAGGTCCTCGAGAAAGGCCGGGCGGTCGTCCACGGCTTCCTCGAAGACGGACCAGTCCATGGCCATCACGACGGACGTCGTGACGTCCTGGCGCACGAGTCTGTCAAGCGCCCTTATGCCCTGCTGTGGCGTAAACCAGCGACCGCCGAGGGCGGACCTCTGCCGCTCGATCCGGTCCTTCTGCTCCGCCGCTTCGCCGATTTCGGACCACGCGCCCCAGGCGATGGCCTGGCCGGGAAGACCCAGCGCCCGGCGGTGACCGGCAAGCTGGTCCAGGAATGCGTTCGCCGATGCATGGTTCGCCTGGCCCGGATTGCCCATGACGCCGACGCGGCTGGAAAACAGGAGGAAGAGGTCGAGATCGCGGTTCGCGGTCGCACGGTGCAAATGCCAGGCGCCGAGAACCTTCGGCCAGAGCACCGTTTCGAATCGGTCCCAGTTCTGGTTTGTCAGCGCACCGTCCGACAGCACGCCGACGCTGTGGATGACGCCTGCGAGCGGAGGAAGCTCTTCGTCCATCCGGGCCAGCATCTCGTCGACCGCTGCATCCTTCGACACGTCGGCGAGTTCGACACGTACCGTCACGCCGCGACCCTCGAGCGCGCGAATGGCCTCCTGCGCGTCCTCACCAGGAGATCGTCGACCGTTCAGCACTATCGTCCCGGCGCCAAGGTCCGCAAGCCATTCGGCCACGGCCAGTCCGATGCCGCCCAAGCCGCCGGTTACAAGATAGGTGCGGTCCTCCCTCAGCCGGCCTGACGCCAGCGGCTGCGCAGCGACGACGATCTTCCCGAGGTGTCGCGCGGACCGCATGAATCTCAGTGCGGCCCCGGCTTCCGCGAGTGGCCAGCGGCTGTGGATGAGCGGCTTGAGTTCACCTGCCGCAACCCGGGCCACGACGTCCCTGAGGACCCGTCCCACCCATTCCGGATCGGTCTTCTTCAGGACGTCGAGTTCCAGGATGTCGTAGGCAACATCCGGTCGAAGGGCGGCCATTTCCTCCACGCTGAGAATGTCGCGTCTCGCCAGTTCCACGAACCGGCCACCCTGTGCAAGGCAGGACAGGCTGGCGTCGATGAAGCCCTCGCTTGTCAGGCTGTTCAGGACCACCGTAACGCCCGCGCCGTCCGTGGCGTCGAGAATCTCCTTGCCGAAGTCCGTCTGCCGGCTGTCGAAAACATGCTTGACGCCGAGCGACTTCAGGTAGGCCTGCTTCGGCGCGCTCGCGGTCGCGAAGACCTCCGCACCGGCGGCCCGCGCCAGCTGGATCGCCGCCAGCCCCACGCCGCCGGCGCCGGCGTGAATCAGCACGCGGTCGTCGGCCTCAAGGCCGGACAATTCATAGGAGAGCGCTGCCGAAACAAATGCACTTGGCACCGTGGCGAGGCCCGACACCGGGATGTCCGGAGGCGCGGGCGCCACCAGTTCCTCGTGCGTCACCATTTCCCCGGCGAACGCGCCAAAGCCCAGGCCGACGACTTGGTCGCCTGCAGAGACGTTGGCCACTTCCGGACCCACCGCAACGACGCGGCCGCACATCTCCCGCCCCAGGTTGCCTTCTTCGATGAATCCCAGCGAACGGAACACGTCCCAGAAGTTCAGTCCGGCAGCCTCCACCGCGACACGCACTTCCCGTCCCTCGAGGGGCAGCGCGGGCAGCTGCGTGACGCAGGGCTTCTCGAACACACCCGTTGGATCCGGTGTCAGGACCCAATCCGCTTCCTGCGGCAGGTCCAGCCGTTCCGGACCGTCTTCCGTCCGAACCAGGCGCGCGGCCTGGCGAACTCCCCGGCGCACGGCGATGTGGTTTTCCGAATCCGGATACATGAGTTCGTCAACGAGATCGGCCGCTGGCGCGATGACCGTCGGATCCAGGTCGATCATGCGTGGCACGAGGTGTGCCGCCTCGCGCGCGACCGCCTTGCCGAACCCCCACAACGTGGCTCCGGCCAGCGCCCCATTGGTCTCGCGCTCCAATGCCTGGGCGCCCCTCGTGACGAACCAGATGCCCTTGCCCGGGATGCGGTCGGAGTCGATCACCCCCTGAACGAGCGCCAGGGCACTCGCCCCGGCATGCTGCACATCCTGCGCGATGTCGCCCGTGGATGCCCCTGCGCCATGGCCTTCGAGCGCCGGGAGATGCACCACCCCGCTGAATGGCGCATCGTCCGGAAGGTCTTCAAGGAGCGCTTGCCACGATTCGCGCCGCTTGAAATCGACACTTGCCGTCGCGACGCCGTTCGTTTCGGACTTCTTCCCGCATTCCGAGCCGTCGCTCACGACGAGGACGGTCTGGTTCCGCGCCGCCAGTCCATCCGCAAGCTCCGCGGCCATGTCGCCGCGGTCTGCAACGAGCACCCACGTCCCGGGCGCTTCCGACACCTTGTCCGGGCCTTTCGCGACGATCACGCCGCGATCCGGCATCTCGTCAGGTCTGGATGCGTCTAGGCCAAGGATTTCCGCGGCGTCAAATCCCGCATCTCCAAGCGCACGGCGCCACACGTCCGGGCTCGCCAATGCGTGATGCGGTCGATAGTCGTCGGCAAATCTCCACCAGCCGTCGAGCTGTCCGAACGTCAGGTCCATCCAGCCCTGACCGCGGAGGTTCTCGAGCGCCACCATCTGTCCAGACGGCGCGAGCAGCGTCAGGCAATGACCGAGAGTCTCATCGAGATAGCGCGTGGCATGAAGCACGTTCGATGCAATGATCAGATCGTAGGCATGCGCGTCGAAGCCCTGGGCCACCGGATCGTTTTCTATGTTCAGGGGGCGGTACTCGATGCAACCTCCGCCATCTCCGAAGCGCGATTCCGCTTCCGCGAAGAATCCAGCCGAAATGTCCGTGTACATGTAGTCGAACCGGCCTTCGGGAAGTTCCGGCAGAACCGAAGCGGTTGCCGATCCTGTGCCCGCACCGACCTCGATCACCCTCAGACGCCGTCCAGCGGGCAGCTTGGCCACGAGCGCCCGGACCGCGTCCCTGAGCAGCCGGTTGGCCGCGCGCGCGATCGGCGCGTCCAGATACAGGTCGCCCGGGGTCGGGTAGCCGCTGCTGAACAGCAGCGTGAGCGGGTCCATCTCGCCGCGAAGCACGTCCGGCAACGCGGCCCCGCAGCGTCGGAACAACCCGATCTCCGTCGCGCCGTGAGGATGAAGCTCGGCAAGATTGTCTGCGAACGACTCCGGGTCCGGCCGAACGTCTTCGGGCAGGGGATCGTCATGCCCAGCCTTGACGACGAAACGATCGCCGTCCTCCTGCAACACGTCGGACCGGGCCAGCATCTCAAGAATTCGGCGGAAGACACGCTTGTGCTCGTCCATGACGCCAAGCTGCCGGCGAAGTTCCTCGGACTCCACGATCTCGCCCGCGCTGCGCCGCCAGCCGAGCTTCTCCAAAGTCCAGATCGCGCGCGCGCGCGACCATCGGTCAAGGTCCGAAAGAAGCGCAGACCGGTGGGCCCGCGCCACGCCCTCTTCTTCAAGGTAGTCTGCAAGCGGCATCAAGCCGCCCGCTGCAACCGCCGGCTCCGGCAGGAAGTCCGCGGCGATGATTGCCGGCACGAGGGAGCGTTCGCGCCAGACCACCTCGTACAGCAGGTCGTTCACGCCTTCGATCGCCGAGAAGAGCGCGGCGCGTGTCGCCCGCTTTATCGTGTACCCGTCCAGTCCGCCAAGCAGGGCGCCATCGAGATCGTAGATGCGCAGTTCTCCGCTCAGGACCTCCGCAGGCACGCCCGTCTCAGCCTGCGAATCCTCTGTTGCCGCGTGCATGCGAACGTGACAGACCACCTTCTCGGGAAAGACATCCGCGGCCAGCCAAAGACGCTCCCAGCCAAACGGCAGGTAGGTCGTCTCGTCCTCTGCGGATCCCTGAATGCGCGCCGCAGCCACAACCTGAAAGCACCCGTCCAGCACGAGCGGATGGATTTCCGGACCGGTCAGGCCGGCACCGTCCTGCAATGACACCTCGCCCAGGGCCTCGCCCTGCCGCGCCCACAGGTTGCCGAGCGAGCGGAAACTGCCGCCGAGATCGATGCCGGTGCTTGCCCTGGCCTGGTACAGGACAGATGCGTCCACGGGAGACAGTTCGTCCTTCAGGCGTTCAAGATCCACGCGCTCGACGGCACCCGGCGCGCTTGTCCCGCCAGCTACCCTGCATTCGGCATGCAGCGTCCATTCCGTCTCGGCCGATCCCTTGCTCAGTATCTGCAATCGGCCCGGCCCCTCGTCGCCGGAATCGCTGATCAAGATCTGCACCTTTCGGCCGTTCGTGCCGGCTTCGTCTCCCTGGGCCTCCTCCGCGAACACCAGCGGGTTGTGCAGTTGCATGTCTTCGACGACCACGGGCCCGCTTGCTCCGGCCCGTGATGCCGACGCAGCCATCGTGCCATAGAGCGCTCCCGGCGCGATGACCCGCTCGAACACGCGATGATCGTTGAGCCACTCCGGGTCCTTGGGGAACAGATCCGTTTCGTACGTGATCTCGCCGCTTGCCGACTCCCGTCGCAGGCCCAGCAGCGGGTGTCCCTCGACGGAACGCCGCTGCCTTGGTGCGCTCAGCCAATAGCGCTCGCGCTGGAAGGGGTAGCCGGGCACCGAGATGCGGCGGCGGGTCTCTCCCGGAAAAAGTCCCTCGAATCGGATCGGCAGCCCCGACCGGTAGGCACCCGCGACGGCTTCGGCAATGCTCCCGGAGCCTTCCGGCGAGTCGGTCGGCGCAGGCCGAAGGCTCGACAGCACGACAGGGGCGGGCGCCGATTCCGGCCAGGCAGAGGACGCCATGGGGGCCAGCACGGAGCCAGGGCCAATTTCGAGAATCACGTCGGCACCGAGCTCCGCGAGCGTCCTGGCGCCGCTCGCGAACGCGACTGGTTCCCTCGCATGCCTGCGCCAATAGGCGCCGTCCAGCAACTGGCCGCCATTCACCGCCCGGCCGGTCAGGTTGCTGACCACGGTCAATTCGGGCGGTTGGACGGTGACGTGATCGAGAGAGGCCTGGAGCGCGTCGAGAACCGGTTCGATGAGCGCGCTGTGGAATGCCCGTGTCGTGTTCAATCGACGCACCCGGACACCTTCCGATTCGAGGCGAGTCGAGAGCGATTCGATATCCGCGACGGGCCCGCTGACCACCTGGTGGAGGCCGTTGTCCGCTGCCATGTTCACGCCGACACCGCCAGACTCCGCGTTTGCCGCCCGGACCGCGGCCTCAACCTTGTCCGGCGGCGCGAAGACGGCGGCCATGGCGCCCCCTTCCGTTTGCGACAGCAGCAAGCCGCGCGTGGCGGCGAAACGCATGCCGTCCTCAAGGCTGAACACGCCCGCCGCTTGCGCCGCGGCGATCTCTCCGACGCTGTGCCCGAGCACCATGTCGGGGCGGATCCCGACGCTTGCCCATTGCGCGGTCAGCGCGCACTCGAGCGCGTAGAGTGCCGGCTGTTCCCAGGCGGTGTCGCCCAGCTGTCCGTTGCCGTCGCGGCCGAACATCACGTCCAGCAGCGATGTGCCACGTTCTTCGAGGAAGACTTCCTCGCAACGGTCGAAGACCATCCTGGCCACCGGCTCGCGATCGTACAGGTCGCGCCCCATGCCCGCCCACTGGCTTCCCTGGCCCGTGTAGGCGAACGCGACCGTGGCAACTGCGCGTGGCGCTTCCTGGAGACCCGTCTCCGCCAATCCTTCAAGCTGTTTCCGCAGCTGGCCGACGCAGTCGAAGGTGAGACCGGCACGGCAATCGAAATGGCATCGCCCGACACCCGCCGTCCAGGCCATGTCCGCGAGCACCTGTTCCGGAAGCCCGCCTTCGGCGGAAAACGCGTCAAGCTGCTCGTCGAGCCACGACAGGTACCGTTTGGCGAGATCGCGCAAGGCCTGCCCGGACTTGGCGGACAGCGGCAGAAGCCGTACCTCGCGCTTCTGGCACGCCTGCCCGTGCCGCGTCGGATCGATGGTGACCTTGGGAGGCTGCTGAACGACCACTGCCTGACCGGGTCCCACGACACGGTCCGGTGCGTACGGCGCCGTGCCAGACGCCGGATACTCCTCGACCAGCAAGTGGACGTTCGTTCCGGAAATGCCGAACGAGTTCACGCCGGCCACGCGCGGTCGCCCGTTCCGGGCGGGCAAGTCCATCATGGACGAGGTCACCTGCAACGGCAGCCCATCCCAGTCCACGCTCGGGTTAGGATCCCTGAAATGCAGGTGTTTCGGGATCACGCCGCGCTGCATGACCAGGACCGCCTTTATCAGGCCGGCGATTCCGGCCGCTGATTCCAGATGTCCGAGGTTGGTCTTCACGGATCCGACCAGAAGCGGCTGGTCGGCCTTGCGGCCCTTGCCATAGACCCTGGCAACGGCGTTGATCTCGATCGGGTCCCCGACTGCGGTGCCGGTGCCGTGCGCCTCCAGGTAGTCGACGTCCGAAGCCGGAATGCCGGCCTGCGACAACGCCGCTTCGATCACCTTTTCCAGCGCCGGTTCGTGCGGCACGGTCAGGCCAACGCTGGCACCGCCATGGTTCACGGCGGCGCCCCGGATGACCGCCCAAATCCGGTCGCCGTCGGCCTCCGCATCGCGCAAGCGCTTCAGGACCACGGCGCCGCAGCCTTCGCCGCGCACGTACCCGTTTGCCGACGAGTCGAATGCCTTGCACTGGCCGTCCGGAGACAACATCATCGAATCGGCGCGCAGCTCGAAGATGCGGCTGTTGAGAATGGCCTGAACGCCACCGGCAATTGCCAGGTCCGCCTTGCCCTGCTGAAGGTCCGCGACCGCGTCGTGCACTGACAGGAGTGACGATGCGCAGGCGGCGTCCACGGCCTTTGCCGGACCCATGAAACCCAGCACGAAAGAAACCCGCCCACAGGTACCGTTCAAGTTGGTGCCGCTCAGGGCGTATAATGACGCCGCTGCCTCCCCAGGTCTCTCCGAGTCGGTGACGAGCATTCGGTACTCGTCGTTGCTGATGCCGGAATAGACGCCGGTCAGGCTCTCCTTGAGCCGGTCAGGGTCCATTCCCGCATCCTCGAGCGCCTGCCAGCTCGTCTCCAGCATCATCCGTTGCTGGGGGTCGAGCAGTTCGGCTTCAACCGGCGAGATTCGGAAGAACCTCGCGTCGAACTGGTCGATATCGTCGACATAGGCGCAGTAACGGCACGCGCCTTGCAGGTTCCGGGGATCCTTGAACAGTTCTTCAAGGCGGTTCGGGCCAGAGGCCGGCGCGCCGTCCGTCACCGCGTTGCCACCGGTTTCGAGGAGGTGCCAGAAGGAGGGAATGTCGGGTGCGCCAGGGAAACGGCACGCCATGCCCACGACCGCAACGGGTTCTGCGAGCCGGGACGTCTCGTTGCCATGATGGCCGCTGCTCATCCGGTGCTCCGCGGTATCGTCGGGCTGCATCCCATTTGTCATCGCACTCCGACAATGTAGAAACCGGGTCTGTCGAACCCGAGGCGAACCGAACTCGGGCAACTCCTGCCCAGGCGTCTGAATGGCATACAGGGCAATGGTCAGAATAGTCGGCCGGATTCCGGCGTCAATGGCGCAGCAAGCGAATTTGCCCCGTGATGACGGATCCAGTGCGCGCAAGACGCGCGGCGAGATGCTGCAGAACGATGCTTCGGAAGCAAGAATCCCTCTTCGAGAGGCTTTCGCGCACTTGGTCTCGGCAGTTGGACGAAGCGCGGATCGAATGGAGCGCCTGCCGCGCGAGCGGCCAAACGCGGTGGAGCAGCCCAGGGCTGAGCGGTGCCAGGCTGAGGCCAGGGACCTCGCTTGGATAGGTCCCTCCTGTCGGATACCCGTATCGTCGCTGACCGGTCCCCCGTCCTTTGCTGCGGTCACGGGTTCTTGGCATCCAAGACGGGCCGCAAGATGCCGACATGCAGAGTTTGAGAGCGCTCGGCAGGCGCATGCCGGTCGAGTTCACGACTCAGATGTTCGTTCTTCGGCGGGTTCGAGCGAGCCGTTTGGGAACAGCAGCTCGGATTGCGCCAACATGGCATTGCACGCTAACGTCAAGAACGTTTGCGTGCCGGATCGTGTTGGCGCAGGCCTCAACGCAAACGATGTTCAGCAAGTTTCTGCCTTGATCTGCTTTTGAAAATCCAGCGTTTCCGACTTTCGCGCATGGGCCCTGGCGTCTTCGGTTGCTGCGTCGCGCATGCGGCGATTCGAAACCGGGATATCTGCCGTCAATGGTTGATGAGCGCTCATGCCGGCAGTATCTGCATTCGCGATGCGTGATTGTCGTCGTTTGAGGCACGCCGATGCAGATTTTCGAAAAGATGGGGTTCTCGTGGAATAGGGCTGCTGTCCCGGCGGGCCGCGGGACGTCTGTTGAACGCGCGGCGTTCCGTTACAAGCAATCCATTGCCGAGTTTGTCTATGACGCAGGTGCGCTTGAGGGAAACCCCTTCACCTATCCGGAAGTCCAGACTCTTCTTGAAGGCATCACGGTTGGTGGGCGAAAGCTTGCTGACCAGCAGCAGATTCACAATCTCGGTGAGGCCGCGAATAAACTGTTCAAGTTGGTTCATGACGGCGAGTTCCGCGTGGAAAGGCCCGTGTCGGATGAGCTCCATCGCCTTGTCGCTAAAGGTGAGGCGCTTGATCCGGGGCACTTCCGAGGCGAGGGAGACCCCCTGAACCTGACCGTTTGGCCAAGCGATTGCCTGGGCCGGGAAGAGCGGCATTGGCCGCTGCCCACGAAGGAGGGCGCGCCTGATCTGAACCGGGTCTATGTCGAAGGCATCAAGGCTTTGGCTTCTGAAGTTTCCAATGCACTTGAACGTGGCATGGCCTACTTCCTGTTTGGAGCGTTGCAGCAATTCCATTTCGACGGAAACAAGCGGACATCCCGCTTCATGATGAACGGCATTCTCATGTCCCTTGGTGTCGATGCCATTTCAATTCCAGCAGCCCGGTTGCAGGACTTCAACGAAAAGATGGTGCGGTTCCACACCGACAAGGATGCAACGGAGATGATGCGCTTTCTGATTGAATGCCAACCGAAGAACGCTCCGTAGCCGAATCCCGGACCTGCGTTCGGCTTCAGGTCGTCAATGCAGGAATTTGGAGAACCACGGGCACCACGGTCAACCAGATGAAGAACGCCATTGCCGTGCTTGGGCCGGCGACCGCATCGGCACCCGCCATTGGTGACTTCAACGGCCCTGTCGACGCTGCCGAGGATTCTTGACGATTGCGCGTTTCGACCAGATCAACCATGAATTGCGGATACCCGAAACGAACGACACTTGGTCGAAGCGGTTCTCCGGGTTCTGTCCCCGCGGGTGCCTTCCATGTTCGGCGAGGAGCGGGGAAGGAAGGGATGCACGGCGTTCAAGCGCGTCTCTGCGGCCATCGTCATCCTTCCGACTTCACGCTGTCCCGCACGATGCATGCCGAGAGTCGGCCGCGCCGCGAAGTTCGAGCGCCACTATCCGCGATCGCTTGTTCGGCATGAGATTCCATGGCCCGCGTGCGCCGCGACGACTTTCCGTCGACCGCTCGTCGCGGTAAGCCGCGTCCATGGCCGAGGTTGCAGGCGAACGGATTGCCAAGGTTCTGGCTCGCCACGGCGTTGCGTCCCGCCGCGACGCCGAACGGATGATTGCGGCAGGACGCGTGACCGTGAATGGCACGCCCATAGAGAGTCCGGCACTGAACGTCAGTGAGGCCGACAGAATCACGGTTGACGGAAAGGCGCTCGGCAACCGCGAACCGGCGCGCGTCTGGCTCTACAACAAGCCTCGGGGCCTGGTGACATCGACCCGTGACGAAAAAGGACGGCCAACGGTCTTCGACAGCTTGCCGGACTCGCTGCCCCGGGTCCTGTCGATCGGTCGCCTCGACATTGATTCCGAAGGGCTTCTGCTCTTGACAAATGACGGGGGCATCAAGCGCCGCCTCGAATTGCCGTCGACAGGGTGGGTCCGCAAGTACCGGGTTCGCCTGCACGGCAGGCCCGGCAGGGACAGCTTTGCGCCGCTCGCGAAGGGCATCGAAGTCGGCGGCGAGCGCTTTCGTCCCATGAGCGTGAGGCTTGATCGCCAGCAGGGCGGGAACGCCTGGACGACCATTGCGCTTCGCGAAGGCAGGAACCGCGAGATCAGGCGCGCGATGGAAGCCATCGGGTTTTCCGTCAATCGCCTGATCCGGATCAGCTACGGCCCGTTCCAGTTGGGCGAGTTGCAGCCGGGAGAGGTCATCGAAGTGCGACCACGCGCGCTTCGCGACCAGCTTGGGCCTGACTGGCCCGGCAATGCCAGCGAACCGGAATCGCGCGAGCGCAGGGTTCCCCGTGGAAGCCGTCGGCGAACGAAGCGGACCGATGACGCGAGCGGTGCCTGAGGCCGCAAGCTCGCTGTGACGAATGAGGCCCGAACAGGGGCGCACGTTGCCGGCTTCGCTTGCGGCGGGTGCGGGCTCGAATGGAGTTGGTGACGGTCAAGGGCGGCGGACCCGCCGGTCGGCACGACGACCGGGGCGATGGCCATTCTTCGCGGCAGCTTCGCCGCCTCGCGTGGCACGGAACGACGCTCAGGAATCCGGCTTGAATGCCGGGCTCGCGGGCGAGAAGACGTGAAGGTTCGTCAGATCGACCTGCACGCCGACCGCTTGCCGTCCGCTCAGGCTGAGTTTGCCGCCGGTACGTACCGTGACCGGTTTTTCGAGAAACGGAGCGTGCAGATAGACAAGGCTTTCGGCACCCAGCCGCTCAACCAGTTCGACTTCGGCATCAAACGTGCCTTGACCGGAATCGACGAGAGCCAGGTGCTCGGGCCGGATGCCAAGCAAGGCGTCACCGGAGACCTCGTGCGGCCGGGTCGGGCAGACACTGGCCGGTCCAAACCGCGCCACGCCATCCATGTCGACATTGCAGCGGATGAAGTTCATCGAAGGCGCTCCAACGAAGCCTGCGACGAAGGTGTTCGCCGGGTTCTCGTAAATTTCCATCGGAGTTCCGACCTGCTCGATTCGCCCTCCGTTCAGCACGACGATCCGGTCAGCCAGCGTCATCGCCTCGATCTGGTCATGCGTCACGTAGATCATCGTCACGTCGCCAAGCTCCCTGTGCAGACGCGCGATTTCCAGCCGCATGCTCACGCGCAGCGCGGCGTCGAGATTCGACAGGGGCTCGTCGAAGAGGAACACCTTCGGGTTTCGTATGATGGAGCGCCCGATGGCGACCCGCTGGCGCTGCCCCCCGGACAGCTGTCGAGGCGTACGATCGAGAAGCGAGTCGAGCTGCAGCGTCTTCGCCACCTCCACGACGCGGCGGGTGATTTCCGCCTTCGGAGTCTTTGCCAAGCTGAGGCCGAAGCCGATGTTCTCCGCCACGGTCAGATGGGGAAACAACGCGTAGGATTGAAACACCATGGCCAACTGGCGCTTGGAAGGAGCCGTTCGGGTCATGTCCTTGCCGTCAAACAGGATTTGCCCCGAGGAAACGGATTCGAGCCCGGAAATCAGTCTCAGGATGGTGGACTTTCCGCATCCGGAAGGGCCGACGAAGACCACGAACTCGCCTTTGTCGATGCTCAGGTCCACGTCCCGGATCACTTCGGTTGCACCGAAGGACTTGCGTATGCTTCTCAGTTCGACCCGTGCCATGCCCTATCCCTTGATCGCGCCCATGGTCATCCCCTTGATGAAGTACCGCTGGAAAAAGAGAAAGATGACGAGCGTCGGAAGACTTGCAACGAGGGAAAGCGCGCCCTGCACGCCCCAGGCGACCGTGTACTGTCCCCGCAGGTTGACGATGCCGATCATGATGGTGCGCTTGTCGTCCGACTGGGTGAAGATCAGTGGCCACAGGAAGTCGTTCCAGATCCAGGTGAACTGCAGGGTTGCCAGAACCGCAAGCGCCGGAAGGCTGAGCGGCAGCGAAACCCGTGTCAGCACCTGCCACTCGTTGGCCCCCTCGATGAGCGCCGCCTCGCGAAGCGCATTCGGCACCGCGGCGAAGAAATTGCGCATGAGCAGCGTGCAGATCGGGATTCCCAGCGCGGTATGGACCAGGATTATCGGCCAGAGCGTGTCGATCAGTCCGAGCCCGTTGAAGAGCCTGAACAGCGGAACCAGGATGACCTGGGGCGGGAAGAACATGCCCGAGACCACAATGAGAAACAGGATGTTGCTGCCGCGGAAGGGCAGCTTGGCGAACACGTGGCCTGCAAGCACGCCAAGCGCGATCGACGCGAAGGTGGCTGGCACCGTGACCAGCAGCGTGTTGACAAAATAGCGATGAACCGCCGGGTTGAAGAGCACCTCGGCGTAGTTCTCGAGATAGATCCGGTCCGGAACCGACCAGAGATCTCCAAGCGCTATGGCGCGCGTCGTCTTCACCGACGACAGGAGCACGCCCGCCGTCGGGGCGAGAAACAGCGCCGCGAGGATGCAGAGCGCCACGAACACGGTTGCCGGCCATGGGTTGAACCGGGCCGGCACCGACGCGGCGACATCAACCATAGATCTCGTCCACTTTCCTCAGCTGCCGGAAATAGACGCCGATGATGGTGAGCGCGATCAGGAAGAGCACCACCGAAATCGCGCTTCCGTATCCCATCAGGTATTTCTTGAAGCTCTCGTTGTACATGTGCATGGCAAGCGTGTCGGAGGAGTTGAACGGCCCGCCACCCGTCATGATGTAGAGTATGTCGAACCCCTTGAGCGAATTGATCATCGAAAGCGCCACGACGACGACGGTGGACGGGGTCAGCAGCGGGATCACCACGCGCCAGATGCGCTGCCACGCCGTTGCTCCCTCGATTTCGCAGACCTCGAGCATTTCCGAAGGGATCGAGGTGAGCCCGGCAAGGTAGATGACCATGGAGAGGCCTGTCTGTTGCCATGACCAGGCGACTATCACGGCAAAGAGGGCGCTGTCGGGCCGCGCAAGCCAGGCGTAGTTGAAGTCCGGATTGCCTGCCAGTTTCACAATGGTGTTCAGCAGGCCCCAGTCCGGCTGGTAGATCCAGATCCAGATCTGGCCCACGACGATGGCGGACAGGCAGATCGGCAGGTAGAAGACGGTCTTGAAAATCCGTGCGCCCCGGACCTGCCGATCAAGCAGCAGTGCCAGGAAGAGGCCCGTCAGCGTGGGCAGGACCAACGCCGCCACCATCCAGATTGTCGTGTTGACGATGGCATCGAAGAACAGCCGGTCAGTCCAGATCTTGGCAAAATTCCTCAGGCCAAGGAACTCGTAGTCACGGTTGAACCCGTTCCAGTTCGTGAAGCTGTAGTAGAACGAACTCAGTAGCGGCCAGATCACCAGAACCGAAAACACGAGGATCGGCAGGGCAAGCAACAAGACCCGCCAGAGACGGTTCTGTGTCTCCATCGATGTCTCCGGTCAGCGCGCCGGGCGGGATGCCGTTCCGCCCGGCGCATGTCGGTTACTGCTCGAAAGCCGCCGAGGCGTCCGTGGCCACCTGCGCGAGGATTTCGTCCAGCTTGGACGGATCATCCATGAAACGCGAGAACATTGACAGCCCGACCTCCGCGACTGGCGGCGGCGTTGCCAGATCGTAGTTGAAGGCGAAGACCTCGGATGCCGCAACCGTCTCGAAGGCTTTCAGCATCACGGAATTGTAGTTGGACGGATCGACATTGACATTCGCCGAGAGCGCCCCCTGCGCCTTGCTCCAGGCGGCCTGCACGTCGGGGTTTGACACCATGTATTCGAGAAATGCCTTGGCGCCGTCCACGTTTGCGGCGTTGGCTGCCATGACCAGTCCGTCGACGGGTCCGACCGAGGCCTCTGCCACGCCTTCCGAGATGCTAGGGAACGGGAAGAAGTCGTAGTCCTCTCCTGGCACCAGACCCAGGCCGTTCCAGTATCCGGTTATCCAGGTTCCCATGAGCGTCATGGCAGCGTCGCCGCGGGCGACCTTGTCGGACGCGTCGGTCCAGGAATCAGCATTGGCGTTTTCCGCGAAATGGCCCGCGTCCACGAGATCCTTCCACATTCCCATGGCGGTGTGGACCTCGGGATCGTCGTAGGACGCATCGCCTGCCATCAGCCGCGCACGGTAGTCCGGCCCGGCGGTCCTCAGCAGGAGGTAGTCGAACCAGAATTGTGCGGGCCAGCGGTTCATGGAGCCGAGCGCGATCGGCGTGACGCCCTTGGCATTCAACTCTTCGCACAGTGCGACGAAGCCTTCCCAATCCGTGGGCAATTCATCGATTCCCGCATCGGCGAAGACGGCCTTGTTATAGAAGACGCCCGAGTAGTGATAGTTGAACGGCACGAGATAGCGGTTGCCGTTGTACATCGTTGCGCTGTCGGCGACGGACTTCGCAACAACGCTGTCGAGGCCGGCGTTGTCCCACATGTCGTCGATCGGATGGAGCGCGTTCGAGTCAACGATGAACTGAACACGTGCGCCGGCCCAGTAGCTGAAGACGTCCGGCAGGCTGTTGCCCGATGCCCGAACCAGAATGTCGGTCTTGAAGTCCTCGTGTCCGACGGGGCTGTCCTTGAGGGCGTAGTCCGTGGCCGCTTCGAAGCGGTCAATCTGCTCCTGGAACGCCTTGAGGCCGAGCTCTCCTGTGAAGTAGTGGCTGATTGTCACCTCATGGCCGTCGGCGAACGCCAGAGTGGCAGCGGTCACTAGCGGCGCGGTGATGGCGGTGCCGAGAAATCCCCGGCGCAAAATGCTGGTCATGAGATTGTTCTCCCTCCCGTTTCTTGGGGCTACGCACCCGGTGCGGTGCGCAGACAATTATGCAGGCTTTTCTCCCTAGGTCAACAAAATGGATTGCATACGGCAAAAAAATCTGGCTCTTTGTAGAAGAAACGGGAATTATCCAAAGAAGTTTCCCTATGTCGAACAAATCGTGCGTAATGTGCAAACTTGTGTCCTGGAGAATCTCGTTAGGACTGGAAGGTGAAACGTGCGACTGCTGCAATCCTTGATGCGGGGCCTCAAGGCGCTCGACATTCTCACCGCCTCGACCGAACCGATGCGACTCACCAGGATCGCGGAGGAGCTTGGCATCGAGAAGTCCAACGCCTCCCACATTCTGAAGTCCCTTGTCGCGGCCGGATACGCCGTGCAGGACGAATCCCGGCGTTACCGCGCTGCGCGCGATCCGGATGCCAGGAAGGACGGGCACAGCCTGAGCGAGGTCGTTGCCTGCAAGGAGCTTTGCCGACCGATTCTGCTACGGCTGGTTGAAGTGACCGGAGAATGTGCCCATCTCGCCGTCCTGGTGGACGAGCGGGTGTGGTACGTCGACAAGGTCGATTCAACGCTCCCGCTCAAGGTCGACCATCCGATCGGTTCGCTCGCGCCCTTGCACTGCACGGCGCTTGGCAAGGCGTTTCTGGCGTTTGGCGGTGCCGAAATTCCCGCGGCGATGCCTTCCCATACCGCCCAGACAATTGTCGATCGCCACGTGCTGGAGAACGATCTCGAACAGGCGCGCGTACGGGGGTTCACGATGGACGACGGTGAATTCGCCGAGGGAATCCGCTGCGTCGCGCGACCGGTCTTCGATTCCAGGGACAGGATGATCGCCGCACTGGGCATATCCGGCCCGTCGGTGCGTATCGGGGATTCGCGCATGGTGGAGCTGGGGCAGCTTGTGCGCAAAGCCGGAAACCCGTTTCTGAAGGACAGGCCCTGACCATGACAAGCAAGCCCGTCCGAGTCGCCCTTGTCGGAACCGGCCGCATTTCCGACCTGCATGCCATCGAGTATCTGCAGAACCCGGCGGCGCGGATCACCGCGCTCTGCGACCGCAATCCTGACCGGGCGAGAGAGCGGGCGCATGCGTGGGGTTGCGGCGAAGTCTACATCGACGACGACCTGGATCGGCTGCTGGCAAGGGACGACGTTGACCTGGTGGAACTGCTTCTGCCGCACCATCTGCACCTGCATGCGGCACTGAAGGCGATCGATGCCGGGAAGATCGTTTCGCTGCAGAAGCCGATGTGCATCTCCATCGAGGAAGCTGACAGGCTTGTCGCTGCGGCGGAGGCCTCCGGGCGACCCTTCAAGGTGTTCGAGAATTTCATCTTCCACCCTCCGGTGATGACGGCACGCGCCTTGATCGAGGAGGGCGCCATCGGAGAGCCGCTGTCGATCCGCCTCAAGTCCAACCCGGGCAGGAGCCGCACCGCCTGGGCCGTGCCGAAAGAGGCCGATGCCTGGCGGCAGGACAGGGGCAGGTCCGGCGGGGGGCCGCTGGTGTTTGACGACGGGCATCACAAGTTCGCGCTGGCATGGCATTTCATGGGCGGGCCGAGCGAGGTGCATGCATTCATTCACCGGACCGAACGGACCGAAGGTGGCCATCTTGACGCGCCGTCCATCGTGTCCTTCCGGTTTCCCGGCAACCGCATCGGAAACCTTGAGGTTGTGTACTCTCCAGGACTCGAGATCGCGTCGCTTCACTATGCCCAGGATGACCGTGTCGAGATTACCGGGACCCACGGCGTCTTGTGGATCAACTGCGGGCACGGCCGGATTGGCGCCCCGCCGCCCGTTGCGTTGTACCGCGACGGCACCGTTACCGAATACCCCGACATCGAGATCGGATGGGAGCAGGGCTTCGTGCAGTCGACCCGGCACTTCCTGCGCGTCCTGGAGGAGGGCGGCGAACCCATGCTGACCGCTCGCCAGGCCCGAACGGTGCTTCGCTTCGCGCTTGGGGCCGAGGAATCGGCACGAATTGGGCAAGCGGTGCACCTGGGGGAGGACGACGAATGACCATCCCGACGACTCGCACGGAACGCGCGGCCTGGTTCGCGGACAAGGGCGGTCTGGATGCTGCACTGGACGGATATGAATCCGAAGCGCCTGTCACGCTTCCCGTGACCGAGGCGCTGGTGCTGGGATTGCTGCGGCAGGGGGTTTCGAAATACCTCGTGATCTTCGGTCACGGATCAACCGAATTGGGCGAAACCCTGCGCGCTTATGAAGCCGCCGGGCTTGTGCGTTGCCATCAGTTTCGCAACGAAGTGGAGATGTCCCATGCGGGAACGGCGCTGCGCCTGATCTATGACGAGCCCTGTGCCGTGGTGACTTCCATCGGGCCGGGGGCCTTGCAGGCATTGGCGGGTTCGTTGGCCGCGGCCTCGAACGGGGTTGGCATCTATCATCTGTACGGTGACGAGACCACTCACGGCGAAGGCTACAACATGCAGCAGATTCCAAGACCCGAACAGGGACTCTTCGGGCGCCTTGCCGCTGCCATGGGTGGCACCTACACGCTGCACGCCCCCGGCGCCCTGCGGGACGCCCTGCGAAAGGGCGCCGCCACGGTGTTCCACCCGACGAAGGCGGGGCCCTTCTTTCTGAATCTGCCACTGAACGTCCAGCCCGCCGAGGTCCTCGTCCGGCTGGACGCCCTGCCGACACGCCCACGGTTCGCACCGCTTGCGCCGGTGGACGATGCCCTTGTCGACCGGGCGGCGACCTTGATATCCAGTAGCCCGCGCGTCACGATAAAGGCTGGCGGGGGCAGCGTGGGAGCAGCCTTGCAGCTTCGCAGGTTCGCGGAAGCTGCGGGTGCTGCCGTGGTGCTTTCGCCAGGCACGACCGGGGTTCTGCCCGACGAGCATCCCCAGAACATGCACGTGGGTGGCACCAAGGGATCGATCTCCGGAAATTTCGCGATGCGCGAGGCGGAACTCGCGATATTCGTCGGCAGCCGTGCAGTCTGCCAGAGCGACTGTTCGGGCATCGGTTGGCCGAACGTTCGTCAAGTGATCAACATCAACGCCGATGCAGTGGACGTTCAGCATTACAACCGAACCCTGGCCCTTCAGGGCGACGCCGCCGCCGTCCTTGAAATGCTGTCGCATCGTCTCGCGCCGACGTCTGCGGCAAAGGCCGAGTGGCTTGCGGCCTGCAAGTCAAGGAAAGCGGAGTGGAGGGGCTTCAAGCAGGAGCGGTTCGACGCCGGCCCGATGCATGACGAGGTCTGGCAGCGCCCCGTTCTCACCCAGCCGCAAGCGATTCGCGTTGCCGACCGTTTCGCCAACGGTCATGGCGCAATCAAGCTGTTCGACGCCGGTGACGTGCAGGCCAACGGTTTCCAGATCGTGGAGGATTCTGCGCCCGGCCAGAGCGTTACAGAATCCGGCGCCTCCTACATGGGATTCGCGGTTTCGGCGCTCTTGTCCGGCGCCATTGCGGACGAGGGGCGATACGCGATCGCGTTCACTGGCGACGGTTCGTTCATGATGAATCCGCAGATCCTGATCGACGGGGTGGCGCACGGCGTGCATGGCACGATCCTGCTCCTGGACAATCGCCGGATGGCGGCAATCAGCGGTCTTCAACTCGCCCAGTATGGCGCCGAGTTCCGGACGAATGACGCCGTCGTGGTGGACTATGTGCGCATGGCCTCAAGCGTCACGGGCGTGGTCGCCCTGGCGGGCGGGCATGACCAGGACAGCCTGGAGTCGGCGCTGGGCAGGGCGCATGCCCATCCCGGCCTCAGCCTGGTCCATGTGCCGGTGTACTATGGGCCGGATCCGTTGGGTGGCATGGGTGCCTATGGCGACTGGAATGTCGGAAACTGGTGCGAAACGGTGCAGCGAAGATACAGCGAAAGCCTGATCTGACTCACAATTGAGATAGGTCACGGGAAGGGTTTCGGATTTCCCGGCGGGACTCAGCCTGCCATCGCTTGTCCGTTCATGTGCTGTAACGAGATGCCTGAACATGGATTGCCTTGAAGGCCGCGTGACAAGCCTGACCGAACTCTTGCCTGCAGCGTGAGTTCACTGGCTGCGGCGCCATGGAACTTGCAAGAAACCTGCGGAGGTCGCTTGCGAAGGCCATGGGGAATTCCAAGACCTCGCCTGATGGGCGTGAACTGAGTTGGGCGCATGGTCTCCCCGTGCAAGCTGCACTTGCTTTTGGGATTACCAAAGTCCTCAGAAAGGTCTACGTAGTCTGGTGGCGACCCCTTTGGTGCGCAATTCGCCCATTGCGGGTGAGGAAATCCGCCGCCGCAGCCGGAAAGCGGTGGCCTTGCCTTTGCGGTGGTCAGATGCGGGGACTGGAGCGGATCTGTCATGGAATCGACCTCAGAGCTTAAGATCGACGGCACCATTATCTGGTACGATGCGGACGTCCTTGATGCCATGGAGCCCGGACTGTTTGAACCGGACTGGCTTCGCGACAAGGGCAGCCTTCGGGGCAGTGCGCAAGGACGCAACGAGGCTTATTTTCTGCACTATTCGGGTCGAGACTTGGTCTTGAGGCAATTCCGGCGGGGCGGGCTTGTCGGCAAGTTCAATCGCGACCGCTACATTTGCACGTCGGTCGGGAAGGGCCGTGCGATGCGAGAGTTTGCGTTGCTCGCATGGATGCGCAGGAAAGGACTGCCCGTGCCGCGGCCAATTGCTGCGCGGCATCGCTCTTCCGGTCCGTTCTATCGTGCCGACCTGATTACCGAGCGCGTCCCGGGTGCACGCTCGCTCGCCGAGGTGTTGCAGGAACGCGCCTTGCCGGAGCGTGACTGGATTGCGATCGGATCTGTCATACGGCAGTTGCATTCTTTCGGCGTGAATCACGCTGACCTCAATTGCCGCAACATCCTGCTGGATGCCGGCGGGCAGGCTTGGCTCATCGACTTCGACAAGTGCGAGAGGCGCGCACGAAACGGATGGATGAAGCGAAACCTTGCGCGGTTGCGACGGTCCATCGAGAAAGAGAAGCGACAGCGCGAGCGATTCAACTGGGTCATTGAAGATTGGTCCGCTCTATTGTCTGGATATACGACGGACGGCGAACCGCGGGCAAGGCCACAATAGGCTTGCCACGGCAGGAGGTTGTCACGGCGATGGCGCTGCATGGCCGCGAGTTCGTCCCCGAATGCACGTCAGTGTGGCGTGTGAACTGACCTCGGGACCATGCTGTACATGCAGCCATGCGACACGGTTCCTAGACAAAGATGGACTTGGGAGAACGCGATTTGAAGCGCACCGTAATTTGCATGAAATGGGGCAAGGCATATGCCCCTGATTACGTCAACGTGCTGGCCTCGGCCGTCCGCAGGAACCTGCCGGAAGAGTATCGCTTCGTTTGCCTTACCGATGACGCCGACGGCATCTCACCCGATGTCGAGACCTTGCCCATCCCCGACATGGGGTTGAGTCCCGGCAACTTCCGCTTCGGTGCCTGGCCCAAGATTTCGCTCTTCAAGCCGGAACTCCATGACCTGACAGGTCGTGCGCTCTTCATCGACCTTGACTCAATGATTTGCGGCGATCTCGCACCAATGTTTGAAATTCCAGGGGCGCTCGTCATGATCGAGGAGTGGCCCCGTCCGATCGATCGGCTGAAGTTCATCCGACCGGTTCGGGGCGCATCGGGCGTGATCGCATTCGAGATAGGAACGCTGGGCCACATTTATGATGAACTCGTCGCGCGCCCGGAGCACTGGACTTCTTCGGTGCGCAACGACCAGAGATTCATGTGGCAACAGCAAGAAGGAATCACGTTCTGGCCGAGGCGATGGGTCATCTCCTTCAAGCGCCATCTTCTACAACCTCCGCTCGTCAACAGGGTGCTGCCGCCCCGAACACCTCCCCTGGATGCTCGCATCCTTGCGTTTCACGGTCGTCCGCGCCCCGCCGAACTGGTGGCAGATCGAAATCAGCAGTGGGGTGACGCCTGGCGTACGGGCCGCGGTGCCGTGCCATGGTTTCGTGAATACTGGCTGTCCAACGGTGGGCGCGAGACGGTCGAGGCGATCGGACCGTCGCGCGACTGGAGAGGTCGTCCGCGCGACTGACGATTTGGCGAGCAACAATATGCGCAGAGGTAGACGCTCACTCCTTTCAAGAAATTTCGGATTCCCCCTTGCCCGCCGCCTCGCATGATTTGCGACTGGCTCGTTTGCTGTGAGATTTGCGAAATTGGTGGTCGAGGCCATCGCCGGTTCGCGGGCACTGGCGACCACATGGGTCCTGCACACTGCCGTGGCACTTTGCCTCCGAACTGCTTCATTAGCTGACTGACCCGGATGGCAGTGAACTGTGTTCTTTCTTAGTCGGCAAGTGCGCCAAATCCGTCCACATCTACCCTCGTATGCTTCGTCGCACCTTCAGCTTTGCAATCGTATGCAAGCAGTGGCATCAATTCAGCTCTTCAAGAACACCGCGAGGGCCATCGGGTTTGCGACACGCGGCTCACAATACACGCACAGCCGCGGACCACCTTGACAGCCGTTAGTGAGCAAGCAACCTCGTGATCCGGAAAATCGCATCGAAGGGATGCGGACCATGGTAAGTGTACCAGTCGAACGAAGCCTGACGATTTCGCAGGAGCCAACGTGTTGCAGGGACATACGAGGTGCTGTTCCACCTTTTTTGCGGCACATCCCGATGCAGGGAATTGCGTCGACAAATTTCAGAAAGGTTGCCCCACCATGCTCAGGCAACGGCCGTTGGAGTGTTGTTGGGCTGAGCAGCGATAATATTGATGCCTGGCAGCAATGAGGCACTGCTCAATGAGATTGCGCCTGGACTTGTCCGGCACTGAATCCATCACTCTGTTTGAGGATCAGGAGATGGGCTGGACCGATGCGTCACGCCGACGCCTCCTGCCGTATGCAGTTGCACTCGTTTTGCAGCGTAGCAAGGACCGAAGCGAGTGGGCCGCCGCAGGATTTGCGCCGTCGCCTCGTCGGACCTTAAGTAAGGCATGGCAAAGGGAGCAGATTCATCCCATACACATCGCCGAAGCGAGCTAAAGCCGCCTCCAGTCAACCAGGGCAATTCATGTCGGAACTGGAACTGATTCGCCATGCCGAACTAGATGTTGCCTTGGCAACGGATTTGCCTGTCGAGCAGCGGGATGAAATCTTGGCATTGCTGCCCGATCCTGCGTTGCAATATCCTCCCAATGGGTCAGAGGTACTGAAGGCGGCGCGCCAGAGGCTAGTCTTGCGGCTCGCTGGCCCGTGCATTTCCGGCAGTTGCATAGCCAAGCTCTTTCCACTTCACAATCCGGTGTCCCGCTTCAGGCATCGCAAGTATGCCCGACGCGAATTCCTGAACTTAATTGCTGCGCGCAGGCGTGGAATGCCAACCCCGGCGCCGCTGGCCTTCTTCCAGCGCCGCCGTTTCGGGATGATCGTCGGTTCTGGCCTGCTGATCGAGGATCTCCGCGCCCATTGCGACATTTCGATGCTTTCGACAGGGCAAACGGGCAATTTGGCCTCAGCTGACATAGCTTTGCCTGCACTGAAGCGCCTCTACGAACTCGGCATCAATCATGTTGATGCGCGTGACGAGAACATACTAATCGCGCCGGGTTCGATGGATGGTACCGACTTTAGGATAATCGACTGGCAATATGCAAATTTCCGGCGGTCGCGAGCTGACTGGCTGCTTGAACATCTGGCCGCGCATTTCATCCGCATGTCTCCGGAAAATAATCGTGCAGCCTTGCTCTCCCAATGGGTGCCCAAGCTGCATCGCGGATCGGCTCACAGGCTGCCGCTCGATGCATTCGCAGCGCGCGTTGCGCGCCTTCTAGACATCCGCCCTTCGACTCGCGCACGCATGCGTCTTGCGCCCGCCACGTGAGGTCCGCCATGATGATCTCCGTGCCACTCTTGTCTCAAGCTTGCAACGTGGCTCGATTCATTGCGGCTTCGTTGCGCAACGGCACCGTACGCTACTATGTCGGCGATCTTCCCGGCTTCTACAAAGCATTGAATGCAGCGGGCGTCGCATATGTCGTGCTGCAGTGGTCTGAACGTGTGCCAATGACACCTGGCACCGAGCAAATGAAAGCTGACGACATTGACCATCTCGTTGCTGATCGCGATATGCGACGTGTGATGTCGATAGCGGCGTGTCATCCCGGACCGGTCAAAACCGACTACTACTCAGTTGGAGGCCGCAGGGGGTCGAGTTACAAGTCACTTCCCTACTATATGCCTAAACTGGCGCAAAGAATTCTCGACGCGCGAATGCTTGACCCGCGCGGTTTTTTCCGCCCGTCGCCGCGCGACGAGTTTTTTGCCTTCGCCTATCACCTATGCTACCACAAGGGCCTTTCGTCGGGTCTGGAAGGAGGCCTGCCTGCTTGCCCGCCGACGAACCAGACGATGGCCCCCTACGAAGCCGAACTTCGGCGCCTTGCTGTCACTGCCGAATTCGACAGTTTGCCTGAACCACCCACGCTTTCAAGCCTGCATGACATGTTGCATGTTTATGGGTGGGCGATTCCCGCCGATCTAATGACGAGGTGGCCGAAACGACATGCATTCTTGGATGCGCTGTTGAGCAGGGAGGCAAAACGCGCCCAACCTTTGATTGACGCGGCCCAGGGACATACGATCTTTGTCCTGCGCGAGGATTGCGATACGACCGAGCTAGAGCAACTTGCACTTTCGATGATCGCCGAGCGCTTCGTCATATTGCGCATCTTGCGACTCGATTCGGCCATGCGAGACCGTCTCGTTGCTCGAACCCGGGGCGGATCATGGGTCGAGAAACGACGCGGTGTGGTGGCGCCAACTGTCGTTGTCATTTGTCGGGATGCCGAAGCACCTGGTCCTATCCCTGTGAAAATGAGCGCTGAAAAGGTCACCCGGCGCTATCCGCACTTGTCCAATACAGATCTATTGATCAAGCGAAACATCCGAGATGCGGTCAATGCGGCCGCCGGTCCGCGACAAAGACGTGTTGTTATTCATGCCACCGACAATGCATTCGAGTGTGCTGAAGTGTTTTTGGCCCTCTTTGAGAAGAGAGCGTTGTCAGAAATGCAGGCCATTTTGGGATGCAGAGTTGCGCGGACCACAGTCTTGCAAGGAAGGGGTCCGTAGGAAAATCGACGCCTGAGGCGGGCCGATGCTCAAAGGATTGGGACTATCGGAATTGGGGTGCGGGATCTTCGCCAAGCCGGGATAGCGAGATGCGGAACGAAAGTTTTAACCTCGGGACGCCCAGAACGAAATTTATATTCTCGGCGTGCGCTTACGCTTTTGCGAGATCATGGGCGGCCCGTTGTCTGAGCCAATGACCGGTGGTCGAACCGATCACCATTTTTGGTCGGAGCGCCATTTCCTGAGAAGTTGAACTCCGTCCGGTCAGCACACCATGGACGTGCTGGCGTGTGACGCCGAGCGTTCCTTCAGTTCAAATCCCGCCAATTATCGATGAATGCGGCCGTCGTCCCAGGCGTCGTTGCCAGAAGCTCCTTTGGTTCCGGCGCAACGCTCATCCGTCAGCCCACGGGTTGATCACCTCGATGCCGGCATCGGCAAAAGTCCAGAATGTTCCGCGTCACGACAGCCATGCCGCGCGAACGGGAGATGGCCGCGATCTGGCAGTCGGCCTCCGGCATGGGCCGGCCGATCGCCCTTCGGACGGCGGCGATTTCCGCATAGGCAGACGCTGCGGCGCTGTCGAACGGAAGAATGCGGTTCGCGAAGCCGGTACGCAGCATCCTTTCCAGTCCTGCCGCCAGTCCGTCGCGTCGCCTGCCTAACGGCATTATGGCGAGGCCGAAGCGCAGTTCCGCCTCGCTGATCGCTGTAACGTGCAGGCTTGAGGTCGCGCAACTTGCGACCCACGACGCAACTACCGCATCGGGCTTTGACCGCATCAGTTCGGATAGCACGTTTGTGTCAAGAACCAGTATCGCTGTCGCCTCAGTCGAGGTGCGGCGGCTCGCGCATCGGCGCGCGCGGCGGCAGTTCCAGTTCCACGCCACCATATGGTGCGAAGCAATCGTGGATGAAGGCAGCCAAGTTTTCCGGCTCGGTTTCCCGGCCGACCGCCTCGCGCAGGATCAGCCGCGCTTCCTCTTCCATCGAACGGCCGTTGCCCGCCGCTCGCGTGCGAAGTTGGGTCTTCACGTCGTTGTCCAGACGACGGATCGTGATGCTCGCCATGTCAATGCCCTTCATTGACCCATTGGTGCAATTTCTACGAATTGATTGCGACGCAATCAATACGAAATCCGCGTTTCCCGATCCTTTCAGTTTGACCGACCCGGCCACGCATCGTTCAATGTACGAGCCAGAGTGTTTCCCTTACCTCCAGTGCGTCACGAGGTTCTGTTTCGGTTGCCGAGTCGCCATATGCGGATGTTGAAATTCGTCTATAGAAGGAAGCGCCGTCGGCGATGACACCCGGGAGTCTCTCGCCTTCCGTGACGTCCAAAATTCCGAAGTCCCGGGCCGACAGTTCATTGATTGCCGCGGCCACCGACGCACCGGATTCGACGAGCGGCAGCTCGTCGGACTTGTGCATGATCTCCTTGACACGCCTGAGAGCGGCACTCAGAAAGCCTCCGGGGTGCAACGCATGAAAGCTGTCAGGGCCTTCAGGTCAGGCAGGAAGAAACCTGCGCAAGCCCGTTGTAATTTGCGGCGTCCGTTTACGGACCTTCGCGAGATCATGGGCAGCCTGCAACCTGAGCCAGTGATCGGCGGTCGAACCGATCACCGTCTCTAGTCGGAGTGCCATTTCCGGAGAAATTGAACTCCGTCCGGTCAGCACTCTATGGACTTGCTGGCGCGTGACACCGAGTGCCTCCGCCGCCTGGGCCGTGGTCAGTTCCAAGGCTTGCAGATCGTCCTTGAGCCCTTCGCCAGGGTGAGGGGGGTTCTTCATCATGGCCTCGACTCCATTCAATGATAGTCTTCAAGGTTCAAGTTCCCGAATTCACCCGCCTCATAAGTGAACGTGATTCGCCATTGGGCATTGACGCTCACAGACCAGTCACCCTTTCGGTTTCCGCTCAGCGCATGAAGCCGCAAAGAAGGGCGGGTCAGGTCATCCAGGCTCTGCGCCTCGTCGAGAATCGCCAAAACGACACGAACCCTGCCAACAAGGTCCGTCCGTATCTTCTTCGACGAGCCGGTTTCGTAGAGAGCCTTGAGGCCCTTGTGCCCGAATCCGGTTATCATGCGATAAATGTAGCGTGTGAATTCACGCGATACAATATCAGATCAGGCTGGAATCGCTCAAGTGAACCAATGGACTGTTGAGCGGTATCTTTTCCACCGGCGCCATTGTTGGGCACAGCGCCGCCGTTTCGTGATCGATCCGTGAGCCAAGCGTGGCCATGCGATCCGTGGGCAATGGATGCAGCTTGCAGCGAACTTGCTCGGCGCCGAAAATTCCCGCATTCGCGCTCATTTCTCCACGCGAGCTCCGCGCTCGTTCCCGAATTGGCCAGTTTGCAACTCAGACTGGAAGTGGAGCAACATAGAGATGTGCGGGCGGCGACATCGCCTCAGGCGGTCCCGCGATTCAGCAGTCTCAGCATCGTGATCAGCCCAATGGGACGTTGTTCATCGTCCAGGACAAAGGCGGCGGAGATCCTGCGCTCCTGCAGTACCGACAGGGCTTCACCCGCCATCGTGTCAGGTTGAAGCGTCACGGAACTCACCGTCATGACGGCATCGGCCCGTGCATCGTGGAGCGCTTCCTGCATCGTCGCTCCGGACATCCTTTCCAGGTAGCGCCTTACGTCGCCGTCGGTGATGACTCCAAGGAGCCTCCCACCGTCCGTGATGCCGACAATTCCGAAGCCCCGGGCCGACAGTTCATTGATTGCCACGACTACTGCCGCACCGGATTCGACAAGTGGCAGCTTGTCGGCCTCGTGCATGATCTCTTCGACACGTCTCAGCGCGGAACCCAGCGAGCCTCCGGGGTGGAATGCATGGAAACTGTCAGGGCCAAATCCCTTTCGCTGCAGCAGGGCGACGGCGAGGGCGTCGCCAGCCGCCAGTTGCAATAGAGTCGAGGTCGTTGGCGCCAGGTTGTGCGGGCAGGCCTCACGGACCTTGGGAAGCACCAACGCCACCGTGGCGGCGCAGGCCAGGGTCCCGCTGGCGTCGCTGGTCAGGGCGACGAGGGGCACGCGACGACGTTTCGCATAAGCCAGCACGTCGGAGAGCTCGGCCGTCTCTCCAGACCAGGACAGCGCGAGGATCACGTCCTCTGCCTGGACCATGCCGAGATCCCCGTGGCTCGCCTCGGCGGGATGCAGGAAATAGGCCGGCGTTCCGGTGGACGTGAATGTCGCGGCGAGCTTGGCACCGACATGTCCAGACTTGCCAAGGCCGGTCACGATCAGGCGACCCTTCATGTTCTCGATGAGATCAAGCGCGGCCTCAATCTGCCCGGCCATGGCATTCACGTCACTCGCCAACGCGGTCAGGCCGGCAAGATCGGTGCGAAGTGCCTTGCTGAAATGCTCCACGGTCATGGTTTCACCAACCGGTCGATTTCGATCAGTTTCTGCAGGAGCGCTCCCATCTCGTCCAGCGGAACCATGTTCGGTCCGTCAGAGGGCGCACGCGCGGGCTCCTCGTGGGTTTCGATGAAGACTCCCGAAACTCCGACGGCCACGGCAGCGCGCGCCAGCGGGCCGACGAATTCCGCCTGCCCGCCCGACGATTCTCCTTGCGCCCCCGGCAGTTGCACGGAGTGAGTCGCGTCAAAGACGACCGGGCACCCAGTCTCCGCCATGATCGGAATGCTCCGCATGTCCGACACCAGCATGTTGTAGCCAAAGCTCGCGCCGCGTTCAGTGAGAATGATCTGCTCGTTGCCGGTGGACTCGATCTTCTCGACGATGTTGCCGACGTTCCAAGGCGCCATGAACTGCCCCTTCTTCACGTTTATTGCCGCGCCGGTCTCCCCGGCAGCAAGAAGAAGGTCGGTTTGGCGACAAAGGAAGGCCGGAACCTGCAGGATGTCCACTGCCCCGGCGGCAGGTGTGCAGTGCGCGACTTCGTGAACATCGGTCAGAACCGTGCAGCCGAACTCGGCGCGTATCTTGCTCAGGATCGAAAGGCCCTCGTCGATTCCCGTCCCGCGCTTCCCCTTCAGGCCCGACCGGTTGGCCTTGTCATAACTTGCCTTGAAGACGTAGCCGATTCCAATGTCCCGGCAGAGTCCCAGGAGCTTCTCCGCCAGCATCCGTGAATGCTCAAGGCTTTCGAGTTGGCAGGGGCCCGCGATCAGGACAAGCGGCCTGTTGTGGCCGAACGTCACGTTTCCCGCGCGGACCTCTCTCATTCAATGCCCTCCCGCAGCATGATCTCCTCTATGAGCGGTATATCCGAGGGGTTGTTCAACTCCCAGAACGCACGCCCGCGCGCCTCGACCTCGATACATCGAACGGGCATTCCGCACTCGAGAAAGCGCAGTTGTTCGAGGCCTTCCGCCGCCTCGAGTGCACCAACCGCCAGCTCGGCATATCTTCTGAGCGCATCGGGGCGGTAGGCGTAGCATCCGACATGGTGAAAGGTGGGCGCGGCTGACTTGGCGTTCCGCTCGCCAAATGGCAGCACTTCCTTCGAAAAATAGAGCGCGTCGCCACCCTGGCTGAACACGGCCGTCGTCGCGCCGACCCGCCCTGCAGCCCGGTCCGCGCGGAGCGAAGCGAGATGATCCTTTTCCGTCTTGAGAACAGGGGTGGCGACCTGCACGGCGGGATCTCTCATGGCACCGGACAGCGCCTCGACATAGTGCGGCGGTGTCAGCGGCGCGTCGCCTTGTAGGTTGATCACGACGTCGGGTTCATCCTCCAGCATCCGAAGGGCCTCCGCGCAACGCTCCGTCCCGTTTCTCGGGCGCTCGGACGTGATCATCACGTCCGCTCCAAACGCTTCCGCGACATCGGCAATGCGCCGGTCGTCGGTCAGGACGTAAACGGCACTGATGCCAGCAACCTCGCAGGCCACCTCCCAGCTTCTTTGGATCAGCGGCCGCGCATCGCCGGTTGCGCCCCTGAGCAACGCCAATGGCTTGCCCGGAAATCGGACAGATGGATAGCGTGCCGGAATGAAGATAACGAGCCGCAAGTGACCCTCCTCCATTCAACCGCTTGCACGAAACATTTCGTGAGGCAACCGGGATTGCGCGGGCCTGGCCAAGCAAGGTCCCCCTAGGCACCCTTGGAATTGGTCCCGGCACCCGGATTGTCTCGACATTGCGGCACGCGTGCAGGCGATCTCGCAGAAGAATGAATCCCGCAAGCCTAGAACTTCTTGAAGATCGCGATGCCGAATCCGTTGTCGAACGACGGTGCGATGCTCATGTCGTCGTCGAACCTGTCCGTTGTAAGCCAAACCCAAGCCTCGGCGATGACCGCGCTCGCGATCACGTCCCGGACGTGATGCCGGTCGGCGCGCACTCGGCCAACCGCCGTGGCGACGGCCGCCGCATAGGGAACCGTCGACCCGCGCCAACAACTCCACTCAAGTTCGTAGCATCCAAATCGCCGCTGCACGTGCGCAGCCGCGAACCATGCCTTCGCCACGTGTCCAGACGGAAACGGGCGCCTTCGGTCTCCCGGTTTGTAGTTGGGACGCTTCTCGTTGATGACCCGCTTGAGCAGCTCCGAGGAGCCAACCGTGGTGATCCCAGCAGCGGCAAGCTGAAATGCGCCCTCAACGTCCGCTACATGAAACGTACGTCCGACTGCCCAGGCAAGCGGCACGTACTGGGTCAAGTCGCTGATATCGGCCCACGTATCGCTGCCAGCGCAAGCACGTTGCGTCCCGAATTGCAGCGCCGCCATCCCTGCACAGACCCAGAGCACGCACATCGAGTGCCTGATGGACATGACGGCGTTGAGTTGTCGCCTCATTGCGCGTTCCTCGACTTTGGCCTGCTTACACGATTCCCCAACCCTAAGCCACGCCTCACAACAAGGGGACACGGTCAGCGATACGATTGCGGGAAATGGGATAGCAGCCCCTGGAGACGGCTACGGTCGGGTGGGCCGACTGATTGTAACGCAGTTCCTTCGCGCGGGGGGCGTATTGTGCGAACCGCTTCTCTACCTGAGCCTGTTCTTGAAGACCAACCGTGTTGACGACTGTCGCCTGCTTCAGGAATTGGGGGAGAACGGTGCCTGGGAGGCGTAGCTACTCCTTCGTGCCGCGCTCGACCCGAAACCCCGTGGCAACAACGAATTTCTCTCGTGAATCCGTACGGCTCGCCGGGGGCTTCATGTTGACGACCTTGGCGAATCGCTGCTTGAGCACCACCTGCAGGCTGGAATCGGGCCCGCCCGCAAGCACCTTGGCGACAAAAGTTCCGCCTTCGTCGAGCACGTCAAGTGCAAGATCGGCCGCCGCCTCGCAGAGTGCCATGACCCTTGCGTGGTCGGTCTGCCGATGCCCGGACGAATTCGCCGCCATGTCCGACATCACGACGTCGGCCTTGCCGCCCAGCCAGTCCCGTATGCGGTCATCCGCGCCATCGGACAGAAAGTCCAGCACGTGGATCTCAACGCCCGGAATCGGGTCGACCTCCTTCATGTCGATGCCGATGACCCGCCCAACCGCCTTGCCGCGCTGTTCGCCGAGCGCATTCACGCGCCTTGCCGCAACCTGGCACCAGCCACCCGGAGCGGATCCGAGGTCCAGCACCCGCGCACCCGGCTTCAGGAACCGGTGCTTGTCGTCGATTTCGATAATCTTGTAGGCCGCCCGACCCCGATAGCCCTCGGCTTTCGCGCGTCGCACATACGGGTCGTTCAACTGCCGCTCCAGCCAGCGGGTCGAGGACAGCTTCCGTCGCCGGGCTGTCGAGACGCGCACTTTCAGGTCTCGTTCCGCTCGTCCGCTTGTCTGCCGTGCCATGAGTCTCACTGAACCAAAGTGCGCAAGATTTGCAATACGCAGCGCCTGGATTGGTCGATTGCCACTGGTGCCGCCCGCCACGATTCTCCGCGAGCATTCGGTGCATGCTCTTTCAGCGTTCGAGTGATCAGACCGGATGTTCCGGACGAAACGGAGGCGCGCGAATCAGACCTGTCCGAGAACTTCCTTCACGTAGCGCTGGGTTTCGCGGTACGGAGGAACGTCGCCATATTTCTTCACTGCGTAAGGGCCGGCGTTGTAGGCGGCGACAGCCAGCGGCCATGACCCGAAGAATTCGTACTGCGCGACAAGGTAGCGTGCGCCACCCTCAAGGTTCTGGACCGGATCGTGGGGGTTGATGCCAAGAGACCTGGCGGTGGCCGGCATAAGCTGGGTCAATCCGATGGCGCCCCTGCTCGAACGAGCTTCCGCGTCCCATCTGGATTCTTTCATGATGAGCCGGAGGAACACGTTTTCCGGGATGTCGTAGCGCCACGCCAACTCGCATGCGACCCTCAGGAATAGCGGCGAATCCGCAACGGGCTTCTCTTTAAGGGCCGTCACTTCCGGGCTCTCGGATGCGCATGCGTCCCGAAGTATCGGCCGAATCGAACTGATTTTCTTCGCAACATCGGTGTCCGATGTCGCAGCCTGGCCCAGGGACAGTTCCGCCTTGCCCTCCGACACCGACGTCTCTGCCACGACGGGGAATGCCAGCGCAAGACACAAGGGAAGGACTGCTTTACTTATGCAGGCAGGTCGATGCAAGAAATCCCCCCAAGGGTTTCGTGCCGAGAAGGTCGCAGCATAGCCTTGGGGCCTGATTCCGGCAACGGGCTGGCATTGACGATTGGAATTGCTGTGGCAAAAGGGTCACAATGAGCAAAGTCGCCATTGTAACCGGAGCCTCGCGAGGGCTTGGGGCCGCACTTGCCGAGGCCTTGGCCAAGGACCATCATGTCATAGCCATGGCGCGAACTTCCGGCGGTCTCGAAGACCTTGACGACCGCATCCGGGCCACTGGCGGAAGCGCGACGCTCGTGCCGGTCGATCTGGCCGATGCCGACGCTTGTGCGGCCGTGTGCAGGAGCGTTCAGGAACGATGGCGGCGCACCGATCTTTGGGTGCATGCGGCAATCCATGTTGCACCGCTGGCGCCCGCCGCACACCTTGATCCCACAGACCTGACGAAGTCCCTCGCAACCAACGTCACCGCAACGGCCACGCTGATCGCTTGCATGGCACCGCTTCTTGAGGCCGCCGAAGACGGCAAGGCCGTCTTTTTCGACGATCCCCGTGCAGGGGCGCAGTTCTTCTCGGCCTATGGCGCGACCAAGGCGGCGCAGGTATCACTTGCCAGATCATGGGCGGCCGAGACCGCGCGCACAGGTCCGCGCGTGATGATTCTGACGCCTCCGCCCATGCCGACGGCCACACGGGCAAGGTTCTTTCCAGGCGAGGACAAGAGCGCCTTGACCCCGCCCGATGCCGCCGCGCGCAGCATTCTGGCTGCCATCGGCTGATCGGCCGGGAGTGTCGGCATTTCGCCCATCCGATGCCTTGGGAGACCGGCCGAGACATGACTCTTGGCGCCTTTGGACCGGGGCGCGACAAGCCCCCCTGTCGCAGAAAGGATCCTCCAAGAAGATTCGCATGCATGGCCACATGGGATACAACCGCGTCTTGTCCGGCGCGGCGCGCTCCCCTAAAGCATGGGCATGCGCGTTCTCATCACCAATGACGATGGCATCAATGCACCTGGCCTCCGGGTCCTGGACGAAATCGCGCGCGAAATCGTCGGCGAGGACGGCGAGGTCTGGACCGTGGCGCCTGCATTCGAGCAGTCGGGCGTCGGGCATTGCATCAGCTATACGCATCCCACGCTCCTGTCCGAGTTCGGCCCGCAATGCTTCGCCGCCGAAGGGTCGCCGGCCGACTGCGTTCTCGCGGGGCTTCACCAGGTGATGAAGGATGCGCCACCCGATCTCGTGCTTTCGGGAGTGAATCGGGGCAACAATGCTGCCGAGAACGTCCTCTATTCCGGGACCTTGGGGGCGGCCATCGAGGCGGCGCTGCAGGGCATTCCCGCGATCGCGCTCAGCCAGTTCTTCGGGCCGGAAAGCGCCAAGCTGGAAAATCCGTTCGAAGCCGCCCTCCAGCACGGGGCCGCGACCGTGCGAAAGCTCCTGAAAGACGGGATCTGGGAGGACGAGTCCTATCGTGTCTTCTACAACGTCAACTTCCCGCCGAATTCCGCAGCTGCTGTTCGGGGCGTTCGGGTCACGTCCCAGGGCTGGCGCGAGGGAACCAGATTCGGAATCGAACCGCACCGCTCGCCGTCGGGTCGCATGTTTCTTTGGGTCAAGGGCGGCCCTCAGCACACGCCGACGAAGCCTGGAACGGACGTGGCCGCGAATCTTGACGGATACATCTCGGTGACCCCGCTTCGGGCGGACCTGACGGCGCATGACGTGATCGAGACCTTGCGGGGCCGGCTCGATTCATGACTCTCAAGGACGAGCAGCGCATGCAGTTCGTATTCTCGCTTCGCCAGCACGGCGTGACGGATTCGCGCGTTCTTGAAGCCATGGAGACGATTGACCGGGGGGACTTCGTGAAGGGCGCCTTCGCCGAGCGGGCCTATGAGGACACGCCGCTTCCGATCGCTTGTGGCCAGACGATCAGCCAGCCGGCCATTGTTGGTCTCATGACGCAGGCGCTCGCCGTCGCCCCGCGCCACAAGGTGCTGGAGATCGGTACCGGGTCGGGTTACCAGGCGGCCGTCCTCAGCCTGTTGGCACGTCGCGTCTACACGGTCGACCGGCACGGGCACCTGGTCCGCGAGGCGCGGGAGGTCTTCGAGCGCCTGGGACTTGCCAACATCACGGCAATGACCTCGGATGGAACCCGCGGATTCCCCGAACAGGCGCCGTTCGACCGGATCATCGTGACCGCGGCCGCCGAGGACCCACCGGGACCGCTCCTTGCCGAACTGAAGACCGGCGGCATCATGGTCGTGCCCGTGGGCCGGTCCGACGCGGTGCAGGTCCTGATCAAGGTCACCCGGACCGAAACCGGATTCGAGTACGACGAACTCTTGCAGGTGCGGTTCGTGCCGCTCATTGAGGGCATGGGCGACGGATAGAGCCTGACTTGGAGAGGACATCCCGTGCCGGCAGCGTGCATCATCATCGGGCAATCGGCTGCATCGGTGCGGCCGGCCCTTTTTTGTTGGCGTGGATCGGGCATTCAGTGCTATGGTGCGGACGGTGTCGCGACAGTGAAGTGCAGGCAGGTGCGTCACGCGACATTGCCGACAGTCCGGAGATGGCTGCGGCATCAGGCATGAGGAGCAACTGCATGACACACTTGGCGATTCCGATTCGGCGGGCTGTCCTGCTGTCCGGCACTGTGGCGCTTGTCGCTTGCGGCGGCGCCGATCCTCGCGATTTCGATTTCGACTTCCGTGGAGCGACCGGGCAGCTGGACACGTCGGATGCGGTGCGTGCCGCCATCGGTTCCGCACCGACGTCCGAAAATCGGGGCGGGAACCTCTCGTTGACGCGCAACGCGCCGGATGCCGCCAATGGTTCGGCAAGCGTTGTTGAACTCGCCGGTTCGGCGATAGAAAGGGCTGACGGATCAACCGGAGCTTCGCCGGCCTCTGTTCCCGTGCGCCATCGGGTGGTTGCCGGAGAGACCGTGTTCACGATTGCGAGGCACTATGGCGTGTCGGCCGAGAGCATTTCCGAGAGGAACGGGCTTGGCCCCAGTCCCGATCTTCGGGTCGGCCAGTACCTGGTGATTCCGCCGGCGGAAGCCGCCGGGGCCATAGAGACCACGACGGTGGCAATGCCGGGCTCAGGATCCGAAACGCCGCTGCCGCCGTCGGCTTCGAAACCGCTGCCGGCCACGGGAACCGCAGCGACGTCTCCGGCGACGAGACCGGCAGGGATCGAGGACCGGCAAACCGCTGCATCGGACAATTCCCGCCTCAGGATGCCGGTCCAGGGAAGCATCGTGCGGCCATTCCAGAAGGGTTCGAACGAAGGCATCGGGATTTCGGCGGCGGCTGGCACGGCGGTTGTTGCTGCGGACGCGGGAACGGTTGCCGCGATCACGCGCGATACCGATCAGGTGCCGATCCTGGTGCTTCGGCATGAGGGCAGCTTGCTGACGGTTTATGCCGGATTGGACAACATCGCGGTGGAAAAGGGTGACAGGGTGCAGCGCGGCCAGAAAATCGCGGTCGTGCGCGACGCGAATCCGCCATTCCTGCACTTCGAGGTGCGCGAGGGCTTCAACAGCGTGGACCCCGGACCGTACCTGAATTAGCCTGTGCCGCCCTGAACGGAAAGCCTCGCGCACGTCCGCACGGGCGCCTCGGCCAGGGGCTGGCCCTCGATGCCAGATCCATGCGCGTTCTTCAGCCGCCTGGAACGGCCGAATCGCCCAGTTGCATGCTGCCGGTGACCGGGAGGCCCGACACGAGGCGCATTCTTCGCAGGTTGCCCCCTACCTGGCCGAGATCATGCCGACGATTTCGTAGGTTCTCGCAAGAACGGGTGCAGCGACCTCGCGCGCACGGGCAGCACCGTCGCCCAGGATGCGGTCGATTTCGGCAAGATCACCCAGAAGGCGGTTCATCTCGCTTGTGATGGGTGCCAGGGTCTCGACCGCCACCTCGGCGAGATGCGGCTTGAACTTGCCCCAGCCTTGGCCGGCGACCTGGGTCATCACCGCATCCGGGGACTGCCCCGACAGGCCGGCATAGATGTCGATCAGGTTGCGGGCCTCGGGCCGTTCCTCCAGCTCGCCGTAGGTCTCGGGCAGGGGCTCTGCGTCGGTTCTTGCCTTCCGGAACTTGAGTGCGATCGTGTCGGCATCGTCCGAGAGGTTGATCCGGCTCATGTCCGAGGCATCGCTTTTCGACATTTTCTTCGTGCCGTCGCGCAGGCTCATCACCCGCGTGGCCGGACCTTCGATCATTGGTTCGGTAATCGGAAAGAAGTCCACCTCGTAGTCGTGGTTGAACTTCGCGGCGATGTCACGCGTGAGTTCCAGATGCTGTTTCTGGTCTTCGCCAATGGGCACGTGGGTCGCGTGATAGACAAGAATGTCGGCTGCCATGAGCGCAGGATAGGCGAACAGGCCGAGCGACGCGTTTTCCGCGTTTTTCCCGGCCTTGTCCTTCCACTGGGTCATGCGACCCATCCATCCCATGCGCGCGACGCAATTGAAGATCCATGCCAGTTGCGCGTGTTCCGGCGCCTGGCTCTGGTTGAACAGGATTGACCGTCGGGGATCTATGCCGGACGCCATGAACGCCGCCGCAGCCTCGCGCGTGTTCCGGACCAGGTCGTCCGGCTCCTGCCAAGTCGTGACCGCGTGCAGGTCGACAAGGCAGTAGATGCACTCCTGCCTGCCATCATCCTGTATGTCGACGAAGCGCTTGAGCGCCCCGAGATAGTTGCCGAGCGTCAATCCGCCGGACGGCTGGATTCCCGAAAATACGCGGGGAGTGAATGCTTGGGCCGGCATGTGGCTGCGATCCTCTGGATTTTCCTGCTCGCGGGCCTTACCGAGAGCTTGTTTCTCCGTCAAGAAAGTCAAGCGATGCGGGACGATGGATTGCAGCCAACCTTCAATGCCCTGCCGCCGGCGGTCGCGGCCCTGGCGGTCGTGATTTTCATGATCGAAGTGATTCTGGCGCTCGGAGCCCGCGGGTATGTCGGCGGGCCGGCCGCCATTGGCTGGCGCACGGAAGCGATTCGGGAATTTGCCTTCTATGGCCCGCTTCTGGCCTGGATCATCGAAACCGGCAACTGGACGCCCGAGCATCTCCGCCGTTTCGTCACCTATTCCTTCGTCCATCAGGGATTCGCCCATGCGACCTTCGTGATCGTGTTCCTCCTGGCCATGGGGAAACTCGTGGGCGAGGTCTTGGGCAACCTCGCTGTCCTTGTCCTGTTCTTCTGCTGTGGCACATTCGGCGCCTTGATCTTTGCCGGTCTGACGCGTGACGAGTTTCCGCTGATCGGCGGCTTCCCGTCTGTCTACGGCCTGATCGGCGCCTACACCTTCCTGCTCTGGGTCGGATATGGCGCGACCGGGCAGAACCAGTACCGCGCCTTCACGCTGATAGGATTCCTGCTTGGCATCCAGCTCGGTTTCGCGATCATCTTCGGCGGGTCGAATGACTGGGTAGCAGATGCGGCCGGGTTTGCGTTGGGGTTCGTGCTTGCTCCTGCGCTTGCACGCGGCGCGTTTCGCGGGTTGCTGGACCGGATGCGGCGGCGATAGCCGAATCACGTCTGCCGCTGCATCGCCTTCCTGAGTTCGGCAACCGAAAACGCCCCCAGGGCAATGCCGGTCACGCCATAGATCAGGAGCCCCAGGACGCAGAGCAAGGCAAGGCTGGCGATCGCCGCAAGCTCGCCCGTCGCGGCGATGGGTGCCAGCAGGCGATCCAGGAGCCAGAGCCCGGCGGCCATTGCCGCCGTAGCGAAAAGCATGCGCGGCACGCGCTTTCGGACCTGTGCGTCCAGTTTGGCGGCCCGGCCCATCTTTCGCGATCCAAGGTGAAGCAATGCCAACATGAACCATGCTGCAAGCGTCGTGCCGATTGCCGCGGCGACATATCCGATGAACGGCGCAAGCCCGATCGCCAGGATCGCATTGACCAGCATCGCGGCGGCGGCAAAGCGGAACGGCCGGCCAGTGTCCTGTCGGGCAAAATAGAGCGGCTGCAAGGCCTTTTGCAGCACGAAGGCCGGGAGGCCAAGGCCGTAGACAGCGGTGGCCAGAGCCGTGGCAGCCGTGTCGGCGGGCCCGAACGCCCCATGCTCGAACAGCGTGCGCACCATTGCCACCGGGATCACGGCAAGCGCGGCAGCGGCGGGAATGGCCAGCGCCAGGGACATCTCGACCGCGCGCGAGAACGCGAACTGGCCGCCATCCGTGTCGCGGGCCGCCAGGCGGCGCGAGAGGTCAGGCAGAAGCACGATCCCGATCGCGATGCCGACAACGCCGAGGGGAAGCTGGTAGAGCCGGTCGGCGAAGGACAGCCACACGATGGCACCGTCAAAGTAGCTTGCCACCTGCCGACCCACGAGGAGATTGATCTGCACGACGCCGCCAGCCAGCATTGCGGGTGCGGCAATCACGGCAAGTCGCTTGATTTCGGGGGTCAAGCGTGGCCAGCCCGGCCGGAGGCCGAAGCCGGCCGTCCGCGCCGCCAACCAGACGAGGGCGAACTGCGCGACGCCGGCCAGAACCACGCCGAACGCCAGAAGCGTGCCGTGGCGCGCGTTGTCCGCATCCCCGATCACGGACCGACCGTAACCGAGCTCCGCGAGGATCAGGACGCCGATCAGGATGATGTTGAGAAGCACTGGCGCCGCTGCTGCCGCGGCGAATTTTCCGCCTGCGTTAAGGACGCCGGAGAAGAGTGCGGCAAGGGAGATGAACACGACATAGACAAACACGATCCGTCCAAGTGTCACGGCCGCGTCGAAGCGCATGTCGTTCGCAAACCCGCTGGCCATTGCAAGAACGAGCCACGGCATGAAAACCGTGCCGAGAATCGCGATGACCACCAGGATCAGCGTCAGGCCCGACAGGGCGTCCCGCGCAAAGCCATGTGCATCCTCGCCGACCTCCAGCTTCTTTGCGAACATGGGTACGAAAGCCATGTTGAAGGCGCCTTCCGCGAAGAACCGCCGGAACATGTTGGGAAGGGAGAAGGCCACGAGGAACGCTTCCGCCACCGGACCGCTTCCAAGCCATGCCGCGATCAGGATGTCACGTACAAAGCCGAGGATGCGCGACAGGAACGTCCATGCCCCAACCGTCACGGCGCCGGATATCAGCCGAATCGCGGTCATGAAGTCACCGTGCTTCGATGCGTTCGCCTTGTCGCGTCGAAGATCATGGCGAAGCGGCCCGTTCGGCGCCTGCCTCGATGGCGGCGCGGAGACGTGCTTCAAGTGTCCCTTGCTTGGATTTCGAATGGTATTTGAGGCCGAACATGTCCTTCACGTAGAACGTGTCGACGACCTGCGCACCGTATGTCGCGATGACGGCACTTGCAATGTAGACATTCGACTGCGCGAGCGCGTGTGCAAGGTCGTAGAGCAGTCCCGGGCGATCGCGCGTGTCGACTTCGATGATCGTGTAGATGTCCGAGCCCTCGTTGTCGAACGAGATGGAAGTCGGCACGCCGAAGGCGCGCTCCTTCATCTTCCGGCGATCCCTGTTGACGAGTGATTCACGTGGCAAGGTCTCGCCCTTCAAGGTCTTTTCGATCACGCCCCGCAGGCGCTGCATCTGGTCCGAGCCGTAAGGGCTTCCGTCCCTGTCCTGAATCCAGAAGACGGCGGTCGCATAGCCGTCGGAGGACGTGTATGTCCGCGCGTCGACAACGTTCGCGCCCGCAAGGGCAAGCGCGCCGGACAGTCTGGCGAAGATGCCTGGATGGTCCGCGAGCGCAAAGCAGATTCGCGTCGCGTCCCGTGCCTCGTCAGGCATCACGTCACTCCGGATTTCGCTGTCGCCGATTCCGGAGAGCAAGCGCGCAAAGATCCGGTGCGTGTCATGCGGCAGGCCCTGCCAATAGGGCCCGTAGTGGCGGGAGGTCTCGTGCTGGAGGGCTTCTTCGTCCCAGTCCGCCAACGCTTCTCGCAGCGCGGACTTGGCCTCTGATTCCATGCTGCCGCGATTGATTGCCTCCATCCCGCGTTCGAGGGCATCGGACGTCATCGCGTGAAGATCGCGCAGCAGCTGCGCTTTCCAGTTGTTCCAGGTGCCCGGACCCACGCCCCGGATGTCGCAGACCGTCAGCACGGTCAGCAGGTCGAGCCTTTCCCGGGATTGAACCGCCTTCGCGAAATCGCGCACCGTGCGGGGTTCCGACAGGTCGCGCTTCTGGGCGACGTCAGACATGAGGAGATGGTAGCGGACAAGCCACTCGACCGTTTCCACCTCGCTCTCCGAGAGCCCGAACCGTCGCGCGGCCTTGCGGGCGATATGTGCTCCGAGGATCGAGTGGTCCTGCTTGCGGCCCTTTCCGATGTCGTGCAGCAGCAGCGCCGTGTAGAGGACCTTCCTGTTGATGCCTCTCTTCAGGATGCCGCTTGCCACCGGCAGTTCCTCGACCAGTTCGCCACGCTCGATTCTCGCCAGGTTCGAGATGCATTGGATGGTGTGCTCGTCCACCGTGTAGTGGTGGTACATGTTGAACTGCATCATTGCCACGATGGGCTCGAATTCCGGGACAAGTGCCGCGAGCACGCCGAGTTCGTTCATGCGCCTGAGCGCTCTCTCGGGATTCCCGTGTTCAAGAAGCGTATCGAAGAAAATCCGGTTTGCCTCTGGCGACCGGCGCATTTCGTTGTCAATCAGGCCCAGGTTCGCCGTGATCAGCCGCATGGCGTCCGGGTGGATCAGGTACCCCGTGCCCAGCGCTTCCTCGAAGATCCGCAACAGGTTCAGCTTGTCAGCCAGGAAGGTGTGCTCATCGGCAATGTCAAGGCGGTTGTGGCGCAGCATGTACTGGTCGCCCACACGATTTCGGCGCTGGAAGAAGCTTGCGAGCGACGGCGCCTTCTTGACGTGCTTCGCCTCCAGCGCAGTCAGGAAGATGCGGGTGAGTTCCCCGACCACGGTGGCGTGGCGGAAGTAGTCCAGCATGAAGCGCTCGACGGCGGGTCGGTCTGCCCCGTCCTTGTAGCCGAGCCGTTCCGCAAGCATTGGCTGAACGTCTATGGTCAACTGGTCCACCGCGCGCCCGGCAAGCATGTGGAGATGGCACCGGACCGCCATGAGAAATGTTTCGGCAGCCCGAAACTTCTCGTATTCCTCCGCGCTCAGCAGGCCTGTCCGTACCAGTTCCGCCGCATCCGATACGCCGTGAATGTACTTCCCGATCCAGAAAAGCGTCTGGAGGTCCCTCAGGCCGCCCTTGCCCTCCTTTATGTTGGGCTCGATGATGTATCGTCGGCCACCGTGACGGTGGTGACGGGTGTTGCGTTCCTGAAGCTTGGATTCGATGAACTCGGACACCGTCTTGCTGAAGAGCTCCCTTTTCAGCCGAACCGCCAGCTCGTCGGCCAGGGCGCTGTTGCCGACGAGGAAGCGATGTTCCAGGAGCGCCGTGCGGATCGTGTGGTCGTCCTGCCCGAGCCGGATGCAGTCGGAAATGTTCCTTGTAGAATGCCCGACTTTCAGATGCAGGTCCCAGAGCACGTAGAGCATGCTTTCGATCAGGCTTTCGGCCCAGGGCGTGACTTTCCAAGGCATGAGGAACAGAAGATCCACGTCCGAGTATGGCGCCATCTCGCCCCGGCCGTAGCCGCCGACGGCGAGAACCGCGATGCGTTCGCCGTCCGTCGGGTTGGGGTTGGGGTGGAGCCAGGTTGACGTAACCTGAAAGGCGGTCTCAACCACGCCATCGGTCAGGTGCCGAAATGCAAGTACCGTGTCGCGTGATGCGAACGGCCTTGCCTCCAGCGCTTCAGTGATGATGGCGCGCCCGCTGCGGACTGCCTGTCCCAGATGCTCGATTGTCCGGCTTCGCGTCCTGTTGCCGCACCCGGGAGGCAGGCCACCAATGTCATCCGCCATTCTTGCGAGCACGGACGCGCCGTCATAAATCTGAACCGCGCTCAGACCCAGATCCGGAAAGGCAGGACCGTCCGGGTCCCGTGGGGGCTCAGAAGCCCGCGCTGCCAAAGCTTGTTGGGGCGGGGTCAATAACGATCACCTGGTTGTTCTCGACCTGCGCGACGGCAAGTCCACGTTCATTCGTGCCGTTTGGCAGCAATCGGAAGGGTCCGTTGACGCCGGCAAATCCGGCGGTCTGGGTCAACGCGTCCGCGCGCAGGGCATTGCGCCTGCCTTGTGCGACAAGCGCGCCGATCGCTGCAATGCCGTCATAGGCGAGGCTGGCGATCGGGCTGGGCTGCGAGTCGTATGCTCCGGCATAACGGCGGTTGAATTGCTGGGCCAGCACCGGTGCGGGCGTCGCAAACCAGGCCCCCTGAAGCCCCTTGAGGGACAGCGCGCTCGATGGCACGTCGAGCCTCTGCAGGCCGATGAACTGCGCCGTGTCCCTGTCAATTCCGTATTCCGGCAGCAACGCCGCCAAGAAGGGCAGCGCGCCCGAATTGCCGGAAGTCACGAAAATCGTGTCTGCGCCGTAGGCAAGGAAGCTGCTTGCGATGCCGGGAATCGCATCGACCACGCCTTGTTGCGAGAGGGCGAATGACTGGACGCCGAGCACGGTTCCACCCGCCTCGCGTGCGGCCTGCTCGATCGCTTCGGCACCCACGCGTTCCGCGGGATCGTCTGCGTGCACGATGAAGATGCCGCTCTTGCCCTGGCTGAGCGCGTACTCGACGAGCCGGTCGGCGGTGGTCTGGAACGTGTTGCCCAGAAGGAATACATTTTCGCCCGCAACGGCCGGATTGTTGGAGAAGGTCAGGACATTGATGCCGTTGGCGGCGGCCACCTGGCCGACCGCGCGTGCGTTTTCGGCGAACAGCGGCCCGAGAATGATCTTTGCGCCGTCATGGATCGCGAGTCCTGCCGCCTCTGCGGCACCTTCGGGCGTGCCGACGGTGTCGTACACCCGCAAGCTGATTTCGATCGAGCCCAGGTCATCCACCGCCATCAACGCGGCGCTTTCGAGCGACTGCGCCAGAATTGAGCCGTTTGGAGCTGTCTTCGGCACGAGCAGTGCGACCGGCACTTCCTCGTTCGGGTTGATCAGGGGCCCTGTCGTCGACGTTGTGGGTTCGCATGCTGCAAGCGCGGCAAATGCGGTCATCCAGGTCATGACCTTGCGGCAAAGCGGCAAACGGGCAAGCATTGGATTCTCCTCGGACAGTTCGGTGCGAGCCTATGCAGAAACACGTCCCTAGTAAATCACGCAACGCGGTCGTGAGCAAAGCATCTGACGGCGAAGTCCTTGATGCGGGCCTCCATCTGGTTTCCACGCCGCTGGGGAATGCTCGCGACATCACGCTGCGGGCGCTTGACGTCCTCCGCGATGCCGACCTGCTGGTTGCCGAGGACACGCGAAGCCTGAGGCGGCTGATGAGCATCCACGGGATCCCGCTCGCCGGACGAAGAATCAAGGCCTACCACGACCATAGCGGGGATCGGGACCGAAAGGCCGTGCTTGAGGCGTTGAGGCAGAACGCGTCCGTGGCCTACGCCTCGGAGGCAGGCACGCCCCTCGTGGCCGACCCGGGACATGCCTTGGTGCGGACAGCGATCGGCGAAGGGCACAGGGTCCTGCCCGTGCCCGGCCCCTCCGCCTTTGTCGCTGCCCTGACCGTGGCCGGTCTGCCATGCGACCGGTTTGCGTTTGCGGGGTTCCCGCCTTCGCGGCGCAGGGCGCGAAGGCGGTTTCTGGAACGGCTCGCCGATGCGCCCGGCACGCTCATTCTCTATGAAAGCCCTCGCCGCACGGGCGCGACGCTGCAGGATGCGGCCGAAGTCCTGGGTGCGGACCGACCTGCAGCCCTGTGCCGGGAACTCACCAAGAAATTCGAGGAAATTCGCAGGGATACTCTCGGTGCCCTGGCGGAATCCCTTGCCGACATGCCGCTCAAGGGCGAAATCGTGCTGCTGATCGGAAGTCGCGAAACGCCACCCGACCCGGCAGAGGTGGAGCAGGCGCTGAGGGAGGCCCTGAAGACCCGGACACTCCGCGATGCGGCAAGCGATGTGGCAAGCCGGTTTGGCCTGTCGCGACGCGACCTCTACCAACTGGGCATCAAGATCGGCAGCTGACATTTCCCGCCTGGTTGCCTGGGTCAGCGGATCGCCGGTTCCGGCGCTTCGGCGCTCTTGCGAAAGGGTGACATCCTTGTTGCGACGTGACTGCGCACGGCAGTGGTGCATGGACAAGGGTCTTTCGGGAGACCCTTGCACACCCTGGATTGCTGCAGCACCTGCGTTCGGCGGCGCGCAAGAACACCGAACCCGAAATTTCGCCGCGCGGCAATCTCGCATTGCGCCACGCGTGCCCCGAAGCGCCAAATGCACCGGCCATCGCCAGTGGCGCCCGCCCGCCCATCTTGTGTCCCGAACCGTTCCGCGCCGGCCTGACCGTTGCGCCGCCCGCCGCCGCAATCCGGAACGACGGCGTGTCACGGAATTTGCAAAGTGACGGGCAAAGTCGATTTGCAGCGGGAGGTTCTGGGGGTATTGAGTGTCAGAGGTCACGCTGCCTTGTTCTCGCACGCGATGCGGCGGGGCGGGGCGTCCGGGGATCCTGCAATTATGCTGCGCAACGATCCGTTTTCCCTTTCTCCGGCGTCGCTGCGGCGTCCTGCGGGGCATGCGCCGCGGTCTTCATCAGGAAAGATGAAACGGTTGTTCCAGCCGCTGACCGCCACGGGCGTCCCGCTTGGCGGCATTGGAACCGGGGGAATAACCCGCGCTTCGGACGGGCGCTTCAGCAGGTGGACGATCAAGGGTGGGGGCGTGGCAAGGTTCGCGATGCCTTGCAACGGGTTCCTCGTCCGTGTCCGGCAGCAGGACGATGGGCCCGTTGCCATCGCCCTGCAGCCGGAGCCCGAGAGCGGCGAACTTGCCTCCTTCGATTTTGAGCGGGCGTCGCCCGAGTGGGGCGGTCTGTTCCCGTTCTCGTGGCATCGTCACGCACCGGTGGCCGGCGTCGAAGCGGAGTGTCTTTCGTTCTCTCCCGTCATTCCGCGTGACCTTTCCTGCGCGATGCTTCCGGTCGCTCTCTTCAAGTGGCGACTGACCAACACCGCGGAGACGGCCGCCGACGTCTCGCTCGCGTTTGCCTTTGCCAACCTGAACGGATGGTTCGATTCGTTTCACGAAGGCCGCCCGTCCAGGGTGGCGGCTGGCTGTTTCAACAGGGCGTCGGAACTCCCCGGAGGAACAGGGGTCATCCTGGACCGCCGTCGCACGTCGGACGAACCGGCGGAAGGCACCGGAGAGTGGGCCATTGCGGTATCCGCCGGTGCAGCCGCCGTATTCTCCCGCACGGTTTGCTTCGATGGCGCAGGCAACGGCGACGAATTCTGGCGCGAGTTTCTCGAATCCGGCGATGCCCCGGATCGCGGCAACGGCTGGGTCACCGAGAGCGGGTTTCGCGAGACTCCGCCCGCACATCCGGCCGCCGCCGTTTCCGCACGGGTCTCCATGAGCCCCGGCGAAAGCTGCGAAATGCTGGCGACTCTTGCTTGGGACTTGCCGAGGATTTCGTTTGGGCAGGGCCGGACGTGGTTTCGCGGCTACACCGACGAATGGGGCCAGGACGGTCGGAACGCGGAGCGAATCACGGCACTGGCCCATCGGTCCGCGCCGGACTGGGAGAGGCGAATCTCCGAATGGCACGACAGCGTCAGCGACGTCCTTGGCAGCGCGCCGCATCGTGCCGGGGTGACGATCAACGAAAGCTATTTTCTCGTGGACGGCCTCACCGTGCTGACTTCGGCCCACGGCGCGCCAGACGGAAGGCGGCATTTCGGGATCATCGAGTGCCACGACTACGCACTCTACAACACGCTTGATCTCTGGATCTACGCTGCGGAGGCGGTGGCACGGTTCTTCCCGGAACTTGCCGCGAGCGTCGCGCGTGACTACGCGGATTTCCTGGTCCCCGGAGATCCGGGACGTCGCCACCACGGCCAGGAGAAGCGCCTGTTTCCGATCAACCTCGACCGTGCCTGTCCGCATGATCTCGGCGGACCGGGCGAGGATCCCTTTGTCACCCCGAATTCCTACACGTATCGCGACGGCACCCTTTGGAAGGACCTGAATTGCGACTTCGTTCTTTGCGTCTACCGGGAAGGAAGACACATGGATGCCGGTTGGCGGTCGGAACTCTTCCCGGCAGTTCGTGCCGCCATCGATCATCTGCAGCAGTTTGATCGGGACGGGGACGGACTGATCGAGAACGACGGCATCCCGGACCAGACATTCGACAACATCCCGATGACAGGTCCGTCAAGTTACTGCGGCGGTCTCTGGATCGCAGCGCTCCTCGCGGCGGCAGAACTCGCCCGGGAGGCGGGTGAAACGAGACTTGCGGAGGGCTGGAAAGACCAGGCCGACCGCGCCGCTGTCGCCTACAATGAACGGCTCTTCAACGGGACGTGGTTTCGCGTCGACACGGACGGTCCGTTCTCGGAGGCGTGCTTCATAGAGCAGCTCTTCGGCCCTTTCCTGGCGCGCCGCCTGGGACTCGGAGACATCGTGCCGCGAAGCAGCGCGAAAAGTGCGTTGAGGACAATCTATGAGCGGAATTTCCTTGAGGCAGGAGGTGGAGAAGGTGCCGTGTCCTTGACAGGCATTCCGGACGACGCGATGGCCCTGCTTCCGCACCAGGAAGACACGAGCTTTCAGACGGCCGAGATACAGCCGGGATTCAATTTCAGTTTCGCCGCTCAACTGGAAGCTTGGGATCTTTCGAGCGAAGCTGACATGCTGCGGCGTGCACTGTGCCGGGAGCTCCACGAAAGGCGAAACTTGGTGTTTCAGACACCAGCCGCATTTGACAGTGGTCGACTGACATGCCGGGCGGTTCTTAACATGCGGCCACTTGCGGCTTGGTGGATCGCCGAGGCGAATTGACCATGCTGCCCTACCGCTGAACGAGTGCAGTCTTTTCCCGAATGCCGATTGCGGTGCCCTATGCGTCGATACTGCTCCAGAGGCTGCTCACAGGAAGGGCACACGTCCGGTTCCCGAAAGTGAGCATGTCCTGCCCAAGATAGGAGACGATACCGGTGCAAGTCCTGCTGCGACTAGGACCGTCAGAGGCAAACCACTTGAGATGCTTGAAGTCCGCACTGCCGACGGAAGCGGATGACTTGATCTCGACGTTGACCAGGTGGCTTCCCCCGTCGATCAGAATGTCGATCTCGCACCGATCCGCATTGCGCCAATGATATAGTCGGTAGTCGGCATCTTGCATGGGCAGGGCGCGCTGCAACTCGCCGACGACGAAGCTCTCAAGCAAGGGGAATTCGTTGAGTCACAATGTGTCTCCTCGATTGAATTCACGGGTCGTCGGGGTCGGCAACCCGAACGCCCCTCGCCGTGCAGACGCGCCAATCCCGGACGCCGCTTCCATCGCGCAAAGACGTTCAAGCGCCTTCTCGCGGATGTT
>VXSG01000038.1 GCA_009838075.1 Boseongicola sp. SB0665_bin_10 | reverse complement strand
TTCAGGGCAAGCCTTCCAGAAAAGGCCGATCACTCTCAGAAAAAATCCGCCCTGATGCTCCCGTGGCGCTTAGCATGCACAGTGTGCACCCTTGTCCTTTGCTTCGCTGCGGTAGCCAAACGCCGTCGCCACCAGTCCATACCAGTCAGCGTGATCATTGCCGCTTCAAACAGCGTTTATCCAACACTCCTACCCGACACGCGTTCAAAACGTTGGTTCGCCATAAACCCGTAGCGCTTTCCCTGATGACCAATGAAGTTCACCGCATGCTTCATCAGGTCCCTTCCAGTCTTGGTTGACTGTCGAAAAAGCCTCAACTCATAGCTGCTTTCGCCCACCCTCGATATCGCGGCAATGTCTCCCTCTCGTGCCAGCCCTGTATGGCGAAGGGGACCCGTCCCAAGCCGGAAGTCCAGATTGTTTTCCGCTTCAAACGTGACTCGAACGGGATGCTCCTGATCCAGATCAACGAATCTCATGCTGACTTGGCAGGAGTACGTCCTCTTCAAGCCTCGCCTGTTGGGGATCGTGAGCGCCGGAAAGAAATCGTAGCAGTCCTTGCTAAGCCAGAAATACTGCGTGCCCCTTCCAGCGTCGGAGCCCGGAGCAGCATTGACGCGGACCGTGTCGGCGTGTCCGAGCCGGATGACCAGCGTGACCTCGTTGGTCTCGTCGAGAATCAGGTCCGCCTTGCGTTCGTCATAGAGCAGCTGCCAGACCGGCGCGTCCATGTCATCGAGGCGAGGGCGGTAAAGCTCCCAGTTCTGCGAGAACATGCCCTTCACCAAGCCCTCCCACGAGAAGCCCATGGACTTCGTGGTGGGACGGTCCAGCATCAGTGACATTTCCACGTTCTGCGCCATGCCCGGGCCAGTGAAATTCCCGCTGGTGACGACCAGCATTTCGCCTTCGGGCGTCCGGGATCCGTAGCTCTTGGCATGCATCAGACGCTTGCGATTGACGACATGCACATCGACCCCGCACTCCAGCATCTCCTGAACTACCTGGCGGCTTGTCAGCCGCTGCCGCGCGTTTCCCCCGAAAATCGCCACAACCTTCCCGCCATGCTCTACGTGCCGGCGGAAAACGGGGAAGAAGCGCACTCCACCATTGTAGTTGGCAAAGCCGGAGACAATGTAGTACGTCCCGTCGCCCACCTGCTGTTCGCGAAGCCACACGCGTTCCAGGATCGGCACCAGGCCCTTGCTGCCGCCGGTCGCGTAGACGTTCGGATGAACCGCCAGCTCGTTCACGGCTTCCTCAGGACAAGCAGGGTTTCCGCGCCCACCGCATTGTTCATGTGGTATCCGTATCGCCGATAGGTCTGGAGCGGGACGCTTTCCTCGACCAACCAGCCGGAGTGCGACGCGAGGCCTGCCAGATGTGCCGGAGTGTCTATGTCGCGCCGGACACCGTCAAGCACCGTGTGATTGTGACCCACGATCAGCGCGAAGGGCGCGCGTGGTCTCATGGTTCCGCGAACTGCCCGAAAGCTCCGCATCATCGAGGCGAAGTAGCGGTAGAGCAGCACGGGCACGGCTTGCCGGCGGAATCCGTCTTCCCGGCCGACCATGTCCTGAAGCTGCACACAGAACCCTGCCTGCGCATCCGGCAGCCCCGAATGGTTGTCGGTCAGAGCGTCCGCCAGACTGCGCCGCGGACTTCCCCGCATCTCGCGACTCCCAATCAACTCCGCCTCGAGCCCGCTGATGTCCCGGGGTTTCGCGAGATCCAGCCAGACCAGCGAGAGCCGCTGCGTGTCGATGTAAGGAAGCGCCATGGCGTAGGGAGGGCTCGTGATGGCGGCATCATAGGTCTCCGTCAAATCCAGGCTGGCCGCGTCGGAAAGACAGGCCTGGCCGAGCCGGGGCCGCATTCCCAGAATCTCCTGCGTCGCTCCGATGCGGTCGATGCACTCACGTGCACCTGCAATGAAGGTGTCTTCGAACGACGTTTCAGGCAGTGGCGACCTCCGGCGGCGAATGCGCAGATCCTTCGGATCCTGGAGCGAGTAGTCGCGCAGCAGGTTGCTGGCAATGCTCAGGAAGACGGGGGAGACGTCTCCCGCCACGCGCTCCGTCAGCCGTCGCACCGTCTCAATCGACGACAGGACTTCATGAGAGAACCACGAACGAAGGTACCGGCATCTTTCGTTGTCGTCATCCGGCGCTTCGTCCCCCGTGGTGCTGGCAATCGCGAGTTCCAACTCCTTCAGGATGTTCATCAACCTGGAAGCGGGAAAGGACAACGCCAGAAGTTTCGCGTTTGTCAGGAACACCGCGAAGGGGTTCAAGTCCACGCCGCAGGACTTCGCGCCGATGTGCGAACACTCCACCAATGTCGTGCCGCTCCCGCAGAACGGGTCGAGCACCGTCTGATCTTGCCCGACGTTGAAGATGTTCAGCATCGCACGGACCACCTGAGGATTGAACTTCCCCTTGTATTCGTGCATGCCATGCACCGAATATCGCGTTGCCTGCCTCGACTTCCCGCGCCGGACCGCGCCCTCCAGACGGCTTTGTGCCGTGTGCAGCGTGCACGTCCCGTTGACGGCCTTGGAAAAGTACGTGAGACGATCCACCAGCCGATGGTCGGGATCCGCATGCAGCTCCACGCCGTTGTGCGCCTCGGCGAGACGGGGGTTCGCGAACAGTCCTGCAATCTCGCGACGGGCCAGCTCCCGTTCGTAAGGGTAGTACCTGTAGTCGTGCCAGGTCAGTCGCATCGCGCCGACCGTCTCCTCAGGACCAACACCGTTTCCGTCCTAATGTTCGCATGAGAAAGGTTGAACGACTTCCGCGTGGCGGCCAGCACACGTTCGGCACTGAACACGCGTTCAAATCCGGCCGCGGTCGCAACGTCCTCCAGCACCCGTGCGTTGTCCACGTCCTGGCCGTGAATGCGGGAGCGGCCGATCACGAAGCAGGCGAAACCCTCCCTGACCATCACCTGCCCGATCAGTTGCAAGGTTTGCTGCATCTGCCTTGCGAAGTCGTCCGCGGTATGGTGGTTTCTCTTGAAGAAGTGGGCTCGTGCCCCGATCTCCCTGCTCCTTACTCTCAAGGGATCATATCCAAGCCAGTACATTCGGTACTTGTGATAGAGCCAGTACTCGTAGGCATTCGGATACGGTGGGGAGGTGATGACCATCCCGATCCTCTTCCCGATGTCGGAATGCCGGGTCTCCAAGACGTCTCCTTCGATAACGGTCGCTGGCGCGAAAGGATAGTCGCGGTCGTGCAACGCGTCCTCCAGGCCATGGGCCGCGCGAAGGAACCCCCGGTACACGTCTTCGGACGTAGACCCCTTGTCCACGGCGGCGTAGCGCGTGTCGCTTTCCTGGTTGGAGACGCGAACGATGATGCTCGAGAGAGCCAGTCTCAGTGCGTCTTGCTGGACCGAAGGCGTCGCGGAGATCTCCGTCGACAGGGCCGCGAGCGCAGACTGGACCTGACCGTTGAACCAGTGATCCAGCCGCGGAATGTCAGGCACCTCGGGTTCGCCGACACGCCTGGCCGCGGACGCGACCCTCCTTGCCCACTTCCCGAATTCCGGGGGCAGCGGCGAGGTCTTCACCCGCGTCATCAGGCAGGCGATCGGGTTCAGGTCGACGCCGACGGACGGCACGCCCAACCGCTGGCTTTCGACAAGCGTGGTTCCGCTGCCGCAGAATGGATCAAGAACCGCGGTGTTGCGAGGCAGTGGCAGCAGCTTCAGAAGGGTCCGCGGGAGCTCCGTCACGAATTTCGCGGGATACGGATGAATCCCTTCAATGCCGCTGTGGCTCATCCGCTCCGGAAAATCCCAATCTATCTCGGCAAGGGAGCCAATGTCAGGAAGATTGACCGGCGCGGAATTCGGAACCACAGTCATCGACGCTCCTCCGCGGACTGTCTCGCGAAAGATCCTCTCAGCGGAAGCACCGGCTGCTGCACCCTCGATCCTTCGCGAACAAGGAAATCCATGATGGCGCGACGCGCTATTTGCGCGACCGGCGCATCCTCGTGATCCGCAATGGTCTGAAGCGCGGAATACGCCCGGTCGTCCAGGTTGACCGTCACGCGCGCGGTCTTGATCCTGCCTCTGGGCCTTGCCATGAGTGATGTTTATTGCAGCAACAAACGGCTGTCCATTGCGAAATTCTGCATGTCCCGTCTCTTTGGGTCCGTTCAGCGATGTCATAGCATAATGCCTACGAAGGTGTGTCGTTCGGACACAACACAGGCTCTTCTGCATGAACTGTGGATGAAGGCTGTCATGGCATCGGCATCGCATGTCACGGGGTCAACCGGATCCCAAAAGTGGACGCTCCGCGTCGTGGCTGGGACCGGTCTGTCGGGCCACGTCTGTACATTGATCACGTGGCACAAGGATCCTACATCGGGTTCACATGAGATTTGATGAAGAAGCGAAGGTCGAATGATCGAACCACTGTATTGGGTAGAGATGACCCCGATCAGGGACACCAAGGAGACGTCCGGCTGGCACACAGCATGTCCGATCTCCGGAAGAGTCTTGGAGGCGTATCGAGGCACCCACATTGGGCAATTCTCGCTCGGGGCCAATGGCAAGCCACACATTGCCGTCTTCATTAAGGGAGGAACGTCGGGTAAAGAAATCGACTGCAACCGACTGGATCCGGCAATCCACTTGATATGGAAGGAATACTACGATTCCCTCCCCTTGAAGGAAAAACTGTACCGAAGGCTGTTCGCCCATCGGGCATGGATCGCGGCCCTGATTGTGAGCGTTATCGCATCCTCCATCGTGCTCACCGTAGACAGAACTTTGGTCACAGGCGCGACCTTGCCTGAACAGCTCGAATTCTCCGATGACGTTGATGATGGTTGACGAGCATTGCAGCCCCAAAAGCATCCCGAAAGCTCTCGCATCCAAGATGCAGAAAAGATCCAAGAGCAACAAAACTCACTCCCGCCACGAAGGCGGGGCCAGAAAGGTAAATCCAAGCGCGAAAGAAACGTCCTTCAATCGAATGGTGAAGGAGGAGCGTAGGGATCGAGAATTGCGGTGGGATCCGCCTCCGCTTCCGCCGCGGGCTGCGCCGTGCAGTTCTCGATGATCCATCTTCGGAAGCCCGGGATCGGCGTCGTGACCTTCGTGCCATCCTCCTGAATGACGCCGCGGTGCAGGATGTGGCGGTAGTAGTCGTGGGCGTCCATATCCTTCGGCAATTGCCACATGACGTCATCCGACGCGGGATCGGCATGCTTGTTGATCAGGTTCTTGACATCCTCGATCCGCATGCCCGTGCGCAAGTCCGCGACGACCGCGCCAAGCAGCAGTTCTGAATCCTTCATCTCGCTGCTCATCCGCAACTGGCAATACTTCTGGCGTCTCTCATGCGCGCGCTGGTCCACGCGGTGCATGTCAACGTAGCTCAGTCGCCTTCGAGCCGCACCACCTCCTCCGCGAAGGACGCGAGTGCGTTCCGGACATGGGCTGGCCAGAAATCTCCGGCCCTGGCCAGTTCAAGCATGGTCACCTGCCAATGCCCATCCGGCAGGCCGAAATGTGCGCTCCAGCCCTCGATGAGGTTTTCGGTCTCAGCCTCACTCATGCATCCGAGCGCCGACACGGCGTCGATGCTCGCTCTCGAAATGCCGAGCCGGTCGACCGTCGAGCGCGTGTCGCTCAGGCCTGCGAGGACGGTCACGACCGGGGCTGCGTAGTCCTGGGTGTGCAGCTTCCGCAGCACCATGGCGTGTGGCGACGTTTCGTCGCCCACCGCGGCTTGAAACTCGTCAATGGCAATCACCACGGGCGACGTCCATGTCTCTCCTGGGACATGGGCGAGGACCGCATTTATCGGGTCGTCGGGAATGCCGGTCCTCGACTCCTCGCCAAGCTGCCCCCCAACACCCGGCACACGTCCCTGCAGTTGCCAACTCTTGCTGATCTCGGTTCGGATCTCCTTGCCCCGACCGGGCCGAAGCATGTTGACCAGCCGCTCGGCGAACGCCTTGCCGTTCATGAAATCCGTGGGATCGCGCAGCAGCAGCATCGCAGGCGCGCCACCACCCGGCCCAGACCAACTGCGCTCCAAGTGCATCAGGAGCGAACTTTTGCCAGCGTCAGGCGCACCTTGGATCACGCGCGTGGCACCAGGTGTCGTGCGACGGCTGTCCTGCCACGCACGCCAGCATTCTCCTGCGGCGTGCTCGATGTCTTCCAGGACTTCTTGCCGGCCAGCAAAGTAGGGCGGAGCGTCACGATCGCCAGCCTTCGCGAACCTGTTCAGACCTTCTAGGTCGATATCGGACATCCCTGTCTCCAGCGGCCCCTTTAGTGCGGCAGAACCATACCGCATCGACGCCATTATGTCAGCAAGGGTCTTCGCATTCAGACTTGCTTCGCGAAACGCGCAACTGCTTGACCGATGCGACTCCCCGGAATAGGTCGTGCAAGCGCGGGCGTAGCTCAATGGAAGAGCGTGAGCTTTCCGGGCTCAAGACGGGGGTTCGATTCCCACCCGCCCGCTCCACTCTTGTCACGGTCACATTTCCAGGGCGTCCGTTCCCGTGCCCGCCTCAAGAGACTGGTCCAGGCCAAGCGTGGCAGTCTGGAACTGTTCCTTCACCACCAACCGACCGGAATAGCGGCTCCGGGGATCAACGAGAAATGCCGGAACAGTCACGTCGCCGCCATACACCTTGTCCCGCAGGAATCCGGCTTCCCGTCCCTTCGCTTCGCCAGTCGCCTCAATCTCCTTCCACCAGGCCTTGTAGCCGCCTGTGGACTCGCCGTCCGGATCCCAGCTGTAGCCGGCGGCCTTCAAAGCGTCCTTTGTCTCGAACGGGGATCCTTTGGCAACAACGAGCATGCTCGGAGCCTCCCCATTCCGCCGCATTTCCGCGAATGGAGACTCGTCCCCGCTCCGGTCAGCCAGGACGAACAAGGTGGCCAGGCAGTCGTCATGCGCCCGGTGAGCGCCATATGCGAGCTTCATCCGCGCCGCCAGGATCTCCATGGATCGTCCACCGGTGCCGCGCGCCAGCCAGTCGACCTGGTTCGTCGAGCAATGCCAATCCTTCTTGTCGAATCCGCACTCAGGCAGGTTCGCTTCCACCATCCGGCGGTCGAACGCTGCATTGTGAGCGATGATCATGTCGACATCGTTGATCATCAACTTCACTGCCGGAACGTCGATGCTCTCCCCCTTGACCATGTCATCCGTGATTCCCGTCAGCGCCGTGACCTCTTCGGGAATCGCGATGCCTGGATCGTTGAAGGAAACGTAGGATTCCCCCAGCACCAGGATGCCATGATCGTCGTAGGTGAAAAACTGCATCGCCAGCTCGGTAATCCGGTCCTTCCTTGGATCCAGGCCTGTCGTCTCAACATCGAGCACGGCTCCTTTCCGAACCTCGCCCTCCGCCGTCTCGCGAACCGGAAAGGCATCCTTCGTCACGGTCGTGAACGCCTGAATCCCGACCCGTTCAAGGCTTTCGTGGAGGAGCCGGGTCGTGCTCTCGTTCTTCAGGCACGCAGCGATGATCCCGTCCAGCCTCCTTCGGCGTTCCGCATTCGTCAGTGCCATGAGCTCGTCTCCCCGATGAATCACGCACGAACGGCCTGACGGCTCTCCCGTGTCTCCACACGAGCCTATCCGTGTCCCGCGAAAACCCGAAATGCGCCCGGAAAGAAGCGTTGCCGCAACAGGCGAAGACGCAATGCTCCTGTCAAAACCACCACGCCAGCAGCGCGAACACGACAGCTGCAAGGGCGACAGTTTCTGCCGTGTTGAACGGCCATGAACGGCGATCGGTGCCGCTCGGACCATGCCCGGGCTCGCCACCAGGCATCGATATTCCATTGTCGATCTTGTAGAACATCGACGCAGCCACGAACGCCAGATGAACGTCTTCAAGCGCATTGGTCAGCCGCCACCCTCGCCGCCTCGCGAAGAGACCCAACCACGAGAGGACGTCATCCAACGTGCTTGCACGCCCATAGCGACCACTGAAGTCCCAGAACCGCCTCATGATGCAATAGCACTGATTTCGATCGAGCGTCCTGACGCCAACTTTCGTGAACTCTGCATCGAGGACTTTCCTGGCAAACTTCACGTCATGCGCGATGACGGCGCGCGTTCCGATGAACTCCCGCAACTGATCGGCCACTTCCTCGAACGGGCACCCCGGCTTGAACGCCACCTGCAGAGTCTCGCCATGCAGCTTGTCCTCGACGTCCCTGAGCTTCCCGAAGTTTGCACGGACCATCGCGACGGAGCCGAGCCTTTCACCCTTCGGGGCACGGCCCGTGGTCTCGACGGCGATCACGACCGCATCGTCAAACCCGGCAAACAAGATCGCATTCGGTCCCCAGCCTGCTCCGGCACCATCCGACTGGTTTCCCACTTCGGCATTCCTTTGGAGGTGGCAGTCGACTTCCTTCACAGGCCCATCTCTTCCACTTCCAGGTAGTTCGATCGTACCGGATCCATGTCGCCCGCGCTGAATTCATGCAGGGCGACGTCCGGCGCCGCGTCGAGCAGGTCGCGCGCGCTTCTCCGGGATCCATGCTGATTGAAGAACTTGTCCTCCAGGGTTTCATCGAGCGGGAGCGTCACCTTGCGCCTGGCGCCGAACACCTGGATTCCCTCTTTCGCGGCGCGGATGCCAAGAGGAACGAACGGCAGTTCCGGCCGCACGCTGAAGGCGAGCGATCCAGACTCCTCGAGCACCACCTCGGCACGGGGGACGAGGTCGCTCCCCTCGTACTCATTTGTCTTACTGTTCTTCATCCGGCTCTCCCTTCTTTCTGCCAAGCTGGCCGGCCTCTTCGGTCAACACACCCGGTGTGACGGACATCGATTCCTCTCCTGACGAGCCGTCCCCCTCCGGAACATGCGGCACCGGGTGCGGGCGCCCGCAGCTCCGCGTGTAGGGGTCAGCGCAATTCGGCGGTCCGGCATGGCCGGACAGTCCCTGGAGAATGAACGCCGCGTCGGCTACGGAGGCCGCAAGTGCCAGCGCAAGAACCGCCACAAGGGCCGCGGCACGTCTCAAGTTCCGTCCTGCAATGCCAGCGATGTTGCGCATGCGGCCGCCTCCATGCTGCCACGCTGATGGTCGCAGTGACCGACGAAAGAATCAACGCCGCGCACCGAGTCGGAAAGGGTTTCGGGCTTTCATCCGTGTGCTGCATCCTTCGGAAGCGGATCCTGGCAATCTGGATCGCCACGGGGATTGAAATGGGGCCGGGACCAAGGATTACGTTTCCGGTTGCGAGGAGGGCGAGGTCAGCGAAAGCGAATGCCGCTGCAAGTGAACATCAAGCGCCGGGCCCCCCGTTTCAAGGGCGACGAGCCGAGCTTCCATGCCGTGGTCTCCGGACCAAGGGAGACGTTCAAGCCCGACCTGTGCAGGATGCTGGAACTTCACGGGCTTGCCCCGTTCAAGGACGAAGAAGGCTTCTCCATCTGGAGCGCGATGCCGTCATCCGGCCCGCCGCCCTACTACCTGGCACATCTCCTTCGACACAAGCACGGCGTCAGGATCGCGCGGGACTGCGTCGAGGACGTGCAACTCCCTGTCGGGCAGCGCCCACGCGGAAACGCGTCGTCCGGCGAACTCTCCCATGCGCTCAGCAACGCCGCTTTCCGAAACCATCCCGCAGGCAGGCAACGGCTTGCGGTTCGGGCCAGCAGCAAGGATTTCGTGGCCAATTGCAATGACGACGATGCGCTGCGCACTGCGTTCCTGGAGGCCGCCGGCTGGATTCCCTTGGGCAACGTGCCGAAGCGCCTCGCGGATCGCCTGGGCACCCGACCCTACCGCACGCGCGATCCGATCGTCGCAGCCAACCTTGAACCTTTCATGCCGGACGCCGTCCGCGGCCGACTTGCGGAGATGCTAAACGCCACGAAACAGCACATCGCGGCAAGCCGGGCGCGCGAGAGCAACTCGTTCGTCCCGACGCCGGAAGGTCTCGACCTCTTCCCGTTCCAGAAAAACGGCGTCGGCATGGCCATCGCCTCGCCAGGCGGCGCGATAATTGCCGATGACATGGGGCTTGGAAAGACGCTGCAGGGGATTGGTGTCATCAATGCCAGCCCGGGCGCGAGGAACATCCTCGTCGTTTGCCAGGCCAGCATGCGCATCAAGTGGGGCCAGGAGATCGAGAAATGGCGCACGGACCCGAACCTTGATGTCGGTTTGGCGGAAGGAAGCAATTTCCCGGAGACGGCCGTCGTGGTCATCAACTACGACATCCTCGCACGCCACGAGGAACGGCTGCGGTCGAGGCAATGGGACATCGTCATCTGCGACGAGGCGCACAACCTGAAAAACCCGGAGGCCAGGCGCACCCGCGCGCTCATGGGCGACATCCTGGACGAGACGGGCGGGAATCCGTTGCCCCTGTCGAAACACGGCCGGCTCTTGCATCTGACCGGCACGCCGCGCCCAAACCGTCCCGAAGAGCTCTGGCCGCTTCTCTCATCGACCCGCCCCGACATCTGGGGGCGGGGGCCTGAAGCATACCGCGTGTTCCGCAACCGATACGCACCGCCCATCCTGGTCAAGACCACCAGCAGGTCACCCTTTGGCCCAGGCAACGAGGTGATCGTGCCCATGAACGGCAAGCCTGTCCGGGAAACGGAGCTTCAGCTGCGGCTGCGCGGTTCGGGTTCCTTCGTCCGACGCCTGAAGCGTGACATGGGCGACCAGTTGCCTGACAAGTTCCGCTCCCGGATCGACATCCCCGTCCGCCTGTCCGCGGAGGAGAAGGCGTCGCTTCGCAAGGCAGAATTCGACCTGGAAAGGCTGCTGGGCCGAACCGGCCGGGTCGAAGTCCGGAAAGGGGGCGCGCAAAAGGCCGGGGCCGTGATCGACAAGCTGCCGACGATGAATCCAGACCGGCCGGACTTCACGGAGATGTCCCGGGTCCGGCTCAACCTCGGGCGCCTCAAGGCGCCGCATTGCGCCCGCTTCATCCTCGACGAGATCGAGGAGGAGAACGATCTCGATCCATGCGAACGCACAAAGACGGTGATGTTCGCACATCACAAGGACGTCGTGGCAGCGCTGCACGGAGAGGCCGAACGGCGGATGCCAGGCGCCTGCCTCGTCTATGACGGCACGATCGCCGCGAGGCGTCGCCAGGAGATCGTGGACCGGTTCCAGGAAGATGACGATGTCCGCGCCATGATCATCACGCTTTCGGGCGCAACCGGCATCACGCTGACCAAGGCCGCCCGGATGCGCGTCGTGGAGCCGGACTGGTCGCCCTCCAACATGGTCCAGGTCGAGGACCGTATTTGGCGGATCGGCCAGGAGCGCAACGTCGAGATCGGCTACATGTCCGTGGCCGGAACCCTGGACGCGCGGATCGGGGCGGCGCTCGTCTCGAAGATGGAAAGCGACGAGAGAACCCTCAACCGCGTCGCGTTCCTCCACGACAAGGCTCCCGACCCGCTTCACCCGAGCCCGTCTCCATGAATCGGCATCTCTCCCGGACATGCCCGCAAGCGCAGAACACGGAAAGGGCGACCGCATGACCAAGCTCAACTGGCTTTCCTTCAGGTCAAAGAGACCTTCCTTCAGGGTGCTGTTGCCTTGGTGCCTGATCGGGGTCGGATTGGCGGTGATCTATGTCCAGGTCGTGGCGTTCGCCAGGGTCGGCCTCGATGAGATCGAGAAATACAGGCCATTCACCGACGAGCTGGTCGCGATCGACGGAACGTTGCGGGACATTCAGGACGCCCTCGGACTTCCGGAGAACGGATTCGCGGACCACTTCCCCGCCGGCGTCAGCCAGTTCGAAAGGGAAGAATCGACGGTCGATGACCCGGATGCCGCGATTCCGTCCGCGTCATCAGAGGAGTAAAGACATGACATCGTCCAGCCCGCCCGCCTTCAAGGGCATGTGGTGGTACATCAAGGTCTTGGTGCCCTGGTGCCTGGTCGGGATCTGCGTGGTGGTGATCCTTGCCCTGCTCTTCCTTACGGCTGAGTCTCGCCGCAATGGCAGCGAGCGCAGAAGCGAGGCCGCCCTGGACACGTTTTTCGCCGTAGGCGGCGCGCTCAAGGAAATCCGACAGGCCATCGATGACGCGCGGAAGACAGGCGACGGGAGCAATGCCCGATGATCCGATCCGGGATTCGGATGCGTCTCCATTTTCTCCTGGCCGGACGATGATGCGAGAGGGGGTGAACGAAAGTGATGATCACCGAGTTCAAGTGGCCGGGCTGGCCACAACTGCTGCCCTTGGCCCTGTTGCCCGTGCTCATCCCGGCGCTGGCCGTCGCGAAACTGCTGGATGCGGTCCTGGAAGGGCGACGGATCAGGAAACGGAAGAGGATTCAGCAGCTGCAGTGGGACATTCGAATCGCCACTTCCCGAATCAAGCGGCTTGAGGCGGAACTGGATGAACTCGACGGACACTGCAGGCGAAGCGGGAAGCGGACAATGAACCCTGATGATGCTACTTTCAGGCTCGGATCGCGCCCATTCTAGCAGCCTCGACTCAAGATCCGTTCCCCGCTTCCTCTTCGTGGAAAGCGCAACGTGGATCCCAGGAGGCGATTTCGAGCACGTTTTCGACAGTCTTCCTCGTTTCGAGCCGTGCCCTGTCCGGGCCGGAAGCTGCGCCGCCGGTCGTGAGGATGGATATCATGCGCATGCAGGCATGTCGCACCTCGAAATGCGCAAATCTTTGCCTGCCCGGCCCGGCGTTCTGACGGAAGTGCCACTTGGGGTTGGATCTACTGAACATGAATGTGTCTGCGAAGCGGTTCACGAACGTCTTCGCCAGATCGAATTCACACATGAACACCGGAAAACCGCCCTTGGATTCCACGGCATCCTTGATGCCGATGAGGATCACCTCGACCCGTGACTCGAAGGTTTCTTGCGTCTTCGCATCCGTGGATTGCATTTCATTGGCTCCCGTTTTTCTGGTGATTCATTGGGTTTGAAACAATCGGCAAGTGACCAGTCCAGTTCCTGCGGACCTTGCCGGTCAGTCGTCCGGTGGAATCATGCGCCTCTCACGGATCCGGTTTCGGTAGGGTCCGCAGCCAGGCATCGACTTAGCTCGCCGAAATGCGTTCCGGACGTGGCACAGCAGGTCGGACGGCGTCGGATTTCGCGCCGCGACGGGCGCACTCTTCGAGCTTCGCCTCGCGCCCCTTCTGGATGAACGCCAGAAGCTGGCGTTTGGTCATCGACTGCGCACGAACTGCGTCGTCCGGCTGCGCCGCCATGCCATTGGCATTGTCGGCCGCGGCGTCCAGCGCGATCTGCAGGAGGTCGTCCCTCCGCATGGCGGTCGTCGGCACACGAAGCCACCAATTCGGCATGCGCTCGCTCACGCGTCCTCCTCCTTCTCGACCAGCCCGCACACTTCGTCGAAACGCTCTCTCGCGGCCGTCTCGGAACATGGTTCGCATGCCCTATGCCAGTCTCCTGTCCCTTCCGCCTGCACATGGACCAGCCAGTAGGTCGGTAGCCGGTCCGGCCCGACCGACCGGATCCGGACAAGCCTGACTGGTCCCCTGGTTTCCATAGTGTCGCAAAACACGATGCTCTCCTCGCTGAAGCCGAACCTCGAGGAGGTTCAGTTCGCCCCGCCACGGACCGCCCAATACCCTTCAAGAACGTTTGCGATGAGCATGTCGGAAACCTCGTCCGGGTGCTGGCCATCCGCGGCACAGATCTTGCCAGCGCGCTGCGCCACGACCGCCGCGCAGCTGGCGGCCGATCCCCTGGCCATCACACGCGCCGAACGCGCCAATCCTTCCGGCCGGCACCTCATGTCGCTGACCTCGGCCCAGAGGTTCCTCTTCTCGTCGTCATCGTCGAGCTGCGCTTCATCCAGATCCAGGCCGTAGACCTCGCGGAGCCGCGCCAAGAGGTCGCAAGCCTTGGCGAGTTCGGCCGTGACGTCATCCGCCGACGTCATGATCGTTCTTTCCTGTCAGAGGGCCGCCATGCATTCGCGACGTGCTCTTGAACCGGCACCAGCGGGTCCGATCGCCCGGACGGTCCCTCAACGCCAAGCTTCATGAACTGCTCGGCCGTCTTTCGTTCCAGGCTCCGGAAGTTCATCGGTGGCATGCCCTTGCCGGCAACGTCCCGCAACACGTCGATCGACAGGGGATGGGGCAGAGGCGTCACGAGACTGAGGACAAGCGCATGTACCGCCTCGCAGCCGTCGCAATAGGCATCGAAGATCTCTTTGGCGATCCCGCCCGATTCGCCGTGACCCAACCAGATGCGGTCCGGACGGTCCCGTTCCCGATGCCTGCACGTTGCGCAGGCCACGACCCGGGCGGCAGGCCGTGTCTCGTAGATCCAGACGGCGCAAGGCGTGGTTCCGCCCTGGAACCTGCGCCTGAACTCGACCGTCTTCCGACCGGCCAGGATGCTCTCGACATGTGGCGGCCTGACCGAGAGCAGGAAGTGCGGGAAGGATGCCGCCCCGTGCTTCCAGTAATGGATTTGCCCGCCGACGGCGCCGACGATGGTGTCGCCGAATTCAAGCAGGCGGGACCTGGAAGAAGTCATTGGCATGACTCCAGCTGCCCGACCCGGCCTTGACGCGCGAGCCCGTCAGCGCGTTCGTTGCCCCGGTTGCCGGCATGCCCCCTCACCCATTCCCATGACGCGTCATGGGCGCTGCGAGCCGCGTCCAGCCGGCGCCACAGGTCTGCGTTCCTGACCGGTCGCCCGTCCACCGCCTGCCAGCCGTTGACCTTCCACCTGTGTATCCAACGCGTGATGCCCTCCCTTACGTAGGTCGAGTCGGTGCAGACCGTGATCCGGGAGGGGCTGTCCAGCGCCTCAAGCGCGTGAATCGCCGCCAGGAGCTCCATCCGGTTGTTCGTGGTCCGGGCCACGCCACCGGACAGTTCCCGCTCGCGCAGGACGCGGTTGCCGTCCTTGAAGAACAGGAGCACGCCCCACCCGCCCGAGCCTGGGTTCGGTGCGCATGCCCCGTCGATGAATGCCCTGACATGCTCCACCATGAATTCCTCTCCCTGAACTTGCGGCACGCTTGTCCGCAGCTGCGTCTCCGGACGGCAGCGCAGCACCATGTTGCGCATTGAAAGACGCACGATGTCTATTTGTCAAGATTGCAAAAAAGCATTCATGCATAATATTCAAAAATGTATCACTTTTCGCCGCGATCCGCACCGGCACAGGCCACGCGTTCGCCGTCAGGCAAATGCCGGATCAGGCTCATCCTGCAGTTCCCGGCGCCGGCCTTCCGGGTCCACGGAACCTTCGGGCGTGTCGTCGACAGGCACGATCTCCGTTTCCGGCTCCTGGATGCGTCCTTCCGGAATGCGGGCAAATGCGGCCGCGAGGGAGTCCCTTTGCGACATGCCGCGATCATTGGTGGCTTGCTCCGCCCGAAGCCTTGCGTAGCCGTCACCGAACGCCGACTCGACCCGAGGCCGCTCAGGCAGGTCAAGCCGGGCCACATCTTCTGACGCGTCCATCACCGGCCTGTCCGATTCCTCACGCGCGGGCGCTCCCTCGCCTGTCCCGAATTCCGGCGGCAGGGCCTCGAACCGGTCCACGGTCTTCCGGATGCCATCCAGGACCGTCACCCTTGCGCTGAGTCCCAGTTCGACCGCCTTTCTCCTGGCGGCGGCGGCAAAGGCGGAATTGCCGACAATCTCGACCCCGTCCCAGCCACGCTCCGCCGCCTCCAGGATCGCCTGCTCTCCTGCCTGGGCGGTCGCCGTGCGCGCACCACCCCTGCCCGGCACCCGGATGACATCGCCCTTCACTTCGAGCAGCCCCCCGTCATGGGTCAGCAGCATGTCGCGGCTCCAGAGCGCGACGTTCGAGAAGGCCGGATCGCCTTGCCGCCGCCGCGAATCCAGCAGCATGGCCCACCGGATTCCGTGGAAGGCGTCGTCCTCGGCCGAAGGCGTCTTGAACGCAGCCTTGGCCTTCTTAACGAGGCTCATGGCGGGCCCGCGAATTTCCCGCTGATGAACACGCTTCCAGTCCTCAACGGACGCCCTCGCGGCAAACCGTTCCTGCGCGGCGATTCGGGCATGCGTTTCGGCAAGCCAGGCATCGACCTGCGCCGCGCGTTCCTGCATGCGCGCAGCCATCTGCGCCAAGCCCGCGTTGACCTTGTCCCTGTCGAACGGCCTTCCGTCCCCACCGTATCCCGCCTGCTCAGCGGCCCGGATCGCACGAACCTGGTTCCGGGACAGGCCCATGAATTTCGGCCAATCCGGTGGCATCTTGAGCCAGTCCGGCAACCCAGGGCCAGACCGGCCGACCTGCTCGACCCGGTTCACGTCGTCCGCGTTGCCGCGTCCGGCAAGCTTCTCCATGCTCATCGATCCCCTCCGTCCCCCACCATCAGAACAGGTCTTCCATCGCCATGTCCGGCTCGTCGATCACGGCCCCATCCGTAGCCACGACATGCGTCTCGCACGGGTCCACCTCACGCGTGCGGGGCGGCACCTTCTGAAAGCCGAATGTCAGTTCCCTCCAGGAACGCCGCTCGAAATCGGCTCCCGCCTGCTGCATCTCACCCACGAAACGCGAAGCCCGGGCCCGGCGCTGGCGAATGTACGGGCATCCAGTCAGCCGCACCGGACAGCTGATCTCCACCGTCTGGCGTGCGCGTGTCAGGGCGACATAGGCCAGGCGGCGCTCCTCCTCTATCTCCCCGGGCGTCCCGGCCTGATGATGTGGCATCACGCCCTCAATTAAGAACGGCAGGCGAACATGGTCGAACTCCAGTCCCTTCGCCGCGTGAACGGTCATCACCTGCAATCCCTCGGCCGGCGACAAGTCCGGGGCATCGAGAAGCGCGTCCATGACGAAGCCGTCCAGGTCGGAACAGAGCGCCGCCTGTTCCAGCAGCAGCGCCACGTTCCCGATGCGCCGGGCCGCCTCCGACAGGCGGCCAGCTGAGGCCGCCAGGTCCTGGATGCCGACACCCGCCCCGGACTCCGGTCCATTGCCCGCGGCCCTTTCCGTAAGCCGGACCAGGAACCGCAGGGGCGGGTCCCAGGTCATGTCGACATGCTCATCGATGTCGAGACCAGCCGATCGCAGGGCCTGGAAAAAGAGCGAATCCATGTAACCCGTGCGACGGAGGATGCCGAGGAGCGCCTCGCCTGCGTTCGTCGCTCCCGCGACCCACTCGTTCATCCCGTCCATCATCCGCATGAATTTCCGGGCGCTGTTGACGAACGCCGTCGCATAGCGACCCTCGCCGCCGCCGCTCTCGTCGGCCACGCGACGGAACTCCTCGAGGAGCGTGATGTCATTCCGCCAGGCGTTGTCCTGAACAGCCTTCATCGACGTTGGCCCAAGTCCACGCGCTGGCCTGTTCGCGATGCGGCGAAACGCGGTCTCGTTGAGGGGATTCAGGTGGAAGGACGCAAAGGCCAAGGCGTCGCGGACTTCGGCCGCACGACGCAGGTCCGTCGACCGGTTCTCCGCCACGGGCAGACCGGCCTTGCGCAGTTCGCCCGCCACTGCCTGCACGTGCTCGCGGGTGCGCAGGAGCACGGCGAACTCGCGGGGCGGCCCGCCCTCACGGATCCAGGCACGGGCCTCGCCAACGAGTCGCGCCGTCTCGTCGGCGGGCAAGGGCATTCGCCGCATGACCACCGGACCGGGGCCGCTCACGCCGTTCGGCGAGCGCAAGGTCTTGCCCGCACGGACCTTGTTGCGTTGCACGAGCGCGTTGGCGACGTTCAGGATCGCTGGCGCACAACGAAAGGACGTATCGAGCGTGACCTTCTCCAGGCCAGGGAAACGCTCGGCAAGACCCAGCATGACCTTCACCTCGGATCCGCGAAACCCGTAGATGGACTGGTCGTCATCGCCGACGAAGGCGATGGTCGGGCAGGGAAAGGCGTGAACGTTCGCGCGTCTCGCATCGTCCACGCGATCGTCACTCGCGCCCGGCGGCGCGGTCTCGCGACCGCCGCCCGTGATCGCCTCCAGCCATGCGACCTGCGCCCGGTTGATGTCCTGGACCTCGTCGACCAGGAAGTGCCGGAAGGAGGATTGCCAGAACGAGCGCACGTCCGAGCAATCTTTCATCAAGTTGACGGTGCGGATCAACAGGTCACTGAAGTCGACTGCATTCTGCTCACGCAATGCCGCTTGGTAGCCAGCATAGACCTCGACGAAGCGCTCGGACCGGAAATGGCCCAGGATGCGCTCCCAGCGCCGCGTCGCCTCGGTTTCCTGGATTTCGCCGCTTGACGCGGAAGCGACCATCTCCTGGCGCTCCGACAGCATCCCTGCATCGAGCAGCCGGGCCTTCGCCCTTTCGAGATCCCGGAAGAACAGGTCCCTGTCGAAAGATCGCAGGTTCATGCGCTCGACCTCGCTCGTGACGAGCGCCTCCGAATCCGCCTCGTCGAAGATCGAGAACCCCTCGCCGAGGCCCGCCTTGCCCGATTCAATCCGCAGGATGCCCAGCGAAAGCCCGTGAAACGTGCCGATCCAGGGGCGCCCCGGGTCCCGCCCGTTCCCACGGGCGCGCAGCTCGTCCATGATCGGTGTGATGCGTTCGCGCATCTCGTGGGCTGCCTTTTTCGTGAACGTGACCATCATCACGGAAGACGGGTCGGCGCCGAGGCCGCCGTCTTCCGGCGGCGAGACCAGGTAGGCAAGGCGTCCCGCCAGCATGCGGGTCTTGCCGGAACCGGCGCCGGCCAACGCCAGCACCGGGCTGTCGACATGGGTGGCCGCGCGAACCTGGGCCTCGGACAACGATGCAAGGGCAGGCGACGTCATCGCGGCCTTCCGTGATTGCGAGTGCCCGCATAATGCCATGGCGGCATGAATGTCGGAAATTCAATCGATGAGACCCGGATGCCGAACCGGATGCGGCGTTCCGGGATACTCGCCAGCCAGCCCACCCGACAGCAGGTAGTCGAAGAGGTCCGCAAGGTCATGTCGGGTCATCGGCCCGGCGAAGCGCCCGACGACGACGCGGAGCGCGCAGTCCGTCTTCCTGCCCCAGGCACCGTCATCAATCCCTTGGTAGAATCCCGCGTGCCGCAGGAGATGCTGCAGGTTGCGACGAGATGCCTCCGGCAACTGTCGGAACATCCTTTCGACGCCCCGCATGTTCACGTCGAGCACGGTGTTCGACAGGACGAGATCCGGACATGCAGCAGACCCATGGGATCCCTCATGCGCCTCGGCTTGTGACGCCGCCAGGACAGCGACAACGAGCAGGATGTTTCTCATGCACATCTGTCCCTTCGAGGAGAGGTCAGCCCGTCCAGTGACGCGGGCGACCGCTGTCGACGTGAACGAAACCGGGATAGCGGCCGACACCGCCAAGTCGCGTTCTTCGCGCGAGAATCGCCAGGCGCGCGGACGACAGACCCGGCAGAGAGATGTCTGCCGCCTTTGCACGCAGGTGCAGCGAGTTCGCTGCAGCGCCCTTGCCCCTGCGCCGCAGCATGTCGTTCGTCCGTCTTGTCCGGAAGCCGGAATGAAGCAGGATCTCGCCCTCGTGGCCCTCCAGGACCGCAATGTGGCGAAGGACGGCCAGGAACCGCAGCAGATGGGGATCGATCGGCATTGAACGGCCTTCGCGCCAGTCGCGCATGAACCATTCCAGCCGACGTACCTGGACCGGGTCCAGCCGGCCGCGGACCTCGAATCGGGAGGACATGACCTCCCCGGTATGGGCGTGTCGCAGCCGGAGAAACGGCTTCGGGGCCGCCTCCGACAGGTTGATCGCCCTTGCGCCGGCAACGGAGCCGGACAGGATCCCGGCGACGGCGCCCAGGACCATGGCACGGCGTCTCATCGGTTGCCTCCCGAGCGCTGGCCCTTCCTCGACACGTCGCCGCCGGACAGGTATTCGCCGAGACCACCAAAACGACGGTTCAGGATCGCCCATCGGCTGTATCCGGCCTGCACGGCCATCGTTATGAACAGGAGCGAGACAAGGCCAGTACCGGCACCGAAGGCGATCCCGGACGGGCGGTCCGCAACGATGATCACCACGATGCCCAGGACCACGAACATCGCGGCACCGGCCTGGAAGACCAGTGCCGCTCGCCGATGATGTTCGGCAACACGATCGAGCTCCGGACCATCCATCCCGGCTTCCTCGACCAGCGCGTCGAACCGTGCCCGTCCGCCGTCGGGGTGACGGCCCCTGTACCCATCCAGGAGTTCCCTCAGGGATGCCCGGCGCGGGCAAAGACTGTCACGGACCTGCGTCAGTCCCGCGCGGATGCTTTTCCGGAGTTCCGTTCGGGCAGGTCCGCCGCGAATCGGGCGGGAGATGGCCCGCGCCAGACCGTGCACCCTGCGTCGGAAGAAGCCTTGCCGACCGCTCCCATCCTGGTCCTGAACTGAATCACGGCCCTCTTTGGTCACTGGCATCGGTTCGCCCCGGTGTTGTCAGTGAGCATGCTATCCGACGGGGACGAAAGTTCAAAAGGCGGGGCACCATCCAGAAAGCACCCTGATGCGGACATTGCCGATCACACCAGCCAGGTCAGGTCCGACTACGACTGGGTCTGACACCCGGTCCCCTTCCCTGGTCCGTGCGATATAGGCCCCGTCTGAGCGGACTCCGTAGAGCGTGCCGCCGGCCTCGGGCTGCGCTGCCAAATCTGCCTTGATCTGATCTCGCCAGTCTTTCGGGCGACCCGGTATGTCGGGCGGCTGATTGGCAACTTTCTCGTGTTCGCTCACGATGCTTGGGCGAACCGAAGCCTCGTCATTGTCCGGGAATTCACTCTGATCCGAATCGCTCATGGCGCTGGCAGTTCGCTTTCAGGAAATCTCTGCCCGTGGTTCGTGACGGGTCGGGACATGGCGAGGGCGGCTTCCAGTTCCCTGTGTTCGAAAGCGGTCTCGTAAGGCGCGATGTCAGACTCGGAGAGGCCAAGGCCGCGCCCGACTTCTCGCCACTGTCGGATCGCGTCGGCGACATCGCACACGATTTCACGAGCCATGTCAGGTTCGAGGCAGAAATCCCGGCAGACTTCCAGGAGGTTGTCGAGCGCGGCCTCGTCTCCGGCCTCGGAAATCCATGTGGTCAGATGCCGCGGCCTCTCCGTTACCGGCACGGGATTCATGTCATAGGCGGGCGAGAGACGCCACTTGCCCGAGACATGATCGAAAAGGAATGCGTGGTTCCGGAGGTGGTCATCCAGGTTCGTCGCCAGAACGTTGAACGCGGCACGGCGGAACAGTTCATGGGCGTCCCTTGTCGGTTCCGCGCAGAACTGGCGGACGGCGAGCGCGATGTCCGTGTATGTACCATCATCGCCTTCGCGAGCGCCTGTCATCGTCATTGCGGAGATGAAGTGCGTTCGGGAGCATTCAGCATCTCGGTCGAAACGTCGAACAAGGCTGACGGGACGATCCTCTATGCGGAGAAGGCGCGTCCGTGATGCCGTGATGCCGGCGCGAACCGCCAGCTCGGCCGCAAGGACTTCGCCGGCCGCGACGTTGCGAATGTCGTCCGTCGCAGGAAACTTGGCGATCGCGATAGCTCCATCGGAATCGAGCACGGCACTCTTTGGGCGCGCGCCACCAAGCGGTGATCCGTATCCGAGCAGGAAACGAAGGTCCTCGGCGGTAGCGGTGTCTTCCTGCACGGCATCGGACGCGTTGAGCAGACGGGCGATGTTCATGATCGGAGGAACCGAACGCGCGGCCGACTTGCGCAGGAATTCATCACCAGCTTCGAAGCGATAGCGAAGTGCACCAATCCGGCTGGAGTCATCGAGGGAGACGAGAAACCCTGCCTCCGACAACGGCTCTTGCTCCTTACGCCTCTGCATCGCGCGGATGATCAGCTTGCGTCCCCACCTGTCAGGCGAGCCGTCGCGCACCGCGCCTGGCAACGACCCGTTCTCTGCCGAGACATGATAGCCGTCCCGTGCGAGCGGCATGTCAGGCTGAATCGCAAACGCCTTCGGGTTCTTCAGCCAGCCGGGGCCATAGACGAAAGTGGACGATTCCGATCCGCCTCGAACATGACAATAAAGCGTCCCTACGCGATGAGTCACCTTCCCGACCTGAACGTGGACTTCCAGCGTTTCAGCCATGGCGTCAGCTCCTGATCCGCCGCGGAATGCGCTCGGCGTCGAGCGCGAGACCCACTTCGTCGGTCTCTGCCGCGGCGAGGCTGGCCAAGCGCTTCTCGAAACCGAGAATCAGCATCACGGACAGGTAGGCCGCCATCGATACCGAGCCGTCGCCCTTCTCGATCTTGTTGAGCGTCGTTCGTGAGATCAGGGACCGCTCCGCCATGCTGGCGGTCGAGATGCGGCGCCTTCTGCGCGCGAAGGCAAGATCGGCTCCCAGTTTCCTGAGTGCGCGACGAGCGGAAATGGGCAGGTGCGTTCCCATGACATAACGTCCATCATGTTGGTCGTGACCTTTTATAGCGTTCATTATGATGAACGCAATGGAATCCGTGAAGCTTGGCGGCAAGGCCATTGTCGGGCGCGGTTCACGCTCCCCGACGTTGACGGATCGCATCCCCTTCGGCCCGGACAGCGTCTGAGGCATGCCGCATTGCCGCCGCGATGTCAGTTCGAATTCTCCGTCTTGCCCGCCGGGAGAGTTACGGCGCGCTGCCGCAACCAGGCCCCAAAAAGAACGGAATGACGGAGCGGAAGCAGCCGGAGACGTTCAGCGTTCCCACGTCGAGCTCGTGATCGGCCACGAGGGCGTCGGCTGTACCTGACGTCGTGCCCGTGAACACGGCCGTACCAGCGAACGGCGATGTCGACATGTCCTCCGGCGCCGTCGTGAACGCCGTGCGCGGCGAATGCAGGAGGGCCAGGGTGCCGTCAGTCAGGAAATTGCCGCTCACGTCGACGACGAGCTCCGTCCCGACGATGGTCATCTCGTCGAAGTTCAGGAGGGGTCCCGCGTCCGGGTCCGGGATCCCCGGCGGAACCACGTAGCCCGGATCGCCCTGCCAGACGGGCAGGCCCGATGCATCCCGGGCCGGGCCGAGCCACATGTCGCCGTCGCTGACCAGGTTGAGCGTCATGAGGGTGCCGCCATCTTCTATCTCCAAGACGCCGCCCACGCGGGCGCCGCCGGCGGCGGGATCGCTCCCGGACGCCAGCCGTGTCTGCGCCAGCCCGTCTGCGAGGCGCACGCCGCCCGCAACTGCGACGGTCTCCGAACGCGCGGTTGCCGAAGGCCAGCCGGGAAACGTTCCCATCTTCATGCGCACGGCTTCCCAGGACGTCCGGTCGCCAGCGGTCGTACCCACAGGGTAAAGCGACTTGTCCGGGTAGTCCCTGCCTGTCTGGGCGTTGTAGCGTACGTTCAGGGAGGACAGGGCTGGCAGGTCGTACCTGATGTGCGGCGCAGCGGAGGTCGGACTCCCTGACCAGTAGGCGTTCAGCCGCTGCATCCGTGCGTCGTGGCAGGTCCTGGACTGGGCACTCGTTGCCGTTCCAGCCCGCACGGCGTGACAGGCTTCCTTCTCGGCATCGGTCGCCGTCATGTCCATGACGCGTGCCTGCAGGCAGGCCCGCCGGGGCAGGTCGCCAGTTGGACCCGGCTCGAACCGGCAAAGATCGTGAGGGCCGAGACGGAATGCGTGGCGCTTCGGGTCCGTGGCCGAGCCGAGTGCGGCATCGCAGAGCGACCCGCTGCCGTCATGGTCGTAGAGCGGGCGGCACAGCTCCTCTGGGCTCCAGGATGCCATCGTGGCGCGCTGGCTGATCCACGCACGACAGACCCCGTCCATCGGGGCCGCGCACAGCATGTCCGGATCAGGGAGCGCGCCGGCAAGGACGCCGACGAGGCGAGCGCAAGCGGCCGAAGTCGTTCCCGCGGTCCTGCAGCTTTCCGCGAAGGTCTCCGGCGTCCCGCCGCCCGTCGGAACGTTCGCGGCATGAATCACCCACTCCAGGCAGGCGGCAGACCGGATGTCCCTGGCGCAGAGCCCCGGCGCCAGCGATGGCGCCGCATCCACGAGCCGCGTTCGCAGCATCTCGCGGAGATGGGTCAGCTTTGCCGCCCTGCAAGCATCGCTGGCATGGGTGCTCGTGCCGCAGTCCGGAGAGGTGAACCCGTCCCACCAGTTCCTGCCGTAGAGCGCTTCCAGGTTCTGGCAGCGCCACGCGTCATGGCTTGCGTTGCCGGACGTGCAGACATCGTTGGCGTTCAGCGCATTCAGGATGTGCCCGGACTTGCGCTCGAACGTGGCGAGAATCGGGTCGATGACGTCGGAATCGAGCCAGCCATGGCAGGCCGTCTCGTCTACCAGGGTGCCACCTGCATCCAGGCAGTCCAGAATGCCGCGCCCGTCATCCATGGCCATGCGCAGGGCCATCTGGCACGACAGGATGCTGTCGGGCGCCTCGATCGGGTCCGAGGAACCGTCGCAATCCGCGGCGAACAGGGTGTCGTTGGCGGCCGCCTTGGCTGTCATGGAGTTGATGTTGAAGATGTCCGGCACGTCGAGATCCGTGGCCATGGAGGGACGGGGCTGCCCCGCGTGCCTGTCCCTGAGCACGATCGTGCTGTCGATCCGCGCGAACTTGCTGGCAAGGAATGCCCGGTCACGGTCCGGATCGAAGTCGGGAACGGCGTCACCCGTCACGGCGAAGGCTGTCGTCGCCAGCGTCTCCGCCTGCCCGCCTTCGCGCGCGATGAGGCTGTCAAGATGCAGGAACACCGGCGCCAGCCGGGCGGCTGGCGCGCCGACGGGCGCGCGCAGCACGAGCACCGCGTCCTCCACCGCGTTGTCGCCGCGGGTCCTCGCGATCATGCGAACCAACGTCCAGCCCCGGGGCATGATGACGCGAGTCGAGTCGGCCGCGGCGCGGCGCCAGGGCGTGACCGCGGGATCCGCAGCGAGCCGCGCGTTCTCGTCCGCGTCCAGGAAGCGCGTCGTGTCGGCCTGCAGAGGCAGGTGCTCGTTCAGCCCGTCCACCCGTTCACGGTGGAGCCAGTGATGCAATCCGTAGGCCTCGGCACGAATGACGTCTGCGAGCGTCGTCGCAGCGCCATGCACGCGTTCCTCGCGCACTGACAGGTTCCAGGCGAACGCCATCTGGGCCAGCAGGCCCGCTACGAGGATCACGATCAGGAGGGAGGAAAGGCCACGCCCGGACAGATGCATCCTCGCGCCTGATCCCGTCGCAACGGCGTCGATCCTCTCGCCCGGTGCCAAGGCGCGATCCGCCTTCTCGGCACTTCTTCGGACGCGCTCCGGCGTAATGTCGAGGTAGTCCTCAAGGAGTGCCCGCGCGGCCTGGTAGACGGCGGGACGGCGTATCGGCGCACCGATCTGCATCTCGGCCCTGTAGTGTGACATGGCGCCGGCCGCTTCCACCATGACCGCCTCGGATCCCACGCTGTCCAGGACGTACCAGAGCGCCCGGTCTTCCGTCTTGAGCCAGAGGAAGGTCGCAGGCGGCAGAACGCCGCGCCTGTACCGGGCGGCGGCCAGCATGGCAGGAAACGCCGACTCCAGCCAGGCGTGGCGAGACGCGACCTCCATCAGCCCCTGCCCCTGCACGTTGGCCAGCACCGCTTCGATCCGGCCCATGAAACCCGGTTCGGCCAGGATCGCCTCGTCGAGCCCGGGCCGCGCCTGGATCGCGTCCACCAGCCGGCCCAAGTCGTCGAGGATCGTGCGCCCCTCCTCCAGCTCGTAGGCGTGGAAATGCGCCAGAACCGCAAGCAGTGCCTTGAGGCACGGCCGCAGGGTTTCGTGCCCGGTCCAGGCACGGCGCAGTTGCCCGGCCAGCACCTCCATGAGACTGTCCAAGTCCAGGTCCTTCCAAAGATGGCGGGATTCCATGTCTTGGTCCGGCATCCTCCAGTCGACAGCCTTAGCCCTTTCGATCACGTTCTGGTCAATGGCCAGCCCGCCGGCCACGAGCCATTCCTCGGGGCGCATCGCGCGCTGCCATGGCAATGCGGGCGCCTGCCGCCCGGGATCGACCACCAGTCTCCCGACGGATCGTCCCGCCCCCGGCTCGCTGACGGCGCGCGCGAGCGCGGCAGCCCCGGTCTCGGGCTGTTCCAGCGGGTTGACGTGGCGCACGAGACGGGACGTGCTCCAGTGCTCGGACTGTGCGTGAATCATAGTGTCCAGCGTGTAGGACCTGCGATGCGCCTGGTCGACGCGGAGCTTCCGCAGGGCAAACGCGGCCCAGGCCATGAAGGGCAGCAGGACGGGCAAGATGGCGCGTCCGGACACCGACAGGACGGCGAGACGCTGTGCCGGTGACATGTAGGCGAAGTTGCCTGCTGCCAGGAATTGCGTTGCCAGTTCGACGTCTTGGAAGAACCCGCCCAGCACCGGGAGCGACCGCAGCGACGGGACGTGGTCCACGGCCATGGCGAAGGGCCAGAGACAGAGCCATGACAACGCGCCGGAGATCGCGTTGATCTCCTCCTGCATGCGTGAAATCGCGAAGAGCGCGACCGCCAGCGCCGCGGCGATGACCAGGAGGGTCATCGTCTGCTCGTCATGGCCGGACGAGGACGGCCCCGCCATCAAGTCCGCTCCGGTTCATCGAGTCGGGTGGAGTCGGCCCGTTCGACAGGGTCGGTCGCCGACAGGCGTCTGGAGGCCTCCACCGTGACGGCACAGGCGAGCGCCGGTGCGGAGGGCGCCATGCCGAACGCAGCGCGCATGTCCTGCACGCGCAGGCAAAGCTCGTGCATGTCAACGACATCAGGTGTCCCCTCCCTCCGAGGCGCGACCTCGATGGCGTAATCGAACAGGAGAGCGTCAAGGACAGGGTCCGGCGGATGTCCCGGCAAGCCGTCCATGTCTTCCGGGCCGAGGACGCCCTGGACCGAGAGCGACAGGCTCATGCGGCCCATGTCAACGAGATCTCCCACGAGCGCGCTGTCGGTCATGGCCTGGATGGCCGGCACGACCGGCCCGTCGAGCGCGAAGGACACGTCGGAAAGGGTGGCGACTTCCGTCATCCAGCGGGCATGCTCCGACCAGCCTGTCGGCGACGCATCGGAAGACTGTGTCATGTCCTGTCACTCCTGCTCACCGATCCGCCCTGGCCGCGATTCCCGGCCCGACGCTCAATCAACGACTTCACGCCACCCTCGATCCTGTTGCCCGCCATGTTGAGACCGGCCACGCCCGCGGCGGCGGCGGCCTGGACGCGACCCTCGCCTCCCGCGATCTCGGCGGAGCCGCCCATCCACCTGAGCACGCGGGAGGGAAACTCGGAAATCAGCGAGAAGGACCGCTCGAGGAGCAGGACATAGGCGGTCACCATGACGATCGAGTAGGCGATCATGCCGAAGATGAATATGATCGGGTTGGCGCCGATGATCGCGGACACGACGGGCAGCATGCCTATGTCGATCAGGTTCGCCATGACGCGGAACAGGATCATGCCGAGCAGGAACCCGATGACCATCAGGACCGGTGTCATGAAGAGGGCCAGGATGATGATCCAGCCCTGGCGTCCTGCCTCCCCGGAGATCCCCTCGCCATCCATGCGCAGATGCGACAGTGCCCAGAGCGAGACGGCAATGATCGCCTCGCAGATGAGCAGGAAATACCCCATGAGGGCCAGGATCCAGTAAAAGAACGGCAGCAGCGGCAGGATGAAGGCCATGCCGGCGCCGGCGGCGACAAGAAGCGAGAAGATCGGCAACATGAAGATCGCCGGACCTGCACCAGGACCGGTTCCGAAGACCTGCGTACCCACGGCAAGCGTGAAGCCCATCAATGCGGCCGCCGCGCCCATCAGGGTCTGGCCCCACCACATGATGCCGATCATCGGGTCGTGCCTGTTGGCCGGATCCATGATCTGCAGCACCGTGTCCGCCCACTCGACCATCACCCCTTCGACGAGCTTCGAGAAGAAACTGTCATCCGCGCCGCGCGACTCCTGGTTGATCCGGGTCAGGAGATCGTTGGGCACTTCGAATCCCTGTGCCGCGAGTCCCAGGACCGCCTCGTCATACACCAGGTTGTATCGGCCGGTCTCGATCTCGGCCTGATGTTTATGGGACGGCTGGCCTTCGTCGCTCCTGGACGTTGAACGAAGCCTGGACCGCCACTCTTCGTTCTTGCGCGAGACATCGATGTCGTTTTCCGGCGGGGTCGAGGAACCCACGGCCTCGGACAGGCTGATCGCCTCGTTGTTCAGCCGCGCGAGCAGAACATACCAGGCTCCGGCCATCATCCAGCCTTCGCCCCGGCAGGTCTCGTCCATGCCGGTCACCTGCCCGTTGATCACGGTGCCGCAGGCGTTGCCGCCGGTGATCCGCGTCAGGAGCAGTTCGCGCGCGGTGGAGACTCCCGAACCAGGTTGGGTGGCTTCCGCGCGGACATGATCGACGATGTCGGTCTTGAAGTAGGTTGATGCGGTGCTGTGGGCGTCCGCGATTCCGGTTCTTGCAAGGGCGACGGTCGTATCGCCAAGGTCGCCGTCCCTGATCCGGTCATGCAGGCCGTCCGTCACGGCCTTCAACTCCCTGAAAAGCGTTTCCAGCAGGAAGCCGTGATGTGCATGAAACTCCGTGTTGATCCTCTCCGCGAATGCCATCGTCTGCGGAGTGGCGTCGGCTCCATGGACGTTCCGGTTATGGATGTTCAGGAGGTACTCGGGCGTCTCCGGCGTTGAGCGCGTGCCGCAGATGTCCATCTTGCGCTTCCTCGTGGATCCCGTTTCGCGGACATGGCTGCGGGTCGTCCAACCCTTCATCCCGTGGAGATCGATCCCTGTGGTGATGCCTTGGACGATCACGGGATCCCCCGATTGCTCGTACGGGCTCCAGGCGACACTCCTGGTCCCGTGGCTTGCCGTACGGTGCTTGGCATCCTCGATCGTGGCGCAGACAGCCTGGTCCCAGAGCTGGCGTGTCACTTCGTGCGGGAAGGATACCGAGGGCTCGACGACCGGAACGTCGTCGACGAGAACGATTCTTGCCGCCTCGCCCCAGACCATGGACGCAAGGCGCGTGCCACCCTGCACGACCCAGGCCACGCCGGACTGGCCAAGGTTGTAGCCGTCATTGACCGGCACGAGCAGCCCAACGGCAAAGATCAGGCGGATCGGCGCCCAGAGAGACGACCAGCGCGCGCCCAGAACCTGGCCCTCATGGGCGGACTGCAGCGTCCCGACCGTAACGTTCCAGAAGAACATGCCGCCGCCAACGACCAGGATGACGAGGTTGAAGAAACCGACGACGCCCGGCAGCACCGTGCCCCTGTCCACGCCGTCCGGAGAAGGAAACAGGTTGCCGAAGACCTGGTTCAGCAGAAGCGAGGAATAGGCATCGCCGATGTCGTTGAACAGGCTGAAGGCATCGACGCCGGACAGGAAGCCGGTGTTGGACTGCGGACCCGGCGGGACTGTCGGTGCCTGGGCCAGGGCCGGGTGGGCCACCAGGCACGCGGCAAGGATCACCAAGGCCACGTTGATGGGGCCGCGCCGAGAGATCATGCGCACCGTTCCACGATCTGCCTGATCCGGTCGCGTCGCTCTACGGAGAGAATGTCGGCGAGCATCCGTTGCCTGACAAGACTGCCGGCGGTCGTGGCGACGACGGCCGTGACACGCGGATCCGGGTTCGCCTCTGCCACAGCGAACAGCTGGTCCAGATGCGCGGACCGGGACAGGGCATCCAGCCTCTGCATCCGCGACTTCAGCGGTGCACGGACCAGGTCGCGAACTGCGGCGCCCGGATCCTGCGGGAGCGCGTCCGCGTCTCGACCTGCCCCGTCCTTCATGCGGATCACTCCCGCCATTTCGCAGCCATGTCACTCAGCGCCGATTCTACTTGCCGGCAGGCTCTCCAACAAGGGAGCGGATTCGGCCATCCTCAGGGCATCTTGACATTCGTTGAAAAATATGAAATTCTATTTCCTGCAATCATGCAAAAGTTGCATCGCGCACGATTGCAACACGGGGGAAGAAACATGACCGTCATATTCTGCATCTTTCGATGGGCCGTGGACCAGTCGAGGGGCATTCTCCAGGTCATCGCGTGCATGGCCATCGTGGTTTGCCTGGTCGAGGTCGCGGCGTGGGTCGACGCGCTGATCAGGTATGACAGCATCGAGCAATTCCTGAGGTACGAGGGTCGGCACCTGGAGGCTGGAAGCGGTCTCCTGCTTCTCACGCCGACCGTGGTTGGCGCGTGTCTCGCCTTGCTCCTTCTCGCCCTCCTCGATCCGTTTCCCCTGCCCCGGTACATGTTCTGCCTGTTGCCTGTCGTCTTCCTTCTGTGGAAAGTGTTCAACTTCGTTGTCTGGTTCGCATTGAGGTATTTCCTGGTCCTGTCGATCTTCACGGTTCCGTTCGTGCTCCTGACGCTCTTCGCCGTGGACTGGGAACCGTTCACGGCGCCGCTGATGTCGCTCCTGTTCCTGGTCCTGACTTCCTCGGCCTGCATTGCCGTGGCCTGGATCATCATGACGCGCAAGGAGCGTAGCGTCGGCCTCTTCGACGAATGGTACGACTGGGATTGGGAGTGGCAGGACGAGTGGTAGGGGCGCGTTCTTGCGCCCCGCCCATGCCTCCGGCCGTTCGCGTTCCTTGCCGCCCTGCTAGGCTTGATCTATGGTGAACGCTGCCCATGTGGGGGACAGAATTCGCATCGGAGGATCACGCATGGCACATGAAGACGTCATCGCGCTTCTCGCCCGTGCGGAAGAGAAGTATCACCTGAAAATCTTCGAAAACATCTGCGAGCGAACTGTCAGGGATCTTCCACTCCGTGACAGGCTGAAGGTCATTGGCAGAGCCGTGATGGAGCGAACCGACTACGAGGGATATGTCCTGGGGAGAAGGCTCGTCTCTGCGGGCGAAGAGATGGATCGACCATGCTGACTGAACTGCAGTCACGTGCCGCCCGGATCATGGCGGCAAACAGGTCGGAGAAAGGCTATTTCGCTGGCGGTGCGGTCCTCAACGAGAACACTGAACGTTTGTCTGACGATCTGGACGTCTTTCAGGACACCGAAGATGTGATCGAAGACATCTGCCGACAGGACATCCAACTGCTGGAAAATGACGGGCTGGACGTATTCGTGGACATCGACGTCCGGGGTTGCATCGATGCGAGGGTTCGCACACACAGAAAGGAGCTTGGCATGAGAGAAGGGACAGGCCCTTGACCAACCTGGAGTTCGCGGCCTTCGTCTTCAGCCTCGGCTTGACGCTTTTAATGATCGCAATATGTTTTTCCATGGCCCCCTACTGGCGGAAGGGCGTTGCGTCACACATTGCCGAAGCGAAGGCGGAATGGGGGCGTGCCTGGAAGATTTTCGTTGTCGTCTACTGGATTTTCATGGCCGCCTTCCTGGTTCTTGTTTGTGCGGGCATTTGGTGGAACACCCACGACGAAGACTTGCTCGTTATGTGGACCGCGCTTGCGTTTTGGGTGCCATACTGGACGGTCCTTGCAGCCGTCTTCGCGGGCATGCTTCGCGATCGATGATGATTGACAAACGACCGTCCGGCGGTTCGCGCACGGGGTCACGGGAGCAACGGGAGGACCCGCGCTCAACGGGACGCTTGGCTGGAGCGCCCTGGCCGTCGTCATCCCCTTGGTAGCATCGTGGGCGCCTCGCCCGGAAGGATGCGCCGGTGGCGATCACGGCAACCGCGCGCGAGCTCGCCTGCCTGATCTACACGCTGGTCACCCGAGGGGAGGAATACGTGGAGCGCGGGATCGAGGCCTACGAGCAGCGCCGCGTGGACCGCACCGTCTCGAACCTCGGGCGGCGCGCCAAGCAGCTCGGCTACCAGCTGGTCAGGATGGGCGAAGGGCCGGACGGGACAATTGGGGCAGAATCAATGGCGTAGGGAAGTTTTACTCAAGAGAGCGTTCAGCGCGCTGATCCCAATTGCGTGTGCTGTTGGGCTCGTCTTCGGGATTGCGGGGATCGTGCAAAATTGGACGCCTATTGACAGTGCAGTGGTTCCTGGTCACGGAGCCGCGCGCCTCGCGGACCCGCCACAGGGGCCGGGGACAAGCAAGGGCAGCGAAGCTCAACCCTGTCTCACGACGCTCCAGGCCGCAGCAAGGGCTGACGAACCATGACATGAAGCGGAAGCTCGACGGCGATCTTTCGCGGATCCATGTGCCACGGCGCGCCCCATCCTTCCTGGACTGGATTGCTCCAACGGCGGGAAAGGACCGGAACCCCGGACGTCCTCGCGCGACACTCCGCCACGAGAGCGCGAAGAGCCCGGTCAGGATCGGCGGCCCTGCCGCATGCGAGTTCCGCCATGTACCCGACCTGTCGCACTTCCTCGATCGACTCTTCGCCCGAAAGAACGCGACCGCGCGCAATGACGTCGGCAAGGAAGCGCAGCATTCGGTCCTCCCGATCACGGGAATCGTCTTCCATGCAAGCGAGACGCAGGTCTGACTTCGCGGACGGATCAGGGCGACGGATCATCGAGAGTGTCCTCGCGGTTCGATAGACCGGGCGCGGCATCGCGAACGATTTCCTCCGCGTCCCGGGCATTCCATTGCACGAACGTCGTGTCGCCGACATAGAAGTCCAAGGCTTCCCGGACCCTCGCCTCGAACAAGTCGGGATCGACGAGGCCCGCCTGCGCGAGCCGACGGATGTCGTCCCTGTCGCGGTCCTGGAAACGCGCGACCTTGGATGCCGCCAGGTCGACTGGGTCGATGACATGGATGACGATGTCTCCGGCCGTGGCGACGTGCTCTGCCCTGTCTTCCCAGCCGGGGGGAAAGGAGCCCAAGACATCCGTGAAGCCGCCGTCCATGGCAATCAAGTTGCGCGTCTCCGGACTTTCTCCCTCGATCGTGAACACCTGCAGGTCTGGCGGAATCGCGATCCTGTGCGACCACTTGATGTCCACGTCGTTCGAAATCCGGCCTCCGACATGATGGTTCACCGCCGCGCCGCCCGCCACGTAGGCATGGACCCGACACGGCAGCTTTCCAATCGACTCGGAGAGACGTTCCAGGTGCCTCGTGACGGCGGGCATCATGCTTGTCACGTCCTCGTTCATGCATCGACCTTGCATTCGACGGCCTCGCCCGTCAATCGGAACTGCCGAGTTCCGTCCTCGATGACACACCACACCGCGATCGTCAGGACACGGCACGCTCCAGGCTCTCGGACTGGCTTCGCACCCATTCCTGACCCTCGGACCCCTTGCCCGGAATGGTGAACGGATCAAGGCAGGTGGCCCGGCCGAGGATCTGCGCGCCAAGGTCGTTTTCCGCCTCCTGCTCGACCAGCACGTCATGGATCGCCTTCGTCTGGCGCGCCATGCTGCCGAACATGTCAAGAAGCGTCACGGGCGCCGCAGGGCGGGCCTTGTCCGCCATATGCCCCAAGGCCTCCGCCCGTTCGAGGCTCCTCTTCTCGGCCTTCAGCATCTCGACCATCCCTTCGTGCCTGTCCGGCGGGTGCATCCCGTTGCGCGCTTGGCGGAATGCGTCGGCAATGGTCATCTGCCGCTTCCGTCGATTCTTCGGCACGTAGTTCGGATCCCGTCCTGGCCTTTCGCGCTGCAAGTCGTCCAGCGTGTCCTGGATGATTGCCTGCCGGACGTCCTCCTCTTCGTCCCAGGCCGTATCCCCGCATTCCGCGCCATCCTGCCCCGGACCGCAGACGGCGAGGATGCCGGAAATCCAGGCGTTCATGCGAATGGCGGACCCGGAATCCCGTCCCGCGCGGGCAAGGGCAGCAAGGGCGATCCCGGAGATCTTGGCAAGACGGTCATCCGGAGCGGCCGGGAATTCGCGGTCAATCCCGTCTTCCCGGTCGTTCCGGTCGTCCCGCGCGTTCCCGCCATCGCCCCAGATGCGTTCGGCGACCTTGACGTAGCCGTCCAGGAAATCGATTTCCACCGATTGGTCGAGACCCGGCACCCGGTCCAACGGCCCCCTGACCTTGAGAAACTTGTTGACCGAGAAGCTCCGCGCGAATTCGTCGCCGATGTAGAAGGTCGCCGCCCGCACGAGTCGACCGTTGAACAGGAAGTAGAACTGGCCTTCGGTCAATGCCTGGAGTTCCTGGAGCTTGATCCGTTCGGCTTCCTGGAAGGACACGTCCATCCGGTCCATCCACTTCGTGTTGCCCATCAGCCCGGTCTTCGCCGAATATCCGCTCGAGACCGAGACCGTCGTCTTTCCGACGATCTGCTGGACGAACTGGACCGTCCTGGCACCGTCAACCGTCTTGCCCACGGCCAGGATGCTGGCGTTGGCTGCCGCCGTCTCGGCGATCTGCTGGCTGATCGACTGCATCGCCGCCATGTCCTGGCCAGCGACGATGATCATGAAGCCGAGCGAGCGCGCCTGGGCCATCATCACGTCAATGCCTTTGACCATGTAGTAGCCGGCCTCGTCGAGGACGACGATGAAGGGCGAGGCCGACCGCGTGGGCTTGGCGTCGACGATCTCCTGGCGGGTTCCTTGCAACTCGAAGCCCGATGAATTGCCCATCATGGTCTTCACAAGAGCCACGACGATCTTGCCGCAGTTCTGCATCTCCTCCGGGGCCTTCTGCAGCGCCGGCAGCAGCACGACGAGGATGCGGCGGTTGAGCACCACGTCGTCGATGTCGATCTCGCCCAGGGGCGTCCGGAAGATGTGCCCGTAGCCGTCCGCCAGCGAGCCGAGGGGCTTGGTCAGCTGCATGCTGAGGAAGCCGTACTGTTCCTTGCATTTCGCCTCCTGGGGTTCGCCGGCCAGCGCATTCTCCACCGAGAAGCCGGGAAGCGTGTTGAAGAAGCCCTTCAGCGCCAGTCGCGTCGACTCCGACATCTCCCCGTTCAGCGCGCGCAGGTAAAGCTCGATCAGCCCGGCCCTCGACCGCATCTCCTCCCATGCCTTCTCGGGGATGTCTGCAGGTCCCTTGACGGTCTTCGGCACGAGCGCCTTGTCGGGTCCCTTGCCGAGGAAAAGGAAGTCGCGGATGGTCTGCACGTTGAGCAGGATCTCCCCTCGGTCCCTCAGTTCGCACAGCCCCATCATCAAGGCTGTCACGAGCGACATGGCCCTGGACTTCCACATGTCGTTGCCGGCGCCGGCGTCGCCCATGAGCGAGACGATGATGTTCATCAGCTGGTCCGGAGATCCCTTGGCAAATGGGTTGAGCGTGTTGGACTGCGTGGACGGGCCGCCCGCCGGCGCGTCCGGATCGTCGCCGGGATCGGTGAAGTTCAGCACCCGAAGATCGTCCTCCCGCCCGAAGCGCTTGCAGAGGGTCCAGGTGCGGGCATAGAATTCCGTGGTCCCCTTCCCGTCGATGAAGAGGAACCCGGACGACCACGTGAGCGTCTGGCTGACGACGCCCAGCAGCAGCTCCGTGTTATGCGTCGTGACGAAGTTCTCCATCACGTAGAGCCCGTCCGCGCGGTCGACCCGGATGCAGGACATCTCGCGGTCCTCGTCGAGCGCTTCGACAGAGACGACTCGCAGCCCGGGGCCCGCCAGGCCAGCTTCGCCGCCCTCGCCACCTGCCTCCCCGGCACCGCCCGCCGGTTCCGAAGCGTCATCCGCCTGGAAGGTCATGTCGAGGGCAAAGCGGCCGTCGGTGCGACGTGTCGTGGTCGCGATGCCGCCGAGCGACCAGGCGACATGCTTCAGCTGGCAGGCCTCCTCTTCGCCCAAGGGCGAAATCCGCTGGACACCGTCCTCTGTCTCCACGCGTGCCTTGGTTGCCGCGAGATAGCCGTCCAGGAAGGCGCGCCGATCGCCGGGGCTGCCCAGCAATGCCGGCATGTGATGCGAATCGGATGTTCCGGCCGAAAACCCGGATGCCGCGCATTCCCGCCCTTCCTCCGCCGGATCGTCGGCAAAGTCCGGTCCCGTCCGGGGACAGGCCAGAGGCACGCGCAGGTCCGTCTGCGGAAACACGCCGAGGAGAATGCCGATGTCCCCGGCCGCCATGATTCGCCCTTCCGGGGGAATCTCGGTCGGGGCGTCTGACACCAAGCCACCCGGGCCCGGACGGACGTGCCAGAGATGGTCCCGGGAGCAGTCGGCGATGCGCCCGTCCTCGAAATGCAGACGCACCGCCGGAACGCGTCCTTGGGGGTGGACGGAATGCACCTGCGCCGTTCCGCCGTCCGGATGACAGACGCTATCGCCGGGCGCGAGATCGCCGTTCGGCACCCATCCCCCGGGCGTCAGGATCAACGTGTCGAGCGGCAGGGCCTTTCCCGACCCCGTGGTTCCGATGAAGAAACCATGCCGGCAGGCATCGTCCTTGTCGATCCAGAGCTCTTCACGGCTGATCTCGTCCTGGCCGAAATGCAGGATGGCGGCGGCGTCCCTGTAGACGCCTGGCCGTCCCGGCGCCTCCGATCCCCAGTCCTTGCCGCGCCACGTAATCGGCGCCTTGAAGGGAAGCCGGTAGCGTCGTCCGGCGGCCCAGAAGACGTAGGCTGCGGACAGCCCGCCGGTGAAGGTCCAGAGGGCTGGCATGAGAAAGGTCGCGACGGCGAATGACAGCATCAGGACGGTGACGGTATCCGGATGCGTCAGCAGGTCCGCGAGCCCGGCGGCAGGTCCGCCGACACGACGGCGGATCGCCGTGCTGTCCACCGTCTCGCCCGCCTGCGGCAGCGATGGGTTCGTTCTGCTGAAATCCGCCATCGGAAGATCCTTCACGTCATGCGACAGGTCGCATCATGCGGACGTCACACGGATCGGTCCACCCCGCAGTTCGAGACCGCCTGTGCGGAACGAAGTCACGCTGGCCTGTGCCAGTAGCGGATCGTGCGGCCGGACTTCTTCATGATCCCGTAGACGGACGCGCACCGACCCTCCCGTTCCAGAGTCTCCAGGATCGCCCACGCCTGGGCCACGCCGAGATCGTTGTCTCCGGTCGCTCGGACCATCTGCGGCGTGTCGTATCCGAGAGTGCGTTCCGTGCGTTCCGGCAGGATAGCCAGCAGCCTGTCCACGCGGTCCTTCAGGATCTTGTTCCGGGACGAACGGCGACGGCGGCCCTGCACGTCAGTTGTCATTGAGGGTAGCCAAGAGGGCCGCGTTGACGAGCGCGTCCCGGCTTGCCAGTTCCAGCGCGAGATAGTCGAGACGGTTGGAGACCGCCAGAAGTCGGTGAATTTCGTAGAGCCAGGCCTGCACGTTCATGCCGCCGGAGTTGGTCAGCGTTTCGAGACGTTCGCCCTTGGGCGCGTAGTTCCACACTGTGAGGATATCCAGCTGCTGGAGTTCGGACAGGCTGTCTCCGATCGGGCGCGTAAAGACGGGAGCGCTCGAGCTGCCCGAGTTGTATGCGGACTCCGTCGCCATCGCCCTGAAGGTTTCCGTGTCGGCCCCGGGCAGTCCCGTCCGCATGTTGAGCACCATGGCTATGACCTCCTCGGCGGCACGCTGCCGCGCGCGAATCTCGTTGCGGCGGACCTGCTCGTCGAGGCCTTCCGGCGAAAGGAGATCACTGTCCGAGAGCCTTGGCGGCGGCGTGTTGTCGATCGTGTTGAGAATGATCTCCGTGATGACGGCCTCCGTGTCGGGGTCACCCATGTCCAGCGTCGGCTGTTCCGTCACGATGCCCCAGTCGGTCGTGGCGTCCTGCCGACCGTTCCAGTCGTGGTAGTCCTGCCACGCGTCGACCCGGGACCGGGTCAGGGGCACACCACCTTCGGCGACAGCCGGATCGTCGCCCGAGAGTTCCTTGGCGGCCTTGCCCACGACGTCGCTGCCGGTGACGGCTGGGCCGCTCCCTCCGGAACGCCCGAACATGTCCACCAGCCGGCAGGAATCCCGCGCCGGATCGAAGGTGCCGCTTTCCGCCTTGGCGCGGAACTCGTCCCGCATCCGTTGCGTCGCGTTGACCTGCGCGGCGTCCTCGATGCGCTGGTTCGCCTCCGCCTGCATGCGCTGGTGGGCGCTGTTTTCCTGTGCGTGGCGCTGCATGGTGACGGTCAGGTGATCGTTCAGTTCGATCGTCTGCTGCTCGATCGAATCGCGAACCTGGGCGCGCACCCGTTCGTTCTCCTTCGTGACGTGGGGCTTTGTCGCCACGTTCCACGGGCATCCACGTCCACCCCCGAAAATGGCCTGCGCCGGGGACGCTACGAGCAGCAGGACGGCGAGCGCCGGGCCCAGCACGCGACTGGTGCCAGACCATTTGATGAGACCGTCCGTCATGGCGACTGCCCCGAACCCGTGCGGCTCTGGATCTGCCGGATGATGGTGTTGAGCTGCTGCTGCGTGGCCGACGGCGTTCCGCCTTGGCCGGGGCTGGGCTGGAATGCACCTCCGGTCGAGGTGGTTGCCGGCTGCGGCGCGGCAGGGACCTGAACCTGCTGCTGGCCGACATTGAAACTGAAACCGTCGGAAAACTGCGTGATGGCGGCGATCTCGCGCTGGCTTCTCGACTGGATGTCTTTCAGGGAGCCGACGGGCCCGACGGACAGCTCGCCGATCTTCTCCTCGGCGAACTTGCAGATCGCCGTGTTCAGGTCGAGGCCGAAGCCGAAGCCGCCTGCGGGCGATACCTGGAAAATGCCGGAGAGGCCGCCGAGCGCGGAGGAGAAGATGTCGATCGGTGACTGCAGGAGCGGTCCGATGCAGCCCAGTCCGGCGACCGGCGACGGTGGCCGGATCGAGGTTTCGGCCCGTGCGACGCTGGATTCGATGGATCCCCTTGCGTTGGTCGCCACCGTGCGGCGGGCGTCGTCGCTGCAGGTCTCGGAAGTCAGCTCCGTCAGCCAGACGATGTCGCCTGCGGGAGTTCCGGCCTGGCCCTGGGCCATGACGGGTGCAGGCAAGGAAAGCAGGACGACGAAAGCGGCAAAGGGAAACATGCTAACAAGACACGCCAATGCTTGGGATCGGCTTGGTTTCTTCATGGTGCGTCCCTCCAGTCCGGTCCAGCGTCCCCAATCATGCTCACCTGGTGGGTGCGGCGAAGTCACTCCGTGTCACCTTTTGCAGATCCGTAGCGGTGTGTTGCCAACCTATCCGCGCCTGATGAAAGCTCAAAACGCTCGTTGCGTTGCGCTCGAGATTGCGGTCCGAGGATGCGAAGGGCGTTGGCCTGGCCAAGTCACGAACCAGTGCGGCCGCACCAAAGATTCAGCCGAACATCTGTACCTAGACTTCCTGCTCACCCCAATTTCCTCTCCCCCGCATGCCGGCGCGTCAATACCGGACCAAGCTTGGCATAGTGACTAGGGTTGATGTACTCATCGTACCAGGTTCCCAGGTGAAGCTGGAGATCAGTGACGAAGCGGTGCAGAAGTCGAGCACAACTCACGCCCGACTCTAGACCAGTTTCCTGCACCGTTGCCCAATCGATGGCCTTGGCGGTATCCAAGGTGTCCAAGCTGACCTCTGCAGCCACACCAATCTCGATCCCGTTTTCGCGCAGTCGTGCCGGAGTACATAGCGTCGCTCCTTCGCCTTCATCCAGAATCAGAACTGACGCACTGTTCGGCCTTATGCCGCTTGCCCGCATGTCGGCTTCCAAGTCTCTCACCTTGCATGCGCCCTGCCCAAGTGCGATCAAGAAGGTGTAGCAACGATTGCTCCACTGCCGACCCGTTATCGGTCTCGTAGTCTCTTCTACGGTTACCTCATCTGACATAGCTCCAAAGCGCATCCTGTTCGCGACCAGCTGCCCTTTCTGCAAGCATTCCATGTCATTTACGACCCGGCAGTAACTCTTGACGACCTCCGCATGATCCCACCACGAGGCCTTTACCTCGCCAACGGCCGCCACCCACTCGACCCGTACCAACTCAGTTTCCCCTTCATCACTCTTGTGCATTGTCGCTGCAGGGACGTCCTTTACAACAATGACGTCCATCTGCCCTGACTTCAAACCGTCGGCCCGAACCACGTGTCCGTGCGTCACCCGGTACAGGCCACCTACCAGGTTCCCGATGAGACTCCGAATCGCCTGCTCGGGCCCGTCTCCTCTTGCGCGGATGTTATTCCGACCGCCTGTGGCTTTGGCCTTGTCACGACTGACAAACAGCTCCTTCACCACCGCTCCATAGAGTTCTTCGACGCTGTAAGTGTCCATTGGTCTTGCCTTCCTCTGCATCTCCACACAATCTGTCGGGCTCGTCGGAGGTGATCGCGGTGTTCGAGAAGTGCGTTAGACACAAAGCGATACCGATCCGAGCCGAAACATGAAGGTAGACCAACCCGATTGTGAGGGACCAGCCCACAACTGAAGGGATAACAATCTCTTCACTTGCAGTTCACGTATTCTATGGGTCCAGCATCCGGCGATCAAAGGCAGCTTGCCAAGAGGGCTCGTAGCTGTCTTCAAAGTCTTCCAAACCTGAGGCGCTCGGCTTGTCGAAAACCTGGCAAGGCGGCGCTCGACCTGCTCCTCGCGTCCGCGCGGCGATGCGGCTTGTCTGGATTTCTGGCCATGGCCCTCAGTCGTGCCGGGATCGACAACCCCGGGCGCCACAAGACTCAACGCGCACCGAACCCCGCCAAAATAGGCGGCTGCCTCGTCTGACTTTCGGCCTCCGCCTACGCCCGATGACCACCACATCGGGGCATCTATGCCCAAGCCAAGCGGCTCTCCCTTGGCGACGATCTCCTGCAAGGCCTCGTCAACAGACGAAACCCGGGTGCAAGACAACTCCCCGTTATGGGTGCACCCCAGATTGCTGACATGAGACGCTTGAGCAATCGCTTCAGCCTTCCGTGCTTGGCAGGAAGGTGGCTTCCGATCGGTCTTTGCGGGATGAAAGTCCTTTCGAAGCACCGATTTGCAACAATCTGGGCTACACCCCGTTATCATTAAGAAACGCCACGCCGAACTTGCCCCTGCCGCCAGGGTCCGCACCAACCCAATATCCCGCCATCTGCCCGCCACTCCTCCGCGCGACGATCAGTTCAATCCGCGGGAGTTGCAAACGGCTCGGAGGAATTCACGACGCTTGTGGTGATTGCCACCATTGGCCGGTCTCCGACATTCGTCAGGCCGCCATGGGGCTGACCCGCCGGAAAATACAGCGTCGCGCCGACGGGAAATTCGATGGTCCGGCCAGCTGGCGTCTTCGCTCTCGACGGCGTGACGACAACGGCGTGCTCGTCTCCGGGGTGGGTGTGCAACGGGATGGTCGCACCGATCGGAACGGTCAGCCTGCTGACGACCACGACCATGACTTCCGAACCCGGCACGGGAACCCGTCGAATCTCCTCGCGCGTCACCTCCTCGGCAAAGGCCGGCTGAACGGCCGCGGCCAGAACCATCGCAATGACGAACTTTCTCATCTCGACTCTCCATATCGGCTGGCGAACAATTACGCGCCGTGATTGACGCCTCAGTCAAAGGGTGTCGGCGGCGTGCAGGGATCGGGGATCGCATAGGGATCCGAATCGGCATCCGCATCCGAAAACGGTCGTGGCATGCAATTCTCGATGATCCAGTCCCGGAAACTCGGGATCGGGCGCGAAACGGTTGAATCTGTCTCTTGCTGCACGACGCCGCGATGCAGGATGTGGTGGTAGAAGTCTCGCGCGGACATTCCTTCGGGCATGCGCCACTTGACGTCATTCGACGCCGGGTCGGCGTGCCGATTGACCAGGTTGATGACATCGCCACTGTCTGCGCCCGCCCACAAGTCGGCCACGACCGCGCCGAGCAGCCACTTCGAATTCCACATCTCGTCGCTCATGCGCGATTGGTAGTACTTCTGGCGCCGCTCGTGTGCACCGGTCGCCACGCGTTGCATGTCGACGAGGGTAATGTCGCCTTGCACCCGCGCAATTTCCTCGGCGAAAGACGCGAGCGCGTTGCGGGCATGGGCCGGCCAGTGGCTGCCGGCCTCTACCTGGGCCAGCATGGCCGTACGCAACGGTCCCATCTTTGGAAGGCCGAAGTGAGCGCTCCAGCCATCGGCGAGATCCTCGGACTCTTCGGGTTCCAGGCAGCCAAGCGAATATGACGCGTCGATGGAGCGCCGCGATATGCCGAGCCGGTCAACGGTACCGAGAGTGTTGCTCAACCCGGCGAGCACGGCCATGATCGGGGCTTCGTAGTCATGCGTATGCAGCTTGTGGAGCACCTTGGCATGCGGCGCCGTCTCGTCACCCGACGCCGCCTGGAACTCATCGACGGCAATCACCACGGGGGATGTCCACGTCTCGGCCGGAATGTAAGAGAGGACCGCGTTGATCGGGTCGTCGGGGATACCCGTCCTGGACTCTCGGCCGAGCTGCCCGCCGACACCTGGCAGGTTGCCCTGCAGGTTCCAGGTCCTGCTGATCTCGGTGCGGATCTCCGCGCCTTTGCCGGGGCGCAGCAGGTTGACCAGCCGCTCGGCGAATGTCCTCCCGTCCTCGAAATCCGCCGGTGCTCCGAGCCGCAGCATCACCGGCGCGCCGCCACCCGGCCCAGTCCAGCTGCGCTCCAGGTGCATCAGGACCGAGCTCTTGCCGGCGCCGGGAGCACCATAGATCACACGCGTGGCTCCCGGCGTCTTGCCTCGTCCATCGGTCCAATGGTCCCAGCATCGCTCGGCGGCACGACCGACGTCGCGCAAGACGTCCGCCCGACCCGCAAAGTAGGGCGGCGCTTCGCGATCTCCAGCAGTGGAGAATTCGAGCAAGCCTTCAAGGTCGATGTCGGCCATGGCGCATTCCTCCGCCGGTCTCGTGTTGCGGATTGAACATAGCATGCCTGCGGCCGAATGACAGCCTTTGCGTCCGCACTTGCGCCCGCACTAAGCGGCGGTTTTGGGCTTTCATGCCTCGCGATTAGGATCCCCACGAACGCACCTTGGCGGATCAGGACGCTCGGAGATGCCGGACGGCGAAGCGGATTTCGACGATTTCGAGGCTCGCATCGAGCCCGACACGTTGCTTGTCGACATCGACGGGTTCGAAGGGCCGCTTGACCTCCTGCTTCAACTGGCGCGCAACCAGAAGGTGGACCTTCGCAGGATCAGCGTGCTGGCGCTGGCGGAACAGTACCTCCAGTTCATCCAGCGCGCGAAGACGCTCAGGATCGAGCTTGCGACCGACTACCTGATCATGGCAGCCTGGCTGACCTATTTGAAGTCGCGGCTGTTGCTGCCACGAGACGCGGACGACCAGGGACGGTCCGGCGAGGAACTGGCGGCGCATCTCGCGTTCCAGCTCGAACGGCTGGCCGCAATGCGGGACTGCGCGGGCACGCTCATGGGGCGAGACCGGCTTGGCAGGGACTTCTTCGTGCGCGGCATGCCGGAAGACGTGACACGCGTGCGTCACGTAAACGGCACCGCGACACTCATGGATCTCCTGGAAGGCTATGTTCGGATATGCGAACGTAACAGCGACAAGCCGAGGCCTCTCACGTTCGTCCGTGAACGCGCCATGACGCCCGAGCAGGCCCTTGAGCGACTGCGCGCTCTGGTCAAGAATGCGGGCGAGTGGACCGATCTCACGTCATTCCTGCCGGACGACAGGGAAACCGACCCGAAATGGCGCCGTTCGGTCACGGCATCGCACTTCGCAGCGTCGCTGGAACTCGCCAAGGGCGGCACGATCCGAATCCGGCAGGGCGAGACATTCGCGCCGGTCCAGATCAAGGCGGTCCAGTCCGCCTGACGATTAGGAGAACGAAATGACCGCGCGTATTGTGAACGTCGATGCTCTTCCCATCGGCTTTCCAACCCATTGCCATAGCCCTGCTTTCTGGGAGCAATTGGGACGGACGGTCGCAACATTTGGCTTCCTTGAAGAGATCCTCGGGAAGGCAGTCTTTTCCTTCACGGCGACGAGAAGATACGAACAAGCTGAAGTAGACGCCGCATTCAAGGAGTGGCTGCCCACATTGCAGAAGGCATTGACGAACCCTTTGGGCAGCCTGATCGCGCAGTACGAAAGGGCTGTGCGAGATCACCCGGAAGCAACCGTGGAGGACCTTGACGAACTGCTGCATCTTCTCCGACAGGCGGCGAAGCAAAGAAACGTTCTCTGCCACGGATCGTGGTCAACCCCGGATGCGAATGGTGCATCGATGCCCTTGTTCGTGGATCAGAAGCAAAACGTGTTCGACATGCGAATCGACTGCGCATACCTCGAACAGGTGCAACGACATGTGGCGGAAATCTCGTGCGCGGTCATCAGTTCGGTCACACACATGGGTTGGCAGTTTCCTGGTTCAGAGGGGCCGGGTGTGCCAATCACGATCAGTCAGTAGCATCAGGGCCTTCGAACGACACCTTCAAATGCTGAACTGCGCCTGATGCTTCCAAAGTCATGCATTCGATCGCATCCGGCGTCGCTAAGGTAAGCCCAAGCCTCTAAGCGACGGCGAGGATGACACCAAGGACAAATGCGGCGGCGCACAGCACCTCCTCGACGGGTATCCGCAGTCGAAGCCTCTTTCGGAATTCGGGATCGTCCGGGAACAGCTCGATTTCCAGTATAATGTCCGGCAGGGGGTCGGGCATTACATTTGTTTCTTCCAGCAGGATGAATGCAACCGAAACATGATCGCATTGCATGAAAGCCGGAAACCGCCGTTGCCTGGTCAAAGCGATCAAGGCTCCGACAACGAAAAGGGACAGTGAACTGCCATTCGCCGGACGGCATCGCGCAGCGCCGGCGTCGCCACGAATCTCATGCTGATCGCGGCCTCGTGCCCTGTTGCGCTGATGCCGAAAGTGACCGGATAGACTTGCTGGTCGAGCCAGTGCACGACGCTCTCGGGATCGAGGCCCAGTTGAAGGCGCGGCCTTCCGCCGCCGTAGCTGGCCCTCCGGCGAACGAGCGTGCCCGTTTGATCTCGGCCGTCTGGAAGGCGCATCGACATTCCGGTTTCCTGGGAAGCGAAGCCGAAGAGTTCGGCGGCCCAGTGCCTCGGGTCGAGGAAGCTCCACGCGTCGGGCTGGTTCGGATGATCATCGAACACGATGACGGCGGAGGCATGTCCCGGATCCGGTCCCACGGCATTCTTCGGCCCCGGGATCCGGCAGGAAATCAGCAGCGCCGCGACACGCGCGCCCTGGTGGCCAAGACGATAGGGCTGGGTGTGCCCGGGAACCCGGAATCGGCCCTGCGAGGCAGGGAGCTGGAAGAAGATGGCGCGCCCGTCGCGGCTTGCATTGGTACCCACAAGCCCGGCAAAGGGCGCCTCCGGCAACTGATCGGCCGTGGCGGCCGAGGACAGCAGGCCAATGGCTATGGCGAAGAGCCAACGCAAGTCTTCAAGGGAGCCTTCTACGCTGCCCGACGCTACAGCAATATGATGCCAAGCCGCCCGATGTCGGGGCGAACACTCCTGAACAGGGAAATTCGGGCTGCTCCCTCATCGGGTGCTCCACTTGGACCTGCGGTTGTGTTGGCTCTTGCCAAGGACTCGCACCCGCGGTTGCTCCGGCGAGGGATTGTCTGCGGGCTTCTTTACGGCATGCCTCCAGACGCGCGGGTCAATGTTGCGCTCATGCGCCCACATTCCTCGCTTGTCTTTGCGCGCCTGCCTTTCAACCTTCCTGTACCTGTCGCCATAGGCAGCGATTGCGTGCCCTTCCCGAACGAGCCACTCGCCAATGTCCCGGCCCTCGCACAAGACCGTGCCTACCGCGCGGCCAAACTTGTCCCAGGATTCGACCTTGACCTTCACGCGCCTGCCGCCAATCTTCTGGATGAGAGCGCTCTTCACGCGCTTGCCGTGCGCGAACCAGTAGCCGTCCTGATGCTTCGCCCTTTGGTCCCATTCCGGCGCGTCGAGGGCCGCAAAGCGCACCTCCCTGCCCTGCACGCGCAGCCCGTCACCGTCAGTTACGTACGCCTTGCCGGCCAGGACACGCGGCCGACGGCGCCAGCCTCTTGCCAGGATGATGGCGGCCAGCACCGCGACGGCAAGGACGGTTGCAAATGTGGGGAAATGCGTCAGGACGGCAGTCACCGCGTAGGGGAACAGTTGGTCTCGAAGCGACGTCACCATCCGTTTCTCCATGGTGTGCCTGGACCAGCAGGATTGCACTCTCGCTGAGCCGTGTTGATTGCCGCTGTCATGAAACTCCCTGCGCTAAGTTGTCGGGAACGATCACCGCAAGCTGCCCGACCCTACAGCAGGATGATGCGGAGCTGACCGATGTCGGGACGGGCGTTCCTGAACACGGGAATGTCGGCCTGTTCCTGAAGCTCCCGAAGCGCCAGCGGCGACGAGGAAACGCGACCCGACACGGTGTCCGGCACGAGGCCAAACCTCTCCCGAAGGACATGCAGGCCGCCAAGTGCGCCCAGCGCGTCGCCAGCGGACAGGACCAGCCGGTGGATCCGCGACTGCAGCCGGGGGTTCTGCAGCATCATCGCTGTTTCGCGCTGCAGGATGCCGTCGGCCAGTTCCAACACCCAGAAGCCGTCAGGATCACGGGCGCAATGCGCTTCAAGGCTAGCGAAGATGCCGACGAGTTCCGCTTCGTCGAGCAGGTAGGTCGAGGGATGACCCAACCTGGCGAATTCGGCCACGGTTTCCGCCCCGGCATCCTTCATGCGGAGGATGTCCTTCACGCTTGCCGTGCCGGTGATCTTGCTCGCCGAGACGGAATGGCCCAATCCTGCGAGGGCTGCGCAGCAGGCCCTTGCCGAGGTGGTCTTGCCCGCGTTCATGCCCGTGCCGACATGCAGGATCATCCTGGCCAAGCGATGACCGGGCCGCACTTGCCGGCGAAGCATCGGAGACGCGTGGTCGCGGGTGTTGACCGGCGTGCCGTCGCCATCCAGGACGTGGCCCAGGATCTCGACCCTCGTCGGGTTCTCGACGAGGTCGTTCTTCGCCACCATCATGCCGACCACGCCGGACCGGGACAACATGTCGACCTCCCCGAGACGGCCCTGCGAAAGATGCCCCTCGAAGACGTCGGGCGCGTAGCGCGTGGCGTGGACGAACACGGCCTGGCTGCCGACGTCCAGGGGATGCATGCGGCCCTGCCCGTCCTCGAGGCTGTCGTTCTCGCCAACGCGCAGCACGCGCCCCAGGACGAGATCCCCGATCCGGGGGTCGCGATCGATGCCGGCCCAAGATGCCATCATCCGGGAATCGACCGCGAGGGAGGGAGCCTGTTTACGGGCTGCATTTCTTCATTGGCGAGTGGCCTGTTCATGTGTGTCTCCGTTTGGTCACTGGCTTGCGTAGGGGTCCACGGTCCAGACTCGGACATTCATGTCTTTCCGGACACTGTCGGGAACGACGCGGAAGGCGACGGGCCGTGCGGCGGACCGCGACCTGGCTTCCACGATCACTGCCCTCCAACTGGTAGGACTGTGGCTGGCCAGGAGGGCGAGAACCGCTTCGGGCAGGACCAGCGCCCGGTTGCCCGCGACGCGGTGGTAGGCGGACCGGCCACGTTCCGGCCCGTAGACGAGCGGCAGCCCTGCCCAAATGCGCGCCAGGCAGTTGGCGTATCGAGGATGGCGGGCGGTTTCGTTCGGCTTGGGCCGCGCGCCGCAGCGGGCCAGCAGGAGCCTTGCCAGCCTGTCCTGCATCTCAGCGTCGAAGAGCGCGTGCCGGGAGATGCCATGGGTGGCGACCAGGTCCGCCAGGGTCGCATGGATGATCTGGTATGCACCCGCGGCGGAGGAGGTCGCGCCCTTGCGACGGATGACCTGCTGCCATTCGAGCACCTCGCTTACCGTCATGCGGGTCAGCTTCCGCGGCGGCGCGACCGGGATCCTGCGTTCGTAGTCGTCGTATCCCCCGGGTGCCTCGACCGCCCGGATGAACGCCAGGAGGTCCTCACTTGCAGCTCTGGCGTTCGCGACGGCACCGGTCATGCCCAGGGAAAGAGCGATCCCGAGGATTGCCAGCAATTCCGGTCGCCGGCGCTGCAGCGACCGTCGCCCGCGGACCGGTCGCCCTGTCACGGTCGGACCCACCACTTCCAGGTTTCGACGCGTCCGTAAGACTTCGGATCGAGATGCTGCACGGCGAACGGCGTCACGGGCACGACGCCGGTCCTGGCCGGCCTGTAGCTGCGCGCGACGCGCAGCCCGTCGCCCACGATTGCCACGGCCCGCACCTTGGGAAAATCGCCGGGCGCCCGTGGCAGGGATTCGACCTCCACGCTGAACGTGGCCGCGCCCGCGCGCTGACCGGGAACAAGCGTGAACCCGGCCCGTTCGAGATAGACAAGGGCGTGCCGCTCGCAGGCATTCGCGCCCGCGGTCTTCACGATCACGGAATCCTTGACTCGGACGGCTTCGTGGATGCGTTGGGCGAGGTCGTAACCGACGGCACATGCCTCGGCCTCATTGAGAAGCGGGGGTGGATTTTGGCTGGCGGTGCCCAAGCAGCCAGCAAGAGCGAGGGCTGCGAACAGGAGGGCCGGACGCATGGCGGGAATTCGAATCGAAAGGCCCTTCATCGCAGACGGAGGATGGGCTGGAATGCGACCTGGCGAGATCTCGAATCCGGTGCGCTTCATCCGTTGGCTTTCTCCACGGCGCGCAGCAGTTCGTACATCCCGGAAGACTCTTCGGCGGACAGCTCAAGGTCGGGGAAAGGAGACGCCATTGGCACGATCTTGTCGCCAAGCGCGTCCAGAGGGGACGGCGGGTCCGCCGCTTCCGGCGCCAGCTCCTGCTTGCCTACTGCTTCTCGCTCGCCCGCGCCGTTGCCATCAGCGATCGCCGTGGCATTTCCGGCCCCTGTCTCCTGCGCGCCTTCCAAGCTTCGTGGTTCAGCTTCGCCTGGCTCACGAGCAGAATACACCGTCGGTCGGAGCTGCCCTTCGAGCCACTCGCGATGCAGGTCGCTCTTGATCGCCGGAAGGTATCGCAACAGCACGAAGTCGTTGTTTCCGGCATCCGTTTCGGCCGTCACGACCGCCCGGCCCAGCGCGGCGAATGCCGCTTGTTCGAACGCATCCATCTCGGCTTGGAGAGCCTGCACCTTCGCCTCCGCTGCATCCCGGCGCGTCCTGGCGACTGCCAGGCGTTCCTCGATAGGTCTCTTCGGGCGCGGCATCCTGTCCCCCGTCAGCTTTCCGCAACGCCTGCCGACCATATGCGGGGCGCATGAAAACGCGAAATGGTTGCCGGTCGCCGAAGCCTGGACATCGCGGCACCCGTTGGCCGTGCCGTCTCCAGCCTTGTGCAGAACCTGGTCGTCGCATTGGCGAGCAAGTGTCATGCACGGCCTGACGGCCTTATCCCGGCACGTGGGCGGCATGATCAGCAGCCAATGCACCAATGGCTCCAGGTCACGGGCAGAAAATATCGAGCCCGACCAAGAACAGCAGGAACCAAGAGATCATGGTCAACCCGATGGCGGAAGTAAGCCCCTTCAGCTCGTCGCTTGGTGGGCGGCCGGTCACGAATTCCCATGCGTGAAAGACGAGATCGCCACCGTCGAGTCCCGGTACCGGAAAGAGATTGATGACTCCGAACATCGTGGAGACACTCGCGATGATTATGACAAGCGCGACCCAGCTCTGGCTTGCAGCAAGTACGTAAGTCGTGCCGATGGAGATCGGACCGGGGAAATTGCAGAGGGATGTCTCGTCGGTGACGATGTGCTGAACATCTGCGAGCAATGCACGGATGGCCAACCGGAGATCGTCCAGGCCGGATTCGAAACTGGGAGCAATCAGGCCGCGAATGTCATCCGGATCCATCGCCATGTCGCGAATCAGCTGCAGTGCCGCGAACAGTGCCAGGGAAAACGCGAAGTTGAACACCGGCCCGGCCAACGCCGTGATTGCGCGCGCCGGAAGCGGGGCTATACGCTCCTGATCGCAACCAAACTCGAGGCGTGTTCCGAACGGCACGAGCGCGAGCTGCCACCGCGTGCCGTGCCTGTCGATGCGACTCGCAAGCACTGGCCCGACTCCGATGGAAAATGCTTCTGCCCGGATGCCGCTCCAACGACCGACGACGTAATGGCCGAATGAATGGACGATGATGACGGACTGGCACACTAGTCTCCCGAATCTTAAGTTCGTATCAAACTTCTTCGCTTGCGCCGAGCGCGT
>VXSG01000108.1 GCA_009838075.1 Boseongicola sp. SB0665_bin_10 | reverse complement strand
CCCCCCGCCCCCCCCCCCCCCCCCCCCCCCCCCCCCCCCCCCCCCCCCCCCCCCGACCCCCATTCTCGTCCACGCACAGGACGACCGCGCGGTCCGGCGGGGCCATGTACAGCCCCATGATGTCCTGCACCTTGTCGACGAACAGCGGGTCCGTCGACAGCTTGAACGTCTCGCTCCGGTGCGGCTTCAGGCTGAACGCCGACCAGATCCGGTGCACCGTCGTGTGCGACACGCCCGTCCTCTCGGCCATGCTCCGGACCGACCAGTGCGTCGCGTCCTTCGGCATCGTGGTCAGCGTCCGCTCGACCACCTCGGCTACCTTGTTGTCCGTCACGGTGCGGGGTCGGCCGGAGCGATGCTCGTCCGAAAGGCCCTCGATTTTTGTCGGAAGGTTCGCCATGCGGCACAAACCCGCTCGCTGCTGCGAACCGAAGCGTACGGTGCCATTGTTCGTCATGCTGGCGTGATGCCGAGCGGCTGACCGTTGGCCCCGTGCTGGTTGGCGGCTGCGTGCCGAAGAAGACCGGCGCGGGCAGATTGCCGGATCCGTGGCAATTGGGGCGGACATTTCCTTTCCGGGACACCTCTTCCGACAGCGCTCCAGATGCAGCACCGGAGGACATCCCGACAACATCGAGAGCCGGCCTCCGAATTCACTGGTCCCGCGCCGCGACGCTCATTGAGACCTGCAAGATGAACGGCGTCGAGCCGTGCACCTGGCTCAGGCAGGTTCGGAAGAGGATCGCCGCGGGCCACCCGATGTCGAGGACCCACGGGTTGCTGCCCTGCATCTTCGGCGCCCGCGCCGGGAATCGCTGACCGCGGCCTTCAGCCCGGATTCCGGGACGAGCCTGCCGTCAAGCCGAACCCTGGCATGGAGTCAAAATGTCGTTGCGGCCGAAGGCCCCGGCGACCTCGGCGTGGTCCCAAGGCGAACAGGCGGCCGTTGACGTGGAGCGGCGCCTGCTCGAAGCCCGCATGACCCGGCAGGCCAAAGAACCGGCCATCGCCGCAGGGTCCTGCCGGCTCCTCGCACGGGAGCGACGTGTCCGCGCGGGAAACCCCCTCTCGACCATGGCCTTGCACGCCTGGGACATGTCGATCCTCCGGCCCTCGCCAAAGGCGGTCGCCAAGCTGGCGGCGGCGTACGGTTCGCCGTCATTCATCTCCGGAGCGCGCGACCAGTTCAACGGTCCGGCCGCGGCATTCGGCGGGGTCCCCTCCTGCAGCCGCGGCCGTTTCCGCTCTCGATGGGAACGGTCCCGCTGCCAGGGTGGCCACGCTCCTGGGCACGGTGCAGAAACGCGGCCGACGTGCCTGCCTCCGGCGGGGGTGCAATGCTCCGGCGGGCTGACATGCCTTTCGCACGCTTCCGTTGCCCGCGGCCTCCATGCGGCTATCAGGATTCGAAGCTGCGCCATGGGCTGCAGGAGCCTCACTGTCGAAGGCGCGGGCCTGCGTCCGCCACGAACCGCCGTCCGTGCGTGAAGGGACGAGCGGCACAAGGTCCGGCCTGTTCTAGCTCCTTGCGAATTCCACTGTCCTCTCCCTTCGCAAAGAGCGCGGCCGACGCCATCGAGGGCAAGGAGGTGGACCGGGCGTCGACCGCGAGTTGGGTCCCGTCACTGCCGCTTCGCCACGAACGCTCCGATCAGCTCGTTGTACCCGAAGACGCCGGCGGCTTCCGCATGGTCCGGGCCGGCCGTATGGCCCTCGACGTAGATCGGCGCAACTTGCCACTCGCCGCCCGTCCAGCCGGAGAACCGGCCATCGTCGTCCTGGAACTGGATGCTGACGTCGGCGTAGGAAATGTCGTCTCGCGCCTCCCCGGTGGCGACGTTCGCGATCCCGGTGAACGAGAGGTCTATCATGCTGTCGCGGAATTCGGCGGCGAAGGTGACGGCGAGGCTGGCGGTGCCCGCGTAGCGGTCATTGGTCACCTTGTCCGCGCCGATCATCGCCCCCCGCCAGGTGGCGCTCCCCTCGGCGGGAAGCGGCGTGTCGGGAGGCCGGCCGAACGCGCCTGACTGGTACCAGTCCTGCGGGTAGTCGCCGCGATTGAACTGGTGCTCCAGGATGACCGCGGAATGGTCCAGCCATGCGCCAAGGACCCTCCAGTCGCCGGTCCTGTCACTCTCGCCGGGATCGAAACGGCCTTCGACGACCCGAACGCCGCCGGCCCCGGTTTCGTTGTCGATGCCGGTCTCGGCCAGCAACTGCGAAAAGTACGACGAGGCGCGCACCGTGTCCCCCGATCTGCAAGTGATGTCGCTGCACGCGAGCGGGAAACCCGGATGCACGTCGATGCCCACCCCCGGATGCCACCTCGAGACCGTTATGAAGCTGGTCTCGGCGACGATCCCGTGGAACCTGGCCAAGGGCGCCTCCTGTTCGCTCGAGCACGCGGCCAGGACGACCATTGCGATCGCAAGCGTTGCAAGACGGTTCATTTCTGTTCCTTTCACTTCTTGTCCGATCGCGGGCCGGCGTGCAGGCCAGGACGTTTCTCCCTTTTGCCGCCCGGGTCAGATGGCGGCCCGTCGGCGCGTCCGGCCAACCGGTCGCCGAGCGACGCGTCAATCTCCATGTGTCGGTCCGGCCCTCCCCGAGCCCGAATGCCTGTTCAGTTCCGCTCTCCCTGAGTTCGGGCTCGGGCCGGGACAGCCGGTGCATGCACCTGGCACGTCATTCCCGCTTCCTGGCCCCGAACGCTCCGACCAGCTCGTTGTAGCCGAAGACGCCGGCGGCCTCGGCGCGATCCGGACCGAAGAACCGCCCGTCGATGTAGACCGGCGCCTGATCGAAGTCGTCATGGCCCGAATGACCGAAGAACCGGCCGCCGTCGTAGATCCCGACATCCGCCAGGTCCGAGAACACGATGTCCTCGCGCGACGCCCCGGTCTCGACATTGGCGATGCCGGTGAAGGCCACTTCCATTCCCTGGCCCTCGCCGAAGGTGGCCTCCAAGCTGGCGCTTCCCGCATAGCGGTCGGCTGTCACGACATCCACGCCCACCATCGCGCCCCGCCATGTGGCGCTCCCTTCGGCGGGATAGGGCACGCCGTAGCCCGAGCCGAAGGAGGACGCGATGAAGAACCCGTCGTTCCCGTAGCGGCTCAGGAAGGCCGCCGAGTGGTCCATCCACGCGCCATAGGCTCTCCACCCGCCGTCATCGGGAACGCTCTCGACGACTTCGAGCCCCTCGATCTCGCGCACCTGCGTTACGCCGTCCTCGAACAGCCAGCGCGAGATCTCCGCCGGGGCGAACAGGAAGCCCTGGCCGGTGCCGCCGCATCCGTGCGGGTAACAGTCGTAGCGGAAGCCGGCGCCGTCGCTGCCGCCCACGTGCAGCCGCGAGATGAGCACCCCGTTCACCTTGCCGACCACGCCGTTCAGCCGGTCCAGGGGCTCGGCCTCCCTGGTGTCGGAGCAAGCCGCGACGGCGAGTGCCGCGAACAGTGCGGCGGCGATGTTCTTCAACGCCATGATGTTCGGCATGTTCGACCTTTCTCGCTGGTTGCGGGCGGCGGCACCCACGGGTCACGAAGCCTCCGTGGCCCGTGCCGCGCGCGTGAAGCGCTTGCATTCTACGGATTTTTATGTGAAATGAGCGTGAATTATGCTCTTAAAGGATATGGATATAATGAAACTTTCGCCCGTTTCGCGCCGCCGCCGGCCGGGTCCGCCCGCCCGCACCGCGCCCGGCGCCATTGCCGCGGGACCGATTCGCCGGTCTTGCGCCACCGGAGGCTCCCGATGAGCGAGACCGCCGGGCTCCGTCGCGAGATCGACGGGCTGCGCGGCGAGGTCGCAGAGCTTCACGAGCGCGTCTCGGCTCTCTGCGCCGCCGGCCTGCGCATCGGCTCCAGCCTCGACCTCGAGACCGTGCTCGACGAGATCGCCGGAAGCGCCCGCGCGCTGACCGGCGCGCGCTTCGCCGCCATCGCAACCATCGACGAGGACGGCAATCCGGTCGACTTCGTCACCTCGGGCTTCACCGAGGCGGAGCACCGGGCGATGGCGGAATGGTCCGACGGGCCGAAGCTCTTCGAGCACTTCCGCGACCTCGAGGGGCCGCTCCGCATCGCCGACGTGCCGGGCCACGTGCGCGAGCTCGGCTTCTCCGCGGACCGGCTGCCCTGGGGCACCTTCCAGGGCACGCCGATGCGCCATCGCGGCGTCCATGTCGGCAACTTCTACCTGGTTGGGAAGGAGGGCGGCGAAGCCTTCACCGACGCCGACGAGGAGATCCTGGCGCTGTTCGCCGCCCAGGCCGCCGCGGCGATCGCCAACGCGCGCGCCTACCGTGACGAGCGGCGCGCCCGCGCCGACCTCGAGGCCCTGGTCGAGACCTCGCCGGTCGGCGTCGTGGTGTTCGACGCCGCGACCGGCAGGCCCGCCTCGCTCAACCGCGAGGCAAGACGCATCGTGGAAGGCCTGGCCAGCCCCGAAAGCTCGCCCGATGAGCTGCTCGGAATCGTGACCTGCCGCTTCGCTGACGGCCGCGAGATCGCCCTCGACCGGCTGCCGATCACGGACGCGCTGAGCGGCGCGGAAACGGTCCGGGCCGAGGAGATCGAGATCTCGGTCCCGGACGGGGCCAGCGTCACCACGCTGGTCAACGCGACCCCGATCCAGGCTCCGGACGGGACCCTTGAGTCGGTGGTGGTCACCATGCAGGACCTGGCGCCGCTGGAGGAGCTCGACCGGATGCGCGCCGAGTTCCTCGGCATGGTGAGCCACGAGCTGCGCACGCCGCTCACCTCGATCAAGGGCTCGACCGCCGCGGTGCTCGGCGCCACGCGCGAGTTCGGCCTGGCCGAGACGCGGGAGTTCGTACGCATCGTCGACGAGCAGGCCGAGCGCATGTTCGGGCTCGTCACCGACCTGCTGGACGCCGGGCGGATCGACGCGGGCACGCTCTCGGTCTCGCCCGAGCCGACGGAGGTCGCGTTCCTGATCGACCGCGCGCGCACCACGTTCGTCTCGGGCGGCGGCCGCCACGCGGTGCAGGTCGACCTGCCGCCGGACATGCCGCGGGTGATGGCCGACCGCCAGCGCGTCGTGCAGGTGCTGTCCAACCTGCTTGCGAACGCGGCGCGGAGCGCGCCGGACTCCTCGCCGATCCGGGTGTCGGCCGAACGCGACGGGGTCCATGCCGCGATCTCGGTCGCCGACGAGGGCCGGGGCATGACGCCCGAACATCTGGCGCGGCTCTTCCGGAAGCACTCCGTCACGGACGGCGGCGAGGGCGGCGTCCGGGGGTCCGGACTCGGGCTCGCCATCTGCAAGGGGCTGGTCGAGGCCCACGGCGGGCGCATCCGCGCCGAGAGCGGCGGGCCCGGCCAGGGCGCCCGCTTCACCTTCACGCTGCCGCTCGCCCCCGGTGCCGACGCGCCCGGCGCCGCACCGGACAGGCCGGAACCCGCAAGGCGCCGCGCCGCCGAGAGCGTCCTCGTCGTGGACGACGACCCCCAGATCCTGCGCCTCGTGCGCGACGCGCTGGCCGAGGCGGGCTACGCCCCGATCGTGACCGGCGACCACCGCGATCTCGCCGCGATCGTGCGCGCCGAGAAACCGGCGCTGGTGCTGCTCGACCTGGTCCTGCCCGGCGCCGACGGCATCGAGCTGATGCGCACCGTGCCCGAACTCGCCTTCCAGCCGGTCATCTTCATCTCGGCCTACGGGCGCGACGAGACCGTCGCGCGGGCGCTGGAGGCGGGCGCGGCCGACTACATCGTCAAGCCCTTCTCGCCGACCGAGCTGGCGGCGCGGGTCGGGGCGGCGCTGCGCCGGCATGCCGATCCCGAGCCGTTCGTGCTGGGCGATCTCGCGATCGACTACGACCGGCGCAGGGTGAGCGTCGCCGGGCGGACGGTCGAGCTCACGCCCACCGAATACGACCTCCTGCGCACGCTGTCGCTCAACGCGGGGCGCGTGACGACCTACGAGGCGCTGCTCGACCAGGTCTGGAGCGACCGCAGCAACGGAAGCTGGAAGGTGGTGCGCGCCTTCGTCAAGCAGCTCCGCGCCAAGCTCGGAGACGCCGCCGCAAGCCCTGCCTGGATCTTCAACGTGCGCGGCGTCGGCTACCGGATGCCCCGGCCGGGAGAGCCGTCCGAAGGCTGACCCGCGCGCCTGCGGGAGCATGGGTGCATGAAGCGAAATGGCGGCGCGAGAACGTGCCTGACCCGCGCGCCTGCGGGAGCAAGGACGTCCCGCCTCGGCCGGGGGGTTTCGGACCGAGGCCTCGTCTCCCGGCTCTCCTCAGCAGGCGGACGACGAAAGCTCTCGAATCGATCCGACCGACCACGCCGCCATCGCTGTCCTCCTTTCCAGGCAGGCATTCCCGGGCGGCGTCGCAGGCCGCCCTGCGGGCCTTCCTTCACGGCACCCGCGCACTCCCGTCGAGTCCTCCGGACAAGAAGAGGCCGGACGGATCCCGCAATTCCGGCTCCGCATGAAGGGAGAGGCGGCAGCAAGGATGCGTCCGGGATCCCGCACGGCCTCCGCAACGCGGTGCAGGCCTGGCGGGGAACCGGCCGGTCGATGACAAGCGACGGCCCACGAAGCGCACCCTCCACCGCGAGACCCTCGCGCACGGCGGCGTTCACCTCGCGCCGGATTGCGTGGGTCGGCGCCATGACGGCGGTGTCCGCTCTCTCCGCCAGGCCGAGCGCCAGCCAGCTTCCGCGCCGCGCGCGCCGCGCGGGACCTCGCGCACCCGCTCGCCGAAGATCTCCGTCGGCTCGCCCGGCGCGCCCTCCCGCGACCGCCGGACGCTCCAGGAGCGCCGGGTCGCGCTGGCGCAGCACCTCGTCCATGACGGCGGTCTCCATGCCCGCCCGCTGCAGCAGCCGGAACGGCTGGCCCGCGTGCACCGCGCGCAGCTGCGACGTGTCGCCCACGAGCGCCGCCCTTGCCACGCCAAGCGCGCGGGCGGTTCGCAGGAGCGCCTCCAAGCGCGCGGTGTCGATCATCGACGCCTCGTCGACCGCGAGGAGCGCGCCGCCGAACGCCTCGCGCGCCCGCGCCAGCCTGTCGGGATCGGAGAGGTCCCCGTGCCGCGCCAGGAACCGCAGAAGGGTCCACGCCTCGACGCCCGCCTCCCGCGCCAGCACCCGCGCTGCCTGCGAACGGCGCTCACGGCGCCCGTCCGGGCCGGTTCGCCGCCTCCGGCTTCGACACACGCCACACGCCCCAGCGGACAGGTACAGTGTCTCTGCATTGCAGCATGATTGGCAATCGACAGCGGCTGGCAATCGAGGCTGCGAACTTTGTTGCCCAAAAAATCATCCAGGAGTGCGTTCTTTGCACAAATTCAGGGCGGATGGCGGTCCGATGATCCTGCAATTTTGCAATTTCGTGGCGATTCGGAACGGTGCGGCTCAAAAAGGGGGCATTGAATTCGTGCGCCGGAGGGACCCATCACCCAAATGCTGCCGATGTCTCCGCAGTCCGCTGCACCGGCCGTGGCGCGTGCGCAGGGCGAGGTTTCGCTTGCTGTCAAGGCCAGGGACGGCGGCACCACGTTGCGGAGATTGCGGCAGTCGGGATCGCTCAAGTGCCTCTTCCCCAGAAACGACGGGCGCGCACTGCAGGCCGTCCTCCTGAACTGTGCCGGGGGCGTCACCGGTGGCGATCGCCTTTCGCTGGCTGCGCGCGCCGAGGCAGGGACGACATTGACACTTGCCACTCAGGCGGCGGAACGGATCTACCGCGCCTTGCCAGGGGAGCGAGGGCGAATCGAAACGCGCCTGGACGTGGCGGAAGGCGCACGCGTGAACTGGCTGCCGCAGGAGACGATACTCTTCGAAGGCTGCTCGCTTGAGCGATCGCTGACAATTGAACTGCAGGAAGGGGCCACCTTGCTGCTGACGGAACCGCTGGTCTTCGGTCGTCTTGAAATGGGGGAGACCCTGGCCTCGGCACGCGTCCTGGACCGGATGGAAGTCCGGCGCGCGGGCGTCCCGATCTACCTGGACTGCATCCGTCTGGCAGGCGATGTGCAGGCGCAGCTTGATCGTCCGGGCGTCGCGGGCGGCGCGCGCGCCATGGCCTCTCTGGTTTATGTCGCGCCCGATGCGGAGGCGCAGCTTGCAATGCTGCGTGACTTCCTGCCACGTCACGCTGGAGCCAGCCTCATCCATGAAGATGTGCTGGTCATGCGCCTTCTTTCGCATGACAGCAACGAGATGCGTTCAAGGCTGGTCCCCATCCTGAACCACATGAGCCATGACGGGCTCCCCCGGTGCTGGAACATCTGACATGAACCTGACGCCACGCGAGCGGGACAAGCTCCTCGTTTCCATGGCGGCGGAAGTCGCCCGCAAGCGGCTGGCCCGCGGCGTGAAGCTGAACCACCCCGAGGCCATTGCCCTGATTACAGATGCGGTGGTCGAGGGCGCGCGCGACGGCCGCTCGGTCGCCGACATGATGGAGGCCGGCGCAGAGGTCGTCACCAGGGATCAGTGCATGGAAGGCGTGGCCGAGATGATCCACGACGTGCAGGTGGAGGCGACCTTTCCCGACGGCACGAAGCTGGTCACCGTTCACAATCCGATCCGATGAGGGGGCATGTCATGCGTGTTCTTCCACTGCTTGTCCGGTCCGCACGTTCTGCCCGGTCCGATGTGGCGGCATTGCCGCTCACCCATGTCGGATGGAGCGCGTGCATCGGACCCTGTCTCGCCGCGCCGACGCCTCTTGCGGGGCTGAACCGCGCGAAGGCGCGAACATGATCCCCGGCGAAGTGATGGTTGGGCCGGACGACGTCACGCTGAACGCGGACCGGGAGTCCATCACCTTGATGGTTGCCAATGCCGGCGATCGGCCGGTGCAGGTGGGCTCGCACTACCATTTCGGAGAGGCGAACGGCGCGCTGGAATTCGACCGCGACGCGGCACGTGGCATGCGGCTCGACATCGCCGCCGGGACAGCCGTGCGCTTTGAGCCGGGGCAGCGCAGGGCGGTGCAGCTCATTCCAATTGGCGGCGCGCGGAACGTGTTCGGGTTCAACCAACAGGTCATGGGAGCCCTGTGATGCCTGTCTCGCTCCGGTCCCATGCCTCGCCAGCGCCCTCCGGAACGGAAAGGAGGGAAACGCGCCATGCCCGCGACCATCTCGCGCGCTGACTATGCCGCCATGTTCGGCCCCACGACCGGGGACAAGGTCCGGCTTGCCGACACCGACCTCGTCATCGAGGTCGAGCGCGACCACACCTTCTATGGCGAAGAGGTCAAGTTTGGCGGCGGCAAGGTCATCCGCGACGGGATGGGACAGTCTCAGGCCGCACGTGCTGAAGGTGCCGTGGATTCCGTCATCACGAATGCGCTGATCGTCGATCACGCCGGCATCTACAAGGCGGATGTCGGGCTGAAGGACGGCCGGATCGCCAGGATCGGCAAGGCGGGAAATCCCGATACGCAGCCCGGGGTCGACATCGTCATCGGGCCTGGCACCGAGGCGATTGCGGGCGAAGGCAAGATCCTTACGGCCGGCGGCTTTGACAGCCACATCCATTTCATCTGTCCGCAGCAAATCGAGGATGCGCTGCATTCCGGCCTGACGACCATGCTTGGCGGCGGCACCGGGCCGGCCCACGGCACCCTCGCCACCACCTGCACGCCCGGGCCCTGGCATATCGGGCGGATGCTGCAGGCGGCGGACGCCTTCCCGATGAATCTCGCCTTTGCGGGCAAGGGCAACGCATCGCTGCCTGCTGCCCTGGAAGAGCAGGTCAGGGGCGGGGCCTGCGCCCTGAAACTGCACGAGGACTGGGGCACAACGCCTGGCGCCATGGATTGCTGCCTGACCGTCGCCGATGCCATGGACGTCCAGGTGATGATCCATACCGACACGCTCAACGAAAGCGGATTCGTCGAGAACACCGTCAAGGCCATGAAGGGCCGCACGGTCCACGCCTTCCATACCGAGGGTGCGGGCGGCGGACATGCGCCTGACATCATCAGGATCTGCGGCGAAGACCATGTGTTGCCGTCCTCCACGAACCCGACGCGGCCCTTCACGGTCAACACGGTGGAGGAGCATCTCGACATGCTCATGGTCTGCCATCACCTTGACCAGTCCATTCCGGAAGACGTGGCCTTCGCGGAAAGCCGCATCCGGCAGGAGACCATCGCGGCCGAGGACATCCTTCACGACATGGGCGCGTTTTCGATCATAGCCTCCGACAGCCAGGCCATGGGCCGCGTGGGGGAGGTCCTGATCCGAACATGGCAGACCGCCGACAAGATGAAGAAGCAGCGGGGGCGCCTGCCGGAAGAAACCGGCAGCAACGACAACTACCGCATACGCCGGTACATCGCGAAATACACGATCAATCCGGCCATCGCACACGGGGTCGCGCATGAAATCGGGTCGATCGAAGAGGGAAAGCGCGCCGACCTGGTCCTGTGGAATCCTGCCTTCTTCGGCGTCAAGCCGGAGATGGTGCTCATCGGCGGGACCATTGCCATGGCGCAGATGGGCGATCCCAACGCCTCGATCCCGACGCCGCAGCCGGTCCATTCGCGCCCCATGTTCGGAGCCTTTGGCAGAAGTGTCGAACGCTCCTCCGTGACCTTTGTCAGCGCCGCGGCGCAGGACGCCGGCATCGGAGCCGCGCTCGGCCTGGCCAAGGACACGCTGGCCGTCGCCAACACGCGCGCGATCGGCAAGAAAGACCTGGTCCTGAACGACGCAACGCCGGAGATGGAGGTGGATCCCGAGACCTACGAGGTGCGCGCCGACGGCGAGTTGCTGGCCTGCCAGCCAGCGGAGATCCTGCCCATGGCGCAGCGATATTTCATGTTCTGAGGAGGCCGCGATGACCCTTCCTGTCAGCCGAATGGTGAAGCATGCGCATCATGCCGACGACAGCGTCGTTCTGGACTACGAGGCGCGGTTTCTGCGTCGCAGGGTGCTGACCGCCACAAGCGGGCTGCGGTTTCTTGTGGATCTGTCCCGGACCACCTCGGTGGGCCGGCACGAGGCATTCGTTCTGGACGATGGCCGGGTGGTCGGGGTCGTGCCCGCCGAGGAAGAGCTCTTCGAGGTGAAAGGCGACCTGATCCGGCTCGCCTGGCATGTCGGCAACCGTCACATGCCATGCCAGATTGAATCCGGCCGGCTCCTGATCCGGCGGGATCACGTGATGCGCGAGATGCTGGAGCGACTTGGCGCAGCGGTCACGGCGGTCACCGAACCGTTTTCTCCCGAAGGCGGCGCCTACGGTCATGGCCGCACTCATGCCCATGCCCACTGACATCCAGGTCCTGACGCTGACACAGTGGCTCTCGCCGGCATTTCCGGTCGGATCCTTCGCCTACAGCCACGGGCTGGAAGGTGCGGTGGGATCGGGGTGGGTGAAGGACGGACCTGGCCTGGAAGCCTGGCTCGAAGACGTCTTGCTGCTCGGTGCGGGCCGGGCGGATTCCCTGCTTCTGGCCGCGGCCTTCAAGGCCGAAACGCCTCAGCGTCTCCGGGAGGTCGACCGGACGGCACGCGCCTTTGCGGCCTCGGCCGAGCGACGGCTGGAGACGGCGGCGCAGGGCAAGGCCCTTGGCAGGGCGCTGGCCGCCTGGGATGTCGCGGCCGAAGAGCTGACATTCCCCGTCGCGCTCGGTGCCGCGGCCGCACAGGAAGCCCTGCCGCTTGCATTGACCCAGCAACTCCATCTCCAGGCCTTTCTGTCCAACCTCGTCGCTGCCGGCCAGAGACTGCTCGCCGTCGGCCAGCAGCAGGGGCAGGCCATCCTTCGGCGCCTGACGCTGCTCTGTCCGGAGGTCGCGAAGGACACGCGCGACGGCGACCTGTCGACTCTTTCGTCTGCAGCGTTCCTGACCGATGTCGCCTCGATGCGGCACGAAACCCAGAGATCGAGGATATTCCGCACATGAACAGTCCGAACGGCCCTCTTCGCATTGGCATCGGCGGCCCGGTCGGGGCCGGGAAGACCACGCTGGCCGCGGCGCTTTGCAAGGCGTTTCGCGACGAACTGTCGATGGCCGTCGTAACGAACGACATCTACACCCGGGAGGATGCAGACGCCCTTCTGCGCCTCCAGGCGCTGCCGTCCGACCGGATCAAGGGCGTGGAAACCGGCGGCTGCCCGCACACCGCGATCCGCGAGGATGCCTCGATAAACCTTGCCGCGATTGCCGAGCTTTGCGAGGCGCATCCCGATCTTGCCCTGGTCTTGATCGAGTCGGGCGGGGACAACCTGTCGGCCACGTTTTCGCCCGAACTCGCGGACCTGACGGTCTATGTCATCGACGTTGCGGCCGGAGAGGAAATTCCGCGCAAGGGCGGGCCGGCGATCACCCGCTCAGACATCCTGGTCATCAACAAGACGGATCTTGCGCCTCACGTCGGCGCGGATCTCGGGCTCATGAAGCGCGACACCGACCGGGTGCGCGCCGGCAGGCCCTACGTGTTCTGCCAGCTCAGGTTCGGCGGCGGCGTGGACGAGATCCTGCGCCACATTGACGACATTGGCGGCCTGGAACGACGATGATACACCTGAGGCGGAGACGATGCCGGGCTCGACCGGCAGGCGCGGGCCGCGAGACATGCGTTGCGGCGGGGTTCGATGGGCGCGTGATGCCGTTCACGTTGAACCGGCGCGTTGCGGACGGACTCCGGCACCCGGTGGCCAGGGAACCCGGAATGCCGGAGAATTCGGGACACTTGCGAAGAAAGGGTCATGAAGGCCATGGTTGAACACCAGCAGTCGGGCGAAGATGCAGAGCTGATCCAGGCGGCAATTGCGGGCGACATGCAGGCGGTCCGGTCAGCCCTTGCGGCCGCGGATGTCAACGCCGCCGACGGTGACGGCTGGACAGCGCTGCATATCGCCGTTCACGGCCAGCACGGGGACCTGGCCGGACTGCTGCTTGAACATCCGGACATCGACGTCAATTCCAGGAACAGGTGGGGGAGCACGCCGCTGATGCTCGCCGCCGGCAGCGGGAACCTCGACATCGTGGAGCGCCTGCTGCGCCATCCCGAGACGTTGGTGGATCTTCAGGCCGAGTACTACGGACGCACCGCGCTGATCGAGTCCGCCGTCAAGGGCCATGCCCCCATTGCACGGTGCCTCGTCAGCCACGGCGCGAACGTGAACATTTCGGACAAGACCGGGAGAAACACCGCCCTCATCGAGGCAATCAAGAACAAGCATGCCGACGTCGCGATCTATCTTCTCCGGAGCGGAACGATTGACTTTTCCAACCGCGACCTGCGGCTCCAGGCCCTGATCTGGGCAAGGCGGCGCGGGGACGACCTCAACAAGGAGCTCGACGACGCGATCGCGGCCTATTTCAATCGAACCGGCGGACGCCCGGAGTCCGACGGCAGTCGACAGGCCTCCGGGCCGGGACAAGCCTAGCGCGCGCCTCCGTTCGCAAGGCGCAGGCAAGCAAGGCGGGCTGCTCCGCCGGAGGATTCAGACCGGCAGCGGCCCGTCCGCCTTGATCTGTTCCATGACGATCTGGCTTTGCACGCGGGCCACTGCAGCGTGGGGCAGCAAGACTTCGTGGATCAACCGGTTGAACGTCGGCAAGTCGGCGCAGTAGACCCTCAGGAGATAGTCCGCCTCGCCCGTCATGGTCCAGGCGCTGGTTATTTCGCGCCTGGTTTCGACGGTTCGAACGAATGTCCTGATCAGGGCGGGTGCGTGGCTCGCCATCTGGACGGCCACGAAGGCCTGCACCGAGAGTCCGAGCCGGGTCGCCGATATCCGGGCGCGATAGCCTTCGACATAGCCTGCAGCTTCAAGGCGCTGACGTCGCCGTCCGACCTGGCTCGGCGAAAGGTGCAGGATTTCGCCGAGTCTCTCGGAGGTCAGTTGTGCATTGCCCTGAAGCGTGGCCAGAAGCTGAAGATCCGTATCGTCGATATCTGTCATGCGGGAATCATGCACAATTCTGGCAAAATATGCAATATTTCTGCGGACAGACCGCATGATCCCTCGAAAAACGCGCAAAACCTGCGCCGTTGTTGCGCTACGGTGACCCAGCGAAACAGAAGGAGATGCGCAATTGGGTCCCTTTCCGCATGACGCGCCCAGGTCCACGATCACGCCGGACAATCCGGCCGGAACCGACGGGTTCGAGTTCGTTGAATTCGCCCATCCCGAGCCGCAGGAACTCCGGGACCTGTTCGCCCGAATGGGATACGCGCATGTCGCGACGCACAGGACCAAGGCCATCGAGCTTTGGCAGCAGGGCGACATCACCTACGTCATCAATGCCGAGCCCTGCAGCCACGCGAGCGGGTTCGTCGCCAAGCACGGGCCCGCTGCGCCATCGATGGCCTGGCGCGTCGCGGACGCGAAACACGCCCTCGCGCGTGCCGTGGCGCTTGGAGCCGAGGAACATGGCGGACCGGGGAAGACCATGGACGTGCCGGCCATCGTCGGCATTGGCGGCAGCCTCATCTATTTCATCGACCGCTACCACGACACCTCGCCCTACAACGAGGAGTTCAACTGGCTTGCGACCAGCAAGCCGGAGGGCGTGGGGTTCTGGTACATCGACCACCTGACCCACAACGTCTTCAAGGGCAACATGGACGTGTGGTTCCGGTTCTACGGCGACCTGTTCAACTTCAAGGAAATCCGCTTCTTCGACATCCAGGGAAAATACACGGGGCTCTACAGTCGCGCCCTCACGTCGCCTTGCGGAAGGATACGCATTCCGATCAACGAGGACCGTGGCGAGACGGGCCAGATCGTCACCTACCTGAAGAAGTACAACGGCGAAGGCATCCAGCACATCGCCGTGGGCGCGCGCGACATCTACGACGCAACCGATGCGATCCACGGGAATGGCGTTCGATTCATGCCGCCGCCGCCGGCCACGTATTACGGACTGTCAAGGCAGCGTGTGGCCGGCCATGAGGAGCCGATCGAAAGGATGAAGAAGCACGGCATCCTGATCGACGGGGAGGGTGTCGTGAACGGCGGCGAGACCAGGATCCTGCTCCAGGTGTTCTCGAAGACCGTGATCGGACCGATTTTCTTCGAGTTCATCCAGAGGAAGGGCGACGAGGGGTTCGGGGAAGGCAATTTCAAGGCGCTCTTCGAATCGATCGAGGCCGAGGAGCTCGCAAGGGGCGAATACGGCGAAGCGGCTTCCGGATAGCCGCCGGCGCGTCCTGTCAGCCTCTCGGGACGCTCAGCGAGACCGTGCGGTTGCCTTTCTGGTAGAACAGTTCGCTTTCGGTGATCCGTGCAACCCTGCCCCCGTCGACGCGATCGCCGACCCGCACGCGCACGTATCTTCCCGAGGGCAGGCGAACGAGTGCGCGACGATCGCCCGTCGTGCCGAAGACGCCCACGAGGTTCACCTCGTTGAGCCTGATCGCATTGGGGATCGTCGCGCGGGTGGCAACGGTCGAACGCGACGGCGTGCCCCGGCTCGCCTGGTCCTGCTGCGACAATTCGGGTTCGGCGTCTGCAACCAGGGCGGCGGCCGCATTCCTCGCGGCCTCCCGTGCCCGCCGTGCCTGCGCGGCGGCCGCGAGACGTCTCTGGGCATCGACCGCCGCGACGACCGCATCGAAATTGTCAGGCCGCATGCCGGGTGCCGAAGAACCGGAACCGATCGGCGCAGCGGACGGTTCAGCCGAGCCGGCGGCCAGTTGCTGGGCCGAAGCCGGTCGCGGCAGGGCACGCAGTGTCGCGAGCTCCGCAAGAGAGCGACCGCCGAACTTCAGGCGTTCGACGTATTCCGCAAACCCGTCGGGTCGCATGCGTGGCAGGAATTCGGGAGGGACGGGAGCGTGAGCGGCGCCCGTTTCCCGGGCAGGTCCTGCGTCGGCGGGGCCTCCCGGGAAGTCGCCTGTTTCACGCAAGGCGTATGCCGGCCGGCCAGTTGCGGGTTTCGTTCCGGGCGGCGAACCGTCCCGCGGCATGAGGCGGTCTGCGGTTGCGGATGCCAGTGATTCGCTGCCCGGCGGGAACGGGGCGTCCAGGACGGGAGCTGCCGCCTGCCCGGCTTGCGGCGATGGCGCGAGATGCGGCCGGGTCAGCGCCAACGCTCTCGCCAGGGGCGCGGCGGTGATGTTGGCGTCACCCGCGGGCGCCTGATGCATGCGCCGAAGCCGCATGTCCGACAATTGCTGCGAGTCGGCGTGGACGACCGGCGGTTGCTGCAGCAGGAGACCATGGGCCGTATCCACGCGCTCCGGCGCGTCATGCCCGGCTTGCGGTGAGGGCGGCAGATGCGGTCGCGCCAAGGCCGACGCTGTCGGCGGGCGCGCGGTGGCGATGCCGGTGTCGTCGGCAGGGGCCCGAAGCGCGCTCCGACGCCACAGGCCCGCGAGCCGCCGCGCGTCGGCATGGACGACCGGCGGCTGTTGCAGCAGGAGACCATGGCCCGTGTCCACGCGCTCCGGGACGTCGTGCCCGGCTTGCGGGGCGGGCGGGAGGTGCGGTCGCGCCAGGGCCAACGTTGTCGGCGCGCGCGCGGTGGCGATGCCGGTGTCGTCGGCAGGGGCCCGAAGCGCCCCCCGACGCCACCGGTCCGACAGCGGCCGCGCGTCGGCGTGGACGACCGGCGGTTGTTGCAGCAGGAGACCATGGGCCGTGTCCACGCGCTCAGGCGCTTCGTGCCCGGCTTGCGGCAAGGGCAGGGCATGCGGCTGCGTCAAGGCCAGTGCATTCGTCAGGGGCGCCGGGGTGACGACGGCGTCGTCGGCGGGCGCCCGGGGTTCGCCCCGACGCCACAGGTCAGCGAGCTGCCGCGCGCCCGTGTGGACGACCGCCGGTTGCTGCAGGATGAGATCGTTCGCCCTGTCCATGCTCCCCGGCGCCGGCGCGGCGGCCTGGTCCGGTTCGAAGACGGGTGCCGCCGAGGCCAGCTCGCTCTCGGGGCGTTCCTCCAGCGGCCGTTCGGAAGTCCCGGGCCCGGGCGGCAAGGTGGTCCATAGCAGCGCCGCTGCTCCCGCGGCGGCGACGAGCGCCGCGGCGAATGTCGCGGCGGTTCGCTGGCGCTGCGGAATCCAGCGGCCAACCGCGCCCGGCAAGGGCGGCAAGCGGCCGCCCAACCCCGCGACGGGTATCAGCCTTGCAACGGGGTTCTTGCGGGCCCTGGCGGTCGAGGCATTGTCGAACATGGACGAAAGCGGGACTTCAGCGCCGCGTCCGCAGAAGCTGGGAGAGCGAGGGAAGTCGGCCGGGTCCGCGAGCGAGGAGAGCTTGCCGACCCGGACACCGTGCGCCGAAGCAAAGTCCAGGGCCTCTTTCAGGGTCTCCAGCGAAATCGCCGCGACCCGCACGGTGCCGTTTGCCGTCACTTCCCAGTCGAGATCCGGTTTGCCGATCCGGTGCTGGAAATGCGCGTCCAGGACGCGTTCGAGTTCCTGCCGCGTGGCCCTGTCAGGATCGATCCGGACATCTGCGTACAGTACCTGGCTGCGAGGAAACAGCAGGTCCGCCGCCGTGCCATTCCCGATCAGCGCCACCAGCGCCTTCATGCGCTCTTCGAAATCTGCGCCTTCGATCCTCTCCCTGGCGATTTCCGTCCACACGAGGTCGTCCCGGCGCATCAACCGGACAACGGACGCATCGAGTTCGAGACCCCAAGAATTTCGCATGGTCGCATGATACCACGGCGCGGGATTCGCGTCACCTGCGGAATCCGGGGCTGCGAAAGCGGGCGAATGCATGGCGCAGGCGGCACGTTCGCTTCCGCTGGAGCGGGCCACCGGGCGGCAACGCTTGCCTGGACGCGCGCTTTCCCATGAACATGCGGGGGTTCGGCGCGCCGCGACGGAGGGGCCGCGCTTTCGCGACTGCCTGGAGGCCCGCCTTGCCGGAAGCCGGGACGTGTTGCGCACAATGACGTGCCGTTGAATTGGGGCGACCCGAAGCGGGGGGATGTCCGGGTCCGGGAACGCGTGAACGCTTCAATCCCGGGTCAGTTCGCGTTCCAGGAACGCCTCGAATGCATCCAGGTCGACCGGCTCGAACTGGCCGAAGCCCTGCATCCAGACGCTGGCGTCCTTGAGGGCCTGCGGCTCGAGCTGGCACCAGACGACCCGGCCGCGCCTTTCCTGGCTGACAAGCCCGGCGTGGACCAGCACGCGGAGATGCTTGGAGATTGCGGCCAGCGACATGTCAAAGGGCTCCGCCACGTCCGTGACCGCCATGTCGTCCTCGAGAAGCATGGTCAGAATCTGTCGGCGCGTGGGGTCCGCAAGCGCCTGAAATATGGCGTCAAGTGCCGGTTTCATTGCTGCATCTGCCGCGCAAAGCTCCGGATCGTCAACCGGAAGGTTGAATATGCCCGCCTTGCGGACGATGCCGACCCATTCGATGGGGCCCGCCGTTGATCGTTTTGAATCAAGTGGTTGCAGATCGCTCGCCTGCGATTCCCGGTTGCTTGACTCGCCCCGGCTCCCTGCCTAGACAGCGCGGGAACTCTCACGGGGTGTTTTTGGCATGGCCGCAGCCGACGGGGATCGGAAGGCCCGGCTTGAGGCGCTGGACGCGAAACTCGCGGAAAGGCGCGGCAAGGATGCGCCGAAACGCCACCAGGACGAGCACTATTCCCAGGCCCATGTGGCCTGGCGCATGGTTCTTGAACTGGTCGTGGGGCTGGGGATCGGTTTCGGGATCGGCTTCGGGCTTGACACCCTGTTCGGCACGGCGCCGTGGCTGATGATCGTCCTCACGCTCTTCGGGTTCGCCGCCGGCATCAGGACCATGATGCACACGGCCAGGGAAATTCAGCCGCCGGACCCGTCCGGGGACGACAAGCAGGGGGACTGAGGTGGCGACCGAGACACGCGGAGAGGAAGGCGGACTGGCGTTCCACCCAATGGACCAGTTCATCGTCAAGCCGCTCTTTGGCGACGGGCCGGTAGGCATCGTCACGATTACCAACGTGACCTTCTGGATGGCGCTTGCCGTCCTTTGCGTCGTGGCGCTCCTTGTTCTGGGCACGCGGGGCCGGGCGCTGGTGCCGACGCGGACCCAGTCGGTGGCGGAACTCGCTTACGGCTTTGTCTACAGGATGGTCGAGGATGTCGTGGGCAAGGACGGGCTGCGTTACTTTCCCTACATCATGACCCTGTTCATGTTCATCGTGTTTTCGAACTTCCTGGGTCTCCTGCCGCTGTCATTCACGACGACCAGCCACATCGCGGTCACGGCCGTCATGGCAATCGTGGTCTTCGTGACGGTCACCGTCATCGGGTTCGTCAAGAACGGCGCAGGCTTTTTCGGGCTTTTCTGGATCGAGGCGGCGCCGCTGGTGTTGCGCCCGATCCTCGCGGTCATCGAAGTCATCAGCTACTTCGTGCGGCCGGTCAGCCATTCGATCCGGCTTGCGGGCAACATGATGGCCGGCCACGCGGTGATCAAGGTCTTCGCGACCTTTGCGGCCATCGTCGCAATCTCTCCGCTGTCGGTTCTCGCGATCGCGGCAATCTATGCGCTCGAGACGCTCGTGTCGTTCATCCAGGCCTACGTGTTCGCCATCCTCACATGCGTCTACCTGAGGGACGCGCTGCATCCGCATCACTGAATCAACGGCGGGTCGGCCGCCGAAGGAAACACGTCCAACGCAAGGAGAATGCAAATGGAAGGTGACGTCGTACAAATGGGAGCCTATATTGGCGCCGGCCTGGCCTGTACGGGCATGGGCGGGGCCGCGGTCGGTGTGGGCCATGTCGTTGGAAACTTTCTTTCCGGCGCGCTGCGCAATCCGTCGGCGGCTCCCGGACAGATGGCAACGATGTTCATCGGCATCGCGTTTTCGGAGGCTCTCGGGATCTTCTCGTTCCTCGTCGCGCTCCTGCTGATGTTCGCTGTCTAGGGCCCTCGCCAACCCTTCGCACCGGGTGCTCGCGAGAGTCGTTCGGGAGATGACAACAAGGTTTGAGGAGGCTGGCCATGGCGACAGAGGCCGCGGACGCTGCAAACGGTGCCGCCGAGAGTTCGGTCGGCATGCCGCAGCTCGACTTCTCCACGTTTCCGAACCAGGTCTTCTGGCTCGTGGTCACGCTTGTCGTGATCTATCTCGTCCTGTCCCGGGTGGCGTTGCCCAGGATCGCCGAAGTGCTCGCCGCACGACAGGGCGCGATCACGAGCGACATCGCGACCGCGGAGGAACTGAAGCAGAAGGCCGCCAACGCCGAGGAGGCGTATGAAAGGGCTCTTGCCGAGGCCCGTGCCGAGGCGGGCCGGATTGCCGCCGAAGCCAAGGCCGAAATGCAGGCCGAGGTCGATGCCGCGATCGAGAGGGCCGATGCCGAGATTGCGTCCAGGGCCGCCGAAAGCGAAGCCCGCATCGACGAGATTCGCAAGGGTGCGGCCGAGGCAGTCCGAGACGTCGCGCGCAGTGCGGCAAGTGACGTCGTGGCGGCGTTGGGCGTCAAGGTTGACGGCGCCGCAATTGACGCGGCGGTGGCCGCGCAGATGAAGGGATAGGGCGATGACGAGAGCGCTTTCCCTGATTGCCCTCCTGGCGGCATCTCCGGCCGCTGCCGCTTCGAAGAACCCGTTTTCGCTCGAGTTCTACAAGCTGTCGAACACGGACTTCATCGTCACGCTCGCGTTCCTGCTGTTCATTGGCGTGCTCGTCTATTTCAAGGTGCCGTCCCTGGTCGCCGGGCTTCTCGACAAGCGCGCGGCCGGCATCCAGGCGGAGCTGGACGAGGCCCGCGCACTCCGGGAGGAAGCGGAATCGATCCTTGCGGAGTTCGAAAGCAGGCAGCGTGAAGTCGGAGACCACTCCGAGCGCATCACCGCGGCTGCGAGGGAAAGCGCGGCGGAAGCTGCGGAACAGGCAAGGAAGGACCTCGCCGTCGCGATCGAGAGGCGGATCCAGGCCGCGCAGGACCAGATCGCGTCCGCCGAGCAACGTGCCGTCAAGCAGGTGCGTGAAGAGGCCGTGAGGATTGCGGTCTCCGTGGCCGGCCAGGTGATTGCCGAGGGGATGAGCGCGGACCGGGCAGGCGAAATGATCGACGAGGCGATCGCGACCGTCGAGGCAAAGCTGCAATAGCCCCGTTCGCCGGGTTCGTCCCGGCATGCAGGAAAGGGCATGGTCCGTTGCGACGCGACGCATGCACAAGGGTCCCGAAACCGACGCTGCCACTTTGGCCGGTACCGGTCATTCGGCCGTGGCGTGCTCCGTCAGGATCTCCAGCGGCACGATGTCCAGCGCCTTGCGGTGCGTGGAAGCCAGCCGCACCTGCGGGCCGGCGCCTTCGTCCGCAGCCTGCAGGAAGCGTCCCGCGCAGAGACACCATGCGTCTCCCGGTTTCAGCCCGGAGAAACGGAATTCCGGGCGCGGCGTCGACAGGTCGTTGCCGACATACTTGGAATAGGCCAGGAACTCCGCGGTCATGATCGCGCAGACCGTGTGACTTCCCTGGTCCTCGCTGCACGTGTTGCAGCACCCGTCCCGGAAGAACCCCGTGACGGGATCGATCGAGCAAGGCTCGAGCGGGTCGCCAAGGACGTTGACGGAGGGATCTTTGTTCATGAGAGGCTCCTTGTCCCGTGGTGGCCGTGCGACCGTCGACACAGGATACAGCGTGGCGGGACAACTGTGAATGTCTGCATTGTCACGTCCCGCATCGTTCGCGGCGTGCCTGGTGCCGGACATCTTGTGGATCACGCACGGCAGGCTATCGCCGGAACCTGTCGAGAAGCCTTTGCAGCGCAGATCGGTCATCACCGTCAGCCGGAGATGCGGCAACCGGTTCCTGTCGCCGCGGTGCGGTGTCGGCCTTCCCGGCCGGACGCGCCGCATGGAGCGATGCGGCGTTGCGGAACTTGTCGATGTCGTCCTCGGCCAGGAAGGGCGCGCCGTCCGAGATCCCGGTCAGAAGATCTTCCAGCCAGGCCCGGTCCGCCTTGGAGAAGTCCCTCAGGACGTGGGCATGGACGGCATCCCTCCGGCCGGGGTGTCCGACGCCGATCCTGACGCGCCGGTAGTTGTTGCCGACATGGGCATCAATCGAGCGCAGGCCATTGTGCCCGGCATTGCCGCCGCCGCGCTTGACGCGCATCTTGCCCGGCCCCAGGTCGATCTCGTCATGAAACACGATCACGTCTTCCGGCGCCAGCCTGTGGAATCGCTGGGCTTCGCCAACCGCCTGGCCCGAGTTGTTCATGAAAGTCTGGGGCTTCAGCAGCATGATCTTGCCGGATCCCAGCCGCCCGTCGCAGACCTGTCCCTGGAATTTCGACCTCCACCCGCCAAAGCCGTGATCGGCTGCAATCCTGTCGACCACCATGTAGCCGACATTGTGCCGATGCCCGGCGTACCTGGCCCCCGGATTGCCAAGTCCAACGAAGAGTTTCATGCGCCCATCCTGTTCCGCCGACCGGTGTCGCAAGGGACACGGCTGCCATCGCGCTTCCCGCGCTTGCCGCCACCCGTTAACATGGTCCGGACATGGACAGGAACCCCGGCAAGATCGTCGTGTTGACCGGCGCCGGCGTCTCGGCCGAGAGCGGGCTTGGCACTTTCCGCGACAAGGGCGGTGCCTGGACACGATTCGACCTGAACGAGGTGGCCACGCCGGAAGGATTCCGCCGCGACCCGGCCAAGGTCCATGACTTCTACAATGCCCGGCGCAGGAACGCGGCCGGCGCGAAGCCGAACGGGGCGCATGCCGCGCTTGCCCGGCTTGAAAGGGACCATCCGGGCGAGGTCGTGATCATTACGCAAAACGTCGACTCGCTTCATGAGGCTGCAGGGACCGCCGCGATTCACATGCATGGGAGGCTTGACCGTGCAACCTGCGCATCCTGCGGCGCAGGATGGGACGCGCCCATGGAAATGCACGCCGCCGACCCGTGTCCCGAATGCTCGGAGGCGGCCACCCGGCCGGACGTCGTCTGGTTCGGCGAAGTTCCGCATGCGCTCGACGAGATCGCCGGGCACCTTGATTCGGCCGATGTCTTCGCCGCCATCGGGACAAGCGGCCAGGTCCATCCGGCGGCCGGATTCGTCGGCGAGGCCAGAAGGGCGGGCGCGCACACGATCGAGATCAATCTTGCGCCGTCGGAAGTCTCCCGGCTCTTTCATGCGAGGATCGAGGGGCCGGCAACGCAAGTCGTGCCCCTCTGGGTCGAGCGTCTCCTGGGTGCCTGAGCGTGGCCGCCTTGCGACCAGGCAACCAACGCCACATTTCACGGCCGGCGGGCGCGGAAGCCGCGCGCGTTGCGGAATGGTCGCCCAGCGGCCTCTATTGCCCGGCGCCGCGTGCCGGCTGGCCGCGTTCGTTGTCGACAGGAACCTCGATCACGACCTCGCCGGCGATCTCGAAGACCAGCGTCAGTGGCACGGTCTCGCCGTCGGCCAGTTCCTGCGTCACGCCCATCAGCATCACGTGGTCGCCACCGCGTGACAGCGCGTGCGTGGCGCCTGCCGGAAGCGGAATGCCCGCTTCGATCTCCCGCATCTTCATGATGCCGCCCACTTCGACATGAGCGTGTATCTGGACAATTGCGGCGGCAGGCGACCTCGCGGAAAGCAGGCGATCGGCAGATGCGCCCGTGTTTCGGATCGACATGAATATCGCGGCGGTCGGTGCCCCGGGGCGTGAGGCGCGCGCGTACGGATCCAAGATCGCGATGTCGTCGGCGAGCAGCGGGCTGCCCGCGAGAAGTCCCAGAAGGGCAAGGATGAGCACTGGTTCCCGCAGAGGCATCGAGACGCGACATAGGCACGCTCGCACGCGCAATCAAGCCCGCCTCCGGAACGGCCGTGACCGGCTCGTTCGGTCGGTTCCGTACGCCGCCCGTGTTTCGGTGTGCGCGGCCCTTCTGTCCAACGGGACCGGCGTGCGCAACATGCCAATGCGACTTGGTGCGTTTCTTGCACCTCGCTGGCCTCCGCCGTAAGTAGTGCCGAATGCAACGCGGGCGAGGGACGATGCCCATTCTCGTCATGAAATTCGGTGGCACGTCGGTCGCCTCGCTGGAGCGAATCCGGCATGCCGCAGGTCTCGTGCGCCGCGAGGTCGAGAACGGTCACGAGGTGATTGTCATTGTCTCGGCAATGTCCGGAAAGACGAACGAGCTGGTCGGCTGGGTCGAGGAGACGTCGCGCTTCTACGATGCCCGCGAATACGACGCCGTGGTCTCGTCGGGCGAGCAGGTCACCGCGGGGCTCATGGCGCTGACGCTGCAGGAGATGGAGATACCGGCGCGGTCCTGGGCCGGCTGGCAGGTGCCCGTGCAGACCGACAGCGCCCACGCGGCGGCGCGAATCGAGGACATAGAGACAGGGAACGTCACGGCCAAGTTCGCGGAGGGCATGAAGGTCGCGGTTGTCGCCGGATTCCAGGGCATCTCTCCAGAAGGGCGCGTCACGACCCTCGGCCGCGGCGGTTCGGACACCACCGCGGTCGCGTTTGCGGCCGCTTTCGGAGCCGAGCGCTGCGACATCTACACGGATGTCGACGGAGTCTACACGACCGATCCCCGGATCACGTCGAGGGCCCGCAAGCTGGACCGGATCGCGTTCGAGGAAATGCTGGAACTGGCCTCGCTCGGCGCGCGGGTGCTGCAGACCCGTTCGGTCGAGCTCGCGATGCGCTACAACGTGCGCCTGCGCGTCCTGTCGACTTTCGGAAGCAATGACGACAATGCCGGCACGCTCGTCTGTGCCGAGGAGGACATCATGGAAAAGAACGTGGTCGCCGGTGTCGCCTTCAGCCGCGACGAGGCGGAAATGACCCTGCTCTCGGTCGCGGACCGGCCCGGCATTGCCGCCGCGATCTTCGGCCCGCTGGCGACGGCCGGCGTGAACGTGGACATGATCGTCCAGAACATTTCCGAGGATGGCCGCACCGACATGACGTTTTCGCTGCCGGTGAACCAGGTCGCGCGTGCCAGGCAGGCGATGGAAGCGGTCAAGGCTTCGGGTGACGTCAACTACGGCAGGCTCGTGACGGACGAGGACGTGGCCAAGGTCTCCGTCGTGGGAATAGGCATGCGCAGCCATGCCGGCGTTGCGTCACGGATGTTCGCGGCACTTCGCGACGAGGGCATCAACATCAAGGTCATCTCGACTTCGGAGATCAAGATTTCGGTCCTGATCGACCGGAAGTACCTGGAGCTTGCCGTGCAGGCGCTTCACGAGGCGTTCGAGCTTTCTGACGCCGCATGAACCGGCCCTGAAGCCAACGCGGCCCGGAACCCGAACGAGCCAATGCCGTGTTCCGTGGTATCGGGACAGGCGGGACTGCCGGCCGGACCCGGCGCCCGGATGTCCCCGGACACGTCCGGCACCGTGCCGTGACCGCGGGTCGGATGTGGCGACTGGTTCACGATTGCGCCCCGCATTTGCCGTTTGTTTCGTCCTGCAACTGTGGTCTACTTGGCCCGGGCGGCGGCAGTTCCGCCGAAGCAAGGCGAAAGTGAAGGGATGGAGCAGCAGATCGAGACCGGAAGCCGCAAGCTCTTGCGACGTCTGCGGGATTCCCTCGCCGAGGACAGCGCAGGACAGGCGCGGCTCGACCATGTCACCAACGTGATCTCCGAGGAAATGCGGTCGGAAGTCTGCTCGATCTACCTCTTCCTCGATTCCGACACGCTCGAGCTCTGCGCCTCCAAGGGCCTGAAGAAGGATGCGGTCCACAAGACCCGGATGCGGCTTGGCGAAGGCCTGGTCGGTCGCGTGGCCCGCGACGGCATCGTCGTCAACGAGGCCGATGCGCCCTCCGCCAAGGGATTCCGCTTCATGCCCGAGACCGGGGAGGAGATCTTTTCCTCCTTCTGCGGCGTGCCGATCCAGCGTCTCGGGGATCGTCTGGGCGTTCTCGTGGTCCAGTCCCGCGAGGCGCGGGCCTTTTCCGATGACGAGGTATACGCGCTCGAGGTCGTGGCGATGGTCCTCGCCGAAATGACCGAGCTCGGTGCGTTCGTGGGCGAAGGCGAGGCGCTTCGCGCGCTTCACACGAGACCCATGCAGTTTCGCGGCCAGATCGGGCAGGAGGGCGTGGCCGAAGGGCACGTCTATCTTCACGAGCCGCGCGTCGTCGTCACCAACCCGGTTGCCGACGACCCGGAGAAGGAGACCGGGCGGCTGCACGACGCGGTGGACCGGCTGCGCGTGTCGGTCGATGACATGCTGGCATCCGTCGGCAAGGACGCGGTGGACAAGGACCAGGTCGAAGTGCTGGAGGCCTATCGGCTGTTCGCCAACTCGCGATCTTGGCTGAAGCGCATGGAGGCCGACATCGCTGCCGGCCTTTCCGCCGAGGCGGCGGTCGAAAAGGAGCAGTCGACGGCTCGGCGCCGCCTTGGACGGTCGCCGGACGCCTATCTGCGGGAGCGGCTCCAGGACCTCGACGACCTTTCGAACCGGCTCCTGCGCATCCTGACCGGGCAGGGGGGCGACCCGGCGGCGGACATCCCCGAAGACGCGGTGCTCGTGGCACGCAATATCGGTCCGGCGGAGCTGCTCGACTACGGGCGCGGCAGGCTCCGCGGCATCGTGCTTGAACAAGGCTCGGTCGGCAGCCACGCGGCAATCATTGCGCGGGCCTGGGTGATTCCCCTGATCGTTCACGCCGGTCGCGACATCACGCTGGAGGCGCTGAACGGCGATCACATCATGATCGACGGGGACCAGGGCCTCGTGCATCTCCGGCCGGACGAATCCGTGATCGCCGCGTTCCGGGACAAGACCGCAATGCGGGCCAAGGCCCAGGAGCGATACGCGGACCTCAGGGAGCTTCCGGCGGAGTCCAGGGACGGCATACAGGTCTCGCTCCAAATGAACGCGGGCCTTATCGCGGAGCTGCCGTCGCTCAAGGGCTCGGGTGCGGAGGGCGTGGGGCTGTTTCGGACCGAGCTCCAGTTTCTTGCACGTTCCAGCGTGCCGCAGCGCGCCGAGCTTGCGGGCATCTATTCCCGCGTTCTGGATTCGGCGAACGGCAAGCGGGTCGTGTTTCGCACGCTCGACATCGGCTCCGACAAGATGCTGCCCTACATGAAGCGCGAGGATGAGCCGAATCCGGCCCTTGGCTGGCGCGCGATACGGGTCGCGCTCGACAGGACGGGCGTGATGCGGATGCAGCTGCAGGCCCTGATCCGCGCGGCAAACGGCCGGCCGCTGACCGTGATGTTCCCCTTCATCGCGCAGCTCGAGGAATTCATGGCCGCGCGCCAGCATGTCCTCGACGAAGTCGAGCGCGAAAGGAAGATCGGCCATGCGCTGCCGGAGAATCTCGAGATCGGGGCCATGCTGGAAACGCCGTCCCTTGCCTTCGCGCCGCGGAAGCTGTTCGAGGTTGCCGACTTCATTTCCATTGGCGGCAACGACCTGAAGCAGTTCTTCTTTGCAGCCGATCGCGAGAACGAGCGCGTCCGCAAGCGCTATGACACGCTGAACGTCAGTTACTTGAGCTTCATCGAGCACATCACGCGCCGCTGCGACGAAACGGGCACGCCGGTCAGCTTTTGCGGCGAGGACGCGGGCCGCCCGGTCGACGCGATGTGCTTCGCCGCCATGGGTCTTCGGGCGCTGTCGATGCGCCCCGCCTCGATCGGACCGGTCAAGCACCTGATTCGGAGGGTCGATCTTTCCGAGGCGCGCGAGGTCATCGACCGGGCGCGGGAAAGCGGAGACCAGTCGGTCCGGGGCCACGTCATGGAGTGGCTCAAGACCGCCGGGAACTGAGGCCAGGCGCCTGCCCGAAAGCGGCGCGGGAAGCCCGCGCGTGCCGCCGGCGCGATCGTCCTTCCGGTGATCGCGGGCGACCCGCAGGATGCCCGCAACCCCCGCATCGGGCGCCCGCCGGGCGGCCGTCAGACGTGAATGGGCCCGTCTCCGCAGGCCAGCGCTGCCTCCCTGACGGCCTCGGAGAAGGTCGGATGCGCGTGGCAGGTGCGCGCCACGTCCTCCGCCGCCGCACCGAATTCCATCGCGACGCAGATTTCGTGGATCAGGTCTCCCGCCATCGGCCCGATGATGTGGGCGCCGAGGACCCGGTCGGTCTCGCTGTCCGCGAGAAGCTTCACGAACCCGTCGGCGGCAAGATTCGCCTTGGCTCGTCCGTTGCCCATGAAGGGGAACTTGCCGACCTTGAACGACCGTCCCGCCTCCTTGAGCTGCTCTTCGGTCTGTCCGACGCTCGCGACTTCCGGATGCGTGTAGATCACGGACGGAATGACGTCGTAGTTCACGTGGCCTGCCTGGCCGGCGATGCATTCGGCCACCGCCATGCCCTCGTCCTCCGCCTTGTGCGCCAGCATGGGGCCGTCCGTGGCGTCGCCGATGGCCCAGATGCCTTCGACGCCGGTCTTTCCGCGACCGTCGGTGCGGACCTGGCCGGGCGCTGCGGCCTCGATTCCGAGGGCCTCGAGACCGAGACCTTCCGTGAAGGGCCTTCGACCGGTTGCGACCAGGACGACATCGGCGCCGAGCACGTGCTCGCTTTCGTCCTTGCGAAGCCGATAGGTCACCCTGGCCCTGGTCTTCGTCGCCTCGACCTTCTGCACGGCTGCGCCCATCACGAAAGCGAGTCCCTGCCTCTTGAGGGTTCTCTGGAATGTCTTCTGGATCTCGCCGTCCAGCCCCGGGGTGACGGCGTTCAGGAACTCGACGACCGTCACCTCCGTGCCAAGCCGGTTGTAGACCGAGCCAAGTTCCAGCCCGATCACGCCTGCGCCGATCACGACCATTCTCTTCGGGATCTTCGGCAGTTCCAGCGCTCCGGTCGACGTGACGACAACCTTCTCGTCGATGTTCACGCCGGGCAGCGAGGATGCCTCCGATCCCGTCGCGATGACGATGTTGCCTGCATCATGAACGGTCTCGCCCACCTTGACCCTGCCGGCCCCGGGAATGCTCGCCCAGCCCTTCAGCCAGTCGATCCCGTTCTTCTTGAACAGGAATTCGATTCCCTTGGTGTTCGCGCCGATCGTGTCCTGCTTGTAGGCAAGCATCGCCTTCCAGTCGACGTTCGGCTTCGACGTCTTGATGCCCATCTTCGCGAAGTTCTCGCCGGCTTCATGCAGCATGCCGGTTGCGTGAAGCAGTGCTTTCGACGGGATGCATCCAACGTTCAGGCACGTGCCTCCCAGCGTCTCCCTGCCCTCGACGCATGCGGTCCTGAGGCCGAGCTGGGCGCACCGGATTGCGCAGACATATCCGCCGGGGCCGCTGCCTACCACGATAACGTCGTAACTGGCCATGTCAGGTCCCCTTCTCTGGGCGCTGCGCCGGTGCCGCCGAACCGGAAGCGCGGCAAGTCTTCAAGCGGGCGATTTGGTCAAAGATCCATCAGGAGGCGCCGCGGGTCCTCGAGCGCTTCCTTCACGCGCACGAGGAACGTGACCGCGCCCTTTCCGTCCACGATCCGGTGATCGTAGGACAGGGCGAGATACATCATCGGGCGGATGACGACCTCGCCCTTCACGGCGACGGGGCGTTCCTGGATCTTGTGCATGCCGAGGATGCCGGATTGCGGCGGGTTCAGGATCGGCGAGCTCATCAGCGACCCGTAGACGCCCCCGTTCGAGATCGTGAAGGTTCCGCCCTGCATCTCCGCCATCGAGAGCTTGCCGTCACGGGCCCGTGCGCCGAGCTCGTTGATCCGCTTCTCGATGCCCGCAAAGCTCATGCGGTCGGCGTTGCGCACGACCGGCACGACGAGGCCGGTTGGCGTGCCGACGGCGATGCCCATGTGCACGAAGTTCTTGTAGACGATGTCGGTCCCGTCGATCTCCGCGTTGACTTCCGGAACCTCCGCCAGGGCGTGACAGCAAGCCTTCGTGAAGAAGGACATGAAGCCGAGCTTCACGCCGTGCTTCCTCTCGAACAGATCCTTGTATTCCTGCCGGAGCCCCATCACCGCCGACATGTCCACCTCGTTGTAGGTGGTCAGCATCGCGGCCGTGTCCTGGGCGTCCTTCAGCCGTCGCGCAATGGTCTGGCGCAGGCGCGTCATCTTGACGCGCTCTTCCCGGGCCGCGTCCTCGACCGCGACCGGCGCCCGCGGTACCTGGACCGGAACTTCCGGCCGCGCGGGTGCGGAGATCGATTTCAGCACGTCTTCCTTCATCACCCGTCCATCCCGTCCGGTGCCGGAGACCTGGTCGGGCGAAAGGCCCGCTTCGTCCATCATCTTCCTGGCGGAGGGAGCGTCCTCGCCCTTCCGTTCCGCCGCCGCCGGCGCGGCGCCGGCTCCCGCCGCCGCAGGCCTGGCCGCGGACGCGGCGGTCGCGGCACCGGCACCGGCCGCCATCACGGCGAGCCTGCCGCCGGCCTCGACGGTCTCGCCTTCGCCCTTCAGGACCTCCGCAAGGACTCCCGCGACCGGGGCGGGAACCTCGACCGAAACCTTGTCGGTCTCCAGTTCGCAGAGCATTTCGTCCGCGGCGACCGCGTCCCCCGCCGACTTGAACCAGGTCGATACCGTCGCCTCGGTCACGCTTTCGCCGAGCGCGGGCACCATGACGTCGACGGCCTGCCCGTCCCCCCCCGCCTCGCTTGCCGAAGTCGCGGTCGTCACGGCGGGCGCCGCATCGGGCTTGGCGGGCGCGGGCGCCTCGCCGTCGGCTGCGCTCAGGGTCGCGAGCAGCGCGTCGGGTGCGACCGTCGCGCCTTCCGCCGCAACGATCTCCGCCAGCCTGCCCGTTGCCGGCGACGGCACTTCGACGGTCACCTTGTCGGTTTCCAGTTCGCAGAGCATCTCGTCGACCGATACCTGCTCGCCCGGCTGCTTGAACCAGGTGGCGACGACGGCTTCGGTCACGCTCTCGCCCAGGGCGGGCACTCGGACTTCGGTTGACATGATCTAGCTTCCCAGCGTGAGCGCTTCGTCGACGAGCGCCTGTTGTTGCATTTTGTGAGACGATGCGAGGCCCACCGCGGTTGCCGCGCTGGTGGCGCGACCGGCGTATTTCGGCCTGGTGACGTTCGCGTTGATGCGTGTCAGCACCCACTCGATGTTCGGCTCCATGAAGGTCCATGCGCCCTGGTTCTTGGGCTCCTCCTGGCACCAGACGAAGTCCGCGTTCGGGAACCGCTTCAGTTCCTTGACGGTCGCGTGGGCCGGGAAGGGATAGAACTGTTCGAAGCGCAGGAGGTAGATGTCGTCGATGCCGCGTGAATCACGCTCCTCGAGAAGGTCGAAATAGACCTTGCCCGAACACATCACGACGCGCCGGATCTTCTTGTCCGGCACGAGCGTCGTGTCGGAACGGCCCTTCTCGGCGTCGTCCCAGAGCACGCGGTGGAAGCTCGACCCGGTGACGAAGTCCGCCGCGTCGCTCACGGCCAGCTTGTGGCGCAGGAGCGATTTCGGCGTCATCAGCACGAGCGGCTTGCGGAAGGAGCGGTGCATCTGGCGCCGCAGGATGTGGAAATAGTTCGCGGGCGTCGTGCAGTTGGCGACGATCCAGTTTTCCTCGGCGCACATCTGCAGGAACCGTTCGAGCCGGGCGCTGGAATGTTCCGGGCCCTGGCCCTCGAATCCGTGCGGCAGGAGGAGCACGAAGCCGCTCATCCTGAGCCATTTCCGCTCGCCGGAGGAAACGAACTGGTCGAACATGATCTGCGCGCCGTTGGCGAAGTCGCCGAACTGCGCCTCCCAGAGCACCAGCGAGTTCGGTTCGGCAAGCGAATAGCCGTATTCGAACCCGCAGACGGCGTATTCCGAGAGCATCGAATCGATCACCTCGTACTGCGCCTGCCCCTTGCGGATGTTGTTCAGCGGGTAGTACCGTTCCTCGGTCTCCTGGTTGACGAAGCCCGAATGGCGCTGGCTGAACGTCCCGCGCGTCGAATCCTGGCCCGAAAGCCGGACCGGAATGCCCTCCGTCAGGAGCGACCCGAAGGCAAGCGCCTCCCCCGTCGCCCAGTCGAGGTCCTCGCCGGTCTTGAACATCTGGCGCCTGGAGTCCAGCAGGCGGTCGACCGTGCGGTGAATCGGGAAGTCCCTGGGCGCCGTTGTCAGCGCACGCCCGATCTCGGTCATCTTCGACTTCGTTATCGCGGTCTTTCCGCGCTGGTAGGTCTCGCTGTCCCTGTCGAGATGGCTCCAGCGCCCGTCCAGCCAGTCGGCCTTGTTCGGCCGGTACGCCTTGCCGGCCTCGAACTCCTCGTTCAGGCGCGCCTGGAGGGCCGCCTTCAGGTCCTCGATCTCGCCCTCGGGAATGAGACCGTCCTGCACGAGACGATCCGTGTACAGCGAAAGCGTCGTCTTGTGGTTCTTGATCCGCTTGTACATGATCGGGTTGGTGAACATCGGCTCGTCGCCCTCGTTGTGCCCGAAGCGGCGATAGCAGAACATGTCGATCACCACGTCCTTGCCGAACTTCTGGCGGAACTCGGTCGCGACCCGCGCGGCGTGAACGACCGCTTCGGGGTCGTCGCCGTTGACGTGGAATATCGGCGCCTCGACCATCAGCGCGATGTCGGTGGGATAGGGGCTCGAGCGGCTGAAATGCGGGGCCGTCGTGAAGCCGATCTGGTTGTTCACGATGATGTGGATCGTCCCCCCCGTCTTGTGGCCCCTGAGGCCGGAGAGACCGAAGCATTCCGCAACGACACCCTGGCCGGCGAAGGCGGCGTCCCCGTGGAGAAGGATCGACAGGACCCGCGTGCGCGCGGTGTCGTTGATCTGGTCCTGCTTGGCGCGGACCTTGCCGAGCACGACCGGGTTCACCGCCTCGAGATGGCTCGGGTTCGCGGTCAGGCTCAGATGCACCGTGTTGCCGTCGAACGCGCGGTCCGAGGATGCGCCAAGGTGGTACTTGACGTCGCCCGAGCCGTCGACTTCGTCAGGCTTGAAGCTGCCGCCCTGGAACTCGTTGAAGATCGCGCGCAGGGGCTTGCCCAGCACGTTTGCAAGGACGCTGAGCCGGCCCCTGTGCGGCATGCCGATGACGATCTCCTCGACACCGAGGGCGCCGCCCCGCTTGATGACCTGCTCCATTGCGGGAATCAGGCTCTCGCCGCCATCGAGGCCGAACCGCTTCGTGCCGGTGTACTTGACGTGCAGGAACTTCTCGAATCCTTCGGCCTCCACGAGCTTGTTCAGGATCGCCTTCCTGCCGTTCTGCGTGAAGGCGATTTCCTTGCCGAGGCCCTCGATCCGCTCCTTGAGCCAGGATGCCTGCCCGGGGTCGGAGATGTGCATGTACTGCAGCGCAAACGTGCCGCAATAGGTCCGTTTCACGAGCGCGACGATCTCGCGTATCGAGGCCGTCTCCAGGCCGAGGACGTTGTCGATGAAGATCTGCCGGTCCATGTCGTCCTTCGTGAAGCCGTAGGACCCGGGATCGAGCTCCGGGTGGGGTTCCTCGTCGCGCATGCCGAGGGGATCGAGGTTCGCGACGAGATGGCCCCGGATCCGGTAGGCCCGGATCAGCATGAGCGCGCGAACCGAATCGAGCACCGCGCGACGCACCTGTTCGTCCGAAAGCCGGATGCCGGATTCGGCGGCCTTGGCGGCGATCCTGTCTCCGGCCTGCTTCCGTGCAGCGGGGCCGAGATCGCTCCACTGGCCGTCGAGCGCGGCCGTCAGTTCGTCGCTGGGAGCGGGCGGCCAGTCGGACCGGGCCCAGCTCGGTCCCGCCGCCTCCGCCCGGGCGTCCGCCCCGGTGTCGCCGAGTTCGCGGAAGAACTGGCGCCAGCCCTCGTCCACCGCGTCCGGATTGCCGGCATAGCGCGCGTGCAGCTGTTCGACATAGGCGGCGTTGTGGCCCTGGAGAAAGCTGGACGCCTTGAAGATGTCATTCGGGGATTGCTCGGTCATCGCGAACCTCCATCTGGTACGTGAAGCCTCGGGGAGACAATGATGCTCGGCCACGGGCCGCGTCCGGCCCCGGCAGGAAAGCGGCGCGTGCCGGGCGCGGCAGGCGCGAGCCGCCCGAGGGGCAGGATGCGGTGCAGCAGGGCCGGGGAGCGCGTGCCGCGTTCCATGGCTACCCGATCGCCTCCAGCATGGCCTCGCCGAGGCCGGACGGGCTGTCCGCGACAACGATGCCGGCAGAGCGCATGGCCTCGATCTTTTCGTCCGCGCCGCCCTTGCCGCCCGCGACGATGGCGCCCGCGTGACCCATGCGGCGGCCCGGCGGCGCGGTCCTGCCGGCAATGAACCCCGCAACGGGCTTCGCGCGGCCGCGCCTTGCCTCGTCCTTGAGGAACTGGGCCGCGTCCTCTTCGGCGCTGCCGCCGATTTCGCCGATCATCATGATCGACTGCGTCTCCTCGTCGGCAAGGAACCATTCCAGCACGTCGACATGCTCGGTTCCCTTGATCGGGTCGCCGCCGATGCCGACGCAGGTGGACTGGCCGAGCCCGACATCCGTTGTCTGCTTCACGGCCTCGTATGTCAGCGTGCCGGACCGCGACACGACGCCCACGGAGCCCTTCTCGTGGATGTGGCCGGGCATGATGCCGATCTTGCACTGCGCGGGCGTGATCACGCCGGGGCAGTTCGGGCCGACAAGGACGGACGCGCTGTCCTGCAAGGCGCGCTTCACCCGCATCATGTCGCGCACGGGGATTCCCTCGGTTATCGCCACGATCACTTCCATGCCCGCATCGATGGCCTCGAGAATGCCGTCCGCGGCAAAGGGCGGCGGCACGTAGATCGCCGTCGCGCTTGCGCCGGTCGCGGCGCGCGCCTCGTGAACCGAGTCGAAGACCGGCAGGCCGATATGCTCCCGGCCGCCCTTGCCGGGGGTCACGCCGCCCACCATCTTCGTGCCGTAGTCAATCGCCTGCTGCGAGTGAAACGTTCCCTGGCTGCCGGTCAGGCCCTGGCAGATCACCTTGGTGTTCCTGTCAATGAGTACCGCCACTGCACTGTCCCATTCAGACCCGGCCTGTTCGCATTTCGGAAGCGGGCCCCCGGGGATTCCGGCCCGCCGCCATGATCGCAATTCAACCCTTCACGGCCTTGACGATCTTCTCGGCGCCGTCCTTCAGGTCGTCGGCGGCGATCACGTCGAGGCCGGAGGAGTCGATGATCTGCTTGCCGTCCTCGACATTCGTGCCTTCGAGGCGCACGACGAGCGGCACCTTGAGGCCGACCTCCCTGACGGCGGCGACGACGCCTTCGGCGATGATGTCGCAGCGCATGATGCCGCCGAAGATGTTGACGAGAATGCCTTTCACGTTCGGGTCCGACGTGATGATCTTGAACGCCTCCGTCACCTTTTCCCTGGTCGCGCCGCCGCCCACGTCGAGGAAGTTGGCGGGTTCGGCGCCGTAGAGCTTGATGATGTCCATGGTCGCCATGGCGAGCCCCGCGCCGTTGACCATGCAGCCGATCTCGCCGTCGAGCGCAATGTAGTTGAGGTCGTGCCTCGATGCCTCGAGCTCCTTGGGGTCCTCTTCGGCCGTGTCCCTGAGCTCGGCGATGTCCGCCTGGCGGTAGAGGGCGTTCGAGTCGAATCCCATCTTGGCGTCGAGGCATTTCAGGTCGCCGTCGCCGGTCACGATCAACGGATTGATTTCCAGCATCTCCATGTCCTTGGAGACGAAGAGGTCATGGAGCCGGCCCATCAGCCTGACGCATTGCTTGACCTGGGGGCCCTCGAGGCCGAGCGCGAAGGCGATCCTGCGGCCGTGAAAGGCCTGGTATCCCGTCGCGGGATCGACGCTGAAGGAGAGAATCCTCTCCGGGGTCGCTTCCGCGACCTCCTCGATGTCCATGCCGCCCTCGGTCGACGCGACGAAACTGACGCGGCTGGTGCCGCGATCGACCAGCAGCGCGAGGTACATCTCGCGGTCGATGGTGGAGCCGTCCTCGATGTAGATGCGGTTGACCTGCCTCCCGGCCGACCCGGTCTGCTTGGTGACCAGGGTCCGTCCCAGCATGCGGCGGGCTTCTTCGGCGGCCTCCTGCGCGGAACCGGCGATGCGCACGCCGCCCTTCTCTCCGGCGTCAGGTTCCTTGAAGGAACCCTTCCCGCGCCCGCCTGCGTGTATCTGGGCCTTCACGACCCATGCCGGCCCGTCCAGGGCGCCCGCCGCGGTCTTCGCGTCCTCGGCCTTCAGGACCACGCGCCCGTCGGATACCGGCGCTCCCGCATCGCGCAGCAGCGCCTTTGCCTGGTACTCGTGAATGTTCAACGCTGCCCCCTGGTCATGTTGCGCTCGGTGCGGTCACGTCCAAGAACACCCGTATCTTTCGGCGATCAACAGGTTTTTTGAGATTGGGTCAAAATGCACCAGTTTTGTGATCACTGGAATTTTTGTGTGATCACATGGAGCGTGATTGCGGCTTCAGAGGAGATTTGCGTGCCAAAGTGGCAAATCGGGAGTCAGACCCGGCAGCAACACCGGGAGCGTCCGCCCCCATCCGGGAGCGAGCGGCACCGCAATTGGGCATGGTGGTTCCTGGTGGCGCAGGGGTTGGCCAGCATTGCTCCCATGCGCTTGGACGCTCGAAACGCCTGGCGTTGCGTGTGTCGACGCAGGATGGATCGGTGGCCGGGCGGCCGGTGCCCGTCCTGCAAGTCGCGAAACGTCGATTCGACTTCGTCCCGGTCTTCCAGCGCATTCAGGAGACCATGTTCTCGACCGCTGCCGCGTGCAGGAACGCGGCGCGGATCAACCTTTCGGCGATTGCATCAATGTGCACCGGTTCGTCCAGTTCGGCCATGCTGGGCTGACATTCTTGCGGTCTGGCCCGAATCTCGGGGGCGTTCCGCAGGATCTGTTACGCCTGGTTTCCCGCGCCCTTGTGCTCGGCGATGCTGTTCATGATTTTGTTCACATTGAGTTGGCTTTCGCGCAATTTTTCCGCCCACCGACGCCCTGGGTGGAGCGTATCCCACAAGGACCGCTCTTGATTTCGCCTGCCGGCTCCAGGGTCGTGGTTGCCGGAGCCGTCGACGACTGAATTCCACGTTGGACGGTAGGTCGCGATCAAGACCTGCTCCGTCAAACCGATCCACACAGGATCAAGAACCAGCCACCGACACCGGAAATCCCGAAGGCTCAGATTGTTGACAGCTCGAATCGAATCCGAGTGTTCGCACAACCGCTTGTACAGAACGGGCGACGGGTGCGCTTCGATCACCCTTCCCTGCCTTCTGCCGCGCAGTTCTGCCTTCCCGACGTAGATCGGTTCATCATCCGGCATCTCGGCATAGGGCGCAAAGGCACCCTGATAGTGGATCGTGTAGACGCCGACACCATTGAACGGCGCAAGAGGCGGAAGTTCCGCCGATGGATACTCCATCAGCTTCCGTGCCGCGTTCCGGCCCAGTTCCTCGACACTCACGGGTCGTATTCTCGGGTGTCACTCACGCGGAAGTCGCTCGCAGCGATGGCTGTTGCGGCAGATGAACCAGAAGCAATGCCGCTTGCGAGCGTGGTGTGCCGTCCTCCAGCGATCCGAAACCATGGGCCCCCGCCTGATCTTGACGATCATGTCGCATACGGTGAAACCGGCGTCTTCTGCCATGCACATGAAGTCGCGGTGCGCCCAACGTGATCGATGGTTGTTCACCATGTCGGTGATCTTCGCGAGCAGCAGCCCCTCCGGCTTGAGCACCCTCTTGGCTTCCTTCAGGAACGGCGGATACAAGTAGCTCAGAGTCCAATTCTCGGACGCGCCACAGGCCATTGTCGCGCCAAAGTCCACATCGAACCGCTTGCAACTCTTGTCCCGGCCCTGCGGCCCTACGTGCGGCGGATCGTAAACGACCGTGTTGAATGTCTCGTCCTCGACACCAACCATGTCGCGATTGTCTGCCACGATCATCGGCGCGTATTTCGGGTCAATGTCCATGGACGCCACCTGTCGATCCGACCCGCGCCAGAAGCGGCCCGCATTGTAGGTTGCGTCAAGAATTGGCTCCGCCGGAATTGACGGGTAGAAGCGCAGCATCTCTTCCAGCAGATCGCCGTCGCTTCCCTCCCAAACGCTGCTTATCGGGGCGTAGCGAACACCCTGAGTCGTGGGCATGTCCAAGGACATCAGGGCCTTGCCCCGCTTGGCATCCTGTTGTCAGTCCCACAATGCGGGCTGCGCCAACCTTCCCGCGACAAGACGTCGTCAATGATCTTGCGAGCCGCGGTATCGTCCGGGAGCATGCGGAACCGACTGGCCGAACTGGCGCTGTTGCGATGCAATTCCCCAAATGCCTTGAGTCTCATGCCTGCCTCCTGAAGACCTCGCTACAAATGCTTGACCCGGGAGTCCAGTTCACACACAACATTTTGTGCCTGTTACCGCATTTTCCTTGGCGTCTCCGAAATACGGCATGCAGGTCAAGTTCTTGAGCGTTGCCAAGGATCCGCGTATCGGTCTGCCCCTGGGTCGGTCCAGGTTGCCGGTTACGGGAAGGGCACATCCGGGACTTGGCGAACTGAAGGTCGCCTCGGTGTTGAATTTCGGCGAGACGTCCTCCCGATTGCGGTTTCCGGGGCAGATTGCGGTGCAAGATGTCGAGACCCCTGTCTTCCTGAAATTCGGCGACCCACTTGGAAGAGGCCGGCGTCACGGCCGTGGCATTGGCAGGTCCCATCGTCCTGTCCAGGAGGTCAGGGACCGGGTGGTATGGAATCCAGTGAAGTGCCAGGCATGTCCTCAGCACATCCGGGCCTCATGACACGGGTTCCCAAAGCTCGATCGCGTTGCCTTCAGGGTCTTGGATGCGCGCGAAGCGGCCGATGCCCTCCATCTCGCTCTCGTCGCCGACCTCTATGCCTGCCGACGTCAGTTGCACGATCATTGCATCCAGGTCGGTGACGCGAAAGTTCAGCATGAAGGTCTTGTCCGACGCGAAATAGTCCGTGTCCGCGGCGAATGGCGAGAAGACCGTGACCCCGGCCTCGGACCTCCAGGGCGTCATGTCCATGTTCGTCGGGGCCGGATCGATGCCAAGATTGTCCCGATACCAGTTTGCAAGGCCCTCCGGGTCCCGGGCTCGAAAGAAGAACCCGCCAAATCCCTGAACTTTCTGCATGCCGCTTCCTCCCGCCTGTGCAGTGCCTGCCTTGGTTGCCGGAAATCGCCGAACAAGTCGAGATGGTCTGTCATGGCACCGGTTCCGTCCCCTGGAACAGCGCCCTGCCGAACTGGTGCCGCTCGGCGTTGATGCCGGCCACCAGCGCGTCGGGAAGCCGCGGGAGGATCAACGGCTGGCCGCAGGTCCGGTCAATGCCGGCCAGTCCGACGCCGCCATCGCTCAGGCAGGTTTCCGTCGGCAAACAGGTTTGGAAAGAGCCGTTCACGACATTCCAGCGGAAACGCCGGGCGAACCGGGGTCTTCGGGGATGCGGACGCCAGGTATCCGGCCGCAGTCAGCTTGCTGAGCGTGTTGCGGGCCGCTCGCTCGGAGGTCTTGGGCACGACCTGCGCGTCGCCGCGCTCCAAAGCGCCATGTCGCAGGACGGCGGAGACCAGGTCGGGCACGCGCCTGTCATCAATCGTGTCTTCGACAAGGCGCCGGCAACGCTTTTCCGGCCCATCGAGGTCAAACAGCTTCGCGGAAAGCGCGATCTGGTCGAGCGTGACCTTGAGGAACCACTTGCAGAAGGTCTTCAATGCCGCCTCGGAATGGTTGCCGCGCCCGTCACGGTCTCCGCGCCCGGGACTGTCCGCGTGGTCCATCATTCGCTTGTACTCGCCGCGGTCGGTCAGCCCGCGGGCCAGGGCGCGGGAGATCGACCACAATCCCTCGCCGCCAATGCCCGCGGCGAGCGCCATCGCGTGTGACATCAAGCGGCTGACGCGCCCCTTTTCCGTCCGGGAATGGATGGATGTGGTTCAGGCGATGATGCGCCGAGGCAATCGCGATGATCCGGCCACTTGCCGAACGAGCGGCGATCCTGAACCGCTTGTCAAGGTGATCCATGAATGCCGCGACCCGGGGCGACGACGGAGGCAGGTGACGCCCCATGGCGACTTCCCTGTCCCCGTCCTGGCGCATGCGGCCGGGGATGATTGGTTCCCGGGTGCCATCAGGATGCTCGATCACGCAAGACTCGGCGAGCATTTCGTGGAAGGAGGTCCTGTGCATCCAGGTGAGAATCTCGGCGGACGTGGGCCGGGGCAAGGTGCCGTCCCGGTGCATCTCGTCGATGGTACGCTGGACGATGACATGCGCGCGGGCTTCCAGCGCAAGCGGGCGGGCTTTCTCCTCGAGTTCCGCGCCGGAGAGCGCCCGTTCGATGTCTCGTGGTCACGCGTTGTGGCCCTCGGTCAGGTACGAGTGGTAGCAGTTCATGACCCGGACGAAGTCGGCCAGTTCGGCTGCACTGTCCGGATGCAGTCCCTGCCCAAGCCGGGTCGCCTCGCGCTGTATCTCGACAGAGAGGTCCGCCAGTTCGGCGGGTATCTGCTCCTCGAAGAGGCAGGGTTCGATCCTGCCAGGCGTTTCCAACATCTTTGCCGATCCCATGCTTGCAAGAAGTCCGGTCTTTATGCCGCTTTTCTGGGGTTGATGGCAAGATTTCGCCGATGTGCGTTGCCGATCCTGGCTCCCGGAGAACGACGTCAAGCAGGGCCTTCCTGATCATGAGCGGCAGCACCCCAGGCATGAAGGCGCCCTTCCAAACCGGAGCGGTCCCGATTGTTTCGGCGCGGGCAGCTCGGGAAACCGTCGGCACGTGGACTCGCGGTGACCGCCTGCAATTGGCCGAGCTTTGGGGCTCTGTCTGCAAGTCGTGCGTGTTCCCTTGCGAAGCAGGGGGTGAGCGATGATGGATCACGAGCGGTTCCGGGCGTGACTGTCCCGGATCGACCGGCCCGGCTCGGCGCAGGGAAGCCGAGGCAGCGCTCTCGGAAGGCTTGCGGGCATCGGCACCGCCGGTCGCGGTCAAGTCGGCCATTCTTCGCGGAGGGAGCCGTTCGAGGAGGAAATGGTGCGGGAACGGTTGGCCGTCCGGGTCGGGCGCCGCGAATCCGGCAAGCAACGGCCTCGCCGTTCGAGAAGGGCAGCAGGAGAAGGTCTGGTCGGCACCCGTCAACCGCCTTGCCGCCGCCCGTGAATTCACGGGCCCATGCCTCGCCTGGGCATTTCCTGCTTGCCGGTGCAGGCGGAACCGACACGATGACGACTCGCCGGATTCGTGTCGTGGGCCCGTCAAGGCCCGCTTGATGCGCATGCGCCCTTCAGGTTCCGGCTCCGGACTCACTGTCCGGCAACGGTCCTATCCGAGTCCGCTGTCAATTCCCCTGCAGGCCTCGACCAGGCCCCTGACGGCCTCGACGGACTTGTCGAACATGGCCCTTTCGTCCCTGGAAAGGTCGATCTCGACGATGCGCTCGATGCCGCCCGCGCCGATGACGGTGGGGACGCCCACATACATGTCCTTCAACCCGAAGGCGCCGTCGACATGCGCGGCGCAGGGCAGCAGGCGCTTCTGGTCCCCGAGATGGGCGGCCGCCATCTCGATGGCGCTCGTGGCCGGCGCGTAGAAGGCGGAGCCGGTGCCAAGCAGGCCCACGATTTCGGCGCCGCCGTCGCGCGTGCGCTGCACGATGGCGTCAAGCCTCTCCTGGGTTGTCCAGCCCATTTCGACAAGATCGGGCAGCGGGATGCCGCCGACCGTGGAATACCGGACAAGGGGCACCATCGTGTCGCCGTGGCCCCCCAGAACGAACGCGGTGACATCCCTCATCGAGACTTCGAATTCGAGACTGAGGAAGTGGCGAAACCGGGCGCTGTCGAGAACGCCGGCCATGCCGCAGACCTTGGCGTGGGGAAGGCCGGAATACTCGCGGAGCGCCCAGACCATGGCATCGAGCGGGTTGGTGATGCAGATCACGAACGCGTCGGGCGCATGCGCCTTGATGCCGTCGCCGACGGCCTTCATGACCTTCAGGTTGATGCCGAGAAGGTCGTCGCGGCTCATGCCCGGCTTGCGGGGAACGCCCGCCGTGACGATGCAGACATCGGCTCCCGCGATGTCGGCGTAGTCGTTGGTTCCCTTGAGGCTGGCATCGAAGCCCGCGACCGGCCCGGCCTCGGCGATGTCGAGCGCCTTTCCCTGCGGCGTGCCTTCGACGATGTCGAAGAGGATGACGTCACCCATTTCCTTGATGGCGGCGAGGTGCGCGAGCGTGCCGCCGATCTGGCCTGCACCGATGAGCGCGATCCTTGGTCTGGCCATGAGGGTCTCCTGTCCATGTGATGTCGGTCTGGCTGGAGAGTCTGCTAGTGTGTCTCCGCTGCCGATTCAAGTCATGCCTGCGGCCCGGGCGGACACGCGACGGCCGCGCGCGGCGGGATTCGTCAACGAAACAGGCCGTTTGGCCGCACGGTGGGCCTTTCTGCCGCAGGTGTTCGGGTTGCGGGCGCCGGACGGGACGTGCAGGTTGCGCTCACCCCGGCCCTCTCGATCAAGGAAGCTTCAATGGCCGCTCCGCAAACGCTCTGCCGCTCCGTTCTCTACGTGCCTGCCTCGAAGGCGCGCGCCCTCGAAAAGGTCGGGACGCTCGATGTCGATTCGGTCATATTCGATCTCGAGGACGCGGTGGCGCCTGCGGAGAAGGCCTCGGCCCGCGAGACCCTCGCACGCGTCCTCGATGCCGGGGATTTCGGGCACAGGCAGCGGATCGTGCGCATCAACGGGACGGACACGGAATGGGGAGATGCCGATGCATGCGCCGTTGCCGGAATGAAGTGCGACGCGGTGCTCCTGCCCAAGGCGGAAGATCGCGGGCAGGTGGAACATGTTGCCGCCCTCGTGCCCGGAACGCCCGTCTGGTGCATGATGGAAACCCCGCGCGGCGTCCTGAACGCGCCCGGCATCGGCGCGCTGCCCCCGGTCGAAGGCTTCGTTCTCGGCACGAACGACCTCGCAAAGGAGATCGGCTGCGCCACCGGAGGCGACCGGATGGCGATGATGACGGCGCTTCAGACCGTGCTTCTCGCCGCACGGACCACCGGCATTGCCTGCGTCGACGGCGTCTACAACGCCTTCCGGGACGAGGATGGTTTCCGGGCCGAGTGCGAACAGGGACGGGCGCTCGGCATGGACGGAAAGACCCTGATTCATCCCGCGCAGGTCGGCGTCGCCAACGCGGTCTTTGCGCCGGGCGACGCGGAAACCGAACTTGCGAGGCGGCAGATCGAGGCGTACGAGGACGCCATCGCGCGCGGCGAGGCGGTGGCCGTTGTCGACGGGCGAATCGTCGAGAACCTTCATGTCGAGACGGCCCGTGCCGTCCTCGCCAAGGCGGAAGCCATCCACGAGCGGGCGGTGGCATGACCCGGGAGGCGAGCATGCGGAGGCGGCTGGAACCGAAGAAGCGGGACGCGGAGCCGCGGCCCGGGCATGGAGCGTGACGTGAAGGCGAGCCAGGGGAGATTCTTCGAGGACTTCCGGGTGGGGGACACGATCCGGCACGCGGTTCCCCGCACGCTGGGCGACGGCGAGAGGGCACTCTATCATGCGCTCTTTCCGTCCCGGCACGCGTTCAATTCCTCGACAGAGTTCGCGCGCTCCTGCGGGTTGGACGGCCCCTTGGACAACCTGCTCGTGTTCCACACGGTCTTCGGCTGCACGGTGCCGGACATCTCGCTCAACGCGGTGGCGAATCTCGGTTACGCGGAAGGCCGCTGGCTCATGCCGGTCCGTCCGGGCGAGACGCTCGCGGCCAGCTCCGAGGTCATCGGCGCGAAGGAGAACTCGAGCGGCAGGACGGGCGTGGTCTGGGTGCGCACGGCCGGCCGGAACGAGCGCGGCGATGCCGTGCTCAGCTACGTCCGCTGGGTCATGGTGCGCAAGCGCGACCCGGGCGCGCCCGCGCCGAAGCCCGTGGTTCCCGGGCTGTCCAGGAGCGTTCGTCCGCAGGATCTCGTGGTTCCCCAAGGGCTTTCCTTTGACGGCTACGATTTCGGGCATGCGGGAGAGCCGCATCGCTGGGGCGACTACGAGGTCGGCGAGACCATCGATCATGTCGACCGGGTGACCATCGAGGAGGCCGAGCACATGCTGGCCACCCGCCTCTGGCAGAACACGGCCCGGGTGCATTTCGACGCCACGTCTCGCGAGGACGGGCGCCGGCTCATCTACGGTGGCCACGTGATCTCGATTGCGCGGGCGCTTTCCTTCAACGGGCTCGCGAACGCCCAGATGATCGTCGGCCTGAACGCCGGCAGCCATGTCGCGCCGTGCTTCGCGGGCGACACGGTCTGCTGCTGGTCCGAGGTGCTGGAGAAGGCCGAAACCGGCACGCCCGGCGTCGGTGCACTGCGGCTCCGGCTCGTTGCGCACAAGCCCGGGGCGGCTCCGTTTGCGCTCAAGGACGAGGAGGGGAAACACGTCGATGGCGTCCTGCTTGACCTGGACTGCTGGGCGCTGATTCCCATTTGACGCGGCACGGGCACGGCGGCGGCGGCCGGGACCGGTCCGGCGCTGATCCTGCCGGCCATGGATCCAGGCGCTCGGGCCCGGAAGCGCGAACCTGGACGGTTCATGCAGGAGCGGGTTCGGGCCGGGTCGGCAGGTGCATCCCGGGCGAACCGTGCGGGCATGGGCCTGTTCCATCCGCACTGGCGGCACATGCGTTGCAGCGTCGCGGGGCCGTGACAAGCCCGCCGGTTCTGCTATGGATGTCGGGACGCCCAAGAAACGGGAGCCACGGCATGGCCGACGTGAACCGGGGCAACAGGCCCCTGTCGCCGCACCTGACGGTATACCGTCCGCAGGTCACCTCGATGACGTCGATCCTGACGCGCATCAGCGGCAGCTCGCTCATCCTGGCGGCGCTTCTCGTCGTCTGGTGGTTCCTTGCAGCGGCGGTCTCGGCGCAGCAGTTCGCGCTGGCGGACGGGTTCATGACCTCCTGGCCCGGCGACGTGATCATGACGCTTTCCGCCTGGGCTCTCTGGTATCACGCGCTGGCAGGGTTGCGGCACCTCTACTGGGACACGGGCCGCGGGCTCGACGTCGCGACCGCGGAGAGGACGGGCATCGCGATCGTCGTCCTTTCCGTCGTCCTGACCGTCGCGACCGTCCTGGTCGTGTAGGGAGGCGCCGATGAGCTACATGACCGACCGCAAGCGCGCGGAGGGCCACGGCTCGGCCCGCGAGGGCACGCGCAGGCACTGGGGCATGACGAAGTCCAGCGTCGCCCTGGGGTTTCTCGTTCCCGCCTTCGTCTTCACGTTCGGACCCATGCTTGGCCGGCCTCACGCCGATGTCGTGAGCTACTTCGGGCAGCCGTTTCCGGCGATCGTGGCCGCGCTGACGATCGTCGTGGGCCTGGTGCATTTCAGGAACGGCATCCAGATGGTGATCGAGGACTACGTGCACGGGGTTCTCCGGGAGTACACCATCATCCTGGCGACCTGCCTCTGCTACGGCGCGGTGGCTGCCGGCCTCTTTGCCGTCGCCCGCATCGCGCTATAGGGAAGACCGATGGCCGCATACGATTACGAGACGCACGAGTTCGACTGCATCGTGGTGGGCGCAGGCGGATCGGGCCTTCGCGCGACGCTGGGGATGGCCGAGCAGGGCCTGAGGACCGCCTGCATCACGAAGGTCTTCCCGACCCGCTCGCACACGGTGGCGGCGCAGGGCGGCATTGCGGCCTCGCTCGGCAACATGGGCCCCGACCACTGGCAATGGCACATGTACGACACGGTGAAGGGGTCCGACTGGCTCGGCGACACCGACGCGATGGAGTACCTGGCCCGCGAGGCGCCCGCCGCCGTCTACGAGCTTGAACATTACGGCGTTCCCTTCTCGCGAACCGAATCCGGCAGGATCTACCAGCGCCCGTTCGGCGGCCACACGACGGAGTTCGGGGAAGGTCCGCCCGTGCAGCGCACCTGCGCTGCCGCGGACCGGACCGGACACGCGATACTGCACACGCTCTACGGCCAGTCGCTGAAGCACGACGCGGAGTTCTACATCGAGTATTTCGCGATCGACCTGATCATGGCGAAGGACGGCGCCTGCCAGGGCATACTTGCCTGGAGCCTGGAAGACGGGTCGATCCACGTATTCAGCGCGAAGATGACGGTGCTGGCGACCGGGGGCTATGGGCGTGCGTATTTCTCGGCGACCTCGGCCCACACCTGCACCGGTGACGGCGGCGGCATGGCGGCGCGGGCCGGGCTGCCGCTGCAGGACATGGAGTTCGTGCAGTTCCACCCGACCGGGATCTACGGCTCCGGCTGCCTCATAACCGAAGGCGCCCGTGGCGAGGGCGGCTACCTCACCAATTCCGAGGGCGAGCGGTTCATGGAGCGCTACGCGCCAACCTACAAGGACCTTGCGAGCCGGGACGTCGTGAGCCGGTGCATGACCATGGAAATTCGCGAGGGCCGCGGCGTCGGTGCGGAAAGCGACCACATTCACCTGCACCTGAACCACCTGCCGCCGGAGACGCTTGCCGAGCGGCTTCCCGGCATCTCGGAATCGGCACGCATCTTCGCGGGCGTGGACCTGACGCGCGAACCGATCCCGGTCCTGCCGACCGTGCACTACAACATGGGCGGCGTGCCGACGAATTACTGGGGCGAGGTGCTGAACCCGTCGTCGGACGACCCGGATCGCATTGCTCCGGGCATCATGGCCGTGGGCGAGGCGGGCTGCGCGAGCGTCCACGGAGCGAACCGGCTCGGCTCGAATTCGCTCATCGATCTCGTGGTCTTCGGGCGTGCCGCCGCGATCCGCGCCGGCGAGGTCGTGGACCGCACGGGCGGCAATCCTGCACTGAACATGGCGTCGGTCCACGCCGCTCTCGACCGGTTCGACCGGTTCCGGCATGCCGACGGCGCCGTTCCGACGGCGGAGCTCCGCCTCGAGATGCAAAGGACGATGCAGTCCGACGCGGCGGTCTTCCGCACCAGCAAGATCCTGTCCGAAGGCGTGGAGAACATGAAGCGGGTCGCGTCCAGGATGGACGACATCCAGGTCACCGACCGCTCCCTCGTCTGGAACTCGGACCTGATGGAGACCCTGGAGCTCGACAACCTGATGGCGAACGCGCTCGCCACGATCGTCAGCGCCGAGGCGCGGAAGGAAAGCCGCGGCGCGCACGCGCACGAAGACCACCCGGAACGCGACGACGACGAGTGGCGCAAGCACACGCTGGCCTGGGTCGGGGACGGCGTGAGGCTGGACTACTGCCGCGTTCGGCTGGATCCGTTGACGACCGAGGCGGACGGAGGGATCGAGCTCAAGAGGATTGCGCCGAAGGCGCGGGTCTATTGACGGCCTTCGGCATCTCCTGGTCGGGCGAACCGGACATCGCGCGGCTCTCGGGCGGGACGGGGACTCGCCTGCGGACCTTCGGGATTGCCGTCCTGGCGGCGCTTCCGGCGGCGTGCGGACCGGTCTCTCCAGAGCTGGCGGCGCGCCAATGCGAGGAGCGCGCGCGGGCGGCCGACGGCCCCACCGGATCCGTCGGGGTCGGGTTCAACGACCGCGGCACGTCCCTCGCGACGCTGTCGATCACCATCGGGAGCGACTACATCAGGGGTCTTGATCCCCACGAGGTGTATGACGCCTGTGTTCGCCGGAAGACCGGCCATGCGCCGATTCGGCCTCCGGACCTCGGGGAATGAGCCGGTGAAGACGATGCGTCATTCGATCCTTGTGAAACGAGCGCAGGGTGCCGCGCGTGCCGCACCGCTGGCGCAGGCAAGGGGACGCAGTCCGCGCTTCCGGGTGAACTGCAAGGAAGGGTTCGTCACATGGTTCAACTGACTCTGCCCAGGAACTCCAGGCTTCGCAGGGGCAAGACCTGGCCGAAGCCCGAAGGCGCCAGGAACGTCCGCAAGGTGCGAATCTACCGCTGGAACCCGGATGACGGCGAAAACCCGCGCGTGGACGCCTATCACGTGGACTTGGACCGCTGCGGGCCGATGGTTCTCGACGTCCTCATCAAGATCAAGAGCGAGATCGACCCGACGCTGACCTTCCGGCGTTCGTGCCGGGAAGGGGTCTGCGGATCCTGTGCCATGAACGTGGACGGGATCAACACGCTCGCCTGCACCTATGGCCATCACGAGATCAAGGGCGACATCAGGATCTACCCGCTGCCGCACATGCCGGTCGTCAAGGATCTCGTTCCCGACCTGAGTCACTTCTACGCCCAGCACGCGTCGATCATGCCGTGGCTCGAGACCGCGACGAACCGGCCCGGCAAGGAATGGAAGCAGTCGATCGAGGACCGCCGCAAGCTCGACGGGCTCTACGAATGCGTGATGTGCGCGTCCTGCTCGACGTCCTGTCCGAGCTACTGGTGGAACGGCGACCGCTACCTCGGGCCGGCGGCGCTCCTGCATGCCTATCGCTGGCTTGTCGACAGCCGCGACGAAGCGACCGGCGAGCGGCTGGACGACCTCGAGGATCCGTTCAAGCTGTATCGCTGCCACACGATCATGAACTGCGCCAAGACTTGCCCGAAGAACCTCAATCCGGCAAAGGCGATCGCCGAGATCAAGAAGATGCTGGTCGAACGCATCGTGTAGTTGCGACCGCCCGCTCCCTGGCGCAGGGTCCGCGAAAGGGGAGGCGCACGATGACGGTTTCATTGCTGGTGGGCACCACGAAGGGCCTGTTCCTGGTCACGTCCGAGGACCGCTCGGTGTGGTCGGTGGACGGCCCGCATTGCAATCTCTGGCCGATCAACCACGCGATCGGGGATCCCGGGACGGGCGTGATATGGGCCGGCGGCGGCGGTGACTGGGAGGGCGCCGGCGTCTGGCGCTCGGAAGACCGCGGCGCGTCCTGGACCCTGTCGAATCTCGCGCACGGGCAGGGCGAGGCGTTCTTCGCCGAGAACGAGGAGGTGGCCAAGCTGTTCGACTGGACACCTTCGCCGCCGGCGCCGTTCACGGGGGAGATCACGGCGCTCTGGTCGCTTGGCCGGGTCGGCGACCGGCTCTATGCCGGTTCGAAGCCCGCGATGCTCCTTGCCAGCGATGACGGCGGGGAGACCTGGGAGAAGGTCAACTCGCTCTCCGAGCACCCTTCGGCGGCGGAGTGGCAGCCCGGGGCGGCGGGCCTGGTCTTGCACACGATCGTTGCCGATCCCGGCAATCCCGAGAAGTTCTGGCTCGGGATCTCGGCGGCCGGTGTCTTCGCAACCGAGGATGGCGGCGCGACCTGGGACCGCCGGAACCGGCTGTCGAACGCGGAGGCCTGCGGGCATCACGACCATCCGGCGGCGCCGCGTGACGGCCAGACGGGGCACTGCGTTCACAACATGGTGCGCGCGGACGGGACGGGTGACCTGCTCTACCAGCAGAATCATCATGGCGTGTACAGGAGCCGGGACGGCGGTCGGAGCTGGGACGACATCACCGAGGGCCTGCCGTCGACATTCGGGTTCCCGGTGCACGTGCATCCGCGCGACGGGGCGACGATCTGGACGCTGCCACTCAATGGCGACGGGATCGGGCGCTACCCGCCCGACGCGGCGGCCGCGGTCTGGAAGTCGACGGACGGCGGCGAGAGCTGGGAGGCGAAGCGCGCCGGGTTGCCGCAGGACGGGTGCTATTTCACGGTTCTCCGGCAGGCAATGTCGGGGGACGGTGCGGATCCGGCGGGGATATATTTCGGGACGAATTCGGGGTCCGTCTTTGCCAGCACGGACGAGGGCGAGACCTGGGACGAGGTTGCGCGGCACCTGCCGACGATCCTCTGCGTGGAGGCGCTAGAGACCTGAGGTGAAGGGCCTGGATTGAGTCGTGCAGGAAGACCGGGCCCGGCGGCACTTGAAGTTCGTGGCATCCGGGCGTTTTCTCGGAAGAGACGATCCGGAGTTGCCCCATGCACGAACCGCCTGATGCCGAAGCCCGCCGCGCCATCGAACCGGTGATTTGCTACCCGCCCGAACTGCTGGCGCCGCCCGATCTTGACGCGTACCGGGCGGCCTTTGCGACCTACCGGAAGACGGACGAGGTGCGCGTGCCTCCGCGGGACGCCGCGACGTTTCGCGTGCCGCGCGGAGGCGTTTTCCGGATCTCCTCCACCGAAGGACCGCAGGTCGGCGACCTGAACCTCTGGAACGCGGGTGACGTCGGCGAGCGATTCTATTCGGGCAAGACCCGCGCCCTGCACGGAACCCACGTGAGCGTGGGCGACCGGCTGTGGTCGAACCTGCCTTACCTCAGGCCGATGGCGACGATCATCGAGGACACGCTCGCCTGGTACGGGGCCGACGAGTTCGGGGGAAGGGTGCATGACGTGATCGGCACGCGCTGCGATCCGTATACCGGGAAGCTGCTTTCCGGAGACGACTATCACCACTGCTGCCATTCCAACCTGGTGCGGGCGCTTGCCGACGCGCTCGGCATGTCCCTCGACGAGAGCGAGCCGCATGTGCACGACGTCATGAACGTGTTCATGTGCACCGGGTTCACGCGGGAGAGGGGCGAGTATTTCATGAAGGCGTCACCCGTGCGCCCCGGGGACCATATGGATTTTCTTGCGGAGATCGAACTCCTGGGGGCGCTGTCGGCCTGTCCTGGCGGGGACTGCAGCGCGACCCATTCGTCGGACGAGGCGGCATGTTTCCCGCTTCTGGTGGAGGTGTTCGAGGGCGAGCCTCCCGAAGGATGGCGGAGCCCGGATCGGAACTCCTATGACCGTTCCCATGGATGGTAGGGCTTTGGTTGGCGGGGTAGGGAAATTTCGGGGTGAGCCCCTTGCACTCCGGGAACGTTTGGACTAGCTATGATTTCTCTTGGCGCGGGGTGGAGCAGTCCGGTAGCTCGTCAGGCTCATAACCTGAAGGTCGT
>VXSG01000008.1 GCA_009838075.1 Boseongicola sp. SB0665_bin_10 | reverse complement strand
TGGATGCCCGGCGTCAAGGAAAATCCGACAAAATCTAGCGTGGGAAGGCCCTGTGTCCTAGACGGCGCGACCGGCCAGCAACCCTTCCAGAACCGCTTCCTCCGCCGTGCGTGGCGACACGCAGTCGCCGACGAGGTGATGCTCGACGCCCAGACGGCGCACGAGGACTTCCATCGTGGTCAGCGGATTGTGGCCCTGGCACAGGACCAGCGTGTCGACGCCTTCACAGATCACGGGTTCGTCGTTCATGATATGCTGCAGGTAGACCGCGTCTTCATCGACCCCGAACAGCCGGACGTATGGCATCATTTCCACGCCGAGGCCGTGCAGGCGACCGATGCCTGAATCGCGCACGTACATCTGGATCGTCTGGCCGGGCATGTAGCCGTTGACCGCCAGCTTCACCTGGTGGCCCCGCTGCGCAAGGTGCTCGGCAATGCCGATCCCGATCCAGTCCGCACGCCAGTCCGCCACCACCACCGACTTGCCGACGTTCGCCTCGTTTCGAAGGACCTGCCAGGCGTCCACGACATGTGCGTCATCGCGGCCCTCGAATGCCGGCCATCTCGGTTCGGCGCCGGTCGCAACGACAATCGCGTCCGGTTCGAATTCCGTGATGACTCCCTCATCAACGGCGACCCCCTTGCGTGCCTTCACTCCCGCGAGTTCCATTTCGCGCGCCAGATTGGTGACAATGCCGCCGAACTCGGCGCGATGAGGCAAGGCTTGCGCCAGCCGCGCCTGGCCGCCGAGCTGGGCCTCCCTTTCGAACAGCGTAACGTCGTGGCCCCGCCCTGCGGCGACGGCAGCGCTCTTCATTCCTCCGGGCCCGCCTCCTATCACCATGACCTTCCGTCTCGCGCGCGCCGGTTCGGTGCGCCCGAGAGACAACTCGCGTCCGCTTACCGGGTTCTGGATGCATGAAATCGGATAGCCCGCGTGGAAATGGCCGATGCAGGCCTGGTTGCAGCCAATGCAGGCGCGGATGTCGTCGGCACGTCCCGTCCCGGCCTTTTCGCCCAGGTCCGGATCGCAGATCATTGCCCGCGTCATCCCGCAAAGGTCCGCCTGGCCCGACGCGATGATGCGTTCGGCGTCCTGAGGCTGGTTGATGCGACCGGTCACCATCGTCGTCACGCCCGTCCGCGCCTTCACGGCATGGCCCAATGGCGCGGTGCAGCCTGCCTCTTCGGTCATCGGCGGGACGATGTGAACCGAGCCCGCGACAGTCGCGGACGATCCGGAAACAACGCTGAAGTAGCTTAGCGAACTATCTCCGGCAAGGAGTTCGCATGCGTCCAGCATCTCGGACTGCTCGACACCCTCATGGCTGCGCTCGTCCCCGGAAAGGCGCAGGCCAATGACGAAGTCCTCGCCGGCCTTGGCGCGGATGTCGGACGCGATCTCGCGGATGAAGCGGGCGCGGTTCTCGAGCGAACCGCCGTACTCGTCGCTGCGCCGATTGACGCGGCAGTTCAGGAACTGTGCCGGAAGGTACCCGTGCGAGCCGACGATCTCGACCCCGTCGAGGCCGGCCTCCCGCATCCGAATTGCCGCATCGCCGTGGGCCGAGATGACCTCGGCGATCATTTCTCGAGGCATCGGGCGGGGCATGACGTGAAAGCGCTCGTTCGGCGTGGCCGAAGCACTGTAGGAAACCGGTGCGGTGCCGTCTTCCGAAGCCAGCATCTCGCGCCCGGGATGAAACAGCTGGGCGATCAGGCCGCAACCGTGACCGTGTATCGCCTTCGCCAGCCGACGGTATCCGGGAATGCAGTCGTCGGTATCGACCCGGATTGGATTTGCCACGAACACGGCGCTGGAATGAACCAGCGCAACTTCGGTCACGATCAGTCCGGCGCCGCCGCGGGCACGCGCCTCGTGATAGGCGATCATCGCATCGCCGATCCAGCCCCTGTCATTCAGATGCGTCTCATGGCCGGTCGACACGATCCGGTTGCGGAGCGCAAGCCCGCCGATGTCGATCGGCGAAAACAGGTTGGGAAACGGCTGCTTGTCCACGACGTTCGATCCCGGATCGGTTGGCAGAAGCTCTGGATGCCGTTCTCGCAGGAGCGCATCCCGATTTCAACTGTGCGGGCCTGTCGCGCGTGCAGCCGACCCATGCCGCTTCGCCGGCCAGGCGCGGATTCGCCGCCGTCCCGCCAGGCCTCCGAGCAATCGCACGAATCCGGGCAAGTCGCCCCCATCTGCCGGATCGGGCCGGTGATCTCGCGGTCCTTCCCCACTGCCGGGATCACGGCCGCGAACGCGCCAGCCCTGGCGTTGGCACCGGCCATCAGCTCGCGGAAGCGTGCCTCCTCGCCGTCCGGTCCCGACGCTTCAGGAGATAGGTGTCCATGATCCAGCCGTGCGCGTCACGTGCAGCCGCCCGGGTCTCGGCAATCCGCTCCGCGACCTCGGCCAAGGGTCCGCTTGCCAGCACCTGGTCCTTCATCCCCAGATATGCGCCCCACCAGACATGCAACTGGCCCGGATCAAGGTGGCGGAAGCTCAGTTCGCCGTCCAGCATCACCGCAACGGTGTCCGCACCCTCGGGCCATCCGTCCTCGCGCAGCCGCCGCCCGGTCGTGATCGTGACCGGCGCGTTGATCTCGTTCAACGGAATGCCGTGCGCGGCCGTCAGTGCCTGCAGCGCGGTGATGCCTGGCACGACCCTGACCTTCGGCGCAGGGCGAAGCCGCGCCGCAATCCTGAGCGTGCTGTCATAGAGCGACGGATCTCCCCAGACGGGCAATGCCACGCGCTTCTCGTCCCTGTCTGCAAGAGCGGCATCCCACGCCTTGCGGACTTCGCCATGCCAGGCATCGACGCTTTCCAGGTAGCCGGACCCGGCATCGCGGACCGGCATGTCGAATTCGAGGATCCGCGATTCCGCCTCCCCGCCCAGGACCGACACGCAGACTCCTCTCTTCAATTCCGCCAGTTCCGCTTTCTCCGGCCCCTTTCTCGGAAGGAGGATGCAGTCCGCCCTGCGAATCTCCGCCTCGCCCTCGCGCGTCAGGTGGTCCGGGCTTCCCGTGCCTATTCCGACCAGGACCAGTTCATCCATCGGACAACGCTCCAAAGAAGATGAGCGTTGGCGCGTGTCTCGCGTCTTCCGCGCGCAACCGATCTGCCAGTTCGGCCACCGTGGACCTGTCAATGCCCTGCCCGGAAGTTGTCACGGCCTCTGCCATCATCGCAGGCGTTTCGCCGGGCAGGCCATGCGTCATCAGGATCCCGGCTAGGTCGGCAAAGGTGCGGCGCCCCATGTAGACCACCGTCGTTGCATGGATGTCGACGAGCGCCGCCACGTTCAAGTCCTCCGGCAGGCCCCCTGCCACGTCGTGGCCGGTGATGAACTGCACGCGGCGCGAGGCCAGTCGACGCGTCAACGGGATTCCGGCCTCCGCAGCCGCCGCGCAGGCGGAAGGCACGCCTGGAATGATCTCGAAATCCAGCGACTCCGCGCGCAGCGCCGCCAGTTCCTCCTCCAGCCGCCCGAAAATTCCGCAATCGCCCGACTTCAGCCGCACGACCCGCCCGCCCCGCTTGGCATAGTCGACAAGGAGGCGACTGACATGATCCTGCCGTGGCGACTTCCGGCCCGCACGCTTGGCGACGCTCACCAGGTCGGCATCAGGCCTTGCATGTTCCAGGATCGGGCCGGACGACAGGTCGTCATACAGGATTGCGTCCGCGCGCCGCAGCCGGTCAACCGCCTTCAGCGTCAGCAGTCCCGGGTCACCCGGCCCCGAGCCCACGAAACTCACGAGCCCGCTCATGCCTCGCCCGCGATGAGGTGGAAGAACGTTCCCGTGACGAACCCGCGAACGGATCCCGTCTCGGGCACCGCGTTGCCGTCGGCGTCAAGGACCTTGGCCAGGGGCGGGTCGGGCTGCTCAACTATGGTCGAGTAGTGGAACTCATGCCCCCTGAGAGCGCATCCCTGTTCGAACCCGGGCATGCCGGCCACCAGGATCGCGCGCCGGTAGCCGAGATGGAACTTGCGCTGTTCGTAGCTCGTCACGAGACCCAGGAGGCCGGCCATCCGGTGTCGTGCGCCATCCTTGTCGACCAGCGCCTTGCCCAGGGCCATGTAGCCTCCGCATTCACCGTGGACCGGTCCCGTAGCGGCATGTCGGCGCAGGCCGTCCAAGAACCGTGAGGAAGCCGCCAGCCGCCCCGCGTGAAGCTCCGGATATCCGCCGGGAAGCCACACGAGATCAGCCGAAGCGTCGGGCGCCTCGTCGGCGAGAGGCGAAAAGGGCATGACCTCCGCGCCGGCCCGCCGCCAGCCTTCCAGTAGATGCGGATAGGCGAAGGAGAACGCCGCGTCCCGCGCAAGCGCGATCCGCTGCGCGGGCGGTGTCGGCAGGGCGCCGGACGCGGGCAGTCCGGTCGATGCGGCGAGCTTTCGGAGCGCCTCCAGATCCACGTGCTCGCGAAGAAACGCTGCATAGTCCGCGATCGCGCGCTCCAGATCGGGATGCTCAACCGCCTGGATGAGGCCCAGGTGCCGTTCGGGCAGTTGCAGGTCCCCGCGCCTTGGCAAGGCGCCCAGTACCGGGATGCCGACGCGATCCATCCCGAGCCGCGCCAGGCGTTCATGCCTCGGACTCGCGACCCGGTTCAGGATGACGCCCGCGAAAGGCAGTTCCGGATCATAGGCCCTGAACCCGAGCGCGGCAGCGGCCGAGGATTGCGCCTGACCGCTGACGTCAACGACCAGCACCACTGGCCAGCCGGCGTGCCGGGCGGTTTCGGCACTCGAGCCGAACCCGGAAGCGCCCCGTCCCGCGACTCCGTCAAACAGGCCCATCGAGCCTTCCGCGACGACGATGTCGGCACCGGAGGCCTCCGTCGCGATGGTGGCAAACAGGCTCTCGTCCATGGCCCAGGTGTCAAGATTGAAGGATCGCCGTCCGGCCGCCGCCTCGTGAAAGGCGGGGTCTATGTAGTCCGGCCCGCTCTTGAACGGCTGGACGGCAAGCCCTTCGTCACGAAGCGCCCGCAGGAGTCCCAACGCCACGGTGGTCTTGCCGGTCCCGGATGCAGGAGCGGAAACGAGAAGCCCGGGCGGAAGCCGAACAAGGCTCACGGAAAGCATCCCCCCTTTTCAGTTCCGACCGGAATCGGTCCTGCGAACCAGCCCGAGCGCATGCCCTCATGCCTTGATTCATGTCGAACCGGCCAGTGCAAGGCCCCGCGACTCAACATCTTCCCAGCCCTGAACGATGAGGATTTTCGGGAGGTCTGGACAACCCGGATGCTAACCTGCCACACACGATTCGTAGCGTCAACAATGGGAGCGCGCTTTCCCTCCCGGCCTGTGTGCGAGAACTTCCGGCGCGAAAGGCGGATTGAACGGGGAACGCAAGATGAAGGAGAGTCACATGACGAGGCGAAGGAACGCAACGAAGGCGGCGATCAGGACGGCCGCCGCCCTGGCGCTGGCTGTCACGCTTGGCGGCTGCATGGGGTCCAACGAGTTGGCAGGCACGACATTCGGCGGCATCGCCGGCGGCGTGATCGGCAACCAGTTCGGAGACGGGGACGGCAAGGTCGCCGCCACCGCCCTCGGCGCCGTGATCGGCGCGAGCGTGGGCGGCGCCTTAGGACGCTCCCTGGACGAGCAGTCCCGGGCCATGGCCGACCAGGCGACCCATCTGGCACTGACATCTGCAGGGCAGGAACCCATTGTCTGGGACAATCCCGCCAATTCCGGCGGTCCCGCGACCGGACAGGTCCGCGTCGTCCGCGATGGCAGCAGTTCCTCAGGGCAGCCCTGCCGCGAATATGTCAGCACTGTCAGGATTGCCGGCGAGAGCCAGGAGGCCTATGGCGTCGCTTGCCGGGAAGCCGACGGCTCTTGGCGGATCGTCCAGTAGGAGGGCATCACGTCCGCGATGCATGCCAAGCCAGCTGCGCCGGCGCCAAGGAGCCGGCGCCCGATTGCTGGCTCGGACGCGGATGACATCGAGGGGAAGCGTTCCGGCCTAGCCATGATCGATCGGGCCGGACCGCGTTCCTGCCGCGACGCGCGGCCTGTAGCGCCGGTCATAGTCGGGTGAGTAGAGTGCGCTCCGTCCCCCCGACCCGCCGCCAAGTGCCGCGCCGACCAGGATCAATGCCGTCCGGGTCATGCCTCCACCCACTTGCCCCTCGATGGTGGCGAGGGTGCCGCGGATGATTCGCTCGTCGGGCCAGCTCGCCCGAAAGACCACGGCCACGGGACAGTCTTCGCCGTAGAACGGCAGCAGTTCCGCCACGACCTCCGACAGGCGGTGAATCGAAAGGTGGATTGCAAGCGTCGCGCCCGTGGCGGCGAATCCCGCGAGCGTCTCGCGCTCGGGCATGGCGGAAGCGCGCCCTGAAGTGCGGGTCAGGACAACGGACTGGGCAACTTCCGGCAAGGTCAGCTCCGCTCCGAGCGCGGCTGCCGCTGCCGCGAACGCCGGCACGCCTGGCGTGACCGACACGGGGATGCCCGCCTCCCGGAGCCTGTCCATCTGCTCGCCCATGGCAGACCAGACGGAAGGATCGCCGGAATGGAGGCGTGCGACGTCCTGGCCGGCATCATGCGCAGCACGGCATTCGGCGATGATCGCATCGAGATCCAGAGGCGCGGAATTCACGATCCGTGCACCCTTCGGGCAATGCGAAAGAACCTCCTCTGGCACGAGCGATCCCGCGTAGATGCACACCGGGCACGAGGAGACCAGGTTGCGGCCGCGCAGCGTGATCAGGTCGGCCGCCCCGGGTCCGGCCCCTATGAAATGCACTGTCATTTCAGTTCCTTGAGCGTTTCAACTGGCTTGATCGCCCTGGCGCCATCGCTGCTTTCAAGTTCCTCAAAGATCTGGTTTTCGGACTCTCGTGCCTCATGGCGCGCAGGCCAGGTCGCGTGGACGCGATCCGTCGTCGTCGGCGACGTTCAATTCGCTAGCCGGGCGGGTCACCGTCGGTGGCGGCGCCTTCCGGCCAGAGCGCATCAAGCGGGAAACTGACGGCCTCGAAGGGTG
>VXSG01000034.1 GCA_009838075.1 Boseongicola sp. SB0665_bin_10 | reverse complement strand
CACGCGAGGCGAATCAGCCGCAAGCGAAAAGCCCGACACGGCTCATGGCATCTATCGTATATAATTCCCATGTCTTTCTCTCTAAATCGTCGAGGATTCCTTGCGGCAACGGCAAGCTTGGCTGCGCTGCATCCCTTCTCCGCAAACGCCGCCGCCAATCAGGCTCACCTGCGCGTCATGGAGACCACCGACCTCCATATGCACATCTGGCCCTACGACTACTATGCCGACCGCGAGCGCGACACGATGGGCCTTGCGCGCACGGCCTCGATCGTGCGCGAGATCAGGTCCGAAGCCACGAATTCGGTCCTCTACGACAACGGCGACTTCCTGCAGGGCAATCCGATGGGCGATTACATGGCCTACGAGCGGGGCATGAAGGACGGGGACATACACCCGATCATCACCGCGCTGAACACGCTGGAATTCGACGCATCGACGCTTGGCAACCACGAGTTCAACTACGGGCTCGATTTCCTGATGAAATCTCTTGTCGGCGCCAATTTCCCGGTGATTTCCGCAAATGTCTCAAGGGAGCTCGGTGCCGATCCCACCAAGGACGTTACCCTGGTCCCTCCCTATGTCGTGATGGAAAGGGCGATTGTCGACGGCACCGGGCAGGCGCACCGGATCAGGATCGGCCTGATCGGTTTCGTGCCGCCGCAGATCATGCTGTGGGATCGTCGCCATCTGGAGGGCAACGTACATGCCCGCGACATCGTCGACGCCGCGAGGGCCTATGTCCCGGTGATGAAGGAGCAGGGTGCCGACGTCATCATCGCGCTGTCGCACTCCGGCATCGGCGCGGCAAGGCATACCGAATTCATGGGCAACGCGTCCGTGCCGCTTGCCGCGGTTGAGGGCATTGATGCCGTGCTTACCGGGCACCACCACAACGTGTTTCCTTCCGCAATCTACGAGGACAGGGACGCCGTCGACGTGGCCAACGGAACGATCCACGGCAAGCCCGCCGTCATGGCCGGCTTCTGGGGCTCCCATCTCGGGGTCATCGACCTGATGCTGGAGACCTCGGGTGGTGAATGGCGCGTTGTCGGCCACAGCTCCGAGGCGCGCCCGATCTCGAAGCGCAACGAGGATCGCTCGACAACGGCGCTTGTCGAGAGCGATCAGGCCGTTCTCGACAGCGTCGCCGACATGCATGACGCGACGCTTGCCTATGTCCGCCGCGCGGTCGGCAAGACTTCGGCCCCGCTCCACTCCTACTTTGCGCTCGTGGCCGATGACCCTTCGGTCCAGATCGTGTCAAGGGCGCAAACCTGGTACGTGGAAGAAATGCTGAAGGGAACCGAGTTCGAAGGATTGCCGCTGCTGTCTGCCGCGGCGCCATTCAAGGCGGGAGGGCGCGGCGGTCCGGAGTATTACACCGATGTCCCGGTAGGCGACGTGGCCATAAGGAACGTGGCGGACCTGTACCTCTATCCCAACACCGTGCGGGCCGTGAAAGTCACCGGCCAGCAGGTCAAGGACTGGCTGGAGCGGTCGGCGGGCATCTTCAACCAGGTGACTCCGGGCAAGGCCGACCAGCCTCTTCTGAACCCGCGATTCCCGTCCTACAACTTCGACGTGATCGACGGCGTTCAGTACAAGATCGATCTGAGCCAGCCATCGAGATTCGGTTCGCGCGGCGAACTGATTGCGCCCGACGCCCATCGAATCGTGGACCTGACCTACAATGGCGAGCCGCTGGACCTGGGGGCGGAGTTCGTGATCGCGACCAACAACTACCGTGCGAGCGGTGGCGGCTACTTTCCCGGCGCTGACGGCTCGACCATCGTCTTCGAGGCGCCCGACACGAACCGCGACGTCATCGTGCGCTACATAGTCGATCAGGGAACCATTGACCCGGCGGCTGATGCCAACTGGTCGTTCAAGGAGCTGCCCGGGACTTCCGTGCTGTTCGACACCGGACCGAAGAGCGTCGATGTCGTCATGGATGTCAAGGGTGTCACGATTGAGCCCGTCGGTGAGGGTGACGACGGCTTCGTTCGGTACCGCATCGAACTGTGATCGATCCGTCGCTTCCATTACCGAGTGCCGGGGTTCCAAGTGTCGCCCGAAGTGCGGACGCAGACCCTGTACATGTCCGAATCGGAGGCCCCGGGCACGGCCAAGATCCTGACTTCACTTGGCGACGCTTCCAGCCTGGCGCCATGATCTGGCGTCTCCGGATTGGTCGGCGAGTTTGAGCTTGAATCCTTTCTCCCGGCGGCCGATTTCGGGGATTGGAATACCATCCAAGTATTAAGGTTGCCGACGCGCGCGGAGTGTCACCAACCTGATTGAACGAGGCTGCGTGCGGCCATTCCGGACCTGTGGGGAGAGTGGCGCGGCGCGTTGTCCTGCAGATGTCACGAGTCCGGGATGAGGCTCGGGTAGCGAAGCCCCGGCGACGGCTGCGACGGTCGATCGGCGGGCTGGGCCGAGGACCTGTCGGAGCACTGAGGGCGCGGATTGCCGGTCGGACTAGTCCGGGCCGTTGGACACAACACCGTTCGCGACCGGCCGTGTTGACGGGAATTATATACGCGGGTTGACAGCCATTGGGAGCCGAGTATGAAGGCTGAATGTGGAGATTTTTCCAGAGCCGGTTTCCATGGATTTGGGCATTGGTGTGGTTCCTGTTTGGCTTGCCGAGCATGCAGCATGACGCGACAGTATGGAAGAGCAGGTTCGGCATGATACCGGAGTCGGTTCAGTTCATGGCGATAGGGTTTGCCGTTGCGCTGGTCGTGTTTGCGACCTGGGCCACGCTGGAAACCCATTGGCAGACAGTCCGGCGGCTGTTCAAGCGTGGCAGGACGCCTCCCGAACCGGAACCCAAGCGCTACTTGACCGCCTGGGCCAGTGCGCGGGAAGAAAAGGCGCGGCTTGAAGCGGAAAGAGCCGAGTCGGACATGAAGATATCCCAGTACCAAGTTCGTGCCGCAATAGCCCGCGCGTTGACACCAATTCAGGTTCGTCCAGACGGAAAGACCAACGAAACCGACACATAGTGTCGCGCCACATCTTCGCTGCTTGACTTCTGTGCGCGATTGGGCGGAACCTTTCCTTCGTGACCATTTACGGGACCCGCTATGCCGGGTCGCCTGCGAAATAAGCCTGATCCGGCACGGGGTAGCTCCCTGACGCCTTGGCGAATACGCGGGGCTTTCTGCTTTTCCTGTAGATGGTCACAACGGCCCGGCACCCTGCCGGTGCCAACCAGCAGGAAAGGGAATCATGACTACACGACGAGCACTTGCGGTGGCCGCGCTGATCGCGCTGGCGGTTCCGGCAACAGCGAAGGATTTGGCGCATGAATGGATGCAGTACGTGACCAAACCTTGCTATCAGGCGGTCTTGCGAGCATCAAACATCAGCCCAACCCTTTGGCGGGAAATGATGGTGGTTGAACCGTCGTTACGCCAAACGTCGCAAAGAAATTACCGTAATGCACTGACCTACATTGATGTCATGAACCGGCCTTCAAGGTTGCGATTCTATTCCAGGCAGGTCCAAAAGTGTTCGCGGAACCTGCGATGAAGAACATCATTGCGTCAGCCGCTGCTGTCTTGATTGCGCTTACAGTCCCGGCAACGGCCAATCCAACAATCCGGCAAGAAATCATGCGTGACGTGGTGCATCCGTGCTTGGCGAAATCTGCCAAGCGCAACCTAACCGGATCAGCCAGCCTGTTCATTGAAGGCAAGTCCGACCGGGAGATCTACGATCTGTACGCGCTGATGAACGCCGAAATTCCGAAGAATGCCGAAAGCATCATCGCGATGATCTTGCCAGCGGTGTCGGGAAAGTCAGTCTCGACTCGCAGAACGCTGTATGTCGAATTCAGGCGGCTGTGCGAGGCGATAGTGCAATGACGGAAGTGCGCTTGCGGGCAACTGTAGACACTCGCGTTTCAGACCTCTACAACGCCAACGCCTCCGAAGTGCGAACTTCGGGGGCGCTTGTCAAAGGGGCCTGTCATGACCATACGAGAGCTGCTCGTAGCGGCTTCAATCCTGCTTTCGGCGAGCGCTTCAGTCCACGGGCAAAGCGACTCGACTTGTGCAGCCTACATGGAGGCGGATGCCATGATCCATGCAAGTCCGGGATGGCACAAGATGGTGGATTCGATCAACTTTTTGGATGCACATTCAATCGCCTCGCGCGCCATATTGGACACTCTTGGTGCGCCGGCAGAGGTTGGCGACTTCAACTCGGCGGCGGAAAGGCAACGTCGCGCCTACATGAGAGCATACAAGGGTCCCGTGAGCGACCACGCAGGTGTCATGTATGAACTTCTGCTACGCGACCGTCGCGCATGCAGGCTGAAGCGTTTTCCGTTGGTCGGTCCTGGAGTGACACTCAAGCCCGTAAGGGAATGGACGTCGAGAGATCACGGTGCGTTTCTCCGGTTTGTCCGAAGCGGTCAACGGCGGTGACTTGTCAGGGGCCTATGTACCCTACCTGACAGGGGCGGGAAGCCGCTCATTATTGCATGGAATAACCCAATGTTATTAACGTCATGAATCGCAATGACGCGAAAGCCAAAGTGATACAATACCGCTTGTGTATCCTACTTGACAGAGGCCGAATTTTTCTTCCGCCGAGATTTTCGCTTGGGCGGCGGCGCGGCCAAATGCTGCGCTATATCCGCCGCCGACATTCCGCACTTTGGCAGGACGCGCTCAACGTACTCCGAGTCGTGATTCGATCCCTTCGAGATTGTTATCCGCTTGGCCGTGCCGGGCAGTCGCCATATCTCGACCCGTTCCGTTTCCCTCTTGAACTTGTACCCGAGCGCACGGAGTCCGTTAAGCAATACATCTCTGCTGGCCATCGTTCATTTCCTTGGCAATCAACTCCCACGGCATGACGACTTCCCACGGCACACGCACGGGAGCCCTGGACACTTTCGGGATCGGGCCCTTCAGCGTCCAGCCAAGACCTTTCAGGAACGGATCAAGGTCCCCGTCATCCAGAAGATCGGTGAACAACAGGCAAATGGCTTCGTCGGCAAGTGAGCACACTTCCTCGAAGCTCTTGCCTTCGACAATCACGTTCAGCGTTTCGCATTCCGCGATCCATGAAGCCGAGTCCTCGACCTGATTGACGGAACACTGGATTCTTCCATCCAGCCGAATTTCGTTTGTCATGGGTTCACTCCCTTGAAGATGATGCCTCCCCCGATAGTGGCGTTTAATGCCTGCCTTTTCAGCCTTCTTCAATGAATCGTGAGCCAACTTCGCACTCTGCAACCGCCCCGCGTTGGCGGAGCGTCGCCTGTGCAGGAAGCGCTGCGCCACGCCACACGACTGCTTGGACGTCGTGTCTGTTGATCTCATGCCTTTTCCTCTGCCGCATGGCGAGACGGGCGATCGCCCGGTGCGACGGAAACCCGCCTCGCGATGCGGAAGTGTGCGGGCTTGCCCTGCGGCGCTTGGTGTCAATATCAAACCAATATTGATGTCAATATCAAATATCAAACCAATATTGCCAGTCAAGAGCATCACGCGCGCGGGGAAGGGGCTTGCGAATTTCAAAGTGACCCACTACCCACTCTTGACGCCAGACCTCGCGCCGCTTGCCAGCCCGTTGTCGGCCTTCAGCGCCTTGTAGGTGAGACGCTTTCCGACCATGCCCGCGACGATGAACTCCATCTGCGTGAGCGTGTCCTTCGTGCGCACGTTGTGCCGTCCTGCGAAGTCGGTGACGTAGCGTTGCAGGTGCTTGACGCTGAACTTGTGGTAGACGCCCTTGTGCGCCCGCTTGAGGACCGCCCAGAACGACTCGATTCCGTTGGTGTGTGCCATGTCGCGGACATACTCTGCGGCCGAGTGGTTGACCGTCTCGTGGTCGAACGGCATCCCGGCATATGCGCCGTGATCGTCGGTGTAGACCTTGGCATCCGTTGCCGCGTGGTCGGCGATGAAGCCTTGCAGCGTCACCTTGTCCCTTGCATCGACCACTTCGGCCCGGACCTCGTTCGACTCGCGGCATTTCGCACCCAGAACGATGGTCATGTCGGTCGTGCCGCTTCCGACTCCAGCCTCTTTCCGCGCCTTCCGCTTGGCGTTGCTCTGGTTGCGGACAGTGCCGCCGACGAAGGTCTCGTCCACTTCGACCGGCCCGCCCATTGGCGGTTCGTCGTCGTCATCGCGCTTGAAGGCTTCCCTGATCCTGTTCAGCATGAACCAGGCGGTTTTCTGCGTGACGCCGATGTCCCGGTGCAGCTTCATGCTGGACACGCCCTTGAGACTGGTCATGTGCAGGTAGATCGCCAGCACCCACTTGCGATACGGAAGCGGGGACCCCTGCATGACGGTGCCTTTCTTGGCACTGAAGTACATGCGGCAGTCGGTGCACCAGTAGGGCATCTTCTTGTGGGTCGACTCGCAGGTGTTGTCGCCCTTGCAGTACGGGCACTTGCGTCCGTCAGGCCAAATGGTCGACTCGAACCATTCCCTGGCCGACTCTTCGGTCGGGAACATCTCCATCAGGTCGATGATGGTCAGTCCCTTGCGAAAGTTCTTGCCCGGTGCTTGCGCCATTTTGTCGCCTTCCTTCTTGCTGACATCAAGTATATAGGAAGGCACGGAGCGAATGTCAACCCAGGTATATAATTCCCGTGTTGACCATGCGAGCACGCTCGGAAAGGGGCCACGTGTCCTCACCTTGTCAGCACGCCGAAAGTGACCGGGACGCCCGACGCGGGATCCGCCGCAAGCTTCGGAAGCTGGGGCCGAACTCCGCCGAAACCGCAGCGTGCAGCGCCTCAGGCGGCCTGTCCTCCGGAACGTCGAGACTCCGCACCTCGCCGTCCTGCAGCCGGTGCCGGGTGTAGCCGCCCTCGCGCGTGCGGACCACCGCCGCGCCCTCCTTTCCCGGACCTTCCAGATACGCCACCGCGTCCGGATGCCGAGGAACCTGGTTCCCGTCGTCCTGCGTCATGACCCGCGTCTCCTGCCCAATGCCCCTGAAAGCGTGCCGTCGGCCGATTCGCCCGGCACGCCTCCCTGGAAAATTGGCCCAAAGAGGCAAGGGGCGAAAGAGTCGGACGACGCCCCATGCCTCGTCCTGATTTGACAATTCGAAATTCACCGACCAAGATTGCGGT
>VXSG01000028.1 GCA_009838075.1 Boseongicola sp. SB0665_bin_10 | reverse complement strand
TTGCGGCGTATGGCCATGGGGCCGAAGCCGGGGATGTGGAGCGTGCCGTCGCGCAGCTTGACGCCGGAGACGATGGTGATGCTGTCGAGGAAGCGGCGTCCCCTGAACTTCGGGAAGCCCGCCTTCGCCCCCTTCTTCAGGCGGTTGAAGAAGCCCTTGAACGATTCATCGAGCCGCTTGAGCGTCCCGCGCTGGATGCCCACGGCGCATTCGGCCATTTCAGGCAGTTCGCGCCGGCACGCGGTGAGGGCCTTGCACTGGTCGAAGTATGTGCGCGACTTTCCGGTCTTCCGGTGGAAGTCGATCCGTTCCTCAAGTGCCGCGTTGTAGGGTTGTCGCTGGGCTTCGAGCGTGGTCTCCAGCCAGTGCCAGTTCGCCCGCGTCTGCGGAAGCAGCCGGCAGGCAACCTGCCTGTGCGTCCGTGTCAGGGCCACGTGGTTGCCTCCTGCAAGGCGTTTGGGGGTCTGGCGTGTCCGGCACCGCCCACGCAACATGACCGGCGAGAACGAAACAGCAACATCTTTCTGGCCGATGGTCACTTGGGTATATGATCCCCGAGCTTTTCCTTCACTTGCGTGCCGGTTCGGGCATCCGTCGTTCCGGAGTCCGGGATGTGCGCGAGTGCCCGCCCGGAGGTTTCGCCGTGCGGAAGGACCCCCCGCCAGTTCCCATCGTCGGGTCGGGCGGCAACCACGTCCCCGACGCCGGCAGTCACGCCCCGCATCAGCTTTCCCAAGCCTCGTTCGCCAACGGACCCTGTCCGTCAGGATGCAGACGTTCATCCAGACCGAAGATCACGGCAGTCAGGCGTTCGGAGGCGTCGTGAAGGATAGGCGCGAGGGACACGAGCTTTTCAAGCGAAAGCCGCTGGACCGGCCCGTGCGTTGCAAGCGAGGCAAAGTAGCGGCCCGATCGGTCACGAACCGGCACCGCAACGGCGACCATGGCGTCAAGGAATTCCTCGTTGTCGAGCGCATATCCCTGCCTGGCGACCGCCGCGAGTTCGTCCATGAGCTCGTCGACCTTCGTGATCGTGTTCCTGGTCAGGGGATCAAGCCTTGTTCCGCCCAGGATCCGCCGGCGCTCGCCAACCGGCAGCGTGGCCAGGAACGTCTTGCCACTGGCGGTGCAGTGGAAGGGAACGTGGCTGCCGACCGGCAGCTGGATGCGAAATGGCCAGTTCGTCTCGACGCGGTCCTTGTAGCTCATGCCCGGATCCTCCGGCATGACGAAATTCACCGTTTCGCCCACCTGGTCGGCAACGGACTTCAGGATCTGGTGCCTTGCGATGTGGCCTGACGATATGTGCAGGATGCCCGAGGCCATTTCGCGCGCCCGACGCCCGGGGCGCAAAGGTCCGCGCTTCGTGTCGCGTGCAAGGTAGCCTTCTTCGACCAAGGTATTGCAAAGCCGATGCGCGGTCTGTTTCGGCAGCCCCACGAGCCGGCCGATTTCCGCCGCAGGCAGCGGCCCGCTCTGCCGGCCCATGGCCTCCAGAACGAGCAGGGTGCGCAGGTTCGTGGGAATGCGTGCACCGCCATTCTTCGGCATGCCGGTCCTCCTCCGCTCAACGTGCTTGCAAAACCATGACTTTCGTGGTGCAATTCAATAATGGGACGAATAGTCTCATTTTTTAACATTTTGCGCAAGCCCCGGGGGGAACTTGGTGGAATTCGACTATGTCATCGTGGGTGCCGGTTCGGCTGGCTGCGTGATGGCGAACAGGTTGTCCGCTGACGGCAGGCATTCGGTCGCGCTTCTCGAGGCGGGCGGTCGTGACACCAATCCCTGGATCCACATTCCGGTTGGATATTTCAAGACCATGGGCAATCCGGGTACCGACTGGTGTTACCGAACCGAACGGGACCCGGGGCTCAACGGGCGCTCGATCACGTGGCCGCGCGGCAAGGTCCTTGGCGGATCGAGCTCGATCAACGGACTCCTGTATGTGCGTGGGCAGCCGGAGGACTACGACCACTGGCGCCAGCTCGGGAATGTCGGCTGGGGCTGGGACGATGTCCTTCCACTCTTCAAGCGGTCTGAGAGCTACGGCAATGGCGATGCGGTGCTCCGGGGACGGGACGGACCGCTCAGCGTTTCGGATTCGGCCGTTCAGCGCGAGATTGTCGATCGCTGGGTCGAGGCGGCCGTGAACGCAGGCTACCCGGCCAATTCCGACTACAACGGGGCAACGCAGGAAGGCGTCGGCCATTTCCAGCTGACGCTCAGGAACGGGCGGCGCTGCTCTGCGGCCGTTGCGTATCTCAGGCCGGCCAAGCGTCGACCCAATCTGAGCGTGCTGACGGAATGCCCGGTCGAGGCGCTGGACTTCGACGGGCGCCGCGTGACCGGCGTAAAGGTGCGGCACAAGGGACGGCCCATGACTGTCCGGGCAGGTCGCGAGGTCATTCTTGCGGCCGGCACCGTCGCCTCGCCGCAGGTTCTCATGGTCTCGGGCATCGGCGCCGCGGACGAAATCCGCGCGCAGGGAATCAAGGTTGTGGCGGACCTGCCAGGCGTGGGGAAGAACCTCCAGGACCATCTTCAGGCCCGCCCGGTCTACAGAACGAGCCTGTCGACCATCAACACCGAGATCAACAGTTTCGTGAAGCAGTGCCTGATTGCGCTGCGCTACGCGGCGACGCGTTCCGGCCCCATGACGATGGCAGCGAGCCTCGGCACGGCATTCCTGAAGACTCGACCTGAACTCGCCACACCGGACATCCAGTTCCACATCCAGCCCTTCAGCGCGTCGGAGAAGATCAACCAGCCGCACGGCTTCAATGCCTTCACCGCGAGTGTCCTTCAGCTCAGGCCGGAAAGCCGCGGCGAGGTTCGCCTGCGTTCCGCCGACATGCGGGACCACCCGGAGATCCACCCGAACTACCTGGCGACACGGACCGACCAGGACACGATCGTCGCGGGCATTCGCGTCGCACGCAGGATCGCGTGCCAAAGCCCGCTTGCCGAGGTCATTACCGGAGAATTCACACCCGGAGCGAAGGTTGCGGAAGAGGATTACGAGGCGGTTCTCGACTGGGCGCGCAGCACGTCCACCACGATCTACCACCCGACAGGCACCTGCAAGATGGGCAGCGACCCCATGTCAGTCGTTGATTCCAGACTGCGTGTGCACGGGATCGGCGGTCTTCGAGTGGCTGATGCGTCGATCATGCCGAGCATCGTGTCGGGCAACACGAACGCGCCGACAATCATGATCGGCGAAAAGGCGAGTGACATGGTTCTTGAAGACTCCATGACGGACCGAACCGGGCAGGCCGTGTCCGAGGGCAGGGCGGCATGAACATGGAGCTGATCTTTGACGTGGGCGCCATCATCATAGCTGACCTGATACTCTCGGGCGACAACGCGTTGATCATCGGCATGGCCGCCGCCGGCCTTTCGCCCGGCCTTCGGGCGAAGGCAATCGTGTTCGGAATGGTGATCGCGGCCCTTCTGCGGGTGGTCTTTGCGGTCATTGCCACGACATTGCTTGGCATTCCGGGGCTGCTCTTCGTTGGCGGCCTTCTCCTCTGCTGGGTGTGCTGGAGACTCTATTCCGAGATCCGGGGCAATGTTGACGCCAAGGCCGAACTGGTGCTGGAGGCGGCAGGCGATTCGCATGCCGGCTACACGGGCGCGCCGCGACGCACCCTCGCGTCGGCGCTCTGGACAATCACTTTGGCGGACGTGTCCATGTCGCTCGACAACGTGCTGGCGGTTGCCGCGATTGCCGACGGGGACGTGCGGCTCCTGGTCTTCGGCCTCGCCCTCGCGATCCTGCTGATGGCGTTTGCGGCAACGATAATCATGAAGATCCTGGCCCGCTACCAATGGATTTCGTGGGTCGGACTGTTGGTGCTGGTCTACGTCGCGTGCGAAATGCTGTTTCGCGGCGTGTTCGACATCAACTACGGGGTGGGCCCCATGCTGGGCCTGATCGAAGGCATGGACTTCGGCAAGGGGCATTGAGCGGGATTGAGACAACCCGGTCGCACCGCCTTCGGCGACCGGTTTCTGAAAGTTCGGGAAGGCATGCAAAATGGGAGAACGAAAATGTTCGCAATTCCAAGACTGACCAGAACCGCCGCGGCAGCCGCCGTCGGCGTGGCGATGATGGCGCAGGCCTCGTTCGCCGAAACAGTGATACGAGTTCAATCGGTGATCCCGTCGAGTGCCGACGAGATCGTGATGCTCAAGGACTTCGCCGAAGACGTAAGGGCGTTGACCGACGGCGGAGTCGTGATCGAAGTGTTGCCCGCCGGCGCCGTCGTTGGCGTGCAGGAAACGCTTGACGCGGTTGACGCGGGCCTCATCGAGGGCGGATTTGCCTGGACGCACTATTGGTCGGGCAAGCATCCGGCCGCCATGCTCTTCGGTTCGCCCGTTGCGGGCGCCGGGGTCGGCATGGACAACATCGCCTTCCTGAGCTGGTTCCTGTCGGCAGGCGGCAAGGCGCTCTACGAGCAGCTCTGGGACGAGATGGGCGTGAACGTGGTGGGCTTCATGCTCCAGCCCGTCGGTCCGGAGGCCCTGGGCTGGTTCAAGGAGCCGATCATGTCGATGGACGATTTCCGCAAGTACCGCTTCCGCACGCCTCCGGGCATTCCAGGCCAGACCTACAAGGACATTGGCGTGGCCTCGGTCGCCATGGGCGGGGGTGACATCCTTCCGGCACTTGAGAAGGGCACCATCGATGCAGCGGAATGGTGCTGCCCGAAGCCTGACTCGGTCTTCGGCTTCCAGAAGGTGCTGAAGCACTATTACCTGCAAGGCCTTCATCAGGTTGTCGTGAACGCGGACCTCTACATCAACAAGGACGTGTTCAATTCGCTGACTCCGCTGCAGCAGAAGGCGATCGAAGTGGCGGCCAACGCCTCGCTGATGAAGTCACTGGCCTACCGCATCAACGAGAACGGCAAGGCGCTTGACAGCCTCATCAACGACCATGGCGTGCAGCTGCATGACACGCCGGCGGACTACTTTCCGGCATACATGAATGCTGCGAGCGCGGCGCTCGAGACCAATGCGGCCCAGAACGAGTTCTTCGCAGAGGTCTGGCAATCCCAGAAGGATTTCGCGAAAACCGCGATTCCGTTCTGGGCAGGCGCGCAGACGTCGAACGCGAACCTGGGTCGGGCCTACGCCGACCAGCTTCTTGGCAAGTAGGTGAAACCCGGGGGCCGCGGGAACCCGTCGCGGCCCCTGACAACAAGGAATGCCGGGCCGTTCCGGTGCGGGCCGGGATTGACAATGCTTGCAGATGGGGCGCGCAAGTGATTGACAGGGGTGGGCTCCTTGGGAGGGCAAGAGGTGAACGACCTCGACGACATTGACCTTGAGGCTGGCGACGAGTTGCTGGCCGAGGCCCGTGGAGGGCCGAACACGCCCCTTCCGGACGACATGCATCCTCTTGCCAGGCGGCTCGTCTGGGCGCTGGACTGGATTTCCGAGTGGCAGGGCCGGATCGTCTGCCTGATGGTTGCGCCGATCATCGTCGCGATGGTCTACGAGGTCATCGCCCGCAAGTTCTTCCTCGCGCCCACGCTCTGGGCATTTGACATCTCGCGCATGCTTTACGGCACCTCGTTCATGCTCGGCGCTGCCTATGCCCTCATGCGCGGCCTTCATATCCGTGCGGACTTCATCTACCGCGGTTTCTCGGTGAAGATGCAGGGTCGGGTCGATCTCCTGCTCTACGTCACGCTTTTCATGCCAGGGATGATCTTTCTTCTGTGGGCGGGATACGGTTTCGCCGAAAAGAGCTTCCTGCAAAACGAACGCGCCGGCGACAGCACTTGGGCGCCGGTTGTCTGGCCCGTGAAGATCGCCCTCGCCGCCGGCGTCCTCTTTCTCGTGCTCCAGGGCGTCTCCGAGATCCTGAAGTCGTGGTATGCGGCGACGCGCGGACGGTGGCCACGCTGATGTTCGAGATTGCCAACGAAATAATCGGGCTCGTGATGATCGGAGCGATGCTGTTCGCGATTTTCGTGGGGTTCCCGATATCCTTCACGCTCATCTTCCTCGGGCTCGTCTTTGGGGCCTGGGGCATCGGCATCAAGCTCACTGTCTTCCTGATGACGCTCCAGGTCTACGGCTCGATGATGGAGCAGACGCTCGCGGCGGTGCCGCTGTTCGTATTCATGGGATTCATGATGGAGCAGGCCGGGCTGATGGAGCGATTGTTCGCGGCCGTGCAGCTGATGCTGGCACGCATGAAGGGATCGCTCTTCGTCGCCGTCCTGTTCGTCAGCGTGATATTCGGCGCCGCCACCGGAATCGTCGGCGCCAGCGTCACCATTCTCGGCATCATGGCGGCTACGACGATGAACCGTTCGGGCTACGATGTCCGTCTCGCCTCCGGGACGATCACCGCAGGCGGCACGCTCGGAATTCTCATCCCGCCTTCGATCATGCTCGTTGTCATGGGACCGGTTCTCGAGATTCCGGTGACCGATCTCTTCGCGGCAGCGATATTCCCCGGCATCATGATGGCGGTGCTCTATCTCGTCTACGCGATGGTCCGGTGCTGGCTGAACCCGTCACTAGGCCCGCCCTTGCCGGAGGAACTGATCCCCGGTGACCGGTCGCATGTCTGGCGGGAGTTCTTCCTTGGTCTTGTGCCGCCGACCATCCTGATTGCCTTTGCGCTCGGCTCGATCCTGACGGGGTGGGCGACTCCCACGGAAGGTGCCGGAATGGGGGCGTTCGGATCGATCCTGCTCACGCTGCTCTATCGCAAGTTCTCCTGGTCGAGCACCTACGACGCATTGAAGAAAACGCTGGAAATCTCCGTCTTGATCCTCTTCCTGGTCGCGGCCTCGAATTTCTTCGGCGCGGTCTTCTCCCGACTTGGCACGCCGACCATGATCACGGAACTGCTGCTCTCGTGGGAGCTGTCGGCGGCAATGGTGGTGATCCTGATCCTTGCCCTGATCTTCTTGCTCGGATGGCCCTTGGAATGGGTGCCCATCGTGCTCATCATCCTGCCAATCCTCTATCCCCTGCTGATCGAGATGCAGGTGGACAAGGTCTGGTTCGCCATTCTCGTGGCGGTTTGCCTTCAGACGGCATGGTTATCGCCACCGGTGGCGTTATCGGCATATTTCCTGAAGGGCGTGGTGCCGAGCTGGGACCTGAAGGACATCTATCTCGGCATGATGCAG
>VXSG01000035.1 GCA_009838075.1 Boseongicola sp. SB0665_bin_10 | reverse complement strand
TGCCCGCCCTGCTCCCGCCCAAGGCCAGTCCCCTGCGCGAGTTCTATGGAACGCGCCGCGGCAGACCGCCGGTTCGATCCTGCCCGGCAAACGGACCGCTGGAATGCCCGCGAATTCGCAGGCACGGCCGGACGCGCGCCCCGCCGCCCCTCCAAGCGTTGGCAATGGCTCGTCGCGGCCGTCACGACTCGTCGGTGAAGGGCACCGGACCGGCGCTGCCTCAGGCGAGCTTGCCCTTGAGCGCCTGCTCGATCAGCGCCGTCGTCTCGCCAATTCCGTACAAGGCGATGAACACGCCGAAGCGCGGCCCCTGGCTCGAGCCCAGAAGCACTTCGTACAGCGCCTTGAACCAGTCGCGAAGGGGATCGAACCCGTGTTCGCGTCCCACGGCATAGACCATGGACTGAATCTCTTCCGCGTCCGTGCTGCCGTCCCAGGTTTCGAGCCGCGCCTTCAGGTCTTCCAGCGCCGCCCGCTCCTTCCCTTCGGGAGCACGGTAGGTCCTGTGCGGCCGCACGAGATCGTTGAAATACGCAACGGCAAACCCGGCCGCTACATCGAGGTCAGGATGCGTGTCCGGTGCGGCATCGGGCGCATAGCGCTTGATGAAACCCCAGAGGCGATCCTTGTCCTCCGCCCCGGAGACGCTGGCAAGGTTCAGGAGCATCGAGTACGGCACGATCAGGTTGGAGCCCGGCACGTCGCCCGAATGCACATGATACACCGGGTTCGCGAGCCTCGCGGAATCGTCCTGGTCCTCGTAGGCGCGAAGCTGCTGATGATACTCGTCCACCGCCTTCGGAATCACGTCGAAGTAGAGCCGCTTCGCGGTTCGCGGCTTCAGGTACATGAAATATGCGAGGCTTTCAGGCGCGGCATAGGCCAGCCAGTCCTCCAGCGGGAGGCCGTTGCCCTTGGACTTCGAGATTTTCTGTCCGTGCTCGTCGTTGAACAGCTCGTAGTTCAGGAGTTCAGGAGGCCTCGAGCCCAACGCCTTGCAAATCCTGGAAGAGAGCTCTGCCGACGGGATCAGGTCCTTGCCGAACATCTCGTAATCGACCTCAAGGGCGGCCCAGCGCATGCCCCAGTCCGGCCTCCACTGCATCTTGACGTTGCCGCCGGTCACGGAGACCTCCACCCGTTCCCCGTCCGGTTCCTCGTAGACGATCGTGCCGGCCGAGACGTTTCGCTCAAGCGTCGGAACCTGGAGCACGTGCCCGGACTTCGGGCTGATCGGAAGAAACGGCGAATAGGTCGACCGCCGGTCCGCGCCAAGCGTCGGCAGCATGATTTCCATGATCCTGTCGAAACGATCGAGAGCGGTCAGCAGAAAATCGTCAAAGCGGCCCGACCTGTAGGCTTCCGTCGCGGACACGAACTCGTACTTGAAGCCGAATTCGTCCAGAAAGGCGCGAAGCCGGGCATTGTTGTGCGCACCGAAGCTCCCATGGGTGCCGAACGGATCGCGCACCCGTGTCAGCGGCAGGTTCATGTCCTCCTGCATCCGTTCCTTGTTCGGCACGTTGTCCGGGACTTTCCTCAGCCCGTCCATGTCATCCGAGAAGCAGACAAGCTTCGTCGGAACGTCGCTGACGAGATCGAAGGCGCGGCGCACCATGGTCGTCCGCGCGACCTCGCCGAAAGTGCCGATATGCGGCAGCCCGCTCGGCCCGTAGCCGGTCTGGAACAGGACGTGGCCCTTCTCGGGCGGGCCTGCCTCGTAACGCCGAAGCAGCCGCCTGGCCTCTTCGAATGGCCATGCCTTCGAGGCCAGTGCCGCATCTCGCATCGCGGTCATCGGATCGATCTCCAAACAGCGGAAACGGTGTCCTATTGCAGCGGCGCTGTCGCGTCAATAAATTCCCGGGCAGCATGAGAGAGGAGGCGCGCCTTGGCCCTGAAACCCGCTGAATTCACGCCAGAAGACACGTTGCTCGCCGTCATGATCGCGGTTTCCGCCACGGACGACACGATTCGCACGTCCGAACTTGTCTCGATCGAACGCATGGTGAACCACCTGCCCGTCTTCAGCAATTACGACATGGACCGCTTGAGGCAGGTCTCTGCCGCCACCTTTGACATACTCGCTGAAGAGGACGGGCTCGACATCCTCTGGGACACGGTGCGCAGGAACCTCCCCGAAAGGCTCTTCGACACGGCCTACGCGGCAGCCTGCGACGTTGCGGCCGCGGATGGCGCAGCGCGCGAGTCCGAGCTCAGGCTCCTCGCCGACATGCGTTACGAGTTGGACATCGACCGGCTGCTGGCCGCCGCAATCGAGGCGGGCGCAAGGGCGAGACACCGAATCCTTTGACCGGCCGGCAGCGGTGAACCCCGGCAGGCACGCCAGGCGCGAGAGCGGCACGGACAACTCCCGACCGAAAGGGCCGGCAGTTCGTTCCCGGATCGCTGGCGGGTCATTCAACCGCGCGGCCAACCTCCGATTCCGCGGATCCGCGTGGACGAAAGGTCGCTCATTGGCACGTTCAGGAATGTCCAGGCCGGCGGGTCGGCAAGAGCCAGTTGCGGAGCGGCGCGCGCCGGAAGCCGTCCGCGCCGAAACCGGCGCGCCGCCGGAGAGAACAGCGGCGAAACCCGATGGCCGGGCCTGGCAAGAACGGCAACCGGCACCAGGGCCATGATCTCCTCCCAGCGATCCCAGCGATGCAGGTCCGCCAGGTTGTCGGCGCCCATGAGCCAGGCGAAGCGGACGCCAGGGAAAAGACATGTCATCCGGACGAGGCTGTCGCATGTGCGCCGCGTCCCAAGCCGCACTTCCAGGTCCGTGACGCGGACGCGAGGATGTCGCATGACCTCACGCGCCCGCGCCATGCGCTCCGGCAACGGGGCGGGTCCGTTGTCCTTCAACGGATTGCCCGGCGACACCAGCCACCACACCTCGTCGAGGGCGAGTCTCTTCAATGCTTCACGGGTGATGTGCGCATGGCCTTCATGGGCCGGATCAAACGATCCGCCAAGCAGCCCGATGCGCATTCCAGTCCGCGCCAGTGGGAATCCACTTTCCATGAAACAAGGGTCGTGTCCTGCCCGCCCGCAATTGTCCAGCGGATTCCGGATCATGGATCGCTGCGGATCCGGACGCGAAACTCGTTCTGGACGCGCCATGCGCGACCGCCTAGGTTCGCCCTTCGAAAGGACCTGATTCATGGCATTTGGCACCAATGTACGCACCTATTTCGAGGGCAGCTGGCATGACGGTGACGCCTTCGTCATGAGGGCAGCGGATCACGGCGCATGGCTTGGTTCCAGCGTCTTCGACGGCGCGCGCCACTTCGAAGGGGTGGCACCCGACCTCCTGGCCCATTGCGAGAGGGTCAATCACTCCGCAAGAGCCCTAATGCTGGCCCCGACGCATGCTGCAGAGGAAATGGTGGAGATCATTTGGGACGGGTTGAAGTCCCTTTCCACGGACGCCGCCGTGTACATCCGGCCCATGTACTGGGGCGTCGACGGGGACGAGACGGCGATCGTGCCTGATGCAGGGAGCACCGCGTTTTCCGTCTGTCTCGAGGAAAGGCCGCTCGCACCGGAGGACGCGACGACCCGATTGACCACCACGCGATTCCGTCGCCCCATCCTTGAAAGCGCGGTCGTCAACGCCAAGGCGGGATGCCTCTATCCCAACAATGCGCGCATGATCGCCGAAGCGCGGGCCAAGGGCTATCCGAACGCGCTGGTGGCCGACGCCATGGGCAATGTCGCGGAAACCGCGACCGCGAACATCTTCATGGTCAAGGACGGGGAAGTCCTGACCCCCGTCGCGAACGGCACCTTCCTGGCCGGCATCACGCGTGCACGTCACATGGCGAATCTCGCTGCCGACGGCTCTCCCGTCCGCGAGGCCGTGCTGAGCTTCGACGACATTCGCGGGGCGGACGAACTCTTCATGTCGGGCAACATGAACAAGGTCACGCCCGTCGTCGAGTTCGACGGAACCGAGTTCCAGCCGGGACCCGTCACGCGCCGCGTACGGGAGATGTACTGGGACTGGGCGCTTTCGGAAGGCGCGCTGGCCTCCCTTGCATCCTGACGGCCCCTGGCGCGCCGGGACCCGTCAGCAGCCGCACTGCAGGCGCGCGGCTCCCGAATGCGCAAGGGACGTCACGGCCCGGCATATGGACTCCGCCCCTGGCCTCGTCCACGCTGTTCGCGGCTCAGAGGAGGACCTCCACCGATGACATCAGCCGAAGGCGGCAGTTTCCTCTACCTGCCGGACAGCGCGATCGAGGCGCTTGCAATCCCTCCCGGCGAAATCGCCGACGCCATCGAGGCCGCGCTGATCGCGAGGTCCGAAGGCCGGCTCCATGTCACGCCGAAATCCGCGCTCCTGCCGGGCCGCGGACGCTACATGATGTCCACGCTTGCCGTGGGCGACGAGGGCCTGACGGTCCTCAAGACCGTCAGCGTCAGTCCGGACAACCCCGGGCGCGGCCTGCCCTCGATAAACGGGGCCATCCTCGCGCTTGACGCCGAAACCGGCCTGTTGAAGGCGGTCATGGGAGCGAACTGGATCACGGCGCACAGGACGGCGGCGCTCTCGGCCGTCGCGGCGCGGCGCCTGGCCGATCCCGCCTCCGCGTCGGTCGGGTTCGTTGGTTGCGGCGTCCAGGCGCGAAGCCATCTCGCCGCGTTTCGCGCGCAGTTTCCCCTGCAGCGGGTCCTGGCCTGCGGCCGCGGCACGGCCAATCGCGACGCCTTCTGCGAAGAGGCGCGCGCCCTGGGACTGGACGCCCGTGCGGCAGATCCGGAGGAGACGCTTCGCGAGGCCGACATCGTGGTCACGTCCATCACGCTCGACTACGCGGTCGAGCCTTTCCTAGACGCGGCCTGGATGAAGCCCAATGCCTTTGCGGCGATCACCGACCTTTGCATTCCCTGGCGCCCCGACAGCCTTGCCCGCATCGGCACCGTCGTGATCGACGATCTCGAACAGGAACGGGCCGCGGAGCGCCCCATGGTGGATGCGAGGGCCGTCGCCGGCGACCTGACCGATCTCGTCACCGGCCGCGTTGGCGAACCGACGCAGCCCGCGGCCTTCGCGTTTCGCGGGATGGCTCTTGGCGACCATGCCGCTGCCGCCCTGGCATATGCGCGTGCATGTGAGACGGGAGCAGGACTGGTCGTCGCGGATTCCGCGTTGGACAGCGGAACCTGATCCGCGCATCTTGCGCCCGGAGCCGGAGGCGGAGCATGCGAAAGTTCCTGGTGATTCTCGACGACAGCCGCGAATGCCTGAACGCGATGCGGTTTGCGGCGATGGGCGCGTCGAGGACAGGCGGCGGCGTGCAGGTTCTCGCGATCATCCCGCCGGAGGAATTCCAGCACTGGATCGGCGTCGGCGAAATCATGCGGGAAGAGGCGCGCGAGCGCGTCCACGCGCATTTCGAGATCTTCGCCAAGTGGATGATCGACAGGCGGAACGTGAACCCCGAGCTGGTGATCCGCGAGGGAGAGGCCGTGCCCGAGATCCTGGCACAGGTCGAGGAAGACGGAGGAATCGGGATGCTGGTGCTCGGCGCCAGCCCGGACAAGGGCGGCCCGGGCCCCATCGTGACGGCTCTTTCGCGTCGCCTCGGTTCCCTGCCAGTGCCGCTGGCCGTTGTCCCCGGAGCGCTCTCGAAGGAACAGCTCGGCCAAGTCTGGTAACGGAGCCTGAAGGAACGGAACCTGGATGCACCCGTTCGCGATCGCTCCAGCGTCCCGTTTCGAATTGCCGCAATCCGTTGCGGAATTCTCGCCGCGCTGCCGCAATTCGCCAGGGCCTTGCGAGGACAGCGCACAGCGTGGAAACTCATGGGGACGCAAACATTCAAGCTCTCGTCGCGCGCGGCATGCAACAGCCGAGAATGGCATTTGGTCCGCACCGCTTGCGGAATCAAGAAGTCGTTTTTTTTGCTCGGCGGAATTCGAACAGGACCGGCAGGAAAGGGAAAGTCACGTCTCTTGTCGTGCAGCACCTGCAAAAAGCTGCGCCTCGCCGGCACGACTTGGTTCGAGATCCACGAATCAACAGGGAAGGCAATCCGACCGTGTGAGACCTGAGATGGAACCCTTGCCGGAGCAATCCGCGCAGAAGGGGCAAGATGGAAGCGGCACCAGGTCCTGCACGCGCTTGATCGCAGGGCGAATTTCCTTCGCGCCGCGCTTCCTGACGGGTCTCGCCTCCCCGCCGGCCAATCTGGAATCATTCCAAATCCATTGACAGCGGCGCTGCCCGGACGCATATCTATGTCCTGCCGGAGGCATTGCCCATGTTCATACAGACCGAGTCCACGCCCAACCCCGCGACCCTCAAGTTCCTGCCCGGCCAGACCGTGCTCGGGACGGGAACCGCGGACTTTCCGTCGGCCGACACGGCCGGTCCATCGCCGCTTGCGCAACGGATTTTTGCGGTCAACGGGGTGACCGGCGTTTTCCTTGGCACGGACTTCGTCACGGTGACCAAGGAGGGCACGCAGGAATGGGATGTCCTGAAAGCGCCGGTTCTCGGCGCGATCATGGAGCATTTCCAGTCAGGACAGCCGGCCATGGAAAGCGCCGCCGCCGCAAGCGCTCACGCCGATCACGACGGCGAGAACGAGGAAATCGTCACTCAGATCAAGGAACTGCTCGACACCCGGGTGCGCCCCGCCGTTGCGCAGGACGGCGGCGACATCGTGTTTCACGGATTCGACCGGGGCGTTGTCTATCTCCACATGCAGGGTGCCTGCGCCGGGTGTCCGTCATCCACGCTGACGCTGAAAATGGGGATCGAGAACCTGCTTCGGCACTACATTCCGGAAGTCGTGGAGGTGCGCCCTGTCGCGGCCTGAGCCGACGGTCCTGGCATTCGACACGTCGGCCGCGCATTGCGCGGCCGCATTGCTGAAAGAAGGCCGGATCGCGGCCTCAAGATACGAGGAAATGGCGCGCGGCCAGGCGGAAAGCCTCTTTCCGACGCTCGAAGAACTGATGGGCGAGGCAGGATTGGCCTGGCAGGACCTCGACGCAATCGGTGTCGGGGTCGGTCCCGGCAATTTCACGGGAATCCGCATTTCGGTCAGCGCCGCCAGGGGGCTTGCCCTGTCACTGGGCATTCCGGCCATCGGGATCAACACGTTCGAAGCGATCTTCCGAATCTCGGGTCGCCCCCCGGGCCGGGTTGCCGTCTTCCTTCCCGCCCCGAAGGGCTCGACATTTTTCCAGACATTCGCGGATGGCCAGCCCTTGGGTCCGCCATTCCTCGAATCGGACGGGTTGCTGCGCGACCCGCAATGGGCCGACGGCATGAATGCTGTCGTCGGACCGGGAGCGGACGGCACATGCCGACGGATCGCGACCGAGCTCGGCCGGGCTGGCAAGGGGCCTGCGCCCGAGGCGCTCGTGGTCGACGGCCTGAACGCGCAGGCAAGGGCCATCGCCGCCATGGCCGGAGAGCGCATTGGGTCACGGAACGAGCGGCCGAAACCCCTGTACGTTCGCCCTGTCAATGCCGCTCCAGCCCATGGCCCGCCGCCGGAAATGCTGCCGTGACGCCCGAGACGCTTGCCGCCCTGCATGCGCGCTCCATGGACGTTCCGGGTCCGTGGAGCCCTCGCGACTTCTCCGGCCTCCTGGCGAACCCCGGCGTGTTCCTCGCGAATTCCCTTCAGGATCACTTGGCGCTGCGCGGCAAGGTGCCGGACGCGGCATCCCTGCGCTTGCATGGCTTCGCGCTTGGGCGCGTCGCCTCGGACGAGGCCGAACTCCTCACGATCGCGGTCGATCCCGGGCACCGGCGCCAAGGCATTGGCGGCGCCTGCTGCGCAGCCTTCGAGGCGGAGGCGAAATCGCGCGGCGCCGCGCGTGCCTTCCTTGAAGTGGCGGCGACGAACGAGGCCGCTCGCCGCCTGTACCTGGCTTCGGGATGGCGCGTGCACGGGCGCCGCGCAGCCTACTATCGCACGCCAGCCGGGCGCGTCGATGCCATCCTGATGGGCAAGTGCCTCGTTGCGCCTTGATGCCGGGTTCCGCGTCGGCATTGCGCTCAGCGGCAAGACGCCTATTGACCCTTCCTGTCCTCTGTTGCCTAAATCGGGTATCTGGCGGGCGCCGGGGGGACTCGACCTGCGGCGTCAACGCCCTGAATGCAACTAGGAGAATCTCGACATGACATTCACGCAAAAGACGCTCGGCGGTGCGGCGGCCCTGGCAATCGGTGCCTCTGCCTGCCTGGCGGAACCGGCCCTGATGTACGACCTTGGCGGAAAGTTTGACAAGTCGTTCAACGAGGCCGCCTATAACGGCGCGCAGCGCTGGGCCGAGGAAACCGGCAATTCCTACCGCGAAATCGAGGTGACCGCCGAGGCGCAGCGAGTCCAGTTCGCCACGCGGCTGGCGGAGGCCGGGTTCAATCCCGTCGTCGTGCTCGGATTCCAGAACGCGGCAACCCTGGAGGAGGTCGCACCCAAGTATCCCGACACGTCGTTCGTCCTGATCGACATGGTGGTCGACCTGCCGAACGTGCGCTCGGTCATCTTCCAGGAGCACGAGGGATCGTATCTCGTCGGCATGCTGGCCGCGATGGCATCCGAATCGAACACGGTCGGATTCATCGGCGGGATGGACGTGCCGCTCATCCGTCATTTCGGCTGCGGCTACGCACAGGGCGCCAAGGCCGTGAACCCCGACGTCACCGTCATCGCCAACATGACCGGCACGACGCCGGCGGCGTGGAACGATCCCGTCAAGGGCGGCGAACTGACCAAGGCGCAGATCAGCCAGGGGGCCGACGTGATCTATGCCGCGGCCGGCGGAACCGGCGTCGGCGTGCTGCAGGCGGCGGCCGATGCGGACGTGCTCTCGATCGGGGTCGACTCGAACCAGAACCACCTGCACCCGGGCCAGGTGCTGACCTCGATGCTCAAGCGCGTCGACAACGCCGTGTTCAACGCCTTCAGCGACGGCGCGGGCCTGGACACCGGCATCGTTTCCATGGGCCTTTCGGACGACGGCGTGGGATACGCGCTCGACGAGCACAATGCGCCCCTGATCTCGGACGAGATGAAGGCGGCCGTCGACGAGGCCCGGGAGAAGATCATCGCCGGCGAGATCGAGGTCGTCAGCTACTATGAGAACGACAGCTGCCCGGCGCACGACTTCTGATGGGCGAAGGCGCTGGCAAGGCGGGGCGGCCGGATGCGGTCGCCCCAGCCATCGAGCTTCGGGGGATTTCCAAGTCCTTCGGCCACGTGCAGGCCAACAAGGACATCTCCATGCGAGTAATGCCGGGGACGATCCACGGCATCATCGGCGAGAACGGGGCCGGCAAGTCCACGTTGATGTCGATACTTTACGGATTCTACAGGGCCGATGCGGGCGAGATCCTCGTCGCCGGCCAAAGGACCGACATTCCCGACAGCCAGGCCGCCATTGCCGCCGGAATTGGCATGGTGTTCCAGCATTTCAAGCTGGTCGAGAACTTCACGGTCCTGGAAAATGTCATACTCGGCGCAGAGGACGGAACCAGGCTCAAGCCGTCGCTTGCCAGGGCGCGGTCGCTGCTGACCGAACTGGCGCGCGAATACGAGCTGAACGTGGATCCCGACGAGAGGATCGAGGATCTCTCGGTCGGCCACCAGCAAAGGGTGGAGATCCTGAAGGCGCTCTACCGCCATGCCGACATCCTGATCCTCGACGAGCCGACCGGCGTGCTGACCCCGTCGGAGGCGGATCACCTTTTTCGCATTCTCAAGGGACTTCGCGGCGAGGGAAAGACAATCATCCTGATCACGCACAAGCTCCGCGAAATCATGGACGTGACCGACACGGTAAGCGTCATGCGCCGGGGCGAGATGACGGCAACCGTCAGGACGTCCGACACGAACCCGCAGGAACTGGCGGAACTGATGGTCGGGCGCAAGGTGCTGCTGCGCGTCGACAAGAAGAAGGCCGATCCGGGCGGGAAGGTGCTCGAGATCGAGGACTTGCGGGTCGTTGACGACGATGGCGTCGAACGGCTGAAGGGCATCAGCCTCGACCTGCGGCAAGGCGAGATCCTCGGAATTGCCGGGGTTGCCGGGAACGGGCAGTCCGAACTGCTCCAGGTGCTTGGCGGCTGTCGCAGGGCAACCGGCCGCATCTGCCTGAACGGCGAGGACATCGATCCGGCGGATCATGCGCTGGACGGACAGGTCTGGCGCGGCCGGGGCGTGTCGCACGTGCCGGAGGACCGGCAGCGCGAGGGGCTGATCCTTGATTTCCTCGCGTGGGAGAACGTGGCCTTCGGCTACCACCACGCGCCGGAATACCAGAAGTCGCGCTGGCTCATGGACAACGCCGCCATCCGGCGCGAATCCGGCAGGAAGATGGAGCGTTTCGATGTCCGTCCGCCGATCCCGGAACTGGCGGCAAGGAACTTTTCGGGCGGCAACCAGCAGAAGATCGTGCTGGCCCGCGAGATCGAGCGCGATCCGGACGTGCTTCTGGTGGGCCAGCCGACGCGGGGCGTGGACATCGGCGCAATCGAGTTCATTCACCAGCGGATCGTCGAGCTTCGCGACAGGGGAAAGGCCATTCTCCTGCTTTCCGTGGAGCTCGACGAGATCCTCTCGCTTGCCGACCGCATCGCGGTGATGTTCGACGGACGGATCATGGGCGAGCGAATGCCGGACCAGTCCAGCGAGCACGAGCTCGGCCTGCTCATGGCGGGCATCACTGACACGGCGAGCGCGGCATGAAGCGTGCAGGCACCAGCTTCACATGCGCGCCGGTCCGGACCGGCGGCACGCCGCGGCCGCCTGCGGCAAGGAGGCCTGGCCAATGAGCGTCCTGCCGAAATGGGCCGACGCGATCCTGATCCCGCTGCTGTCGATCCTGATCTCGTTCGTGATTTCCGGGCTGGTGATCCTCTATCTCGGACTGAACCCGTTCGAGGCGCTGCGCCTCATGGTCACCGGAGCGCTCGGCTCGAGCTACGGTTGGGGCTACACGCTGTTCTACACGACGAACTTCATCTTCACGGGACTCTGCGCGGCGATCGCGTTTCACGCGAGGCTCTTCAACATAGGCGGCGAAGGCCAGGCCACCCTCGGGGGCCTGGGCGTGGCGCTGGTCTGCCTGGCGGTGCCCTGGCCGCACTGGACCCTGGCACTTCCGGCGGCGTTGATTGGCGGCGCCTTGTTCGGGGCCGCATGGGCCTTCATCCCCGCATGGCTGCAGGCCAGGCGTGGCAGTCACATCGTCATCACGACGATCATGTTCAACTACATTGCAGCCGCCCTCATGGTCTACCTGCTGGTCGAGATCCTGAAGCCGGAAGGGTCGATGGATCCGGCGTCCCGCCGCTTCGGCCCTGGCGCCGAACTGCCGCTTTTTTCGGACATCTTCGGCCTCGTCGGGATACCGTTCTCGTCGTCCGCGCCCGCCAACATCAGCTTTTTCATCGCGCTCCTCGCCTGCCTGCTGTTCTGGCTGCTGGTCTGGCGAACACGGCTCGGCTACGAGATCCGCGCCTACGGGCACAGCGAAACCGCCGCCGACTACGCCGGCATTTCGCCCGTGCGCATGATCATCATCGCGATGATCGTCTCTGGCGCGCTGGCCGGCTGCATGGCGATCAACAGCGTCATGGCGGCGGAGCGCCTTGTGCTCAACTCGGTCGAAGGGGCCGGATTCATCGGGCTTGCGGTCGCGCTGATGGGGCGTTCGCATCCCGTCGGCGTGATCCTGGCCGCGCTGCTCTTCGGATTCCTCTACCAGGGCGGCGGCGAGCTCGCGCTCTGGGCCAACATACCCCGGGAGCTCATCATCCTGATCCAGGGCCTCGTGATTCTCTTCACCGGCGCGCTGGACAACATGGTGCGCATGCCGCTTGAACGGATCTTCCTCATGATCCGGCGGCCCGGAAGGCAGGGGGCCTGAGCGATGGACTTCCTGACGCTTCTTCAGGTCCTGGACACCAGCGTGAGGCTTGCAACGCCGCTCCTGTTCGCCTGCCTCGCCGGCCTGGTCTGCGAGCGTGCCGGGATCTTTGACATCGGTCTCGAGGGCAAGATGCTGGCATCGGCCTTCTTCTCGGCGGCGGTGGCCGCGATTTCCGGGTCAGTCTGGATCGGCCTGCTCGCCGGGGTCATGGCATCGGTGGCGCTGGCGGGCGTGCACGGCCTCGCGTCGATCACCTTCCGGGGAAACCAGCTGATCTCCGGCGTCGCGATCAACTTTCTCGCGTCCGGCCTGACCGTACTGATCGCCCAGGACTGGTTCGGCCAGGGCGGCCGCACGCCGTCGCTCAGCGGCGGCGCGCGCTTCAACGAGATCAAGCTGCCCTTTGCCGACCTGCTGTCCGGCCTGCCCTATATCGGCCAGAGCTATGCCGAGCTTTTTTCGGGGCATTCGCTCCTTGTCTATGTCGGCTTTCTGACCGTGCCGCTGACATGGTGGGTGATATTCCGGACACGCTTTGGCCTGCGCCTGCGCGCGGCAGGCGAGAACCCGGAAGCCGTCGACACGGCCGGGGTCAACGTGATCAGGATCCGTTACACGGCGATCGCGATTTGCGGGCTGCTTTGCGGGCTGGCCGGGGTGTATCTCGCCACCGGGCTGCAGGCGGGTTTCGTCAAGGAAATGTCCTCCGGGCGAGGGTTCATTGCACTTGCAGCACTCATCTTCGCGAAATGGCGACCTTGGTACGCCCTGTTTTCGTGCCTTCTCTTCGGCTTCTTCCAGGCGCTTTCCTTCCGGCCGGATGTCGTGAAGGCGGTGACGAGCCTGGACGTCCCCGGCCAGCTTCTGGATGCGCTTCCCTACATCCTGACCGTGGTCATTCTGGCCGGCTTTGTCGGAAAGGCCATTCCCCCGCGTGCTGGCGGCGAACCCTACGTCAAGGAGAGCTGACCGTCGCCAACGAATGCGCCTTCACCGATTTTGGCGGCGATCTGCACCCCAATGAAGATTGAAGCTGCGGCTGGCGAAGTCTTCCGGCACCCAATCCCCTGGCGGCAAGAGCAGTTGTCAGGCGAGACCCCGGGCCACAGGGAGCGACCAATCTGCATCAGCGCGGACAGGAGGAAAAGCGATGGCGAAGTTGGACAAGGAACAGCGCAAGGCGCGCAAGGACGCCCGCTTCCGTGAGCGCGTGGAGCAGCGACGGGCAAACGGCTCGGATGTCGTGGCTTACGCGCTGATCAACAGTCGCGCATACAGGTTCCTGACGGACAGTGAAAGGGAGGAACTGCGCGTCCGACGGGCGGAGCGCAAGGCGCGCCGGGATGCCAGGCTTGCGGCGGAGAGGCGGCTGCACCACGAGGTGGTCCGCTGCTGGAAGGACTTTGGCGCGGGGCACCCGCCAGGGGAGATGTCGCTCCAGGATGACCGCTGCTGGGACGCCGCCGCGAGACGCTTGCGGGCGTGGGGCGACGACGAGGCCGCCGACCTGTGGAGGGATACAGGGTCGCATACGCCTGACGACGCGCATCCGCGAATGATGCAGCGTATCTTGGAGGTGGCCGATGGGCGCATGCCAGCAAGGGGCGCGCGGCCTCGCGGCTGAGCTGCCGCTGCATGGCAATCGGCGACCGGGGAGGTTCTCACGTCACGTTCGTGCATGCACGTCCCGGGTTGGGGGATCCGTGCGAACGTCCCGCAAGGCCGATGTCACCTCCGCAAGGGGGCAGTCTGAATTGCCAAAACGCCGCATCGCAACGAATGTCCGAAACAGGTGTCTCAAGGTGTCTGGCCAGAATTCCACCTTCCTGGAAGGCGGTTTCGGCCAAGCATGACTGGCGTTTCGGCGGGAACCCGGTTGTCACGCTTGCGCAAGCATCGCGCTTCTGGTCCTGGCCCCGCAGCTCGAACGCCCCTGCCTGCAGTTCGGCCGGCTCCGGGGCCGACAGGAACCGGTTGCCGGGACGTCCGGGACGGGAGGCGTGGTTCAACGTCAGCGAGGCCAGGCCGGCGAGCGGCGGCGTGAAGCTGCGGACCGGCAGCCCGCCGGTGGCGCGCCTGGTGCCTGCCTTGGCTTTCGCTCTTTCCGGCTCCACTGGCGGGTCCCGCTGCGCCCAGGCGCCGACCCGTCCATCGTCATCGAGCAGGATCGGCGCCAGGCAGGCAGATCGGCAAGTCCGCGATCGGTCACAGGGCGGGCGGGGCCTGGGCGCAGCCGCGGAATCGTCGCCGAGACAGCGGAATCCGGTGCCGGATGAATTGCCGGTCCGCAAGGAAAAGTTCATCCGCGGCGACAACATGGAGACGTCTTCCGTGATTTCATGCTATCTGCTATGCAGGAAATTCGGAGGCCAAGGCCTTTGTTGCGATGGGAGGGGCTTGCATGGCCGAAGGTTCGTTCATTGAAGTGACTGCCGCGGATGGCGGCGCGTTCAAGGCATACATGACAAAGCCGGAAAAGGGCTCGGGGCCCGGCCTCGTGCTTCTGCAAGAGATCTTCGGAATCAACGACTACATGCGGTCGATGGCGGATCGCTTCGCCGAAGAGGGTTACGTCGTGCTGGTGCCGGACCTCTTCTGGCGGATGGAGCCGGACGTGAACCTAGGTTACTCCGAGGAGGATTTCGGAAAGGCCTTCGGCTTCTACCAGCGATTTGACGTGGACCAGGGCATCAGGGATGTCGGCGACACGATAGCCCATATGCGCGGAATGGACGAGGTCGCGGGCAAGGTCGGCGCACTGGGCTACTGCCTGGGCGGCAAGCTCGCCTATCTGACGGCGGCGCGGACGGACGTGGACTGCGCGGTGTCCTACTACGGCGTCGCCATCGAGGAGAGCCTCGACGAGGGCAAGAACATCGCCTGCCCGATGGTCTTCCATACCGCCGAACTCGACAAGTTCGCCCCGCCCGAGGCCGTCGCAAGGATCAAGGCAGCCTTTGCCGATCGCCCCGACTTCGAGTTCTACGACTACGCGGGCGTCGACCACGCCTTTGCCACCCATGGCCGCGACAGCTTCGACAAGCCCTCGACCATGATGGCCTATTCGCGCTCGCTGACGCTGCTGCGCAAGGTGCTGGGGCCGATCCATGACCTCAGCCACCTGTGGGACATGCACTGCTATCACGAGTTCGCCACCCGCGACGTTCACGAGACCATGAAGACAATGGTGGCCGAGCCTTACGTCAACCACATCCCGACCATGACTGGCGGAGTGGGCAACAAGCACCTCTCGCGCTTCTACAAGCACCATTTTGTCGACGCCAACCCAGACGACACCAAGCTGATCCCGATTTCGCGCACGATCGGCACCGACCGATTGGTCGACGAGATGCTCTTTTGCTTTACCCATGACCGAGAGATCGACTGGATGCTGCCGGGCGTCGCGCCGACCGGCAAATATGTCGAGATCCCGCTTGTCGCGATCGTGAACTTTCGTGGCGACAAGCTCTATCATGAGCATATCTACTGGGATCAGGCTTCGGTGCTGGTGCAGATCGGCGTGCTTGATCCAGCGGGCCTGCCCGTGGCGGGCCAGGAGACCGCGAAGAAGCTGGTGGACGAGACCCTGCCTTCGAACGAACTGATGGCCAATTGGGCCTCAAGCGAAGGCAAGCCGATCTAGACAACAAGGAACATCAGGGAGATGAACATGAAGAAGCTGTTGGGCCTCTTGGCCGGCACGGCGCTGGCGGCGAATGCCGCCTCTGCTGACGACTCTGCGCTGACGATAGCCTATAACGTGTCGCTGCCGTCTTGGGACGCCACCGTGGGCGTCTCGGCGGTGAACCCCACGATCCAGTCGATCTACAAGTCGGTCTATGACCAGTATATCGACCAGGACCCCGACCTGTCCTTCCGTCCCGGGCTCTTGACCGAATGGGGCTGGAACGAGGACCGCACGAAGGTCTTCATGGTGGTGCGCGAGGGTGCGACCTGGCATGACGGCGCGCCGGTGACGCCAGCGGACGTTGTATGGTCGCTGGAACGCGCCGGCAAGGAAGAGACCGGCAACCCGATCCAGTTCCTGTGGTCGACGCTTGGGAACTTCACCGTGGACGGCAACCGGATCGAGGCGGACGTGCTGCGTTTTGACCCCACGGTCTTCAAGTGGATGGCGTTCCTGACCGCCTATGTGCTGCCCAAGGAATACTACACCGAGGTCGGCGCGGAGGGCTTTGAAAGGGCCCCCATCGGCTCTGGCCCCTACATGGTCGACGAGTACGTGGCGAACTCTTTCGTTCGGCTTAAGCGCTATGATGGATACTGGGGCGACGCGCCCGAGTTCGAGACGGTGATCTTCAAGTTCCTCCCCGATGCCTCCGCCCGTGTGGCCGAGGTCGAGACCGGCGCGTCTGACATCACGCTGGAAATCCCGTACGAGGAGTACGACCGCCTCGCTGCCAAGGACGGGCTAAACGGGGTAACCACGCCTGTCTCCGACATCGGCATGATCTTCATCAACGATGTGGGCGTGATGGAGGACGCAAATGTCCGCAAGGCCGCCGCCCATGCGATCAACAAGGACCTGATCGTGGACCGGCTCCTGCGCGGCTACGGCGTGCCCATCGACACGTTGCAGGCACCGGAATACGCGGCCTTCACGGCGGAAACGACCGTGGCTTACGACCCCGAAAAGTCCAGGGAACTCCTGGCGGCGTCCGGCTATTCCCCCGACAATCCGGTGAAGTTCAAGATCCAGACCACCCGCGGCTTCAAGCCCAAGGATTACGAGATGATCCAGGCGGTCACCGGAATGTGGAAACGTGTAGGCATCGAGGCCGAAATCGAGGTCTACGAAATCGCCAAGCATTTCGACCTGCGGGCCCGCGACGCCCTGGCGCCGGCGGCCTTCTACAACTGGGGCAACTCCATCGGTGACCCGTCGACCTCGACCGGGTTCTCGATGTTCGGCCCCTCGCCGCATTCGACCTGGGACACCGAGGACGTGGACGCGATGATCGGGCCGCTCTGGGGCGAGCAAGACGAGGAAGCCCGGATCGCGGGCTATCAAAAGGTGGATGCCTATATCGCCGAGAACGCGATGGTGATCCCGCTCTTGCAGTTCGTGCAGCCGATAATCTATCGTGACGGGCTGTCCGTCACGCCGCATGTGGCGAACTTCCTGCTGCCTCAGAACGTCAGCAGCAACTAGGCTCGACTTCGTCCCGGGCCCGACCCGGGACCTCGCCAGATCAAAGGTTGAGGTCCAGGATCAAGTCCGGGACGGTTGACCCTGCATTCTGAAATGGCCCGCCCGCTCGTTACGATTGGTTCGATCTTCCTGACGCTCCTGGGGGTGTCGGTGGTGATCTTCGTGATCTTGCGGCTGGTGCCCGGAGACCCGATCTCGATGATGCTGCCGCCGGGCGCAACGGACGAGGTGCGCGCCAATCTTGAGCGGCTCTACGGGCTCGACAAGTCGATTCCCGCGCAATACGTGATCTGGCTGCGCAACGTCGCGTGGCTTGATTTCGGGATGTCGACGCAGTTCCGCTTGCCGGTGACGGAGATCATCCTCGACCGCCTGCCCGCCACGCTGGAACTGGTGCTTCTGGCAAGCCTCATCGCCTTGGTGCTGGCCTTCGCCTTCTCCATCCTTGCGGTCTGGCTGCAAGTGGACGGCGCGACGCTTGCCATCGACGGGCTGGCAGGGCTGGCGCAGGCGATCCCCGATTTCCTCTGGGCGCTGATCTTCATCCTGGCGGTGACGCTTTTTGCACCGATGATGCCAGTCTCCGGCCGGTTCGACCCGCGTACGGCGCAGGACTTCGCCACGAATTTCTACCTGTTGGAGGCGCTGGTCACATTCCGCCTTGACGCCTTCGCGGAGCTTGTTCGCTACGCGGTCCTGCCCGCGCTGGCCCTCGGCTTGCCCTTGGCGGCGGGCATCACGCGGGTGCTGAAAGGCGCGCTGGAAGAGGCGATGGCGCAGGACTATGTCATGCTCGCCCAGACCAAGGGCAAGAGCAGGCTTGCCATCGTCCTGGGCGAAGCCCTGCGCAACGCCATGATCCCGACCATCGCGCTCACCTCGGTGCAACTGACATTCCTCATCGGCGGCACCGTGCTCATCGAACGGCAGTTTTCCTGGCCCGGGATCGGCTCCACCGCGATCTCTGCGGTCATCAATCGCGACCTGCCGCTGATCCAGGGGATCGTGCTGGTCTTTGCGCTGATCTTCATCCTGATCAACCTGGCCAGCAATGAACTTTACCGCGCCGCCGATCCCCGCCTCAGGACGGAGCGATGAGCAGCGTTGAGAGCTTTTCCCTGGAGAAAGCCCGTGGAGGCGGCGGAACCGGGTTGGAGCGCTCGACCGAAAGGATCTCCCTTCTGCGGATGGTCTTTGGCTGCGTGGCAATCGGATCGCTGCTGATCGCGGCGCTTTTTGCGCCCTGGATCGCGCCGCACGACCCCACGCTTGACGATCTCTTCCTGATCAACATGCCACCCGCCTGGATGAACGATGACCTGGCACAATTCGGCATCGAGAATGCCTGGGCCTATCCGCTGGGTACCGACAGCTTGGGGCGTGACGTGGCCTCGCGGCTGATCTACGGCGCACGATTGGCGGTGATCGTGGGCGTGTCGGTGGCCTGCCTCGCGGCGCTGGCAGGGGTGATCTTGGGCGCGTTGGCGGGGTTCTATGGCGGCTGGATCGACAACGTCATCGGCCGGGTCGTGGACGTGTGGCTTTCGTTCCCGCCCGTCTTGCTGTCGATCATCCTGGTTGCGATGCTGGGCACGACGCTGACATCGGTGATCATCGTGGTGGCGGTGATCGACTGGACGCGATTTGCCCGCGTCGTGCGCGCCGACGTGCTGCAGCAGCGCAGCCGAGACTATGTCGACGCCGCTCGCATCACTGGCGGCAGCGACCTGTCGATCCTGATCCGGGAAGTGCTGCCCAACGTGCTGCCATTGCTGGTCACGCTTTTCTTCTTCGAGATCGGCATCGCGGTCACGGTCGAGACAATCCTCAGCTTCGTCTCGCTCTCGGTGTCCTCGGGCGCGGCGACCTGGGGCGACATGATCGCCGAGGGCCGCCGCGTCATCAACGAGGCCTGGTGGGTCATGGCATTCCCCGTGGGCGCGCTGGTGATCACGATCCTCGGGCTGAACGCGATGGGCGATGCGCTGCGGTTCCACCTCGACCCGGTGCTGCGCAAATGAGCTTGTTGCAGGTCGACAGCCTGACGCTCGGCCTGCGCGGCGCCCCCTTGTTGCGCGGGGTCAACCTGAAGATCGAGGCGTCCGAGATCGCGGGCGTCGTGGGCGAAAGCGGCGCCGGCAAGTCGATGCTGGGCAAGGCGATCCTGGGAGTCTTGCCCCGTGATGTCACTGTAACGGGTGGAGCGATACGGCTCAATGGAACGGACCTGCTGGCACTTCGCCCGCGCGCCCGCCGCGCAATTCTGAAACGCGACCTGGCCCTGATCCCGCAGGATCCGTTGAGCGCGCTGAACCCCTGCCGGACGATCTCAGCGCAGCTTGCGGAGGTGTTGCCCAAAGGCACCGCCGACGCCAAGACGGAAGTTGTCCGATGGCTTGACGCGGTGCGCATTCCTTCCGCGACCAAGGTCGCCAAGTCCTTCCCGCACGTGCTCTCCGGGGGCATGCGCCAGCGAGCGCTCATCGCGGCGGCATTCGCCTCGCGTCCCAAGCTCGTGATCGCCGACGAACCCACGACCGCGCTGGATGTCACCGTGCAAAAGGACGTCCTGCACCTGATCCGGGAGATGCAGCGCGAAACCGGCGTGGGGCTGATGTTTGTCACTCATGACCTCTGCGTGGTGGCCAAGACCTGTCAATCCGTGACCGTGATGCATGGCGGACGGGTGATCGAGCAGGCCGCCTGCACCGACATCATCAACCGACCCGCCCACGCCTACTCGCAAGCGCTCCTGGCGGCCACCCCGCGCCCGGATCAGGCGGGACGCGGGCTCGAGCCGGTGCCGACTGCCTTGATCGAACGCATGATTGCGGAGGCCGGCAATGGTTGAGCCGCTCCTGGAGGCACGAGGGCTCGGGGTCCGCCTGGGCATGCGCCGCCGCTTCCTGCGCAAGGATGACAGGGGCCTTCCCGTATTGTCGAACATCAATTTCACGATGCAGCCAGGCGAGATCCTGGCGCTGGTGGGCGAGAGCGGCTCGGGCAAGACCACGTTGGGCCGGGCCATCGCGGGATTGACCCAGATCCAGGCCGGAAGCCTCCTGTTCCAGGGCCAACCGATCGTCGACCCGGACAATGTTGCCACCATCCGCACCAGGGACCGCGCTTGGTACCCGCGCTGGCGGGCGCACCGCAAGGACATCCAGATGATCTTTCAGGATCCGCTGTCGTCGCTGAACCCGCGCCGCTCGATCGGGCAGTCGCTGGATGTGCCGCTGCGGAATTTCGGCGCGGCGACCACCGTGGACGAGCTGTTCGATCAGGTGGGCCTTGCACCAGAGTTCAAGGGTCTCTACCCCCATCGCATCTCGGGCGGACAACGCCAGCGGGTGGGCATCGCGCGGGCGCTGGCCGGCGCGCCGAAGCTCATCATCGCCGACGAGGTCGTCTCGGGCCTCGATGTCTCCAATCAGGCGCGCATCCTTCGGCTGCTGCTGGACCTGCGCGACCAGAGGGGCCTGTCCGTCCTCTTCATCACCCATGACCTGGCCGTGGTACGCTCACTCGCCGACCGGGTCCTGGTAATGCAGCGCGGCAAGATCCGCGAGGACGGCCCGGTCAGGCGGGTGTTCGAATCGCCGAACCACAGCTACACCAGGAAACTGCTGCGTGCCGCGCCGTCGCCGGAATACGACCCCGATTGGCTCGCCGAAACCGTGAAAGGACCCTTTGCCATGGACATTGAGAATGCCACCGCCTTTGTAACCGGGGCCAATCGCGGCATCGGCGCCCGTTTCGTCGAGGCGCTCCTGCTGCGCGGCGCGGCAAAGGTCCATGCCGCTGCACGAGACGTCGCGGCGCTGCCCGACGACCCCCGCGTGATCAAGGTTGCGCTTGACATCACCGACGCCGATGCGGTGGCCAGGGCAGCGACCGAAGCCAGCGATGTGACGCTCTTGATCAACAACGCCGGCTTCAACAGCAATACCGGTGCACTGAAGAACCCCTCCATGGAAGACGCCCGCCGCGAAATGGAGGTGAACTATTTCGGCACGCTTTCCATGATTCGCGCTTTCGCGCCAGTGCTCAAGGCCAACGGCGGTGGCGCGATTGTCAACATGCTGTCGATCCTGAGCCGGGTTGCACTTCCGATGATGGGCACGCTTTGCGCGTCGAAGGCAGCGAGCCTGAGCTTGACTCAGGCAGTTCGGGCAGAGCTGAAGGCGCAGGGGACAAGAGTGTTCGCGGTCATGCCCGGCGCGGTGGACACCGACATGAGCAAGGACTTCCCGCCGCCAAAGCTCGATCCGGCGGATGTGGTGCGCGCCGCGCTCAACGGGCTGGAGTCGGGCGACGAGGACGACATCTATCCTGGCGACATGGCGCAGGGGTTGCGTGCGGGGCTGGAACACGACCCAAAGGAGGTGGAGGCAGAGTTGGCAGGCTACCTGCCCTAGCGCCCCTGCCCCGTGACCTGCCGCCCGGAACTTCCCTCGTGCCGGCGCAGGGCCTGCCCAAACCGTTGAAGGAGCGAACAGACGCCAACGGGCCGTTTCACGAAAGCCCGGTCAGGGCGCGCTCGGTCGACGCCAGGCGAAACTGCGGAACGCTGGGCCTGAACTGGCACCGGGCCCCTTCGTCCGCGCGTGAAAGGCGCAGGAAACATCGTCCTGACGGCATCGCCGATCCAGGCCACGATGCGGAAACCACCGAAACGTGGAGCCCTTTTCCAGAAGCGGCATCAACGATATCGACGGGTTGCATGAACAAGCGCCTGAACTCGAGAACTTGGCAATCCATAACCTGACCTGGTCATGATCGGTTGCGGTTCCGGGAAGGGACGTGCCGCAAAGGATCAACTGAAGATCCTGTGCGGCACGGCGCCAGTTCTCCGCCACCGGAACTGGCAGGGCAGGATCGCGTCATCAGCCAGGCGAGACTCGCGTCCGGTCGTGTGGCCGCCCGGCGAAGCCCCCTGTCCCAGGTTTTTCTGCGGCTGCCCGGAATGGGCAAGCATGTGCCGCTCAGCAGGATCGAGGGTCTTGCCGAGAACCAGGAGTGCCTGGCCTCTTTCGCGGACGTTCCGAGAGCCAGGAGCCGTGCCGAATGTCTCCATCCGCAGATGCGCATGCGCTTGGGACGCAGTCGAATGCGGAAGCGGCGCACAGCTTTCGGTTCGGCGCTTTCAGGTCCGCGCAATCCTTGGGTTTCGTTGCCGTCGGCGGGAGGCCGGGAGCATGCGTGCGTCCATGGCCTGCACATCCGGCGCTGCCGAACCTGCCATGTTGCAATTTGCCGCACGAAATCATCGGCGCCGCGCTCGATTGACCGTTGAAGGTCCTTCGGGCACGGGGATACACGCCGCGGATGGACATCTACCTTCCCATCGCCGAAGTGTCGGTCGACGCCTTCCTGCTGCTCGGGCTTGGCGGGTTCGTGGGAATCCTGTCCGGAATGTTCGGTGTCGGCGGCGGGTTCCTGATGACGCCGCTCCTCTTCTTCATCGGCATCCCGCCGGCCGTCGCGGTTGCGACGGAAGCCAACCAGATCGTTGCTTCCTCCTTCTCGGGCGCTCTCGCGCACCTGAAACGACGGACCGTCGACCTGAAAATGGGCGTCGTTCTCCTTGCCGGCGGGCTCGTCGGCGCGGTCCTGGGCGTCCAGATCTTCAATGCGCTGAAGGCCGTCGGCCAGGTCGAGCTCCTCGTGCGCCTGTCCTACGTCGTCTTCCTGGGAACCATCGGCGGGATCATGTTCGTCGAGAGCCTGAAGACGATCCGGAGAAGCCGAACGGGACGCGCCGCGCAGCGATACAGGAAGATCCCGCTCGTCAACGTGCTTCCGTTCAAGGTGAAGTTCCGCACGTCAGGAATCTACATCTCCGTCATCCCCCCGGTCGCCGTGGGAATCCTGGTCGGCGTCCTCGCGGCCATCATGGGCGTTGGCGGCGGATTCATCATGGTTCCCGCGATGATCTACGTCCTGGGCATGCCGACGAAGGTCGTCGTCGGCACATCCCTGTTCCAGATCATGTTCGTCACCGGCTTCGCGACGCTCCTCCACGCGACCACGAACTACACGGTTGACGTCATCCTTGCCGTCCTCCTGCTGGTAGGGGGCGTGGTCGGCGCACAGGTGGGCACGCGAATCGGCGCGAGACTCCAGGCCGAACAGCTGCGCATCCTGCTCTCCCTCATCGCGCTAGCCGTTTGCGGCAAGCTCGCGCTGGATCTTCTTGTCGAGCCTTCCGAGATCTACTCTCTTGGGGCAGGAGCGGGTCACTGATGCTGCGCCTCGCCCTCATTCTCTGCCTTTTCCCGGCACCGCTCAGCGCCGAGGAGGTCGTCGCGGACCTGAGCCAGAGCCGCATTTCGATCACCACCGACTTCGACGGATCGGAAATCCTGATCTTCGGGGCGGTCAGGCGCGAGACGCCGATCCCCGCCGAAGGCCCGTTGCAGGTGCTGATCACGGTCGAGGGACCGTCGGAACCGATCTCGGTCCGCCGGAAGGCCCGTCGCTACGGAATCTGGATCAACGCCGATGCCGTCGAGGTGGACAGCGCACCGAGCTTCTACGCGGTCGCCACGTCGGCACCCTGGAGTGAAGTCATCAGCGATGTCGAGGATCTTCGCCACGACATCTCGACGCCGCGCGCGATCCGGTCGGTCGGCGCGACGATCGCTGGTTCCGAAGACTTCACCGAAGCGCTGATTCGCATCCGCACCGGCCAGGATCTCTACCAGTCCGGGATCGGCACGATCAAGTTCGACCGGCAGACCCTGTTTTCGACGTCGATGCGCCTGCCCGCGAATCTCCACGAAGGCGACTACCGCGCACGGTTCTTCCTGACCCGGAACGGGCAGGTCGTCGACATGTTCGAAGCGGCGATCGACGTCCGGAAGGTCGGCCTGGAGCGCTTCCTGTTCAGGCTCTCGCGCGAGAACCCGCTGATCTACGGGATCATGTCGCTGACCATCGCCATCATGGCGGGCTGGGGCGCCTCCGCAGCCTTCCGCGTCTTCCGGACATAGGCTTCAAGCGCCCCTCGCTCCGCCCGTTCCGGGGACGGGCCGCTTGTGCCAATGGCGATTCGTGGCCAAGGGCCGACCGGACGAACCGGCGCTCAGCCGCGGCCAATATACGGCATCCTTGTCGCCATCACCGTCATGAACTGGACGTTCGCGTCAAGCGGCAGCTCGCACATGTGCAGGACGGATCGCGCGACGTGGCCGACGTCCATCGTCGGTTCCGGCTGCAGGGATCCATCCGCCTGGGGACGGCCCGCCGCCATGTCCTCGGTCATCTCGGTCAGCGCGTTCCCGACGTCGACCTGGCCGCAGGCGATGTCGAACTTTCGCCCGTCCAGGGACAGGCTTCGCGTCAGCCCCGTCACCGCGTGCTTGGTGGCGGTGTACGGCACCGATCGCCAGCGCGGCACGTAGGCCGACACCGAGCCGTTGTTGACGATGCGCCCGCCACGGGGGGACTGGGCGCGCATGTGCCTGAACGCCGCGCGGGCGCAATTGAACATCCCCGTAAGGTTCACGGCGAGCACGCTCTCCCAGGTCGCATCGTCAATCTCGTCGATGGGCACGGCGGGGCTGCCACGTCCGGCATTGTTGAACAGCGCATCGATCCGGCCCGCCCTGCCGGCAAGATCGGCGAAGGCGGCATCAACCGCGCCGCTGTCCGTCACGTCCGCCACCAGCGGCACCGCGTCGTTCCGGCCGTCGCAGAGCCGGGCCAGCTTGTCGGCGCTCCGTGCCAGGCAGCCGACGGTCCAGCCCGCCTCCAGGAACGTCTCGGCCGTTGCCTTGCCGATCCCCTGGCTTGCGCCGGTGACGATGATGGTCCTGCTCATGTCTCCTCCTCCGCCGACAGCGCGAGAGGCGCCGCCGGCTCTTCCAGATCCTTCGTTGCGAGGGGCGCTGCAGGCCTGCCCAGCCTGTAACGCGTCACCCAGTGCAGCCGCTCCTCCGCCCGCGTGATCGCCACGTAGGCCAGACGCTTCCAGAGCGGGATGCCGGCTTCCACCCGATCGGAGCGATACGCCGCGTAGAGATCGGGCGCAAAGACCTGCACGTCCTTCCATTGCGACCCCTGCGCCTTGTGAATCGTCACCGCCGCACCATGCAGGAACGTGGCGCCCATCTGCGCCGCCGTGAGAATGTTCGGTTCGGCCTGTTCCGGCAACTCGATCTTGATGATGGATGCCGCGGAAACCTGGGGCTCCGCGGCCCCGATCACGTGCATGCGCGCAAACCCGGAGCGGTTGCCGGGGCCGAGGAAGATCGTCTGGGCACCCTTGATCAGGCCCCGGGCCTCCGGAACGAGCCGCTTCATCCGATGCTTGAACGGCAACTCGATCCCGTCGCATATCAGGGGCTCGCCGGGAAGGAGCCTGTCCGGCGGCGCATCGTGCGCGGTGCGGAACGCATGGATCAGGCGAATCCGCGTCGCGTTTCTCCAGACAAGCACGGGAGACCGCGCCATCAGCGTGGCATCGACGCGGGATGCAAGCACGACCCGGCTGTCGTTCCTGGCGACGTCCTCCACCATCCGCCCGAAATCCTCGAAGGTCAGGTCCTCGTCGCCCAGGGCATGAGCCAGTTCAAGCACGGGACTGTCCACGTCCTGGCGATGGATGCGGCTGAGGGAGAGCTTGCGGGGCCGGGGCAGCGAGTCGAAGACCATCTCGCCCGACTGGTTCACGGGCGCAAGCTGGGCCGGATCGCCGAACACCACGAGCGTCGGGAATATCTCCTGCAGGTCCTTGAACTGCTCGGCATCCAGCATGGACGCCTCGTCCACGAACCCGATGTCCAGCGGATCGTCGCGCCGCTGCCAGCCCTTGATGAAGTCCGAGCCCTTCACGCCGGCGACGGCCAGTGCGCCCGGTATCGAGGGCTGCCTCTTGTAGAACGCCTCCGCCCGGTCCAGTGCCTCCTCGGTCACGCCGGCGACCTTGGGCTTCTTGCGACGGCCCGCCAGCCACTCGGCGATCTTCTCGTATTCCGGGTCGTAGACCGGCGTGTAGAGAATGCGGTGAATCGTCGTTGCCGGCACGTCGTGCGACCGCAGCACGCTCGCCGCCTTGTTCGTCGGCGCGAGAATGGCAAGCGTGCGGGCATTCCTTGCCCGCCGTCCCTCGTAGTCGCCGCCGACCGTCTCCACGCCGGCCCCGCAAAGCGTCTCGGCAAGACGCGCCAGCAGCATCGTCTTGCCCGATCCGGCCTTGCCGATGACGGCCACCACGTTTCGCCCGGCCCGTCGGCGGCGCTTCGCGACCATTTTCGCCATGTCGATGCCGGCCGACTGCATCACCTCGGCGACGCGGTCAAAGGCCTCCGCCTGGTCCTCGGAAAACTCTGCAACAGGAAGCGACATGGGATGCGTGACTACCCCGGAAGCCGCGGGTCCGCCAGAGGCACGCAATGCGGCCCGCAAGACGCCGGACAGCGGGACGCCTCGCCGGGATCCGGTCACCGTGACCTGCACAGCCGGGGGCCGTCGTGCATCACGAGGCAGGAAGGTCCGCCGAGAGCGCACGCCGTCCCGACCGGGCTTCGCCACGCCCGCTCCCTTGATGGTCCATCGCAATTGTGCCAGCAAGGTTCCACGAGTGGTCCGGCACCGGGCATGACGGCGACCCCGCAACCCGTGCCGGCCACGCGTCCGAGGCGGTCGGGCGCTTGGCGCGTCAGGCCGGACGGGCGGGAATGAGGAGCGCGGAATGAAGCTGCTGCACTGGCTGTTGCTTCCGGTACAGGCCTTCAACGGGATCGTGCTGCGGCTCGGCCGCGCCGTGGCGATCGCGGCGATCGCGCTGATGGTCGTCGCAATCCTGATCCAGGTCTTCTTCCGCTACGTCCTGAACAACCCCTTGCCCTGGCCCGACGAGGCCGCGCGCTTCGCCATGCTCTGGATGACCGGCCTCATCGCGCCCCTGGCGTACCGCCGGGGCGGATTCGTCGCCATCGACATGCTGGTCCGCGCCCTTCCCGGGCGCGCTGCCGCCCTTCTCTCCCTCGTGCTCCTGACCATCGCGGGAATCGTTCTCGGCTGGGGCATCGACATCGGCATGAGCGAGGTCACCGGATTCATGTCGCGCGCCAAGACGGCGTCGCTCTACTACGTCAACCTGGATCTCGAGTGGGTGAAGGTGCCGCGACAGTGGATGATGATGTCGTTCTTCATCGGCGTCATCCTGCTGTTCGTGGTGAACGTCGAGCTGTTCCTTCGTTCGCTCATCACGGTCCTGGGCGGCGGGGACGACCTGGCGGATCTCGGGCCGCCCGAAGACGAGATCATGGCCGAGTAGGGCGCGACATGCTGATCTGGTTCCTCCCCGCCTTCCTTCTGTTCCTGGCGATCGGGCTTCCGGTCTTCTTCGGGCTGATCGCCGCGCCCGGCATGCTGCTTTGGCTCGCGGGGCAGGAAAAGGACATCGCGCTGCTCTACCGCAACGTCTACAACGGCATGGACAGCTTCCCGCTCATGGCGATCCCGTTCTTCATGCTGGCGGGGGAGCTCATGAACAGGGGCGGCATCACCATCCGGATCGTCGAGTTCTCGCAGGCTCTCATCGGGCATCTCCGGGGCGGCCTCGCGCAGGTCAACATCCTGTCCTCCATCATGTTCGCGGGCCTCTCGGGCTCCGCCGTGGCGGACACCTCGGCGCTCGGCTCCATGCTGATCCCGGCGATGGAGAAGGAGGGCTACACGCGCCGCTTCGCCGCCGCGATCACCGCCGCCTCGTCTGTCATCGGCCCGATAATCCCGCCATCGGGCATCATGATCATCTATGCCTACGTGATGGGCGAATCCGTGGCCGCACTCTTCCTTGCGGGCATCGTGCCCGGCATTCTCGTGGGCGTCGGGCTGATGTTCATGGTCCGCGCGGTCGCCGACCGCTACGAACTGCCGCCCGCGAGACGCGTCGTGACGACCGACGTCGAGCTCGGGCGCACGGAATACTGGTTTTCCTTCGCCATCGTCCGCCTCAACATCGGCTGGCTCCTGGCCCAGCTCGTGCCCCTCGGCGAGGCGCCGACGGCCCTTGCCGAATGGCTGGCGTTCGGCGCGGGCTTCCTGGTCGCGCACGGGTTCATGCTCGGGCTGCGTCGTGCCGTGTCCAAGGACTTCCGCATGGTCTGCAAGCGCGCCGTGGTGCCGATGCAGACGCCGATCCTGATCCTGGGCGGGATTCTCGCGGGCGTCTTCACGCCGACCGAGGCCGCCGCCGTCGCGGTCGCATACGCGGTGATCGTCGCGTTCCTGATCCTGCGCACGATGACGATCCGGGACCTGCCGGACGTGCTGGCGCGCGCCGCGACGACAAGCGCCGTCATCCTGCTCCTCGTCGGCGCCGCGCTGGCGTTCAAGACGGTGGTCTCCCTGAGCTATGCCCCGCAGATCCTTGCCGACTTCATCCTCAGCCTCTCCGAGAACCCGCTGATCCTGCTGTTCCTGATCAACCTGCTTCTCTTCATCGTGGGCATGTTCCTGGATGCAGGCCCGGCGATCATCATTCTCGGACCGATCCTCGCGCCGGTCTTCGTCGACCTTGGCGTCCACCCGGTGCATTTCGCGATCATCATGAGCGTCAACCTGACGGTCGGTCTCGCGACACCGCCAATGGGCCTTGTCCTGTTCGTGGCCTCGTCCGTCTCCGGCGAGCGGGTCGAGACCATAGCGAGGTCGATACTGCCCTTCCTCGCCATCGAGATCGTGGTGATCTTCCTGATCACCTACGTTCCGGCGATTTCCATGACGGTCCCCCGGTTGACCGGGTTCGTCCAATGACGTCATAGTCAGCAAATCCCAAGGAGGTAAGACAATGCTGAAACACCTGACCATCGCCGCCTTTGTCGCGGCACTGTCCCTTGGCTCGGCGCTCACTGCCGCCGCCGAGACCATCAAGCTGAGAGCCACGGCAAACTCGAACGAGAACGACGAGGACTATGACGGCCTCGTGGTCTTCAAGAACTACGTCGAACAGGCGTCGAACGGCGCCATCGAGGTCGAGCTGTTCATCGGCACGCAGCTCTGTTCCAACGGTTCGGAATGCCTTGCCGGCGTTGCCGACGGCAACATCGACATCGTGATCCAGACCTCGGGCGGCACGGCCAACATCTTCCCGTTCGTGCAGGTCCTCGACCTGCCCTACCTGATGTCCGACGACCGGGTGGCCGAGGCGGTGCTCGCGAACGGATCCCCCTTCGTGCGGACGATGCAGGACATGGTGGCCGAGACTTCCGACGGCGCGGTGAGGCTGATGACGATCGGGAACACCGGCGGCTGGCGCAACTTCGCCAACACGCAGCGGCGCGTCACGCAGCCTTCCGACATGGAAGGGCTGAAGATCCGGACGGTCGTGGCCGACCTGCCGCAGGAGCTCGTCAAGGCGCTCGGCGCATCGCCGACACCGATTCCGTGGCCGGAGCTCTTCACGTCGTTCCAGACCGGCGTCGTCGAAGGTTCCAAGAACGGCATCACCGACATCATGAACATGAAGTTTCCGGACGCAGGACTGCAGTACGTCACCCTTGACGGCCACGCCTACATGGGCGCCCTGTGGTTCATGAACAACGACAGGTTCATGTCGCTTGACCCGGCTCTGCGCAATGTCGTTTCCGACGGGTTCTACGCGCTTCAGCAGGCCACGTTCGCGAGCCCCAAGCGCAAGTCGATCCAGGCCTACCAGGACTTCCAGGCCGGCGGCGGCGACATCTACGTGCCGACACCCGACGAGAAGGCGATGTTCAAGGAAGCCGCATCCCCGGTCTATGACTGGTTCCAGTCCAACGTGGACGGCGGAGAGCGCATCTACAACGCGCTTGTCGATGCCGTTGCCGGGGTCGAGGCTGGCATCGAAAAGGTCCGGATGGCGGACACGCAGTAGGCCTTCGCTGCCATGGCGGAACGGTCGCCCCCCTCGGGGCGACCGTTCCTTGCCGAGTCACGAGACCCGCGCCGCCATGGCGGTGCCCGGTCGCGGCCTGGTCCGGGAACCGCCCGGCTTCGCGGACAACCGTTCCGGGTGGAGGGCCGCGTCCCCGCAGGCGAGGCGCGCCGGTCGCGCGGCCGGGCGATTTCGTGATGATGCGGGATGCAGATGTGCTATGCTGGGCGGAAGGGGACTTCCAGAATCGGAGGCCAGGCGATGTCCGGGTCCTTTGACCACCAAGGCTATCTCGTGTTTGCCGACGCGCTCTCCGGAGACGATCTCGGCATGCTTCGCGATGTCTGCGACCAGTTGCTCGAGGAACCTCCGCAGGACGGAGGCAAGGGCCTGCACAACATAGGACTCGGCGAGGCGCGCCGGTTCCTGCGGCATCGTCATGCGGATTTCCCCGCGCTGGACGAATTCGTCACGTCCGAGAGGATCGACCGGATCGTGCGGCCCTGCCTCGGAACCGATTCGATGCTGTTCAACGAGCAGTTCGTGGTCAAGGGACCGGGGAAGGGCGCGAGCTTCGCCTGGCACCAGGACTCCGCCTATGTCGGTTTCGACCACGAGCCCTACCTTACGGTCTGGATGGCGCTTGACGACACGACGGAGGAGAACGGCTGCGTCCACCTCCTCCCGCGCAACCTCGCGACGGATCCCGGCATCGACGCGCATGAATGGCAGGAGGACTCGAAGGAACTGAACGGCTATTTCGGCGACGACCCCGGCCAACCCATGGTCTGCCCGGCCGGCTCCGTGGTCGCGTTCTCGAGCAGGACCCTCCACCGCTCGGGTCCCAACGGCACCGACAGGCCGCGCCGAGCCTACATCGCGCAGTATTCGGTCGAACCGATCCGCAACCCTGAGTCCGGCGATCTCAAGCGCTTCGCCAAGCCCGTCAGGCGTGCCGCCTGACCGCTTCCGCCCCCGTGGCCGCACGCGGCAGCGCCCGGCACCGGTGCGCAGCTCCGGCCCTCAGCCTCAAGACGGGCCGGGCGGCTGCCTGGCGCCCGGCACCGGCCCGGGCATGGAATCGCCCTCGGGCAATTCAGCGGAACGGGTAGAGCCAGACCCGGTAGTCGTCCACGAGGTCATGGGCGTGCTCGATCTGCGCCGGCGTCATCTTCTTGCGCACCTCTTCAAGGCTGATCGCGGCATCGGGATCCCCGCCGATCGCGCTCAGGACGTACCACATGTAGGCGCGCACGAGATCCGGCGCGACGAGGCCGGTCCCGACCTCGTAGTACCAGCCGACGCCCGACTGCGCGCCGGCGTGCCCCTTCATCGCCGCCCGCAGGTACCATTCGAAGGCCCTGACCTCGTCCTTCTCGACGCCGAGACCCAGGGCGTACATGACGCCGATCAGTTCCTCGGCCTCGGCATTGCCCGACCGCGCGGCGGGCCAAAGCGCCGCGCGCGCCTCCTCGAAGCGCCCGGCCTCCATCAGGTCACGCGCCGCCTCGAGCTCGGCCGCCGCCGGATGTCCGAATCCGAGCCAGAGCAATGCCGCCACGACTCCGATCCGGCCCCGACCTCCTGCAATCATGCATCTCGCTTCCATGCCGTCGTCCTCGCCTTCGGTCTTTGCCTCGTCCCGCCTGCCGGGACGGCCGCCACGCCCAGCCTGCCCGCGCCCCTGTCGGAGGGCAACTTCATCGCGTTCGATCCCGAACAGGCCGCGCTCGGCCGACTCCTATTCTATGACAAGATCCTGTCAGGCAACCAGAACATCTCCTGCGGCACCTGCCACCATCACGACCACGCCTCTTCGGACGGGCTGAGTCTCGGGATCGGCGAAGGCGGTAACGGCGTCGGGCCGCTGCGCACCGCCGGCGAGGGTCGCGACCGCATCAGGCGCCGCATTGCCAGGAACTCCCTCGGGCTCTGGAACCTTGGCCACAAGGACATCAAGGTCCTGTTGCATGACGGTCGGCTGAGCCCGTCGGACCTCTATGGAAACGGCTTCAACTCGCCTGCCGAGGAATGGCTTCCCCAGGGGCTGAACTCGCTGCTGGCCGCGCAGGCCTTGCTGCCTCTCGCCTCGGCCCCCGAAATGGCGGGCGATCCCGGCGAGAACGAGATCGCGGGCGCCGTCATCGACCGGTTCGACAAGGGCTGGCCTGTCCTTGCCAAGCGCGTGCGCACGATTCCGGAATACGGAAAGATGTTCGTCGCAGCCTTCGATCACGTCGAGCGCCCGGAGGAGGTGAGCATCGTCGAGATCGCCAACGCGGTCGCCGCCTTCATCGGCACGGAGTTCCGCAATCACGACAGCCCGTTCGACCGCCATCTTGCAGGTGACGCGACGGCGCTCGACCCCGCCGAGAGGCGCGGCATGGAGCTGTTCTTCGGCGAGGCCGGCTGCTCGGGCTGTCATTCCGGGCCGCTCCTGTCCGACCAGTCATTCCATGCGCTCGGCCTGCCGGCCTTCGGCCCCGGTCGCAAGCGCATGTGGGATCCGATGCCGCGCGACGTCGGCCGGATGGGCGAGAGCGACGACCTGCGGGACGCCTACAGGTTCCGCACGCCGTTCCTGCGCAACGTCGCGCTTACGGCGCCCTACGGCCACAACGGCGCGATGCCAACGCTGGAGGACATGGTGCGTCACCATCTCGATCCCGCGGCAAGCCGCGCCGGATGGACGCCGGCAATGGCGTCCCTGCCGCCGGCGCCGTGGCTCGCGGACATCGACTTCGTGATCCGGTCCGACCTCCTGGAAATGGCGCGCCAGGAGCGGGCGCTGGACGTCGCGCTGCCGCCTCTCTCGGACGAGGACGTGCAGGAACTCGTCGCCTTCCTGAACGCGCTTACGGGCGAGACCGCAGGCCGGCGACCGCTCGGTCGGCCGGAGCGCGTGCCGAGCGGCCTGCCCGTCGACTGAACCCTTGAGGCCCGACGGCGCATCGGGCCCGCTGGATGCCGTGCGCTGCAGGCCCCGCAAGGGTGAGGCCAAGCCTGGGCGGGTCACGAACCGGCACGACGGGATTCCCGAAACCTGGGCGCGGGCAATCGGACCCGAAGCAGGTGGCCTTTGACGTCTTGGGCGAGCCGCGCTAATGGGAAACTGCCCATTGGGGGGCTGCATCACGGGACTGTGCGCTGCACCGCAGGCTGGCACAGTGCATGCCCGGGTGCACATGCGTCCCCGGCAATGCCTGCCGCCATGCGGCCGCGACGGAACCTGCAGGCGGACGCGACGGGCCATGAGAAATCGTGGGGGAAAGCCAGTGAACGAAATCGAACCCGACGCCGAGACCCTGCGGCCCGACGATGACGAATTCGCGATCACGCTCGGAATCGAGGAGGAGTTCTTCCTCGTCGATCCAGGGACGCGGAACCTGCTTGTCGACCCCGATGTCGCGATCTTCGAGGCCAGCGAGAAGGCGAGCGGCGCCCACAAGATCGTCCGCGAATTCCTGCGCGCCCAGATCGAATCCAACACGCGCGTCTGCCATTCCGTAGGCGTCCTGCGACAGGCCCTGCGCGAAACCCGGGGCACGATCATCGAGGCGGCGGAACGGCACGGCGCGGCGGTCCTCGCCGTGTCCACGCATCCCTTCGCGTCGCACACGGACCAGATGACAACGCCGAAGAAGCGCTACGAGAATTTCGCTAGCAGGTTCCAGGAGAACGTGCGCCAGTTCCTGATCGGAGGCATGCATGTCCATGCAGGCTTCGGGGACGAGGATTCCCGGATCCGGGTCATGACGGTGCTCCGCAACTACCTGCCCCTCCTGCATGCCTTGTCGACCTCCTCGCCCTTCAGCCAGGGCCGGCTGACCGGGTTCAAGTCCTGGCGGCTGACATTGATGGGCGGCCTTCCCCGCACCGGGGTGCCCGGCCCGTTGCACTCCTGGGAAGAATACGACCAGCTGCTCGCCGAGTACCAGCGGCTGAAGTTCATCGACGACGGCAGCGAGCTGTGGTGGGACATTCGCCCCTCCCATGCCTTCCCGACCATCGAGCTCCGGATATGCGACATCTGCACCCGCATCGAGGACGCGGTCTGCATCGCGGCGCTGTACGCATGCATCATCCGGATGCTGATGCGCCTGGACAAGGAGGGCAGGCTGCCGCTCGAGGACCATACCGAGATCATCGCGGAGAACCGCTGGGTCGCGCAGCGCTACGGCGTGCTGGCAAACTTCGGCGACTCCCGCCGCCTGAGCGGTCGCACGGACATAGAGGACATGGTCACCGAGCTTCTCGACGACCTGGTGGAGGACGCCCAGGCGCTGGGTTGCGAGGTGGAGATACGGCGCGCGCTCGACATCATACGCGAGGGCACCTCGGCCGACCGGCAGGTGGATCTCTTCCGGCTGCGACGCGTGGAGGGAGACAGCGACGCGGAGGCGCTCCGCAAGGTCGTTGACCAGGGCATCGCCGACACGCGCGAGGGCATCTGAATCACGAATTGCCGGGCGGTCACGGCTTCCCTCCGCGCGGAGGCCCCAGGGCCCCTGCCCGGCCCGGCACCGGCGCGGGCCCGGCCGCGCAACGTCCAGGCCTGCCCAACCGGCGCCTGACGCCCCACTGAACAGGCCAGCGCGCAACCGACCCGGATCCCGGCGCCCCGGGGCTGACGGACGCGGACGCCGCCACGAGAATTCATGGAGGGCGGCAACAAGCCCGGCCGGCGCCGCCCGGCGCGAACCGCCCTTGCCCAAGGCAGGGCACGGGGCGGCATCCGCGCTCCCCCGGCTGCCGCCAGGCGGCAAGGGCCCCGCCTATCCCTGCTTGCCTGCCTCCCGCACGTCCTCGAGCGTGCGCAGCCCCGTCCGCGGCGCCTGGACCAGGACGGCCATGTTGCCGGGCTTGTGCTCGTTCCGGCGCATCTTCACGTGGGCGGCCGGGATGTCGCTCCACGGGAAGACCTCCGACATGCACGGGTCGAGGCGACGGTCGACCATCAGCTTGTTGGCGGCCGAGGCCTGCTGCAGGTGGGCGAAATGGCTGCCCTGGATGCGCTTCTGGTGCATCCAGACGTAACGCGCGTCCATCGTCAGGTTGTAGCCGGTGGTCCCCGCGCAGATGACGACCATCCCGCCCTTCCTGACCACGAAGGTCGAGACCGGGAACGTGGCCTCTCCCGGGTGCTCGAAGACGATGTCGACATTGACCCCCTTGCCGGTGATGTCCCAGATGGCCTTGCCGAACCGGCGAACCTCCTTGAACCACGCTCCGTATTCCGGCGAGTTGACCGTCGGCAGCTGTCCCCAGCACGCGAACTCGCTGCGGTTGATCACGCCCTTCGCGCCAAGGCTCATGACGAAATCGCGCTTCTCCTCGTCGCTGATCACGCCGATCGCGTTGCCTCCGGCGGTGTTGACGAGCTGGATCGCGTAGGACCCGAGCCCTCCGCTGGCGCCCCAGACAAGCACGTTCTGCCCGGGCTTCAGCTCGTGCGGGTGGTGGCCGAAGAGCATCCTGTAGGCCGTGGCCAGCGTCAGCGTGTAGCAAGCGCTTTCCTCCCAGGTCAGGTGCTTCGGACGGGGCATCAGCTGCTGCGCCTGGACCGTCGTGAACTGGGCGAACGAGCCGTCCGGGGTCTCGTATCCCCAGATCCTCTGGCTCGGGGAGTACATCGGGTCGCCACCGTTGCAGTGCTCGTCGTCACCGTCATCCTGGTTGCAATGGATGACGACCTCGTCACCGACCTTCCAGTTCCTGACACGGTCACCGACGGCCCAGACGATTCCCGCGGCGTCGGAGCCGGCGATGTGGTAGTCGGCCCCGTGAACGTCGAAGGGGCTTATCGGAATGCCGAGCCCGGCCCAGACGCCGTTGTAGTTGACGCCGGCGGCCATCACGAGAACGACGACCTCGCTGCTGCCGGGCTTGCGGACATCGACCACCTCCAGCTGGAACGACTGGTCCGGCTCACCATGCCGCTCGCGGCGAATCGCCCAGGCATGCATCCTTGCCGGCACGTGGCCCATGGGTGGGATTTCCCCCAGGTCGTAGAGATCCCTGCCCGCCGCTGAAGCGGAGTCTGCATTCATCTTGTCCAAAGCCATCCCGCGTTGCTCCTTCGATGTGACGCCGCAATGCAGAATCACAGATTCGACCCCGAGTCAATCACGCCATCGCGCAATATTCAATATTAAATGGCCGAAAAATTGAAACTATGTTACCCAAACCCATGCTGCAGAGCCAGATTCAGGACATTTTCGCGCACAGAAGCGTTTGCACGGCGGTTGACCTCAGGGTCCTGAATGCTGCCGCCGCGCCCGGAATACGCTGCAACGCGGCGTGTTGACAGGGACAGTTTGTTACGCTTTACTGCCACGTGCCGCAACTTTGTTGCTCTTCGGAGGCGCCCATGAACGCAGACAGACCCTGGCTCTTCAGGACATATGCCGGGCATTCGACGGCCCAGGCCTCGAACGCGCTCTTCCGCGAAAACCTCTCCAAGGGCCAGACCGGCCTCTCGGTCGCCTTCGACCTGCCGACGCAGACGGGATATGACAGCGACCACGAACTGGCGCAGGGCGAAGTGGGCAAGGTCGGGGTGCCGATCTCGCACCTGGGCGACATGCGGCTCCTGTTCGACCAGATCCCGCTGGAGGGGATGAACACGTCGATGACGATCAACGCCACGGCGCCGTGGCTGCTCGCCCTCTACATCGCCGTTGCCGAGGAACAGGGCGCCGACATCGCGAAGCTCAAGGGCACGGTCCAGAACGACATCATCAAGGAATACCTGTCCCGCGGCACCTACATCTGCCCGCCCGCGTCCAGCCTTCGCATGGTCACGGACGTCGCGGCCTACACGGGCAGGCACATGCCCGGATGGAACCCGGTGAACGTCTGCTCCTATCACCTTCAGGAGGCCGGCGCGACGCCGGAGCTGGAACTTGCCTACGCGCTGGCGACGGCGCAGGCCGTGCTCGACGACCTCAGGGCCAAGGTGCCGGCGGAGGATTTCCCGGCCATGGTCGGGCGCATCTCCTTCTTCGTGAATGCCGGCATTCGCTTCGTCACCGAGATGTGCAAGATGCGCGCCTTCTCGGAACTCTGGGACGAGATCTGCCGCGAGCGCTACGGGGTCGAGGACCCGAAGTACCGGCGCTTCCGCTACGGCGTCCAGGTCAACTCGCTCGGCCTGACGGAGCAGCAGCCCGAAAACAACGTCTATCGAATCCTCCTGGAAACGCTCGCGGTCACGCTGTCGCGGAACGCCCGCGCCCGCGCGGTGCAGCTGCCGGCCTGGAACGAGGCGCTCGGACTGCCGCGTCCCTGGGACCAGCAATGGTCGTTGCGCATGCAGCAGATCCTTGCCTACGAGACGGACCTGCTCGAGTTCGGCGACCTGTTCGACGGCAACCCGGTCGTCGCGGCGAAGGTCGAGGAGCTGAAGGGCTGCGCCCGGAACAAGCTTGCCCACATAGATGCCGCCGGCGGCGCGGTCGAGGCGATAGAGTACATGAAGTCGCGGCTGGTCAGTTCGAACGCCGAGCGGATCGCCAAGGTCGAGTCCGGCGAGACGGTCGTCGTGGGTGTCAACAGGTACGAGAACGGCGAGGAGTCGCCCCTGCCGTCCGGGGCCGAGGCCATCGTCGCGATCGACCAGAGCGCCGAGGCGGAGCAGACGGCGCGCCTCGAGGCCTGGCGCAACGATCGCGACGACGCGGCCGTGACGGAGGCGCTCGAGGAACTGCGCGACGCTTGCGGGTCGGACAGGAACGTCATGCCCGCCTCGATCAAGGCCGCCAGGGCGGGCGCCACGACGGGCGAATGGGGTGACGTCGTCCGCGCGGCCTTCGGCCAGTACCGCGCCCCGACCGGCGTCTCGATATCGCCTTCCAACCGGACCGAGGGGCTCGACGACGTCAGGGACGCCGTCAACGCGGTGTCCGCAAGGCTCGGCGAGCGCATGAAGTTCCTGATCGCGAAGCCCGGCCTCGACGGCCATTCGAACGGGGCCGAGCAGATCGCCGTCCGCGCCAGGGACGTCGGGATGCACATGACCTACGAGGGCATCCGCTTCACGCCGTCGGAAATCGTCGCCGCCGCCAGGGATTCCGGCGCCCATGTCATCGGGCTGTCGATCCTGTCCGGATCCCACCTCCAGCTGATCAGGGAGACCCTGGTGGAGCTGCGGTGCGCCGGTCTCGGCGACGTGCCGGTCGTCGTGGGCGGCATCATTCCTGACGGAGACGCGGCGCGGCTACGCGCCATGGGCGTCGCGCGGGTCTACACGCCACGGGATTTCGAGCTGAACCGGATCATGCTCGACATCGTGCAGCTTGCCGACCGGCGACAGGTCGCGGCGGAGTAGGCGCAACCTCCCTGCGCCCTGCCTGGCGAGTCCCCGTGGCTGAGACGGTCCTCGGTCTGCCGGCCCGGGCGACACGCGTCCCGCGTCGCCTGCCGCTTCCGGCGCAACCCGAACCGCGGGAGCGATTGCACCTCGCCGCGATTTGGCGGAACCTGTCGCCAGGACAGCAGCAGACGGGAACCCGTGACATGACCATCCATATCGGCGCCAAGACCGGAGACATCGCCGAAACCGTTCTCCTGCCGGGCGACCCGATGCGTGCCAAGTGGGCGGCGGAAAAGTTTCTCGACGCGCCGAAGCTGGTCAACAAGGTGCGCGGCATGCTGGGTTTCACGGGAACGTGGAACGGGCATCCGGTCACGATCCACGGCTCGGGCATGGGAATGCCGTCGCTCTCGATCTACGCCAACGAGCTCATCCGCGACTACGGTGCCAGGACGCTGGTCCGCATCGGTTCCTGCGGCAGCATGCAGGCGCATGTGAAGCTCCGCGACATCGTCGTCGCGATGACCGCGTCCTCGATGGAGACGCCGTCGAGGGGGATGTTCCGGGAGCTGAACTTTGCGCCTTGCGCCGACTGGACGCTTCTCCGCGCAGCCGTTGAGGCCGCCGAAGGGACTGGGACGCCAACACATGTCGGCGGCATCTACTCGTCAGGCACGTTCTACGACGAACGTCCCGACCTCAACGAGCAGATGACCCGGCACGGCGTACTCGCTGTCGAGATGGAGGCGGCGGAGCTTTACACTGTCGCCGCGCGCCACGGTGCACGGGCGCTCGCGATCCTGACCGTCTCGGATCATCTGCAGACCGGCGAGGCGCTGAATTCGGAGAGTCGCGAGAGGTCCTTTGGCGACATGGTCCGGATTGCGCTGGAGGCGGCGCTTTCTGCCTAGGCGAAGCATGGCGCCGTGTGCCGGGCAACCCTGCCGTCGCTGGGTGGGGGAGAGGACGTTCGCGTGGATGTCGCGGTGCCGGCGCCCGGCGAAGGGCTTCGCGCGGACCTTGGCGAGCTCCCTGGCGTGGTGCCGCATCGCAAGCCAGCTGGATTCGACGGCGTGCAAGGGATGCAACCCCATGACCGCACTGCAGGCCGCGCCCAGGGGCAAGGCCGCAGAGACGGCTTGAGACCGGCCCCGACTTCCGTAGAATGGCCCGAGCGGCTGCCATCCCGGGAAGACCTGGCGAGATGCATGGGCGCGCACGCCAGGCAGGTCTCGCGGACACCGACGAAGGACAGCCGGGATCCGGCCGAACCGGCATCGTGAAAGTCCCGACGGGCGATTTCCTGTCGCGCGAACTTGATTGAGGAGACTGGATTTCATGGATTTTGCTGGCCGTCTCGCCTGCCTCACACTCATGCTCGCGCTCGGCGCATGCTCCGGCGGCGAAGAGCGCGCCCCCGCCCGTCCGACGAGCTTCGACGGCGAGGTGCTGCGAATTGCGGTTGCACGCGCGGACGGCCGCACGGAGCGCTTCTCGAGCCTCCGCGACGAATGGCATTCGTGGTCCTGGTTCCCCTTCATGCCCAACCACTCGGGCCGGCGCTGGACCATGGGCAAGACCGGCCGGGACGGAGTCTCGCTCGCCTACGCCCTGGTAAGCTGGGACAACGACGACCCGACCGACTACCTGTCGGCCGGGTTCTGGATGCGCTTCGACGGCGCCAGGACGACGCGGCGCCTCAACCCGGCGGACGCCGAGATCACCCCCTTCATTGACGGGCCGGAGCTCGATGCCCGCTTCCCGCCGGAACTCCCGGTCTCGGGCATGGCTGCCTATGCCGGCAGCGCCGGCGGGGTTTACCGCTACCGCAAGCCCGGCGCGGAACCGCTGGCCGAGGAGTTCACGGCGACGATCACGCTGCAAGCGGATTTCGCCGCCGGCACCGTCGCCGGCTGCATCGGCTGCCTCGGCGACATCGCGCTCGAACGCGAACACCTCTATGCGATACTCGGCTGGCGGCGCAGCGACGCGGCTGCCGAGCACCCGCCCGCCGACTACGAGATCCGCCTTGCGCCGACCGCGATCGGCGCGACCGGCGGGTTCCAGGGCGCCGCCGTGGCGGTGACCCACCCGGACCGCGCCATCGTCGGCTCGGACGGATCCTGGTCCGGCCGTTTCTCCAGCCGCCCGTCCGGGGACGGATTCCCGAGGCTTGCCGCGGGCCACGCCAGCGCCGCCTTCGCCGAGGCCGACGGCGGCGAGGGCAGCTTCGATTCGATCTTTACCACCCTGCACCCGACCCTTTTGCCCCAACCTCCCGGGGACGACCCTCTTCCGGGATCCTGAAGCGTCCATCTCGGGCGGCGGGGCAGCCCCACCGGCCAAACGACGCCCGGCAACCTCGCGAACTGGATGAAGAAGAACGGCCTCAAGAAGTCAACGGCATGGGAAGCATACGGCGATTTCGAATCCATGTCGGGTCCGGGCCATTTTGCGCCGCCACGGCCGGAACCGGAATCGCGGATGCATGCACCGCCGGCTCAGCCGGATTCGACGATGCGAAGATGCGGGCTTGGTCGATCGCTCCGGGGCAGAAGCCAGCCAAACTGGCGATCCAGCGTCGCCAGGCATCCCGACCGTTCGCGTGCGAGCGACAGGAGATATGCGTCGGTTACCTGGCGATGCCCGGTGATCCGCAAGCCGTCGGCAGACGATGCCGACACGCAGTCGACGTCGTCGGGCCAGAATTCGTGGCCGTCCATGCCGGTGATGGCCTGAAGCAGGGAGAGCGCCTCGGGCGGCGAAACCGCGTCGGACGTGAAGGCGGGATTGGAAGACAGCCTGACAAACCCCAGTTGGGTCAGCGGGCAGGTCGCCCAGCCCGGCGAAGCTTCCCGTTCGAACCATGCGTGCGCAACGTCGTGGTGCACGTGCGACGGCCATGCAAGGGCGAGCAGCAGGTTGAGATCGAGCAGGAAGATCAAGGATCGTCTTCATGCTTCCTGACACGGTCGAGGGTCAGGACGGTGCCGGCGCGAGAGACCTCGAACACCGGAAAGCCGCCGCGCTTGCGTCCGACCTGGGCTGTCGGCCGCAATCCGCGCCGGGCCAGCTCGGACAGCGCCGCACCCACGGAGAGGTTTCGCTCTCCCGCGATCGACCTGGCCGCCTCCAGGATCTCGTCGTCGATGTTCAGGGTCGTTCTCATGGCGAATGAACTGCCATTTCGATGCGTTGATGTCAAAATGACTTGATGCAGCAGCCATGGCACATCCCGGCAGCGCCAATGTCTGCAGGGTCACGTGCCTGACCGGTCTTGTCTCGGCTCTGCCCGGTTCATTCAAATGGGTGTCCAGAATCAAAGGCTTGTTCGACAGGCCGTCAAAATGGTTTCAGGACATGTCTGAAGCGCCCGTCCGAAACCGGTCCGTTCCGCCCCCCCTGCCACATCTGCTGACGCGCCAGGTCGTGATGCTCTCCGGCCCGAAACCGCTTGTACACGGCACAACGCGAGAACTTCCCTGCCACGAACGGCCTGCGTGCCGCCATCCGTTCCATCGCGGCTGCCACATCGCCGAACAGGAAATCGGAGACTTGCCTGTCCGGCGCCTCCAGATCATCGGGCTGACACCCGGAAGGCGAGCGTTCAGCTGCATGATGTCCCGTGACGCGGCCATGGCCCAAGCGTGCCATCACGGGCCAAACTCAGCAACCGCCCCACGCTTGGCGGTGCTCTCGTACGTGCTCGTGACCATCAACGGGTACCAGATGCTTGCCAATTTCGAAACCGCTTCTCGCCAAACCGGAATTATAAGAAGTTGACTTTATTTGACTTTTGACGGGACAGTCGTGAACTGTACTCGTTTATCACTGCATCTGTACCTGTGTGATGCCTCGTTCGTTCATCATTTTCGACCCGACGCGCGCACGCCCGGCGCGCTGCCGGGGACATTGGGAGAATGAACATGCCGACAGTCAGCCATTTCTTGCAAAACAAGCCGTGGAGCGGTGCGTCCACACGCACCGGGGACATCTACAACCCTGCCACGGGGGCGGCAACTGGACAGGTTGCACTGGCGTCAAGAACCGACGTTAACGAAGTTGTTGATGTCGCGGCAGCCGCGTTGCCCGCCTGGGCCGCAACACCGCCGGCAAGGCGGGCGATGGCAATGTTCGAGTTCCGTGACCTGCTGAGAAAGCACACGAATGAGCTGGCGGAACTCCTTTCTGCCGAGCACGGCAAAACCATTCCGGACGCGAAAGGTGAAATCGCCCGCGGGATCGAGGTGGTGGAGTTCGCCTGCGGCATACCGCAGCTGCTGAAGGGCGAATATTCCGAAGCGGTGGCCGTGAATGTTGACAGCCACACGGTGCGCCAGCCCGTGGGCGTCGTCGCGGGGATCACGCCGTTCAACTTCCCGGCAATGGTCCCGCTTTGGATGTATCCCGTGGCGATCGCGTGCGGAAACACTTTCGTGCTGAAGCCGTCGGAAAAGGACCCGTCCGTCGTTCTGCGCATCGCGGAACTGCTGGCCGAAGCGGGCTTGCCTGCAGGTGTCTTCAATGTCGTCAACGGCGACAAGGAGGCCGTGGATGCACTCCTGGACAACCCGAAGGTCCAAGCCGTCAGCTTCGTCGGCTCCACCCCGGTCGGCCATTATGTCTATTCCCGCGGCACGGATTCGGGCAAACGCGTTCAGGCGCTTTGCGGCGCCAAGAACCATCTGGTGGTGATGCCGGATGCTGACATGGACCAGGTGACTGACGCGCTGATCGGGTCGGCCTATGGTTCGGCCGGGGAGCGCTGCATGGCGATCTCGGTGGCCGTTCCAGTGGGCGAGAAGACCGCCGACGCGCTCGTGGAGGCGCTTGAGCCGCGCATACGGTCCTTGAAGGTTGCGCCCTACACTGATCCCGCCTCAGAGCTGGGGCCGGTGATCTCGAAGCAAAGCTACAACAGGATTCACAACCTGATCGAGCAGGGCCTCGAACAGGGGGCAAGCCTGGTTGTCGATGGCCGTGACATCAGCCTGCAGGGCTATGAAGACGGCTATTTCGTCGGCGGATGCCTGTTTGACAACGTGTCGACAAACATGTCGATCTACAAGGAAGAGATCTTTGGCCCGGTTCTGTCGGTCGTCCGGGCGAATGGCTATGAAGAAGCCGTACAGATGATCAACGATCATGAATATGGCAACGGCGCTGCAATCTTCACCCGCGATGGCGATGCCGCCCGCGATTTCTGGGCGCGTGCTCGAATCGGCATGGTCGGTGTCAATGTCCCGATCCCCGTTCCGGTGGCCTACCATTCCTTCGGTGGCTGGAAACGGTCGCTCTTCGGGGATCACTACATCCACGGCATGGAAGGCGTGCGGTTCTACACGCGCCTGAAGACCATGACCGCGCGCTGGCCGTCGGGCATCCGGACCGGCGCGGAGTTCAACTTCACCGGTGGCAAGGACGTCTAGTCCCCGCAGCCGGATGCCCCGGGCCGCGCTCTTCTGCAAGACCGCCGCCTGATCGATTCCTCTCAAGGGCGCACCTGAACGCCCGTCGTCCTTCGGTAACTGGTTCGAGTCGGAATACGTTGCAATTTCCCAGTCGGAAGAAACATGCTCAAGGGGTTCGCGCGCATGCAATTGGGGCTGAAACTCAATCGAAACGGGACTGTCGGGCTTCGTGACCAGATTGTGACGCAGCTCGCGAGACTGGTTCTGGACGGACATCTGCAGCCTGGCATGCGCCTGCCGTCTTGCCGGAAATTCGCCAAGGAACTTGAAGTGTCCATCAACACGGTCATTGCGGCCTATGAGATCCTGGAAGAACAGCAGCTTATCCTGTCAAAGAGCCGATCGGGCTTCTTTGTGCTCGCGGATCAGGGAATCAGGAATCCCCGGCCCGAAAACACGAAACTGAACAAGCCCTCACCGCTGCGAGACCGGTTGAACTGGCAACGACAATCCGATGATCTGGCAACGATCGTGCGGCCGGAAAACTGGTATGACTTCAAATTTCCCTTCGTGTGCAACCAGATTGATGAAGGTGAGTTTCCCGTCTCCGAATGGCGCGAATGTTCGCGCCAGGCAATGAACCGGGCAGACCTGAAGGTTTGGTCATCCGACGGGCACTATTCGGAAAATGCCGAGTTCATCGAACAGATTCGCACCCGTATCCTGCCGCGTCGGGGCGTGTTCGTGAAGGCGGACTCGGCGCTTGTCACCCTGGGCGCCCAAAACGGTCTCTACATGGCGAGCCATCTGCTTGGCGGGCGCGATCGCGTGGCCGTCATTGAAGATCCGGGATACCCGGACGCCCGAAAGATGTTGCGTTCCAGCTTCGGCGAATTGAAGTTCCAGCCCGTTGATGACGAAGGCATGATCGTGGACGAACGCCTCAAGGGCGCGACAATGGTGTTCGTCACGCCCAATCGCCAGTTCCCGACAACCGTCACGATGTCCGAGCGTCGCAGACAGGCCCTGATCGAGGCCGCCGAAGAGCATGATTTCTTCATCGTCGAAGATGACTACGAATGCGACGTCGACTATCGCCATTTCACGCCCCTGCCGCTGTTCAGCGTGGACAATTCGGGGCGCGTCATCTACCTGGCCAGCCTGTCAAAGGGCCTGTCCCCCGGGTTGCGGCTTGGATACATGACGGCCTCGGAGGAATTCATCACGGCGGCGCGCGACCTGCGTGGCAGGATCATGCGCCATCCCCCGACGGTGCTTCAGCTTACGGCGGCCGCGTTCATCAGGTTCGGACAGTATGAAAGTCGGCTCAGGCGCATCCAGAAAGGACACAGGGAACGATGGGAGATCGCGAACCGTTTCCTGCGCGCGCATTTCCCCGGCTTTGACATCATGGGTGAATTCGGCGGAACCACCTTCGTGCTCTCCGACCGGGAGAAACGCCTTCTCGCCAGCGAGATTGCCGGGAGGGCCCGCGAAAGGGGCGTGGTCATCGAAGAAATCGCGCCCTGCTATTCCGTGCGCGAAACCGGCGAGTACGCGTTTCGCGTGGGCGTTTCAGCCATCCACCCGCTTCTGATCGAGTCCGGTCTTCAGGAACTGAAGCAGACCATCGTGGAGCTGGGCGCCTGATCTCGGGCATGGAGAGACTTGCGCCCGAAACTCTGCACCCACGAATTTCGCAAACTGTACCTAGTCCTGTCCGACGCCCTAGTCTTTGGTTGGTCAACATGGACAGAGGCAAAACGGCTCAATTCAGCAGCCCGCCTCCACGTGAAGTTTTCGGGGGTGATTCCGCATACCGCAGCGTTTCCTGCCCTTCTAGATCTCCCGCTTTGCATCGAAGCGCGATCAGGCAAGGCGAGAGGCAGCGTCACGCCACATCAGGTGCTGCACGTCACTGCGGGAGGCGGGACGGGAAAGACCCGCTTCTGATTGCATGAATTTTGTCATTTGACGCATGACGAGCCCTTGGCGTGAGGCAGAGGTCAGAATGAGAAAGGACACGATTTGGTGACCCGGGGACTGGAGACGCTGACACACTGGATTTCAGAGGTTTTTGGATGGATCGGCTGGCTGTTGATCCTGTACTGCATGGCATTCGGCGTTTCTGACGTGTTCCTGCGCTACGTCATGAACCAGCCGTCTCAGTGGATCGGGACAACGTTGCAGGCCGCCATGGTCATACTGGCCTGTGTCGGCGGGGTGTATTCGTTGCAGCACAAGAGTTTCGTGAAGCTCGACCTGTTCTATGCCAATGCCAGGGATCGCACAAAGGCCATTCTCGACATCTTGACGGCGCCCATCGCGATCCTGTTCCTGGTCGTGCTGATCTGGAAGGGCTACGAGGCGGCATCCTTGTCGGCGATGCTCAATCAAAGGACGCCAACCGCTGTTCCCATCCCGATTTACCCTATCAAGTTCGCGATCCCGATCAGTGGGGCACTCGTGCTCCTGATCGTGATCAAGCACCTAATTCAGGACATTCGAACCGCTCTTGGCCGCTGACGGGCGGTCTTGAAAGCCGTCGCGGATCATCTTCGTTCGACTAGTGAATGCCCAATGAACCAGGAGGAAAAAATGAAACATACCAGAATGCTGCAAACCACGCTGTGGGCCGGGGCCGTTGCCGTATCCGGCAGCATGGCTGTGGCACAGGATGGTCCGCCGGACACCGTGACCGAATGGACTTTCCAACCCGCGTTTGACCAGACCGATGCAGGCTGGGACAACGGTGTGATCCCTTGGGTCGAAGCGGTTGAAAAGGCCACCCAAGGCACCGTCAAGATCCGCGTGGAGCCGGCAGGCGCGCTGATCAGCGGCGCAGAAGCCTTCGGCGCCGCTGCCGCAGGGCTGACCGACGGTTACGCGGGCTGGGGGTCTGTCTACGGCGGCGACATGCCCGAGGGCATGCTGGCCTTTGGCATGGCCATGGGCGCCAACAACACCGGGGAAGCCTGGGAAGTGATGTGGGGCAACCCCGACTATCGCGTCGGCGACATCGTGCAAGCGGCTGCCAATGCGCGCAACCTGCATTGGGTCGGTTGGACGAACCAGGGTCCGAACGCCATGTTCACCACTTTCCGGGTGGAAAGACTAGAGGACTTGGATGGCAAGAAAATGCGCGCGGGCGGCCCGCAGGCCATCTTTCACTCGACCATGGGCGGCGCGCCGGTTTCCATGAACGCCGGCGAAATCTACACCGCCATCAAGCTGGGCACCATTGACGGCACGTATTGGGACACGGGCGGCATCGACGACATGTCGTTTCAGGAAGTGATCAACTACGCGATCATGCCGGGATGGAACCCTGCGCAGCACCAGGAGATCTTTGTCAACCTGCAAAGCTGGAACGCCTTGACCGACTGGCAGCGCGAGCAGATCGAAGGCGTCTTCGAGGAGACGTATTTCCTGACCAGCAAGTTGCATGCTGACGGTGTTGAGGAAGCTCTTCAGATCCTGCGCGACGCCGGTGGCGAGGTGATTGAATTCTCCGATGAGGAAATCGCGCGGATGCGCGCGAAATCCATCGCTGAAGTCTGGCCGCAGGTCGCTGCGGCGTCCGCTGGCAACGCCAAGGGCGTCGAGATCTACAAGAGGTTCATGGAAGACAAGGCCGCCGGCAACTGATCCGGCGCGCTTGGCGGTCTGATCGCTGAGTTTGCCAAGTCCATTGGCCCGATCCGGGCCAATGGAACCCCGAGGGGCGGAGCTGTGCCGATCAGGTTGCTGGCGCCCTGGTTTCGGCCTCGGGCCGAAGACAGCAAAAGGACACGGGACCGGAAAACATGAGCCTCGAACTGATCACTGCCCTCTATTTCATCGTGCTGTTCATCTTCCTCTTCATGGGGTTGCCCGTTGCGTTCGGGCTTGGCGGGACGGCGGTTCTGTTCGCCATGATCCTTGAGCCGCGCGCATTGCTTTCCGTTCCCAGCGCCTTCTATTCGACACCCTGGAATTCGGTGCTTGTGACGGTGCCGCTGTTTCTGTTCATGGGGTCTCTCATACGGTTTTCGGGCGTGGCCGAGGCCGCCTACGACGCGGTCTACAAGTTGATCGGGCACATTCACGGTGGCCTGGCCATGGGCACGGTCCAGGTTTGCACGGTCTTTGCCGCCGTGACCGGCATCACGCCTCCCGCCACGACGACAATGGGCCAAATCGCCTATCCTTCCATGGTGCGCTACAATTATGACCGTTCGATTGCGATCGGTTCAATCGCGGCGGGCGGTGCGCTCGGCGCATTGATCCCACCCAGCGTGCCGTTCATCTTCTACGGGCTGCTGGCCAAGGTTTCGATCGGTGACCTGTTCATGGCAGGGGTTGTTCCCGGTCTGATGCTGGCAACCTTCTACGTCATATACATCGGTGTTCGGTGTCGGATGCAGCCCCACCTGGGCCCCGCCCTTCCGGCGGACCAAAAATTCACGCGCCAGGAAAAATTCATGGCCGTCTTCAGCATTTGGCCGTTCGCCCTGTTGATCGCCATCGTGCTCGGCGTGATCTGGGGCGGCATCGCAACGCCGGCGGAGGCTGCGGCCTTTGGGGCGACGGGCGCCTTCCTCATCAACCTGGCCTACGGGCGTCTCACCAGGGAGGTGCTGGTCGATTCGCTCGTCTCCACGATCAAGCTGTCCGGCATGGGCCTGTGGATACTGATCGGTGCAACCGTCTACCTCAACGTCTTCAACTCCATGGGCAGCCAGGACTTGCTGACCAGCCTCGTGCTGTCCATGCCCGGGGGTGGCACCGGCATCCTGCTGATGATGATGCTGATCATTCTGGTGCTGGGCATGGTGATGGATGATTGGGCGATCATCCTGCTCTGCACGCCTCTGTTCATTCCAATCATCGACGAGTTGGGGATCGACAAGCTGTGGTTTGGCGCCCTTTTCATCGTGAACATCCAGATTGCCTACCTGACGCCACCCTTCGGCTTCGTGCTGTTCTGGATCAAGGGCGTCCTGCCCAGTGATGTCAGCATGGGAGACGTCTACAATTCAGTTGGCCCGTTTGTGGTGATCCAGATCTTCGGCCTGCTGCTGGTTTTCCTCTTCCCGGCAATCGCCACTTGGCTGCCCTATGCGCTGAAGTGAGTCCGGCGCCATCGGCGCGTCTTCTTGCCACCCCGGTTGCCAGCCAAATGATCCGGCGCGGCCTTGGTCGCTTGGCACGCGCCCTTCACTCGAAAGAACCCGGAGGTTCAGATGTACATTCACGTTCTCGTCGCCGTTGCCCCTGGTCACGTCGAAGCCTACACGAAATCCCTTGACGCCGCGCGCCGCCTTCTGGCCGATGGCGGAAAGATCACCGTACTTTCGGTGCTGGAAGAACTGCCATCATATGTCGGGTCCTACTTTCCTGCCGATCAGATGGAAAAAAGCCGGTCGGACCAGGCCTCCATGATCAAGGCAGAAATCTCCGGCGATGATGTCGACGTTCAAGTTCTTTCCGGGCACCCGACGAACACCATTCTCGATTGGGCCGGCAAGCATGGGACGGACTGCATAGTGGTGTCGTCGCACCGGCCCGGTTTGTCGCACCTGTTACTGGGATCAACGGCGGCCCGCGTCGTTCGCCACGCCGAGTGCGCCGTGGTCGTTCTGCGCTAAGCCGCTGCGGGGGCTCCCTTTGGTGGCTCGTGCGGGACTTGACGCCGGGATCGAAAGAATTCGTTCACCGTCTCAAATGCGCGATCGGGGGTGATGTTGAAGAGGTTCGATGATGAGACGATCACCATGCAGATTGGTCATCACGCGGTCGCCCGGCAAAGCGAAGTCAGCTGGCATGCGTGCCGCCTGGCTCTTGTCGTTTCGGAAGAGTTTGGCCTGACGCGGAGACGATGGCCCGCGGTGACGGGGCCGTGGCATGTCATCTCCTTGTGCATTTGCAGTGACATGCACGCACGAGATTGCAGGACCCAATTGTCACGCCCGTTCAGGAAGAACCTGGATCTCTGCTCATCGATTGGACTGAATTGCATTGCGCATCACGGCAGGGGAACCGCCAAGACCTGCGGAACCCACCAGAACGGGGAGTCTGAGACCGTGCCGGATGCAGACGTTCAAGCGCGGTCTGCATGGACGGGAATCACGGCCCGTCAGCCACGTGACCCCACGGACCTTGGTGGTCCCCTGGTGTCACGGCCTCACGGGCTTGGCACGGGATTCTGCCCCGCAGCGGCCCTCGCCGGCCTCGCACCGCATCCCGATGACAGCGGGAAGCGAACGGGACAGGGATGCGTCACTGGCGGGCGCATGCTGCCGAGCGGCACCCTTTTCGTGGCCGCAACCTCCGGATTCTATCGCAATCCCGACATGAAAGGCTTCTGCGACCGGTTGATCGGCAGGGGCAATGCGCAAAAGGTCGCCCTGACAGCGGTCATGCGCAAGTTGGTCATTCTCGCCAATGTGCTCTTACGCGAAGACGGAAGCGGGGCGGTCATCGCTCCGGAACCGAGCCCAAGTTGAGAGTCAGACCCGTGGACGCATCAGGTGCAACTTTCCGATGCAGGATCGAAAGTCACGGATTTCGCCCCAAATCGGGGTAGACGCCAAGCACAGATGCTGCCGGAACCGACTTGCCAATGGTTTCACGGCGTTCGACGAGACGATCGCACGGCAGGTATCGTGACCTGCAACCAAAACCGCTTCGGCTTGCAATCTTCGGACTGACACCACATTTTCCGCGAACGGTACCGTCTCGGAAACGGCACTTTCCGGCAGTCGTTTCCCTGGGCCTGCCGGTTCCGACTTCGGCGAATTCCTGTCTGTTTACTGCGCCTGGAAAACATCGTATGGGCTCGTGCGTCACGCTCGGTTCACCAGACGGTGCTCACATGCTCATTGGCGTTCCCAAGGAAACAAAAATACACGAATACCGGGTCGGGCTGATTCCCGGCAATGTCCGCGAACTCGTCGCGCACGGCCACAGTGTCGTCGTGGAAAGCGGGGCCGGCGGGGCCATCGGCATGACCGATGCACACTACGAGGAGGCCGGGGCATCCATCGCCGAATCGCCCGCCGAGGTGTTCGCCGAGGCCGAAATGATCGTCAAGGTGAAGGAGCCACTGGCGCCGGAGCGCGCGATGCTTCGCCAGGGGCAGATCCTGTTCACCTACCTGCATCTTGCGCCCGATCCGGATCAGACCGAAGATCTGCTCAGCAGCGGTGCGACCTGCATCGCCTACGAGACCGTCACCTCGCCATCCGGCGGCCTGCCGCTACTGGCGCCAATGTCGGAAGTCGCTGGCCGCATGTCGGTCCAGGCAGGCGCGTATTACCTGGAGAAGACCCATTACGGCTTGGGCATACTGCTGGGCGGCGTGCCGGGCGTCGATCCCGGCAAGGTTGTCATCATCGGCGGCGGTGTCGTCGGAACCCACGCCATCCATATCGCGCTCGGCATGGGTGCCGACGTATGGGTGCTGGACAGCAACATCAGCCAGCTGAATCGGCTGTGGCAGCAATTCGGGCGGCCGCTGAACACCGTGTTCTCGACCCGCGATGCCATCGAGCGCCACTGCATCGCGGCGGACTTGGTGATCGGCGGCGTCTTGGTTCCCGGCGCGGCGGCGCCGAAACTGGTGTCCGCCGAACTCGTGAGCCGAATGAAGCCCGGCTCGGTCCTTGTCGACGTCGCGATCGATCAAGGCGGCTGCTTCGAGACATCCCGCCCGACGACCCACGACGATCCGGTCTACGTGGTGGACGAGGTCGTGCACTATTGCGTTGCCAACATGCCGGGCGGCGTGCCGCGCACCTCGGCCCAGGCGTTGAACAACGCCACGCTGCCCCATACGCTGGCGATTGCCGACAAGGGCTGGCGCAAGGCGCTGGGAGACGACCCGCACCTGATGAGCGGACTGAACGTCCACGCCGGACGGATCACCCATGCTGCGGTTGCGGAGAGTCTCGGCCACGAGTGTTTCGATCCGAGGGAGGCAATCGCACACTGACCGGTGCACCGCTCGGGATGTGGCCGGGTGGACGGGGGTCTTGCGACCCTCCGTTCCCCGGTCGCGGTGGGAATGCGCATTGCTGCGCACCCGCCGGCGCAGATCCGGACATGGACGTTGGCCCGCCAGGCTCCTGCCTCGGGCGCTTGATGCTCGAATGCATGAAAATCCTGTCCATCGCCGCGAATGCCGCCATCAGGGTCTACGCCATCAAGGGATCCTGGAGGCTCGACGAATCGATCCAGAGCCGGATCGTCGCCATGGCGTTCTCAATGGCCGCCGAGACCGGGCGCGAGCCCCTTGCGGCCAGGACCAGGGAAGCGCTCTGGGCGAGGGAGGCCTCCGGAGAGCCGCTCGGACGGCCGCAAGGCCAGGCAAGAGCAAGCTTGATCCGTTTCGTCCCGAGATCGAGACGCTGCTCGCGAGCGGTTCGACCAAGAAGTTCGCCGCGAGGCGCTACAAGACGGCGCCCGACCATCCCGCGAACTGGATGAAGAAGAACGGGATCAGGAAGCCAAAGGCATGAGAACCCCGTGGCGGATTCGGTACTTGTGTTGGGTTTTGCCCATCCACTCAAAGTGGTAAACCTGCCGGCAGCCAGTTTCAACACCGCCGACGGCGAACGAATGAGACGACGCCCCGGTCGAAAGGAGTGAACGCATGGAAATACTGCAGGCCGGATCGCGCCCGTCCCGGACCGGGCCGGAAGACTCGTTTTCGGGTCGGGTTCGAATTGACCCGGTGATCATGGCGCCTGACCCTTCCCGGGTCCGTGCGCTGACCGTGACCTTTGAACCTAGTCTTCTGTAACGATAGTTGCTATCAAAACGGCAAATGACATCAGCAGGAGG